>CAWJBR010000001.1:0-908741 GCA_963841305.1 uncultured Phycisphaerales bacterium | reverse complement strand
GCGGATTTGCCCTTCCCAACGCACGCTCAGGTTCCTGAACGGCTCCAGTTCCCGCAGCCAATTCTTGTAGCGCAGCGGTGGCCGCAGCTCAGGTGCTCTTCCACCCGCTCCAGGGCCGGCGGCCCGGCAAAGTCGTTGTTCTTGTAATAGCGGGCCAAGAGGCCGGGGGCGGTTTTGCCCTCGGCGGTTCGGTGCTCGTAGCGGGCCTGCTCGTACATCGTCTCGATCTCGTCGGGCACCCAAACCAGCTTCACGTCCGAACCGGCCGCCGCCTTCAGCCCCGCCAGGATCGTCACGGGATTGGCGCAGTCCAGGGCCGAGGAGCCGGAGGGACCGTTGATGTAGGGCACGCCGGGGCGTACCGGCTGGCTGTGCGGCCCCAGCACGGCAATCGACTTGATCTTCTTGGGATCCAAGGGCAGCAGATCCCGCTGGTTTTTCAGCAGCACGATCCCTTGGCGGGCCACCTGCAAGGCGACCTGCGCCCGGCCTCGTCGCCGAACTTCAGGCTCGAGTCCTTGGCCGGGCGGTCGTAAAGGCCGAAGCGGAAACATTGACGCAGGATATTTCTGACCTTCACATCGTAGACCTTCGGATCGATCTGGCCCTTCTGGATCAACGGCAGCACGGTCTTCGCCTCGCCCATGGGGCCGGTGGGCATCGCCAGGTCCAGCGGTCCCATCGCCCAGACGGAAGCCGAGCCGGAGCCCGCGCCCCAGTCGGACATCACCAAGCCGTCGAAGCCCCACTCCTGACGGAGAATCTGCTCCAAGGTGTGGCGGTTGACGCAGGCGTGGATGCCGTTGACGTGGTTGTAGGCGGCCATGACCGTGGCGACCTTCGCCTGTTTCACGGCCATCTCAAAGGGCAGCAGGTACAACTCCCGCAGCGTCCGCTCGTCCACACGCGAATCGCTGAAGGTGCGCGGCAGGTCGATGTCGTTGGCCACGAAGTGCTTGATGCAGGCCAGGATTCCCTGCTTCTGCACTTGCCGGATGATCTCCACGGCCATGGTGCCGGCCAGGTACGGGTCTTCCCCGAAGTACTCGGTGTTGCGGCCCAAGAGCGGGTTGCGGGCCAGGTTCACCGCCGGCCCCAGCAGGATCTGATACCCCACGGCCCGGCAGTCGTGGGCTTCGACGGTGCCAAAGGCTTTGGCCATTTCCCGATCCCACGTCGCCGCCAGGGCCAGGGCCGAGGGCAGGACCGTGCCGGTGCCGAAGGAGCCTTTGACGCCGGTGGTGGAGCCGTCGGCCATGGCCACGCGAGGCAGGCCCAGACGAGGCACGCCGTTGATGAACCACATGTCCACGCCGCCGCAGAGGGTGATCTTCTCCTCCAGGGTCAGGCGGGAAAGCAAGTCCTCCACGCGCTGGTCCACCGGCAGGGCCGGATTTCTGTACGGCGGCAGGTCCGCAGCATAAATCCTCAGATCAGCTGCCATCAACAGAAGAACCGCACACAAGACTCGGTCGATTGTTTTCATTGTGACTCCTGAAAATTACGGTTGTTCAAATCGCAGCACGCTCAGCGACCGGGGTGGAAATTCGTGGTCGAACACCGGTGCCTCCACCTGAATCGAAATCGGATCGGCAACCACCTTGTTCGGAGAGGCAAAGCCGTTCATCTCCAGATCACTGCTTCCCGTCAGGATTTCGCCCTGAACGGAAGCCGTGAAACGCCCCAGGCCCTGAAGATCCACCCGCGCCGTCAATGGCGTGTCGCCGACATTCACCGCCTTCAAAATGATCGTTTTGCCCTTCCGGCCGACGGTAGCATACAGCACGCGGGCATGCGGATAAAGCGCCACGTCATGGATCAGGTTCCCATTCACATGAAAACGCATCCGATCCGGGTGGACTACGATTTTCACGTTCCACCACTCGCCCCGCTCGGCCGGGAGCGCCGCCGACTGCGTGGCAAATGCCGGGCTGGTCAGCACCGACTGCTTTGGACTCCATTCCCCCAGGTGCCAGGTCACGTCCCCGCCGCTGTCGCGGTGGATCGTCAGGCGAACGCCGGCGGCCGCCTGGGCAATGCGCACCTTCGCCGTCAGCGTGTAATCGCTCCAGGTTCCGGCCACACACACCAGTTCCCCGGCCCCGCTGCAACTCACGCCGCCTTCGGCGCGAGGATACCAGACGCCCGGTCGCTGCGCCGAGCGGCCGGCGAACACGTTGTTCGGATCGCTGCCGGGCATCTCCCGCTGCCACCAGCCTTCCAGCGGCTTGGCCGGGGACATGGCAAAGCGGGGTTGTCCTTCCGCATTCACCTGAAGGTCGCGGAACTCAACCAAGCCCCCGCCGTTGCTGCCGAGGGCCAGGCGTCCGGCCCGGGTGGGATAGACAAACCGCGGGGCCGTCACCTCAGTCATCAGGGCCTCTTGCGGCAGGTTCCGCCCAAACAGGCACTGCGCGTAATAGCTGGGCGTGCCGAAAGCCTTGGCGTTGTCAAAGCAGATCAGCCGCGAGTCCCACTTGGACCAGTCCACCCGCTCCAGCAGCGGAGAGTAGGACGCCATGGCCACCCGGCTGCCGTGCCGCTCCAAGCCGGTGAGAAAGGCGGCCTCGGCCAGCGCCACCCGCAGGTTGTTTCCCTTGTCCGCATCGCGCAAGGCCGCGTATTCTCCGACGTAAATCCCATGCTTACCATGGGAGTCGTGCTTGGGGGTGAAGTCCCAGGTCGCCCATTCCAAGTATGTCGCGGGCGTGCCGTAGGGATGCTCGTCGGCCAATTCCACCGGCCGGCTGCGGGGGATGGTCCCCTCGCAGTTGGCGATCACCGTCACGTCCGGGTACTTGGCCTTGATCGCGTCGTAAAACAGCGCGTAGCGTTCGTTGTAAAGCGGCCCGCCGTTTTCATTGCCGATCTCCAAGAATTTCAGGTGGAAGGGTTCGGGGTGGCCGTTTTTCGCCCGCTCCTGGCCCCAGCGGGTGACCTGGGCATCGCCGTTGGCGTACTCGATGGCGTCCAGCGCCTCCTGCACCAGCGGCCCCATCTTCTCCAGGGGCATCACGCCCTTGGGCGGGAAATGCCACATGCCGGCGTTGACCACCATCAGCGGCTCGGCGGCGACGTCCTCACAAAACTGCAAGTACTCATGGTAGCCGAACCCTCCGCTGGCCAGGTAGCCCCACTGGCTCCAGTTGCCCACCCGCTGCTCCACCGGGCCGATGCTCTGGTACCAGTGATAAGCGTCGGCGTAGTTGTCGCCGCCTTCCACAAAGCAGCCGCCGGGGAAACGGATGAACCCCGGCTTCATGGCGGCGATCATCTCCGCCAGATCCCGCCGGCAGCCGTTGACCCGGCCCTTGAAGGTGTCCCGCGGAAACAGGGAGACCATGTCCAGCCAGAGCACGGCCGGCTGATCCAGCCAGATCACCAGGCGGGCATCGGTTTCGCCGTGGGTCGGCGTGAGAATCGCCTCAAAACGCTGCCAGTGCGTCTGGTCTATCTGGAACCGGCATTGGGCCAATTGCTGGCCGGCGGGGGTTTCCAAGGCGGCATGCAGCGTCACCGGCGCATTGCCCGCGCGGGCGTGGAGCGAAAGGCGATAAGAGGCGTGGGCTTGCACCGCCAGACCGGCCGCCTGATGCTTCACGGCCGACTCAAACGCTTTTTGCCACTGGCCCATGTCCTTGTCGAAACCGCAGGGCACGCCCTTGAAGCCCTGATTGACGATGCCCGCCCGCCCCCGAACCGGGGCTTTCAGCTCCAGCTTCAAGCTCGTGGGATTGCGATCGTTGAGCGGCCGAGTGCGATCCAGGGTGGCCGACAGATTCGCATCTCGGGGCTGAAGGACCGTCCAGCCGGGCATCCAAGGAGCGTCTTCGAAGGAGCGGTTTTGCAGCATCTCGGCGTACAGCCCGCCGTCGAACGAGCGGTTGATCTCCTCCAGGAACAGGCCGTAGAGGATCGGGCTGACGGGCGTCGCCGGCCGGTCCAGATGCACCGTGATGCGGGCCTGGCCGCTTGGCGCCGCGCCATCCGGCGTTTTGGACCAAACCGAGGTCGCAATCCATGCCACAAAACAAGCCGCTGAAATTATCCGTCTCATTGGTTCTCCATCACTTGTTGGCCAGCGGAACAACCTGTTTCCTCTCGCCGTTGACGCGCACCCACACCTCCGCTTTTTTGTCGGGCGCCGTGTCGGCGACGATTCGGTAATCCGTGACTTTCCCGTCCTTCCAGGCGAAATCCACCGCATACCCACCCCGGCGCGCAACCCCCTGAACGACCCGGACGCCGCCCACGCCCGCGGCAAGGCCGGCAGCAGGTTGATCTCGCCCTCGTGGCTTTGCAGAAGCATTTCCGCCATCCCGCCGGGGATTCCGAGATTGCCGTCAATCTGAAACGGCGGGTGGCTGGCGAACAGGTTCGGATAGACGTTGTAACTCAGCAGCCCGCGCACCATGCGGTAGGCGTTCTCGGGCTGGCCAAGCCGGGCCCATATCCCGCAGCGCCACGGCCAGGTCCAGCTTCGGCGGCTGTCGCCGACCTCGCCGCGCACGGCCAGCGAGACCCCGGCCGCCTTGGCCAGTTCCGGCGTCTTGCGCAGGGTGATCTGGTGGCCCGGATAGACGGCAAACAGGTGCGAGGTGTGGCGGTGCTGATCCTGCGGGTCGTCGCGGTCGGCCTGCCATTCCTGGAGCTGCCCCCACCGGCCGATCTTGTTCGGCGCCAGGCGCGATTGCAGGCCGGCCACCTTCTTCCGGTAGCCCTCGTCCACGCCCAGCGCCCCGGCGGCGTCCAGGTAGTCCTGGAACAACTCCCAGACGATCTGCTGGTCGTACATGACGCCATCCTCGTGCGGCCCGTGCTCCGGCGACCAGCCGTCGGGAACCGCCAGCGAGCCGTCGGGCAGCGTTTTCAGGCGGTCTTCCCAGAACTGGCAGATTTCCTTGAGCAGGGGATAGGCCGTCTTCTCAAGATAAACGCGATCCTGCGTGAACGCCCAGTGTTCGAAGGCGTGGGTGGCGTACCAGGCGCTGACGGGCACGTTCCAATTCCAGGCCGTGCCGCCGAAAGGACTCTGGAACGTCCGCGCCGTCCAACCGCGGGTCTTCTCGCCGAACTGCTTGCGCGTGGCGATGCGGCACGGCTCCGCCTGGGCCACCACGAAATCGATCAGCGGTTCATGGCATTCGGGCAGGGCCGTCGGTTCCGCCCCCCAGTAGTTCATCTCGATGTTGATGTTGTTGTGGAAATCGGAGCCCCACGGCGGTTTTTTCATGTTGTTCCACAGCCCTTGCAGGTTGGCCGGCAAACCGCCCGGCCGCGAGCAACTGGCCAGCAGGTACCGCCCCTGCTGGAAAATCATCTCTTCCAAGTCGGGATCGCTGCCGCCCGCCGCGTAGCGCTTCAGCCGCTCGTCGGTCGGCCGGCCGGCGACCTCGGTCGGCGTGCTCCCCAAGTCGATGTCCGCCCGGCCCAGCAGCGCCGTCAGATCCTCAATATGCGCTGCGCGCAGGGCATCAAATCCCCGGCCCGCGGCTTGGGCAAGATCGTTGGCGATCCGCAGCGCCGGGTCATCGCCCCGCCACCCCGCCCGGTAATCGGGCTTGTAGTCGGTCCTCGCGGCCAGCAGGATCATCAGGCTGTCGCAGTTCTCAAACCGCAGTTCCCCGCCCTCGGCCGCCACCTTGCCGCCCGTGGCCAGCAGCCGCGCCGCGGCCGCGTACCGGAGTCGGTTGGGCGTTTGGCCGGCGAAGGAGATTTCGTTGCCCGTCGCCGCCGTTTTCGCGTCCTCGCCCGCGGCCAAGCCCACGGACCCGGACAAAGCGCCCGGCTTGTCGGCGCTGTAGCGGAGCACGATGACCTGACCGGCGCGGCTGGCAAAGCCTTCGCGGACGTAGGCGACTCCGGCTTGCGAGAAGGCAACCGTGTGGATGCCGTTGCGGAGGTCCAGGGCGCGGCGGTACCCGCTGGCGTTCGCCAGCTTCAGCCCGGACCATTGGATCGTCAGTTCCCCGAAATTCAGGTAATTGCCGAAGCCGTCGTAGCCCGGTTTGAACCCGCCGTTGTAGTTGGTCTGGCCGGCCCAGAGACTTTGTTCGTTGAACTGGATGACTTCCTTCTCCACGCCGCCGAAGAACATCGCGCCCAGCCGGGCGTTGCCGATCGGCAGCGCCTCATGCCCCCAGACCTGCCCGGGTTTCGTGTACCACAGCACCCGGTCATCGGCGGCACGGCCGCATGCGGCGATGGCCAGCACTCCAAGCACGAGGGCTTTAATACCCAACGTCATTTGCGATTTATTCATGATGACCTTTCCGATCATTGATGGACCGCTCAAATCCCATGCCCTGGCAACGGCTCGCCCGCCGGCAGGCAAAAATTCAGGGTTGGTCTTCGGTGACCACCACCTCGTCAAACCACACCGGCGCCGCCGCCGACTCGCCGTAGCAGCCCAAGCGGAGGTAACGAAAGCCGCCGGCCAGGGCGAAAGGCACCGCCTTGATCCGCGAGCTGACCTGCTTGCCGCCGGCCAGCTCTTTCACCGTCACCGTCACCAACCCCTCCTCGCGGGCGTCCAGGGTCAGTTCCACCCAGCCCGGCTTGACCTCCAACCCGTCGCCCACCGCTTGCCAATCCAGCTTTTGGTACATGAAATTGGCCGCTTTGTCCTGGGCAAACAGCCCCCAGGCCGGCGCGCCGTGAAGGCCGACCATCACCCCCGAATAAACCCGGTTGTACAGGGTCGGCTTGCCTTGCGCCAGATTGGCGACCGTCTTTTGGTAGCTGGTGTCGCCGGCATCCCCGTTGAGGATTTCCACCGTGCCCAGGGCGGAGGGCGATTGCGCATACGCCCGCAAGCGCACGATGCCGCGCACCGATCGGCCCAGGTCGTAACTGAGCACCGATTGCGGCACCGCCTTGAGGGCCTTGCCCGTCGCCCCCGGCACGGGCGGCACCTCGATAACAGGCTCATTACCGGATACGGCCCGCTGCCACCCCTTGGCCTTGGCGGTTTTAGACAATTGGACGGCCTCAAAGTCCTCGAGAAAGAGCGTCCGGGGCGCGCCTGCCGCCGCCTCGGGAACCCGCAACCCCTCGACGCGGTAGGTTGCGCCCGGGCGGACGGGAAATTCCAGCACATTCGGGCCTGCCGCCTGGGAAGGGACGGCCGATCCATCCGCCAGAACGACCCGCCCGCCGCCGATTCCAACCGCGTGCAACCGCAACCGATCGCGTCCCGCGTCCCCCACCTTTATCGAGAGCCGCTCCAAGCCCCCGTTGCGTGCCGCCGCCTCAACCACCGTCCGCCAGGGGGCGTGCAACTTGAACTCCACGGGCCAGCCCCCCGGCCAAGCGGGCAGGAGGTAAAGGTTCTCGTCCTTTTCCTGCAAGAGCATGTCCTGCAAGCCGATCATCCCGCTGCCGCCGTGGTCCATGTCGGGAGTCTCGTCATAGGCGGAACCCCAAATGGCCGGGAAACGCCGCCCGGAATCCATCAGCTTGGCAACGGTGTACCGCCGGGCATCGTCGGTCAACCCCATGCATGCGGCGAAGATGTTGTTCTGATACCAGCACCACCAGCCTTTGTCGTTGAACACCTCCGGTCCGCCGTAACGCCAACTGTCGATGGCCACTTGCAGGTCGGGACGGCCAACGCCGAAGGTGCGGTAGGGAAAGACCGGGTAGAGCTGCGGAGTCTCCCCGTTGGTGCGCGTGCCGTAGCGCTCGCCGGGCAGGAGTACTTTCCGGCCCCTGTACTGGCTGAAGTAGGCGGGTGCCGGCAGACGGCCGAGCATGTCGTGCCACGCCGCCTTGCGCTGGGCGGAGACGAGCGAGTCGGGCAGTTCCAGCAGCCGCTTCAAGACCACCGTCAGGCCGGTCAGCACGTCCGTTGGGTTTTTGACGTCTGGGTACGTCTCCAGCGCCTTGGCCGGGTAGAACACCAGCTTCCCGTTGGCGTCAAAGGGCTGGCCCGTGAGCCGCCGGCAACGCATCTGATAATACTGGTCGTAGAACTTCAGCGTGCTCTCGATGAAGGGCAGGTAGGGCGCCAGATCGCGCCCGCCGTAGCGGGCGTATTCGAGCATCATCCAGGAAAACTCGACTTGGGAAGTGAAGTAGTGGGCATGCAACTTGAGCAGTTTCATCAGTTCCTCATCGCCGGAAACCGGCTTGCCGCGCAGGTTTCCCAACGCGCCGACGGGCAGGCCGAAATAGCTGCCCTGATCGATGAAACTAGCCGCCTCGATGCCCCAATGGGCCTTGCTGTACAGTTCCCCGTTGCGCCGCATGTTGGCGTAGAAATTCAACTGCGGCGGCATCATGTCCCAATCGCCGCTTTTGAGCATCGGCCAGTAGAGCAGCCGCTGGTTTTGCCCCACAAAGTTCACCCCGCCCCAGCCCCGATGGTCGGGATGCCCGCTGGTGCCGGGGTTCAGGAAGTCGATGTGGCAGGAGTCGAAGGTGTGAATCCCCCCGTTGAATTTCGTCGGCAACGCCCCGTAGGCGTTGCAGGCGAGCATGAAGCGGGCAAGCTGGTAGTTGCGCCCCACCTGCCAGGCGGCAGAGTCCGGGGAGCGGGATTCCGGGCTTCCAGACCGTGGCGTGATCACGATCCGGCTTCGGTTCCAGAATTCCTCCCACCACGCCCACGCCTCGCCCTTGGGGTCGGCGGGAGCGGCTTTCGCCACCGCCGCCAACTGCTCGCGCCTGACCTTCCCCACGAATGGTGGGCGCGTCGAAGCGGCGGCATAATGGCCGCCAAGGAGAACTTCGATGAGCGAGATCATGGTTCGCAAGCACTACCCGTCCGAGTTCAAGGCCGAGGCCATCAAGTTGGTCGAGGAGCAGGGTTACTCCTGCCGCCAGGCCGGCAAGCAGTTGGGCATTCCCCACAAGACCCTGGCCAACTGGGTCCGGCCGCGGCGCAAACAGCAACGCTCGGCGCAGATCGCCGCGGGCGTGGCCCAGGACGACCCGGCGGCGCTGCGGGCGCGGATCGGCGAGCTGGAAAAACAGCTTCGCCGCGCCGAGATGGAACGCGAAATTTTAAAAAAAGCCACGGCCTACTTCGCGAAGGAGAACCTGTGAGATTCGCCTGGATCCACGCTCACCGCCAGATGTTCGAGGTGGCGGCCATGTGCGAACTGCTGGCCGTCAGCCGCCAGGGTTACCACGCCTGGCAACTTCGCCGGCGGCGGCCGCCCTCGAGTTCCGAGGCGCGGCGGCAACGACTGATGCGACAGATCCGCCAGGCGCACGACGAGTCCGACGGCACCTACGGCAGCCCGCGGGTGCATGCCGAGCTGGCGGAGAGGAACGTGGCCTGCTGCGTGAACACGGTGGCCAAGCTGATGCGCCGCCAGGGTCTGCGGGCGAACACGCCCCGTCGCTTCGTGCCGCCGACGACCGATTCCAATCACGAGCATCCGGTGTTTGAAAACCGGCTGGATCGGGACTTCTCGGCCGAGTCACCCAACCGCAAGTGGGTCTGCGACATCACCTACGTGTCCACCGGGGAGGGCTTTTTGTACCTGGCGGCGGTGATGGACCTGTACAGCCGGAAGATCGTGGGCTGGGCGATGGCCGATCACCTGCGAGCCGAACTGTGCCTCGACGCCTTGACCATGGCCATCCGGAGTCGAACGCCGGGACCGGGCCTGCTGCACCACAGCGACCGGGGCGTGCAGTACGCCTGCGAGGAATATCAGAAGCGGTTGAAGCTGATGGATATCGACTGTTCGATGAGTCGCGTGGGCGACTGTTACGACAACGCGGCGATGGAGAGCTTCTGGGGCACGCTGAAAACCGAGCACGTGTACCGGCGAAAGTTCGCCAGTCGAGAGGAGGCGAGGCGTTCAATATTTTTATGGATCGAGGGATGGTACAATCGCCGACGGCGTCATTCGGCGTTGGGCTATAGGAGCCCCGAGCAGTTCGAGGCCAGCCTCAACTGACGCAATAATGACGCGCCCACCGTTCGTGGGGAAGGTCAAACCGCCCTGCTCCTCGTCCAACCCGACACGCTCCTCCGCTGGCACCGGCAGGGCTTTGGCCTCTACTGGAAGTGGAAATCCGCCGGCGGCAAGCTCGGGCGTCCGACCGTCAGCCGGGCCGTGGTGGATCTGACACTACAGTTGCGCATCGCCACTCCTGTTCTGCTGTCGAGAGCGGCGGGCGATGGCCTGATGCTCGCGGCGGAAAGCAGAACAGGCCAACGCCAACTGAACATCGTTGAGCCGTGGCCAGACGATCCGCATCAGCAGCACTCGCACCTCCGGCTCCGTCAGGGGAATCAACTGGCCCCCTGCCGCCGATGCGTCGTTTTTTTTGCCGCCAGACGCACCGCCGTCAGGAACGCCGCCGCCAGCAGGCTCAGACTGACGTGGCGGTACCATCCCACATACGAACGCACCTCGTAATGGTCCAGTCCCGTCTCCCCCTTGGCGCACTCAAAGCAGCTTTCGATCTGCCAGCGTTGGCCGCTGGCCTGAGCCAATTGCCGACAACTGGTCCCCCGGGCGCCAGACACAGGTAATAACCGCACTCCCCGGTGCGGAGATGCCGACGGATCAACAACCAACGCTGCAATCGGTCGGCCGTCGGCTGGCCGATGGGCAAGGCCGCAAAGTCATAGGCCCGGTCCGCCTCCTGGCCGATGCTCAATCGCTGCCATTGGCTGGCGGCCACCCGCGGCGGAATCTGTTTGATCGGAATCAGGTGCTGGCCCACAAAGACCCGATGGCGGCAGGACACCGCCAGCACATACGGCTGGTTCCGCTTCTCCAGGAACGCTCGGAACTCCCCGTCGCCTCCATAGACCTCATCGGCCAGCACCCATCGGGGGCTGATGCCGGCCGCAAAGCTCCGCGCCAGCAGGTCCATCGCCAGCTTGGCCTTGCGGGCATAACGGCGGTGGGTGGGAATGCCGGCTTCCTGGCAGCGGGGCGGATCCTGGCACCAGCTTTTCGGCAGATACAGTTCCCGGTCGATCAACATCCGTCCCCGCGAACTGGCCAGCGTCAGGAACACACCCACCTGGCAGTTGACCACCGCCCCCACGCTCCCGCAGTACTGCCGCTGCACGCCGGCGGATTTGTCCCCCCGCTTGGGAAAGCCGCTTTCATCCACGATCAGGATCCCCGGGTCCGAGCCGTCCAGCAGATGCTCCTTGGCGTAGCGGATCAACTCATCGCGCAGGTCCTCGGCGTTCCAGCGGGCCCGGCCCAGCAGCCGCTGCATGGCGTAGGGTTTGGCTTCGCCCAGGCGCTCGGCGATTTGCCAGCTGTTCTTGCGCTGGGCGTCGGAGGTCAGGCCCTGAAGGTACTCCCCGGCCCGTCCCCGCAAATCCCTGCGGGCAAAGCAGGGTCCAAATCGTTGCATCAACTGATCAAACTGATCCCGCCAACTCGCTACCGTCTGCGCATCCATGCGTTCAGCTCCTTTGCCGGGCCACTTGGCCCGATACTTCTTCTATCGGCAAAAACCAGCGATGCGCAACTGTAGTGTCTGATCCGCCGGCTGGCCCGGGAGAATCCCATCTGGGGAGTCCCGCGCATCCAGTCGGAACTGCGGCTGCTGGGCCACCAAGTCGCCGAGTCCACCGTGGCCAGGTACCTGCCCCGGCCGCGTAAGCCGCCCTCACAGTGCTGGCGGACGTTTCTGAAAAACCACCTCCGGGAGATCGCGGCCATCGACCTGTTCGTCGTGCCGACGGCGAGCTTCCGCCTGCTGTACGTGCTGGTGGTGCTCCGGCACGACCAGCGCAGCGTGGTGCATTTCAACCTGACCGCCCACCCCACTGCCCAATGGCTCGCCCAGCAGATCACCGAAGCCTTTCCCTATGACCAGGCGCCGCGGTTTTTGCTGCGGGATCGGGACGCGATCTACGGCGAGTTCTTCCGCAACCGGGTGAAGCACATGGGCCTCCGGCAGCTCGTCACGGCCTACCGCTCTCCTTGGCAGAATCCCTACGTAGAGCGGCTGATCGGTTCAATCCGCCGGGAGTGCCTGGACCACTTGATCGTGCTGAATGAGCGGCATCTGCACCGCGTTCTGAGCGAGTACTTCGAGTACTACCACCAGGCGCGAACCCACTTGTCCCTGGACCGCAATTCGCCCCAGCCCCGAGCCGTCGAGCCGGTCGAAAAGGGGCAGGTTCTCTCGACAGCCTACCTGGGCGGCTTGCACCACCGCTACTGGCGAGCCGCTTGAGCGGTGGAAATCCCATCGCCAAAATCCGGGGGATGGGAGTTCCCTGCGCCCAAGGCGGTGAAAGCCCGTTTTTGCCGCAGTTTTCAGACAGCATCACGCACGCCGGCAACTCAATTCCTCAGATGCCATGACCTGTATAGGGGCGTCGGTTCTCGTATTCTGGCCCGGATGGAGTTTTCGGGAGGGACAAGGTTTGGGGACTTGACTTCGGGTTGTTGATGGCCGACCATGTCTATGGAGCCTTTGGACGGTCTTCGACCGCCATTGGCTTTACTTTTTATTGTTCCGGCTTGTTCTCGTCCCGCACCCCATGGCCCCGCAGGTCATCCGCAATTTCATTGTTTGCTTCCTTCCTCCCGGCCAGGCGGGCTGGAGCGGCGAGTCCGATCCTCAATGCGTTTAACTTCTTTCTCAAAGTCGCTCTCAAAGCTTTTGTCCTGCTTCAGGCGGAACTGCTCGTACTGCTCCTCGGCAAGCTGCTTGGCAACCTCCGCCGAAACCGAGCCGGCGTCGGTCAGAACTTCGTATTCATTGAAGCGGAGGAACGCATCGAGCCGCTTGACCCAATCGGCCATCTTCATCGGAATCCGCCGGGCCGCCTGATTCTCGGCATAGTCAAGGTACATGCCGACAATCCGCTCAAGGGCCCTGATCTCCCGCTCAATCAGGTAATTTTTGGCGATCACCACGTCCGACTTTAAAATTTTACCGGCCGGGGCGTTCTTCCATGTCGTCAGGCCCATCGAGGGCTTGGAGGCATCCGCCCGGCTCGCGATGATTTCGGCGGCCGTCTGACCCGTGACCGCCCAGTGCAGTTTGTTCTGAACGGCCTTGAAAAACGTCTGGGTGATCGGGGCATCCTTGTCGTAATCGATGCTGCATTGCTCATAGATGTCGGTGATCTTGAGGTAAAAGCGGCGTTCGCTGGCCCGAATCTCCCGGATGCGTTCCAGAAGTTCCTCAAAGTAGTCCTTGCCGAACCGCTTGTTGAGCTTCAGCCGTTCATCGTCCAGCACAAACCCCTTGATGACAAACTCCCGCAAGGTCTGCGTCGCCCAAATGCGGAAGTGGGTCGCCTGTACGCTGTTGACGCGGTAGCCGACGGAGATGATGGCATCGAGGTTATAGAATTCGATCTCGCGGCGGACCTGACGACCGCCCTCGGTTTGAACTCTCCAAACTTTTTGGAGAGTTCGCTCCTGGCTCAACTCGCCCGATGCATAAATCGCGTTTAAGTGGTAACTGATAGTCCGCAGATCGACCCCGAAAAGCTCGGCGATCTTTTTCTGGTTGAGCCAGAATGTCTCGGACTCGTAGAGCACTTCAACCCGGACCAGTCCTTCGGGAGTCTGATAGAGGATCAGTTCGCCTTCGCCGGGTGAATCGGGTTCCTTCATGAGCTCGGCCTCCTGCTTCACTGGATTATACACGTCGCCTCCGCACTTTGACACCATGCGCTTCGTGCGTTGGCAATGGGTTATTTCCTGACCGTTATTTCCTTCTCCGCCGCTTCTTTTGCTTCTCACCTTGGTTGATCTCTTGCTTGCATTGCCCAAGCCGCTATCGGCGGGAGCCACGCCGCAAGGGAAGAAGGCATCCAGGGCGGCCATTACCCCCCTGCCGAAGAACGGACGGCTGCGTTCCTGCTCGCGAAGCCCGGGCCGGCAGTGTTCGCCGCAGTTGCTCCTGCACCATCTGATCGTAATCGATTCCCGCCTCCTTCACCGCCGTCAGGTACGTGCCGAAGTAATGGCGGGCCGCCTCGAACAGCGGCAGATGTCTTTTCCGCATCGTCCTGAACCGCAGATCCGCCTCCTGCCGATCCAGCTCCCGCAGCATCCGCAGCACCAGCGGCCGCGTCCAGTGCCGCAGCGGCGGCAGCGGCGGATACTCCAGCCCCGCCGCCTCCATCGCCGCCCGGTAGGAGCCAAAGCGGTATCGAGCCGAATTGAACAGGCGGGGGTGCTTGCGTTCCATCGGCTTGTAACGCATGTCCGCGCTCTGCTCCTCCAGATGCTGCAATCGATAGAGAATCTGCTCAGGCGATAATGGCGGTGCGGTGACTCTGGCCACCTGGGCATAATCAATTCCCGCCGCCTGCAACGCCCGTCGATAACAGCCGAACTGCCGCCGGCAGGCCCGCAGCAGTTGCGGCCAGTGGGCCTCCAACCGGACAGGTTTCAGCAGGGACCGGTCCTGGCGATCCAGCTGCTGCAATTCCTGCACGATCCGCTGGGGACTCCAAATGCGATAGCTCGGGGGCTTGAGGGCCGCCGGGTCGATTCCCGCGGCCCTGCCGGCACGCTGGTAGGAGCCGAAGCAGCGGCGGGCCGCCCGCTCCAGGTAGGGGCAAATGTGGCGCAGGGCCCGCTTCCAGAGGGGATGGCCTTGGCGGTGCAGTTGGCGCAGTTCCGCCACCACCCGCTGTTTCGTCCACGAGGGCATGGGCCGCACGCGGATGCGGGTGTAGTCCAGACCGGCGGCGGCAACCGCCCGGCGGTAGGAGCCGAAGTTGCGGTAGGCCGCCTGCACCAACTCCGGCCGCGTCTTTTCCAAAGCGGCATGATGCAGGGCCTGGCCCTGGCGGTAAAGGCGGCGCAGTTCCCGAGCGACCGTCTGGCGGGTCCATCGGCCGGGGATCAGGCGTCGGATGTGCTGGTAGTCCAATCCCGCCGCCTCGATGGCCTGGCGATAGGTGCCGAAGTGATGCCGGGCCGCGCCATACAGCGGCAAGTCCACCCGGCGCAGAGCGCGGGAGCAGAGGTCTTGGTTCTGGCGGTGCCATCGGCGCAGTTCCCGAACGATGAGCTGCTTGTCCCACCCCATGGCGGTGTTCCTTCCCTTTTGGCCAAGTGGCCGCAGTTTAACGACAAACCTGGCTCATGCAAGAAATTTTTCAATCCGCGTGTCAATCGGCCTGATAAACCCGTGGGCAAACCGGGTTTCGCCAGCAATCGGCCACGGCACTTTCAGGCCACCGTCCATCCGGCCGGCAAATCGCCGAGCTTGTTGGTACCGTCCAGTTCGCCCAAGATCGGGTGTTTCACCCGGACCACCACTTGGGCATCCTGCATCGCCATATCGTTGGGAACTCGCCCGGAGTTCGCACAGACGCTGCCCCCTCAGCCGTATTCGAGCTTGCACAGCTCCTGCCCTTTTCCGCCGCCGCGGATGAAATCAGCAAACACCAAGCCGTCCTCATTGCCAAACCCGCCCGTGTATTTTTCCCCGGCGACGCCGATCACCTCCACCTGGGCGATTTGGATAGCCGAGCCGCTTCGGGTTGTGGAAAAATGCAACTGGAACGGGCCGCCGAAGGCAAGGGTGTTGTCCCCGGCCGACAGCGTGATGGCGTCCTTGTTTTCCATCCGCCCGACCAGGATCACCTTCTCGTTCATCCGGTTGAAGCGTAGTTGGCTGTTGAAAAAAGTGGACACGGCGGTCCTTTCTGGAGTTACCAAGCGCAGAAGCGATGGAACTTTGGTTTGGGCACGGATCAGAACACAAACCCATGATCCACGGTTGCCGTCACTCGTCGGCCTTCAGGTGAAACAAAAACTGCCTTGCCGGGCAGGAATTCCACCGCTTCGACCCGGTCGAACTCCGGCGGCACCCGGACCAGGCCTTGAATGAATTTCACGCTCAAGGGGCGATCCGGGTTCAGCGCCACGGCCGTCGCAAGGCCCTCCTTGGTCAGGGAATTCGGTTGGGCGGAGGCCGCCAGACCCTCGGTGAAATACGCGCAGACGGCCTCCAGGCCCAGGCAGCGATTGCGTCCGTTCCACGGCGCGGTGTGCCGCCCGCGGTTGCACATCCAAACGACGGTGCTCGGCAACAGGTCGGGATCACGAAGCGAATACCACAAGTAGCCTTCGGCCGTGTTGACCGCCGCCACCCAGGCGGGGTGTCCACCCAACTGAGCCCGGCTTTGACTGAAGACGGCCAGCACATCGGTGTAGCCGGCGCGGCAGGGGTGGCGGGTGCAGTCTCCCGTGGCCGGTTCGCGCCACATCAGGGGCACGTGCCGTAAATCCTCAAACCGCTGACCGGGGGCCAGAGCCTGGTAGTTACCCTCGGCCGGGTTGCAGACCATGCCCGGATGGGTTTGTCCGAAGCGACAGGCGCTGGTCGTCACATGCACCGCGCCTTCGGCCTCGGGCAGGCGAAGCGTGGGATGATGCCCCAGCGGCATGGGACTGCAATAGCCTTCCAGGACGTGCTCGCTGTAGATCGCGTTCTGGCCCCGGAGCAGCCGAATCCGCTTGGTGACCTGTCCGGGCCGCACCGTGGTCTTCAGCTTGAGGACCAATTCCACCGCTTCCGTAGTGCACTCAATGCGGTCAAATGCCCATCGCTTCCCCGCGGTCTCTCCGTGCAACGGGTGGTTCTCGCCAGCAAAAGGCTGGGCATTGCTCCCGAAGGGCATGCAAAAGAAGTCACCGCGCAGCGGAACCAGGACCGGCGGCAGATCCAAGGGAAGTGTTCTCGGTTTGCCACGGGCTGACGTAATAGGGTTGGACCGGCCGCGGGGTATCCTTGAAAAACGTGACCGGCGCCATCTGCCCTCCCGCGCAGGCCACCGCCAACTCCATTTGCGGCGTTCGGATGACCCAGGAAGGCTGATTGACAACGACCTGCTCTTCAACTGCGTTGCAGGACCGACCGGTTGATTTCAGATGATCCATAAAACCCTTTCCTTATGCCACCGCAGTCAACACGCGCGGCCCTTGGCGAGAATTCCATAGCCGATGATCGCCAGACCCAAGAGGAGAACCAGCATTCCGGCCCACAAGACCTGAAAGGGACGCCCCTTGCCTGGTCCGCGCCATTCACCGCTGGCGATCCCCCAGAAATTGGACGTCAGAATGCACGTGCCCAGAAAGACGGCCCATCCCGCCGAATCCCCGAATTTCCCCATCAAGACGGCCGCCCGCCCGTAAATGGACACGGAAAAAAACCACAACAGCCCCATGAGGCAGGCCAGCCCCCAATGCCCCGCCGTGCCGGCCAATCGGTAATTGGCCCAGGTCCCGTTGCGGGTCAGCTTGATGGAACAGTAAATCGCATTGGGAAGGAACCCGCCCAGCAGGATAAGCGCCCACACCGCATCGGCGGCGCCCGCCTCCGTCGCCCCCGCCGCGATCACCGACGTCTTGACCGCGCCGGAGTAGCTGAATGCCAGGTTCATCATGGACATGAACACCCCGCTGACAATGCACAGGACAAGCCCCAGGCCGAAACTCATCCGCTCACCTCCCTCGGCCTTGCCGCCGGCATTCCCGCCGTCCTGCTCCCTGGCCTGCACTGACTTCAGCCTCCCGGCACAAGCGAACAATCCAATGCCGACCAGCAGAAAAAATAGCCCGACGGCGATGCATTGTCCCGAGAAGGTGGCGACCGCCGAAAGGTCTTTGGCCATGGGGATCAGCGTGCCCAGCACAACCGTGAGTCCGATGCCGATGGCGAACCCGAGGCTGATCCCGATGGCCGAGAGGGAAATCCCGAACGTCAGTCCGCCAATGCCCCACAAGACGCCGAACAGCACCACCCTCGCCAGTTGAATCCCGGGGGCATGGAGGCAGGCGGCGACCGGATTGCGAACCGTATTCAGCGAAACCGCCCAGGGCAGCACCATCAAGGCGACGCACGCCCACACCACCCAGGTGTTTTCCCACGCCCAGCGGGAGGTCTTTTTCATGGGTGCGCCGAAACTGCCGTTGAGGATCCCCGCCAGCAGAACCAATCCAAACCCGAGGATCACCGTGTTCATGTTGTCACCACCTGAATCCAGCGCGGCCGAATGCCGGAATAAAAAACTTGCACAAGCAGGACCAGTGTGATATTTTAACACGAGTTTGGTAAATATTACAAGGATGCCGATGTCCACCACGGAACGCATGCAGTTCATCTTGGATCGCCTGGAGCAGCAGGACGAATGTTCCTATCTGGAACTGAGCGACCTGCTGCGGGTTTCCCACATGACCGTCCGCCGCAGCGTCGAGGAGCTGTACCAGCGGGGCGCGGTCATCAAGACACCCGGCGGCGTGCGCCGGTCCGATCCGGTATCCCCCTTGTACGAGACGACCTTCCTCTCGCGGGTGAATGCCTGCCGGGCCGAGAAACGGGTCATCGCCCGGTGTGCGGCCGAGCTCATCGCAGGCCCGCAGACGATTTTCGTGGACGGCTCGACCACCTGCCTGGAATTGGCCAAGGCGCTGGCGACGAAAAAAGGCGAACTGACGGTGGTTTCCAACTCCACCCTGGTCTGCCTGGAAGCGGGCAAGTTCGGAGGCAACCGGGTGATCGGCATCGGCGGCACCTACGATCCCCAGAGCTTCTCGATGGCCGGCCCGACCAGCCAGGAACAGGCCGGGCGGCTCTTCGTGGACATCGCCTTCATGGGCACCAAGGCGCTGATGCCCGGCGAAGGAACCTTTGAGTCGTCCGAACCGCTGTTCCGAATCAAGCAGATCATCGCCAAGCAATGCGGAAAACTCGTTTTGCTGGCCGATCACACCAAGTTCGGGCAGCGGGCGTTGTGCAAGGTGCTGGACATCAAACAGATCAACACGGTGGTGACCGATTCGGGCGTGCGCAGCAGCCATGTGAAAGCGTTGCGCTCGGCCGGCATCGAGGTGAATGTGGCAAAAGTACCCACAAGGGAGTTGAGCAATGCTTGAGCAGGCGCAAGTCATGCTGCGGCGGGCGCGGGCCGCCGGCTATGCCATCGGCTATTTCGAGAGCTGGAACCTGGAATCGCTGCAGGGCGCGATCGATGCGGCGGAACAGACCCGTTCACCCATCATCCTTGGCTTCAATGGTGAATTTTTAACCAATCCGAAGCGGGAAGCGGTGGAGCGAATCAACCTCTATGCCGCGCTGGGTCGGGCGGCAGCGGAATCGGCCGGCGTGCCCTGCGCGCTGATCTTCAACGAGTGCCCTTGGGACGATCAGGTGCGCTCGGCCATCGCGGCGGGATTCAACCTGATCGTCCCGACCGATCCGGCCGCCCCCTACGCGCAGTATGTGCAACGGGTGGCCGCGCTGACCCGCGAGGCGCATGCCCGCGGCGTGGCGGTCGAGGCGGAACTGGGCGAGTTGCCCTGCGGGGCGTCCGGCTCGGTCAGCCACGTCGGCTCGGCAACCGATCCCGATGTGGCCGCCGACTTCGTCCGGCAGACCGATGTCGATCTGCTGGCCGTGAGCTGCGGAAACGTCCACATCCTGGTGAAAGGCGAGCAGGAGTTGGACTTGGATCGGCTGGCGCGGATTCGCGAAAAGGTGAGCGTGCCGCTGGTGTTGCACGGGGGATCGGGAATCGCCGCCGCTTCGCTCAAGAAGGCGATTGCCATGGGGGTGGCCAAAGTGAACTACGGAACGTACGTCAAGCAGCGTTACCTGCGGGCGGTGCGCGCGGCATTGTCGGCCGAGCAGACCAATCCGCACCAGTTGCTGGGCATGGGCGGCGCCGACGACGTGCTGGTGGCCGGGCGACGGGCCGTGCGGGACGCGGTCCTGGAGCGGATCGAGGTATTGGGCTGCTGCGGCCGGGCATGAATCCAATGCGGGCTGTGCGGAAAGAAAGGAGCGGTCACATGGCGGATGTCGGTTGCGCGGGCATTCTGGTGGCGGACACGTTCTGCGGCCCCATGCCAAGGCTGCCGCATCAAGGGGAACTGCTCCCGGTCGGCGACATGCCGTCGCGCGCCGGCGGCTGCGCCGCCAACGTGGCGCTGGATCTGGTCAAACAACGCCTCGCCGTGGAGGTGTTCGGCTGCCTGGGGCGGGACTCGGCGGCCGAGGTTCTGCTGGGCGCCTTCCGCGCCGCGGGCGTGGCGTGCGAGCATCTCGGCTACAGCCAGACCCTGCCGACCAGCCGCACGGTGATCCTCCTGGTTGAAGGAGAAGATCGCCGCTATGTGCATACCTTCGGCACCAACGCGGCCTTCACCGCCAAACACATTCCCCGCCAGCGGCTGCACGGATTGAAGGTGCTCTACGTGGGCGGGCTGTTTGCCATGCCAGGACTCGATCCGCAGGAACTGGCCTCGGTGCTGGCGTACTGTCGGGCCAATTCCATTGCGACGGTGCTGGATGTGGTTGTGCCGCCGTCGCAAGCCGTGGCCCAGGAACAGTTGAAGGTGCTGCTGCCTCACGTGGACTGCTTCCTTCCCAATGACGATGAAGCGCAGCTCATCAGCGGCTCGTCCGACGTGAAGGAGCAGATCGAACTGTTCCAGCAGTACGGAGCCAAGCTGGTGGTGATCACCCGCGGGGCCAGCGGCGCCGTGGGGCGCGGGGCCAGCAGGTCTGGTCGGTGCCGGCGTTTCGCGTCTCGGCGGTGGATCCCTCCGGTTCGGGCGACGCGTTCACGGCCGGGATCATCACCGGGCTGGTGAACCGATGGGACGAGATGCGAATGCTGCGGTACGCCAGCGCCCTGGGCGCATCGGCCACGCGCCAGGTGGGAACGACGGACGGGGTATTTGACCGTGAGGAAGCGGAGCGGTTTCTCCAAGCCGATCCGCCGACGCTTGAGGTGAAAAGTTAACCATGAAAATCAAAATGAAAATGCCGGATCTGTCCACGACGGAAGGCGACGTGAAACTGCTGCGCTGGCATGTCCAGCCGGGGCAGAGCGTGCAGCGCGGCCAGCCGCTGCTGGAGGTGGAAACCGACAAGGCGACGATGGATGTCGAGTCCTTCACGGACGGCGTCATCGTCGAGCTGCTGGCGCAGCCGGAGGAGAAAGTGGCCGTTGGGCAGGCCATCCTGGTGATCGATGCCCAGGAGTAATGAACCCCTTGACGATGGAGTAAGACGATGAAGCAACCCTACGAACGAAATTTTCTGTTGGACCTCTACGAACGGATGGTGTTGATCCGGGAATTCGAGGAAGGGGTCAAGTACCTGTTCCTGGAAGGCACGATGCCGGGCACGATCCACCAGTGCCAGGGCCAGGAGGCCACGGCCGTCGGCGTGTGCGCGGCGCTGAAGGCCGACGACTGGATCACCTCCACCTTCCGCGGCCACGGCCACGCGCTGGCCAAGGGGCTGACGATGGAGGAGATGCTCATCGAGCTGTTTGGCGGCGTCACCGGCTGCTGCAAGGGCAAGGGCGGCTCGATGCACGTCGGGAACATGAGCAAGGGAATGATCCCGGCCATCGCGATCGTCGGCGGCAGCATCCCACTGGCCGCCGGGATGGGGCTGGCGTTCAAGATGAAAAACACGTCGCAGGTCGCCGCCTGCTTCTTCGGCGACGGCGCCACGTCGGAAGGCGCGTTCCACGAAGGGGTGAACCTGGCCGCCATCTGGAACGCGCCGGTGATCTTCGTCTGCGAAAACAACCAGTACGGCGCCTCGACCCACGTGAGCAAGGTGACCCGCCTCCAGACCCTGGCCGAGCGGGCCGGCGGCTACGGCATTCGCGGGGAACGGGTGGACGGCAACGACGTGCTGGCCGTTTACGAGGCGGCGAAAAAGGCGGTGGACGAATGCCGCGGCGGTCGCGGTCCGGTTCTGCTGGAACTGATGACCTACCGCCGGACCGGCCACTCCCGGCGCGATCCCTGCCATTACCAGCCCAAGGAGGAACGGGAAAAGTGGTTCGCCCGCGATCCGATCGGCGTGCTGGGCCGTTCGCTGCTGGAACGCGGCGACGTGACACAGGCGGATTTGGACGGGATTCGCAAAAAGATCGTCGCCCAGTTCAAGGCGGCGGTGGAAGTCGGGCGAACGGCACCCAAGCCGACGCCCGCGGATTTGCTGACGGATGTGTTTGCCTGAAAAAACCAAACAGGATGCAATCAACCATGAAACGACTGAGCATAGCGGAAGCATTGAGGGAAGGATTGGCCGAGGAAATGCGGCGGGACCGGCGGGTCTTCTGCATGGGCGAGGACATCGGCGTGCCGGGCGGCTGGGGGGCGCCTTCACCGTCACGCTGGGGCTGGAAAAGCAGTTCCGGGATCGGACAATCGACACGCCGATCGCCGAGCTGGGCTTCTTCGGCGCCGCCGTGGGCGCGGCCATGATGGGCATGATCCCCATCATCGACGTGCAGTACGGCGATTTCCTCTTCCTGCCCATGGACCAGATCGTGAACAACGCCGCCAAGATGCGATACATGTCCGGGGGCACGTGCAGCGTTCCGCTGGTCATGCGCGCCGCCGTGGGCGCCACCGGGCGCGGTTCGCAGCACGCCCAGAGCATGGAGCGGTACTTCACGGGCGTGCCGGGGTTGAAGGTCGTGACGGTCTCCACCGCTTACGACGCCAAGGGGATGCTCAAGGCCGCGGTGCGCGACGGCAACCCGGTGCTCATCTTCGAACACAAATTGCTTTACGGTTCCAAAGGCGCCTGCGCCGAAAGCGGCGCGGTGGACGCCACCAGCGACATCCCGGCCGAGGATTACACCGTCCCGCTGGACAAGGCGATGGTCCGCCGCGAAGGCACGGACGTGACCATCCTGGGCTGGCTGCTGATGGCCCACTTCGCGCGGCAGGCGGCGGAACAACTCGCCGCCGACAACCTCAGCGCCGAGGTCATCGACGTGCGCAGCCTCTCGCCCATCGACTATGAGACCATTGGCGATTCGGTCCGCAAGACCGGCCGGGTCGTCGTCGTGGAGGAAGGCCCCAAGGCCGGCGGCGTCAGCGCGGAGATCGCGGCGGGCATCGCCGAGCGGTTCGGCAAATACCTGCGGCAACCCGTGGTGCGGGTGGCGTCGGCCGACGTGCCGGTGCCCTTTGCGCCGGTGCTGGAGGACACGTACCGGCCGGATGTGCCGCGCATCATCGAGGCGGCGCGGCAACTGGTGAAGGCGTAGATTGGACCGCCCCGCCGCATTTCGCGGCCAACAAGCGAGGTGATCATGCTCACGCAAAACGAGGTTCAGCGCTGGCGGCAGGCGAGTTGTGACCTTTTCACGCAAAAGGCCCGGTTGGTTCTCACGCCGCAGGAAGCAACGCAAATTGAGATCGCCGACTTCGGCCTGGGCGAATTTGAACAGACCGGCCTGGGCGTCCTGGTTTACGTCAACACCCAACGGTGCTGCGCCAAGGAAATCGCCATGCTGCCCGGCCAGACCTGCCCGGAACATCGCCATCCCACCGTCGGCGGAAAGCTGGGCAAGGAAGAGACCTTCCGCTGCCGCTGGGGCCAGGTGTGGCTCTATGTGGCCGGCGCACCGACCGCCCATCCCCGCTGCCGGCCGCCGCGCGGCCGCGAATCGACCTACAGCGTTTTCCATGAAATCGAGTTGAACCCCGGGGAGCAGTACACGCTGATGCCCGACACCCCGCACTGGTTCCAGGCCGGCCCGCAAGGCGCCGTCGTCAGCGAATTCTCCACCAGCAGCACCGACGAGGCGGACGTTTTCACCGATCCGCAAATCCAGCGCATCACCCAGGTGCGCCAGTGATGCCCCGACGGCATATGCCAACGAGCAATGGAGGCTGAAATGGCCATGACATCCAAGCAGCGGTTTTTGACCGCCTTGTCCGGCGGCAAGCCGGATCGCCTGCCGGTGACCACCCACTGGGTGACCGGCTATTTCCTGCAGAACGTGGTCCGCATGCCCGAGCAGGAGTTTTACGATCACTTCGGCCTCGATCCGATCCTGTACCTCGCTCCGCACCGGCCCAATCCCGGCTGCGGCGAATACTACGATCCGGATCAGGAGCAGGTCGGCTTTCTGGAAAGCCGGCGCATTGCCTCGGACCAGTGGCGCGTGAAGCGCGAGGACATCCTCGGCCGAAAATACCCCACCGCCCGCTGGAGCTTCCTCACCCCCAAAGGCACTCTTCAGATGGTGCTGGAGTCCGATGCCTACAGTTCCTGGGTCGTCGAACCGCTCATCAAGCAGAAACGCGATATCGACCTCATCGGCGAGTTCTGCACGGCCCCCCTGTGCGACGTGGAAGCCGTCAACGCCGCCGCCGATCAGTACGGTCAGCGCGGTCTGGTCCGCTCCTACGTCTGCTGCTTCGACATCTTCGGCCAGCCGGGCACCTGGCAGGACGCCACCTGCCTGGCCGGGACGGAGGAAATGATCCTGGCCACCTACGACGATCCGCAGTGGGCCCATGAGTTCCTCAAGATCCTCCACCGCCGCAAGAAGACCTACCTGGAGTCGATGGAAGGCGCCCGCTTCGACATCCTGGAGCTGGGCGGCGGAAGCGCCTCCTCCACCGTGATTTCGCCGCAAATCTTCGACGATTTCGTCGCCCCCTATGACGCGGACCTGATCCAGACGGCTCACGACGCCGGCCAGCGCATCGCCTACCACACCTGCGGGGGGATGATGCCGATGATTCCCCACATCGCGGCCATGCGCCCCGACGCGATGGAGACGCTCACCCCACCGGGCATGGGCGGCGATGTGGATTTGGCCGAGGCCCGCCGGCTCATCCCGCAGAACATTGCCATGATTGGCGGTTTCGACCAATTCCACCACTTCGTCGGCTGCACGCCCGAGGAAACGCGCCGCGCCGTGCGACGCTGCTTCGAGGCCGCCGGCCGCCAGGGCGGCTACATCCTCTGCCCGTCCGATCAGTTTTTCCAGGCCGATCCGCAACTGCTCAGGGCCTTTGCCGACGAGGCGGCCCGGAGCATCTATTGATAACCATCTTGGACTGGAGTTTATCGATATGAACATTCCATCACCCACGCAAGCCACCCTCGCCGGCGCACTTTCATCAACCGCTCAGGGGCAAGGCATGAAGCTGCGGATTTTTTACTGGTCCGTCACTTCCGCCCTGGCCGGCTTTCTCTTTGGTTTTGACTCGGTTGTGATTTCGGGCGTCGAGGGGAAGATTCAATCGCTTTGGGGCTTGAGCGCCGAAATGCACGGGATCGCCATCGGGTCCGCCCTCTACGGCACCATGCTGGGTGCAATGTTCGGAGGTTGGCCCGCCGACAAGTTCGGCGCAAAGCCACACTGCTGTTCATCGGCGCCCTCTATTTTATCGGTGCAATTTTCTCCGCCCTCGCCACGGGCGTTTCCTTCTTCATTGTCGCGCGGGTGATTGGCGGCATCGGCATCGGCGTGTCCACCGTGGTCTCTCCCCTCTACATCACCGAAATCGCACCGCCCAGGCACCGCGGCCGGCTGGTCGGGATGTTTCAGTTCAGCATCGTCTTCGGCCTTCTGGCGGCCTTTCTATCCAACACGTTGCTGGCGGAAGTCGGGGAGAATGCCTGGCGCTGGATGCTGGGCATTCTGGCCTTTCCCTCCGTCCTTTACACTGTCCTGTGCCTGGGGCTTCCCGAAAGCCCGCGCTGGCTGCTGAGTCGCCGGCGCAACCGCGAAGCCGGCGTGCGGGTTCTGCGGCTTCTGGAGCCGGAGGCCTCGTCGTCGCAACTCGACGCACTGGCGGATGAAATCCTCAACGCGTCTTCAAAACAGCAAACCGCCGGACGGTTCTGGTCTTGGCGACTGCGCCGCCCCATCACCTTTGCCATTCTGATCGCCGCCTTCAACCAGCTTTCGGGCATCAACGCGGTCCTCTACTACGCCCCGCGCATTTTTGAACTGGCCGGCCTGAACGAACGGGCCGCGCTGCTGCAATCCGTCGGCGTCGGCATCACCCTGCTCATCTTCACCTTCGTCGGGCTTGGGCTTGTCGATCGCCTAGGCCGCCGCACCTTGCTGATCATCGGGTCCATCGGCTACATCATCTCCCTTGGGCTGGTGGCCTGGGGCTTCTTCACCGGGCATTTCCGGGCCATTCCGCTTTTCGTTTTCCTATTCGTCGCGTCGCATGCAATCGGGCAAGGCTCGGTCATCTGGGCCTTCATCTCCGAGATTTTCCCCGATCGCTGCCGCGCCGAAGGCCAGGCGCTGGGCAGTTTCACGCATTGGCTGTGCGCCGCGGTGATCACAACCTGTTTCCCGAAGATGGTCGCCTCTTTCCCGCCGGGTCACGTGTTCCTGTTCTTCGCCGCCATGATGGTGCTGCAATTGGCCTGGGCGGCCTTCCTGATGCCGGAGACCAAGGGGCTCCCGCTGGAGCAGATCCAGCAGCGACTGGGATTGGCGCCTTACGAGCAATGTGCGTAAAGGAGCGTATTGTGCAACCTTCGTGCAAACCGTTTCAGGATTGCCGCGAACTGTGTCAGCAGTTGATCGCCACGCGCTTCACCATGCGCGACAAGCTGGGGCATTTCATCGGCACCTGGGGCAACATCTCCGTGCGCGTCCAGGACGGTTTGCTTGTGACTCCCACACGCATGACCTGCGAGCAGCTTACGCCGGATGACCTGGTCGTGGTGGACTGGGAAGGCGCCGTCATCCGCGGCCACCGCGTGCCCACCTCCGAAACCCAAATGCACCGCGTGCTCATGCTCCATCGCCCGGATTTTGGCGCACTGATCCACAGCCACGCGCCTTGGGCCTCCGTGATGGCCTGTGCCCATAAGTCCTTGCCGGTCATCTCCGACGATATGGCCGAAGTCATCGGCGGACCTATTCAATGCTCGCCTTACGTGCAGGCGCAAACACAAGGAATTGGCCGAGGGTGTGCGCTCGGCCATCGGCCCGGATGCCTGCGCGGTATTCATCGCCAACCATGGCGTGATCTGCGGCGGGCGGTCCCTGGAGGAAGCCGTCTACTGCTGCCAGTTCGTCGAAAAGGCTTGCATGATCTACCTCCAGGCCCAGGCCATCGGGGGTGCCAAGCCTGTTCCCGAGGAATCCTGGCGGCAGGAACGCCAGCGGTATTTGCACAGTTACGGCAAAGCCGAGGACGTCAGTGATGTCCTGAAATCACGATCTTGAGTTTATGTCATAAACCCTAAACCTCTAACCCAAAGGAGTGTCTCTCATGCCTGAAGCGGATAAAGAAGGAAAAATGTTCTATGCGGATGTGCCCGCGCAAACCCCCGGATTCTTCCTCAAGGGCGCAAGCTCGCTTGACTGGGGAATGAAGAATCGCCTGGCGCGCATCTTCAACCCCAGCACCGGCAAAACGCTGATGCTGGCCATTGACCACGGCTATTTCCAAGGCCCCACAACGGGCTTGGAACGCATCGATCTGAACATCGTGCCGTTGATGCCCATGGCCGACGCCCTCATGCTCACTCGCGGCATTCTTCGCACCACCGTGCCGCCTTCACTCAACAAGCCCATCGTCATGCGCGCCAGCGGCGGACCCAGCATCCTCAAGGAGCTTTCCAACGAGGAACTGGCCATCGATATGGACGACGCGCTGCGCATGAATGTCTCCGCCGTGGCCGTGCAGGTTTTCATCGGCGGCGAATTTGAAACCCGCACCGTCAACAACATGACCCACCTCGTGGACGTGGGCCTGCGCTACGGCATTCCCGTCCTGGGCGTGACCGCCGTGGGCAAGGAACTGGTCCGCGACGCCAAGTACCTCCGCCTCGCCTGCCGCATTTGCGCCGAACTGGGCGCTCAGTTCGTCAAGACCTATTACTGCGAGGAAGGTTTCGAAACCATCACGGCGTCCTGCCCGGTCCCGGTGGTCATGGCCGGCGGCAAAAAACTGCCCGAACTGGATGCCCTCAAAATGGCGTACAACGCCATTCAGGGCGGTGCCGCCGGCGTCAACATGGGCCGCAACATCTTCCAGAGCGATGCCCCCAAGGCAATGATGCAGGCCGTCGCCAAGGTCGTCCATGAAGGGATGAAGCCCCAGGACGCTTACCAGTTTTACCAGACGTTGAAAAACGAAAAGCCCAATCGCTAATCCCATGACTACTTCACGCATATTTGATCAGTTGCGTCAGATGGCGCCGACGGTGAGTGTTGGCATGATCACGGCCGACCTGCTCTCGCTAGGCTCGCAGCTCGCGACCGTGCGGGAGGCCGGCGCACAGATCATCCATGTCGATGTGATGGATGGATGCTTCTGCCCAATGCTCACCGTCGGCCCGCCCCTGATCAAGGCCATGGCCGCTTCCCCAATGCTCCTGGATGTGCATCTGATGATTCAGGATCCGCTTTCCAAGCTCGACAAGTTCGTGGCGGCCGGCGCGGACATGGTCACGGTTCATGTTGAATCCACGATCCATGCTCACATGGCCTTGCAGGCCCTGGGCAAGATGTCCAATGCTCGCGCGCGGAACGGGGCATCGTCCGCGGCGTGGCGCTCGATCCCGGCACGCCGCTGACGATGATCGAACCGCTGATGGATGAGCTGGAAATGATCGTCGTGCTGGCGGTCAATCCCGGCTGGGGCGGTCAGAAGTTCATTCCCGACGCCCGCAACCGCCTCCAACAGGCCAAAGAAATGATCCACGCCGCCGGTCGTTCGATCCTGCTGGCCCTTGACGGCGGCGTCACCCGCGACAACATCGGTCAAATCGCCGCCATGGGCCCCGATCTCATCGTGGCCGGCAGCGCGGTGTTCGATGGCAAGGCCCCGGCTGACAACGCCCGCTTCCTGCTCGGCCAACTCAAACAACAACCGTAGGAAAAACATCATGAACAACATTCCCAGCGAATCCCTCTCACAAATGGCGCGTCTGGCCGTCACCATCCGGGGAGTTTTGGCCGAGCCGACCGACGACATGGACAACCCGTTTCGTCCGGTCATTTTGCGATTCGACACCCAAACCTCGCGCGATCCCCAAACCGTAACCGTCGATTGCCCGGCCGATGAGCAGCAGTGGTCGAACTTCCGGACGACACTGGTCAACGCCGTCGATGCGTTTGTCGCCGCGAAACATGCCCAATCGGCGGGGGTATGCGTGTCGGGCGTGGGCACATGGCATGCCATCCGCGAATCGACCAATGCATCCGCTCCGCTTCGCGGCAAGATCGCGCTGGTCACCGGTGCCGCCGGCGCAATCGGCTTCGGCGTCGTCCAAGCCCTGCTGGAAAACGGCTGCCGCGTGGCCGTCACGGACCTGGCCGGCGATAACCTCAACAAGACCCTCCGCCAGTTCACCGACGCCTTTGGCGACCAGGCCATTGGCATCCCCATGGATGTCACCAACGCCTCCTCCGTTGCCGCCGCCTTCCAGCAGGTCGCCTGCGCGTGGGGAGGGGTGGACATCGCCATCGTGAATGCGGGGATCGCCCACGTGGCGGCCCTGGTCGATCTTCCCCTGGCAACATTCCAGAAGCTTCAACGCGTCAATGTCGAGGGCACGCTGCTGACCATCTCCGAGGCGTCGCGCCTGCTGATCCGCCAGGCCACCGGCGGCGACATCGTCCTCATCTCCACCAAGAACGTCTTCGCCCCCGGCGCTGGCTTCGGCGCCTACAGCGCCACCAAGGCCGCCAGCCACCAATTGGCTCGCATCGCCAGCCTGGAACTGGCCGAACACGGCATTCGCGTCAACATGGTCGCTCCCGACGCCGTCTTCTCCGGCGGCGACCACAAGTCCGGCCTCTGGGCCGCCGTCGGTCCCGACCGCATGCGCGCCCGCAACCTGGATGAAAAGGGACTCGAGGAATACTACCGCGGCCGCAACCTGCTCAAGGCCCGCGTCACCGCCCGCCACGTCGCCAACGCCGTGCTCTTTTTCGTGACGCACCAAACCCCCACGACCGGCGCCACCATCCCCGTTGACGGCGGCTTGCCCGACGCCACGCCTCGGTAAAGGCGGGCAAATGACCGGGAAATCTTAACCGGGGTCCGCCAACGAGGACCCATCGTCTCATGATCGTGATCGGTGTTTTGGCAATCGTGCTCTCCAATGGCTTTGTCTCCGGGACACACTCCGCAAACCGCCGGACCATGCCGGCATCGAGGTGCTGATTCGCTGGTGCCGGCGGTTTGCGGACATGGGGCTGATCGGTCCGGCGATGGGCAACCTCAGCGTCCGCACGTCGGCCGGGTTGATCATCACGCCCGCCAACACCGATCCGCGCACCATCACCGCCAGCCAGTTCGTCGAAGTGCTCGGCGTTGATTTGGCCGGCAAGGAGGTCCGCATCATCGGCCAGCGCGAACCCTCGAGTGAAAGCATGCTGCACGCGGCCATCTACACGGCCCGTCCGGAGATCAACGCCATTTTCCACGGCCATCACGACGGGTTGCTGGCCGAAGCCGAAAGCCGCGGCATACCGGTCACGGCGAAAGAACAACCCTACGGCACGCCCGAACTGGTCCAGGAAGTGCTGCTCCTGGCTCGACACGAGCGGTTCTTCATCATGCGCGGTCATGGCTTTGTGTCGCTGGGCCGGGATGGCGAGGAGGCCGGAAAGCACATCGAGAAGGCACTCTGGCGGGCCTGAGCAACAACGCCACGCCTGTCGGCCTCCGCTCGGAAACTCGCCGCTCACCGCTCGGCAAGACGGCAAGCATAGGCATCGACCGGTTCTGTTCTGAAAATAAGTCCAGTAGCCCGCACTCAACCTTTGTCATTCTCCCTGGGTGCAGACGAGCTTGCATGATGAACTATGCCATGCAAAGCCGTTCCAATACGGCCCGCCTACGTACGCGACAGCGTCGTGGAGCCGGCCATCGGGCGGGATCTGCTGCAACTGCATCCGGTGGGCGCAAGACTGCTGGAGGCGGGCTGGGACGTGTTCTACTGGCGCCACCGGGACTGGGAGGTGGATTTCGTGGCGTTGGGGCCCAAGGCCAGCGGCGGGCAATCGAGGTCAAGAGCGGCCCGGTGCAGGAGGCGGACTTGAAAGGACTGCGGGCCTATTGCGCGGTGCATCGCGATTTTCAGCCCTGCCTAGGAAGGGGCGCGTGAATTGCCCGCACCGGCAACCATCCTGTCGTTGCATCGCTCCGGTGCCGGAGCGGGAAGCTTGCGTTAATTTCTTTTGCGGTTTGGTGGTTGCAATCGTTGCCTCTTCACGGCATACACTGCGCAGGTTGACCTGTATAGGACGCCGGTTCTCGTGTTCTGGCCCGGATGGAGTTTTCAGGAGGGATAGGACGCCGGTTCTCCTGTTCTGGCCTAGATGGAGTTTTTGGAAGGGACAAGGATAGCTATTGCTCTCCCCGGCGCAGATTTTCCGAATAAGTCGATTTTCCCGTATAGGAAATTACTCTTAATCTGGAAACTTTCCATAATAGGTTTATTTCCTTGCCGAGAAAAGACGATACAATAGGAATATGCTCTCTGAGAAAAACATCCTCGCCCAACTCCTCCGCGGCGAGATCCGACTGCCGCCGCTTTGCCTCCGCCCGGTTGCCGCTGAATCGCCAGGCGTGGACACATTGGCCGAAGTCCATTGGCAGCAACGGACTTTCCGGTTCGCCGTCGAGTGCAAGGCCGACAGCACCCCCCGCTCCATCCGAGATGCCATCGGCCAACTCACCGCGGCCGCGCCGGCCCTTCAAGCCAACCCGCTGCTGATCGTGCCGTGGCTGTCGCCGGAACAACTTGGCGAATTGGAACAACAGCAAATCAGCGGCATCGACCTCAACGGCAATGGAATTGTCATCGTGCCGGGCCAGTTGCTGGTTTTGCGCACCGGCCAGCCGAACCGTTACCCGCAGTCTCGGCCCATTCGCAACGTCTACCGTGGCGACAGTTCCATCGTCTCGCGCGTCTTCCTGTTGCAACCCGCCTACGGCGGAGTGGGCCGGATTCGCGATGCCATCCAGGCCCGCGCTTCGGCGATTGCCTTCTCGACTGCCTCGAAGGTGCTCAAGGCGTTGGAAGCGGACCTGATCGTCGGCCGGGAGACGGGAGTCATCCGGCTGCTGCAGCCGGAGAAGTTGCTGGAGCGGCTGGCCGCCAACTACCGACCGCCCAAGGTCCAGGAACGGTGGATCGGCAAGTGCGAGCTCGATCCAATCGAGCTCGGCAAAGTGATGGTCGGCGCGGGGCAGGCGTCGGATCGGCGGCTGGTGCTGACCGGGGCCAGTTCGGTCAACCGCTATGCCACGATGGCGAGGGAACCGGTCACGTCCATCTACTGCGATGACAGCCCCAAACGCCTGCTCGAGCAATGGGGCCTCCCAGTCGAGCAGGATGCGCGGTTTCCCAATCTGGAATTGATCGGCACAGACGAGCCGAACGTCTACTTCGACCGCCGCGTTGAGCCGGAAGGCATTTTCGCCTCGCCCGTCCAGACCTGGCTGGAGCTGGCGACCGGCGAGAAGCGACAACGCGAAATCGCCGAGCAGGTGAAGACCCGGATCCTGAGCGAACTGGCCGCCACGGCGGGAGGCCGGCCATGAGTGACGATCCGCTGCGCACCAGCCTGCTGGACCTGCTCCACGAACTGGAGGGAAGCGGCGTGCCGCTGATCCTCGGCGGCGGCTACGGATTGTACTTGAAACAGCTGCACCTCCAGAAAACCGAGGGCCGGACCCTGATCGATGGTTCACTCTGGCCGTCCCCCCGCAGCACCGAAGATTTGGATTTGTTCTTGCGGACGGAGGTGGTGGGGAACATCGAGCAGATGCGGCACGTTCGGCGGGCACTCGACAAGCTGGGCTTCCAGGCGGTCGAGCAAGTGAAGTTCATGCACTTTGAGAAACGGTTCCCCTCGTCCGGACGCGTGAAGGTGGACCTGCTGACCGGCCCCGTGGGCGATCCGCACTTGCAGCGCCGCCTGCGTATCAAAAAGCCGCGCGTTCGGCCCAGGCAGCCCGTGGAACTGCACGCCTACCTCACGGACGAGGCCTTGGCCTTCGACGAAGCGCCCTTCGAAGTGCCGATCAGCGGCCGGCTTTCCACCGGCGTGCCCTACGCATCGAAGGTGCTGGTGCCTCAGCCGTTCACGTTCCTGTTGATGAAGCTCCATGCCTTCCGCGACCGCAAGGCCGACGCCGGCAAACAACTGGGGCAGCACCACGCCCTCGATTTGTACCGCGTCATCGCCATGATGACGGAAGCGGAAGATAACGCCATTGGCCGCTTGCTCGACCGCCACAAGGCCGCGGGACCGGTGCTGGAGGCAAGACGCATCGTTGCCGCGGACTTTCGCGACAGCGAGTCGCTGGGCGTCTTGCGGCTCCGGGAGCATCAACTGTTCCGCCCGCAGATGGACCTGAGCCGGTTCCTTTCGGTTCTGCACGCGATTTTCCCTCCGCTTTGACCGCCCCGTCCCGTTGGCACAAAAAGCCGGAATCGAACTTTTCTTCATCCGGCTTGCCCACCGGCAACGGAGGACTTCGCCCAACCCCTGCGTGTGGAGTTTAAGCGCAGGGGTTAACTCCTGCGCTTGCGCCGCTGGCGCAGGGGTAGAGCAGTTCCGCGATCAGTTTGCAGGGTAGCCACAGGATCGAAACCAGTTTTGCACATCCTCGGCGGTGATGGCCGCCAAGGCCTCGCTTAACGCCGCGGCCAGGGCTTCGGCGGTGCGGGCCGCGGCCGTTCGCAGCAGCGTTTTGAGCTTGCTCCAAGCCTTCTCGATGGGGTTCAGGTCCGGCGAATACGGCGGCAGGTACAGCAGCGTCGCCCCCGCCGCCTCGATCGCCTCCCGCACCCCCTTGACCTTGTGGGCCGAGAGGTTGTCCATCACCACCACGTCCCCCCGGCTCAGGCTCGGGGCCAGCACCTGCCGCACGAAAGTCAAAAACACCGCCCCGTCCACCGCCGCCTCCAGGCTCACCGTGGCTTCCGGACCCTCCCATCCCACCACCCCCAGCACTGTGGTGACGTGCCAGTGTCCGCCGGGCACCGCCCCTTCCACCCGCTGCCCCTGAGGCGCTCGGCCGTAGAGGCGGGTGAGGCTGGTGCTGACGCCACACTCGTCGAGGAATTTGAGCCGGCGGGGGTCCAAGGCTTGGAGTTGCCGGCGGAAAGTCTCCCGCTGTTGTTGGACGTGGGGGTGATCCTGCTCACAGGCGTGAAGCGACTTTTTTTCTCGCCAGTCCCAGCTTGGCCAGGAACTGGCTCATCCGCGACTTGCGGATGCTCGGCCCTCCCCGCCCGGCCAGACGCTGACACAGTTCCAGCAGCGTGGCGTCGGGCTGGACCCGGACCAGATCCCGGATCATCTGTTGGGCCGATTCGTCCACTCTTGAGGCGAAGCCGCCGCGGTGGGGTTTGGCGGCCACCGAGCCGCTGTCCCGCCGCCGGGCCAACAGGTAGTAGACCGAGCGCTGCGAGACGCCGAACTGTTCGGCGATCTCCTCCCGCGTCTGTTCACCCCGGTCACACGCCGCCACGATGCGTTCCCGCAAATCCAAAGAATAGGTTTTCATCCTCCATCTACGTCTTGGCTGCAAGGCTGGTTTGGAGCCGCTCTAGTACTCCGTCATTCGTCGATGGTCGGGTAAAGCTTGCGGAGCTTGATCCGCGCATCGTCGGTGCTGAATTGCCAGTGGGCCTTCACCTTGGAGTCGTTTCGTCGGGTTTCCCACGCGGCACTGTGCGTTTGCATGGCAGGCTTGTCGCCAAGGCGCTCGGGCAGATCCCGCTCAAAAACGCTCAGTTCGATCTCCGCCAGGTTCAGCCAGGAGCCGTGCTTGGGCGTGTGGTGGATCTCCAGTTTGTCGGCGAGCCGTTTGGCTTCCTCGGGCGGGAATGCCTCATACAGACTGGCGGGCGTGTGCGTGTTGAGCTGATCCATCACCAGCACGATCTTCTCCGCCTGGCGATAGCGCCGGGAGTCGACCAGTTGCTTCACCACCTGCGCCCGATCCACCGCCGTGCGCGAATCGGTCACCCGCACCTGCCGCCAGCCGGCCAGCGGCTCAAAGCTCATGAACAGGCTCGCCACGCCGTTACGAACATAAACACTGTCGTAACGCTCCACCCGCCCCGGCAGCGGCGGCAGGGGGTCGCGGGTCTCCCCGATCAGCTGCTTGAACGTCTCGTCCAGACAGACCACCGGACGCTTGGGGTTGTACGGCCGGTGATAGACCTCCAGGACGTCCTCCATGTGGTACACGAACTCGCCCGAGTGCTTGGGCGGAATGCACCACATCTTGCGCAGGTGGGGTTTCAATTCGTTTTTTTCAGCGTCTGCCGCACCGTCTCATGCGACAGCGACTCGGCGATCTCGAGCTCCACCGCCTCATCGGCCAGCAACCGCAACGTCCAACGCTTCTTGCCGGCCGGGGGTCGGGAGCAGGCCAGAGCGATCAGCTTCGCCTCCTGCCGGCCATCGAGCTTGCGGCTGTAGATGCGTTTGCTGGCCGCCGGCACCAGGGCCAAGTCCAGCCCCTGCTCCACGAAGCGCTGTCGGACCCGCTCGACGGTCCGCACGTCCACATGGAGGCTGCGGGCCACGTCCTGATCCTTTTGGGCCGTTTGGCCTTCGGCCTCATCGGCCTGCAGGAGAATGCGGGCATGCATCAGCTTGCGTGCCGCGGCCTTGCCTTGGCCGATCAGCTTCAGCAACTGTTGACGTTCTTGCGGCTCCAGCGTCACTTTGTACTTTTTCATGGGACTCCTTGGTCAAAGGAGTCCCGCCAGCATCGGCCATGCCAATGACCCGGCACGCTAGGGATGACAGAGTACTAGAGGGCAGCGCCCCGGCCCACTGCGGCGTGGGGACGTAGAACGTTCCCACGCTCTTGCCCTTCTGTTCCAGCAGACCCAAGCCTCGGAGCCGCCTCAGGTGGCCGCTGGCCACCAGCGTCTCCACCCGGTTGATGTCCCGATAGGCGGCGTTGTTGATCGCGCCAGTTTCCCGCGCGAAAACCAAGGCCGTTTGCCGTCAGGTCTGTCGCCGATCTTCTTAAAGCCGTCTTCATGCATTTCCATGCCTCTTTCCATCCATGTCGATCGTCCGTTGATTGCCTCGAAATCTCACCGGCGGTCCCGAATGGAAAGGGCCAACGCGTCCAACAGGATCCCTGTTTCGAATGGGCGAAGGTTATGCGGGTTCGGAGTGCCCTTTGGGCCATAGAATTCGTTAACCAAGCCGTAGTGCTGGAGCATGCCGCCAGCCACAATCAGATCGACGAGATGCGCAACCACTTCCTGGTCGGCGCCGCTGTTGATCAGTGCCGCCAGCAAAAGGGCCAAGCTGTGGCCGCAGGTGCCCTCGACGCGTCCCGGCATCACCGCCAGCCAACCGTCATCGCGCAGGTGCGAGGCCGCCGCCCACGCCCAGGCGATTCGCTGTTGCGGGGGAAAAGGCGCATCGGTCCAGGCGGGGAAACACAGGTAGTTGGGAACGGCGTGCCGCGGTTGAGCGCCGTCCTTGAAAACGGTCCACAACGGCGGTTGAGAACCATCGGGTTGGAAAGTCGGGGCAAAGGTCTTTTTCCAGGATTCGACGGCGTCCCAATAAGGTGTCGGTTCCAGGTTCCAGCGCGGCGCCAAATCGCGAGCAAAAAAATCCACCGAGGCCATCGCCAGGGCATGGGATGGCATGGACCATGTCGTCCGTTTCCACTCCGGGGTTGAACAGTCATAGGTCTCCCCATCCTTGGTCGGCACATACCTTTCCGTTTCATCTCCGTTGTATCTGAACCGCCATCCATGCTTCTTGGACGTCTCGATCTGGATATCGGCAGCGTGCAGCAGGCTTTCACGAAGGCGATCCACCACCGACGGGTCACCGCCACATTGCAGAAAATCACGCGCCATCAGCAGGCAATACGCCGGCAACTCGGAGCCTTTGTGACCGCCAAACCAGTCACGAATATCCGTTCCCATTTCACTGGAATTGACAATACACCTGAACTTCCGGTACTTGCGATCTATCCATTCGAGTTCATGGCGCACTTCGTCCAGGTGCCCGGCGGCGAGGAACCCGCGGGCGGCGCCGTGCATGTCGCGGATGTACGAATAGGCGTAGCGCCGTACCGTGGCGATCAGACCGCCGTCGCAACTCTGCTGCATGCGCAGGAAGGCCAGTTGCGATTCCAAAAGCAATCCCAGGCGGGGATGGGAAAGCAGCTTCTGATCACCGCGCGCAAACCACGCCTTCCATTCCGCCAACGTCGCCTCCAGATCGGTTGTGCCGTAGCCAGGGGCCGGCAACGGTTTTGCCTCGCCACACCACTCAACCCGATGCACCAAGGCCCGCGTGCCGCCGCCGCCGGGAGGCAAGTCCATGGGACCGCTGCACAGCACAAACCCCGCTTCGGCCTTCGCCTCAGATCCGCTCCAGGCGATGCAAGCCCTGCGCGGCGCCCAGTTCGGGCACTCCCCCCCATAACTTTTCGCGCCAACCGCATGCCGAATGATCAACATATTGTCCTGGATTGCCGCGTTCCTGAGCACGAGAACCCGGGCCGCAAGGCGGATGGCTTTGACCATCGCCCGGCCTTGGTTGTGAACCGAAACCAGCCGGACCGCATCCACGCCGTCCCACGGCGCAAACTCGTAGAGTTCCACGACAAGCTCATCCGCCGTGGCCCGGCCAAAGAGCACGCCGCTCCCCGCGATGCGGCGCATGGCAAAAGTCAAATCACGGGCTGGCGTAGTGCCCACTTGCAGCAAAAGCCGTTCGGATTTCAGGAAAACGGGCGAGGAATACACCGGGCCGATCAGGAAGTTCCAATCCCCATTCAGCGTGCCGCCGGCCCCGACCCGGCCGCTGCCCAGGAAGGACAACTCCGGGCGGCCAAAAGACGGCGCCAGTTGGATCGAACGTTTGAGCAGCAGCGAGTCGATCTTCTCGGCTGCCAGCGGTAGCCCCCGTGCCGCGGCCGCGACGGCTGCCCCTTTGCGAAGGAAATCATCGGCGGCAGACCTCCAATGCGAGGTCAAATCGTCCTGAGCCGCGTAAAGTCTTGAATCCAGCCCAAGAAACCAGCAGGAAAACAGTAGGATAGAGGAGAGCCAAACGTTCATGTTTTTCCTTTCAAAAGTCAATCCGCTGCAAACCGTCCTTTGCGACATAATGCTTTTGGACGTTCAGCTTCTCCATCCAAGCCCGCACTTCGAGTGTTTTCCAGGGGCCGGAATTTCGTCCTTTCCCGCGATCGTTCTCCCAGAGCCAGCCGGGCGTGGGCCACAGGCAGCATTTCGGCTTCACGGCCTTGTAGAACTCCTCGCTCACCCCCTGTTGTCCATGATGCGCCATCTGAACATAATCCGCCTCAAGCCGGCTTCGAGAGGGGCCGGCAAGCAGTTTCTTCCCTCCTTCGACTCCGAGATCGCCCAGGAACAGCACGGATTTGCCGCCGCCGTCCACGCGCCAAACCGCGGATGAATTGTTGACCGCGTGGGCGGTCAACTCTGGATTCCAGACCGCCAGTATCTCGAACGCTGCCCCTTGGAATTCGAGCTTCTGACCAGGCGTAAGTTCCAGAAGCTTGTGGTTGGACTTCTTGAGAGCGGCTTTCAGCGCCTGCTGGGTATTGAAGGCCCCGAAAAGGGCTGGTTGTCGTACCAGTACCAGTCGAAGATCAGGACGTTGACGCCGTGGCCGGCGGCGGCGGCGATTTTTTTCTCCATGACGCGCGGGTCGCTCTCGTCCTCGTGGCCCCACAGCGGCACGTTCGGCTGCAGGTGTCCCGGTTTGCCCGGCTTGCAATCGCGGATGATCTCCCATTCGCCGAGCTTTTCCTTGAAGAAGGTGTTCCACCGCTCGTCGCCGAACTGGTACGCGGGCCAATAGTAGGCCGCGATGCCGTACGCCGGGCTTCAGACGCCGTGGTCTTCCAGCGCAGACGCCGCCTCCACCGTTGATTGAATGACCTCAAATCGGCAAGGCTGCTCGCGGCCGGCCGCCGGAAGCGAAAGCCAGATCAGGCCGTCGCGGATTCGCGCTTGCGCCGGTCGTCCATTGACGGAGGCTTGTACCCTGGAGTCCGCTGCCGGCATGCCCAGCTTTACCGCAAGCTCCTGGCTTCCGCCCCAATAAGTCCCGGCCACACGGTTGCGCTGCATGTGATATTGCAGACAACGCTCACGCCAGGCCAGGGTTTGCCCGAATCCGCTGTCCCAGAAGGAGTCTGGCACCGTAGGCGCCAGCGTCACGGTTCCCTCCAGCCCAAACTCCACGCCGTAAAGGAACCGCTGAACGATCCGGATCAAGTTGGCCGGATATTCGCAGTATTTGTTCGCGCCATATCCCCCCTTTTCCTTGTACCGCTCCCGCCAGGAGTAGCCGCTCTTGCGCCCCACTTCACAAACCCGCCGGATCGAGTCCACCAGCCCCTGGCCGTCACCCATGCGGCGCGCGCCGCAAGCCTCCAGATACCAGACCCGCCCCATCGCCGCCAGATCCATGGTGTCGCCATACGTGGATTCCCACTTTTCGTAACTTGCGGGCATGGTCGCGATGCCCGTCGGCATGCCGCCATAATAAAAACGGGTTTCGCCTTTGAGTTGAGGCCAGAGAATCGAGCACTGTTCAGGAGTCGCCACGCCGGTGGCGATGGCGCTCCAATCGACATCCGTCAAACCATGAGCCGTGATTTTGCCACGCGCGGGATGGATGTATTCGACAAACCGGTCTTTGCACCAGAACTCGGCACGAAAATATTTTTCGATCCGGTTGGCCAGTTCCCGGTATTTTCGGGCCGCTTGCGGGAATCCCGCCAGTTCGTTCAACGCGGCCGCGCGGCGGAAGGCGTTGACGGCATGGCATTGCGCAACGCCGTCATATTCGACCCGGGTCGGTCGCTCCAGATAATAGCCAGCGCCTTTGACTGCGCCCTCGGCGGTGATCAACCCCACCAGATAGTCGGCAGCGAGATTGATGGATGGGAGTTGCCGGGTCAGCCACTGGCGATCCTGCGTGAAGCGGTAAATCACATCGGCGTTTTGAATATAGGTGGGGCCGGCCAGTGCCCGCAGCGGGTCTCCCGGAACCCAGTGGCGATAGAGACCGCCGTTGGCATCCACCTGGGTTGGAATAATGCCGGTCTTCTTGCCGGCCTGCGCCGGAAGAATCGCCAGCGGCAATTGTCCGTCGGGCTTCTGGAACTTGCTCACATAATCCCAGTTCGCTTTCGCGACTTCCACCTGGCCGAGCCAGAGCAGGGCATCCGTCAGTTGATGGCCGTCCAGCGATGGGTAGCTGTTGCCATAGCCATAACCCTTGCCGTCCGCGCAGACGGAGAAATAACCGAAAAAAACCTGGGGATTGACGGCGGCAAGGACGTTTTGCGTGGCGGCCATTTGATAAGCCGTGGCGATCTCGGCCTCCGGCAGGTCCAGCGGAAGGATGCGGCTTGTGCTCTCTTCGCCACGAATGTTCGGAAACGCATCAGTCGTCTTCACGCCGTTGCCATCGGCGCCGAAAACCTGTTTCACGGCTTCCAGGTACTTCATCCCGAACCGCTCGTCGGGCTCCAGGTAGCTCCCCTCGCTCCATTCGTTCCAGGAGTTGATGGTGATCAGCCCGGGCTTCAGGTTGTGCTTGTCCACATGCTCGCGGGCGAGCTTGAGGTACTTGGCAAACAGTTCCGGCGAACGGTTGGAGACGATGGAGTGGAATTTCTTGAAGCGTGGGTTGGTGTCCCAGCCGATGGAGACATGCGGATAAAACGGCACCGAGAACTCCTTGGCCCAGGGCTCCCAACGGGCGACCGCCTTTTGGCCCCACCGGTCATAGTCCCCCGAGGGAGAAACATAATGGCACCACTGGTAATTGGTCAGGCTGTCGAATCCCAAGGCTTCAATCGTATTATTCTGGGTGCGGACGGCATCGCCCGGCACCTTGGACACCTCAGCCGGGATGTTCGACCAGAGAATGGCCTGCAGGTGCAATCCGGGAAACCCGGCCGCCTTGACCTTGGCGCGGAACGACTCCAAGGCCGCCTTGGTCTTCTCCACGCCGCCCAGCCCGCGGATCAGCGTGCCCAGCTCGTAGATCGAGAAGACCGGCTTGCCGTCGATCTTGTAATAGTTCGGCTGGCGGATGCAGCGCTCGATCACGCGGTCCACAACCGCATCGAAGGTCTGGCGGTTCACCGCGCCCGGCCAGATCACCCGGCTGGGGTTGTCTGATTTCTCCTTGTCCCACAGCGTGGTCGCATTGTGGTTGGCCCACATCAGGTAAAACTGGATGTCCCGGCAATTCTTCGCCTTAAGAAATCCATTGTTGATGGTGTTTTCCAGGAAGGGCTGGTTGTCGTACCAGTACCAGTCGAAGATCAGGACGTTGACGCCGTGGCCGACGGCGGCGGCGATTTTTTTCTCCATGACGCGCGGGTCGCTCTCGTCCTCGTGGCCCCACAGCGGCACGTTGGGCTGCAGGTGTCCCGGTTTGCCCGGCTTGCAATCGCGGATGATCTCCCATTCGCCGAGCTTTTCCTTGAAGAAGGTGTTCCACCGCTCGTCGCCGAACTGGTACGCGGGCCAGTAGTAGGCCGCGATGTCGTAGCGCCGCAGCGGCGTTGCCTGGGCGTTGGACACTTCGGCGCCCGCCCGCATAACGAACGCTACCATAAGGGCTGCGAGGGCAAATGCATGGATTCCATTTTGTTTCTTCATATCATCCATTTCCTTTATTGCTTCGTTGCCATCAACTTGGTTTGCCGGGCCGTTTCCAAAACAACCGGCCCCAATAGACCCGATTCCAACAGCGGCGTCTGGCGGTTATAGAATTTCCACGTCGTGAAGGTGTAGCGCCCCTTCTGGGGTCGCGGGCCGCCCGTCCAAACCCAGTCCGGGATATGCTTGATTCCCTGACCGGCCGCGTCATTGCACTGGCGCCGTGGTGGCATCCACTGACAGTCGTCAGGCAGTTGTTCATCGCCGACCATCCGGTTAAGCCAGAGATTTGTCACCTTGATCTCCAAGTGATTCTTTCCCGGCTTAAGCAAGCGGGTGATATCAAGGCGAAATGGCGGTTTCCAGAGAATCCCCGCCGCCTCACCGTTGACCACGACTTCCGCCAGATTCTTCACCTGGCCGAGATCAAGGCAGTGGATCCGGTTGGGAACCAACCGATCCGCCGGCAGATCAAAGTCGCGGCTATAGGTGGCGGTACCGGAGAAGTAACGAATTCCAAGATCGGTGTTGGCGGTCCATGAACCCAGCGCCAGCCGCGCCTCGGCCGGCGCGCCCCGGCCTGCCGGGAATTGCACTTGCCATGGACCGTCGAATGGGATCGGCGACGGCACGTCACGAACGGCGGCTTGCGCCAGGCGGCCAGAGGACAGATTCACCTCGTAGGTTCCCGGCTGGTCAGTCTCAATCCAAAAACCGTCCCCCCGGCGCCAGACAGCCTCGGCCGAACACGGTTGTCCATTGCGGGTAACGGATTGAACCGCCTCCGCCAGCCCCGGGCGGAAGACGACAAACGTCGAGCCGTAAGGGGTAAAGCGGATCGGCATCACGATGCGTCCGGCCTCCACACGCCAAACCGCCGCAGATGCGATGTTTCCCGTTTCGGGATCCCAGAGCTCCGGCGTCTTGCCGGTTACGCGAAAGATTAATTCGGCACTCATCGGCGCTGACACCTGGCTGGCGACGAAGTAGATATCAAGCTCACCGACGCGGCGGTGAGTCCAGGCCACGGCATCTTCCCCCTCGCGCATGCCACAAGCCGTGTCTTCACGGCCACCAAAAACACAGGCTGGTCCGCCGGCCGAGAGCACCTCACAGTCTGGTTCAGCCCCCAAGTCACGCAACAACTTTCGCATCTCCTCCGACCAGTACATGGTATATGCCGGCCGCTGGTAAAATTGGGGCGCGGGGCGATGCTGTTTGACCCATTCCGCCTCGGGATCGATCCGTTCGCTCCCCCACGGGATCACGCACAATCGACCCTTGCCCAAGCGCCGTTCCTTGACGGATGTGCCGTTATACTCGCCCCAGAGTTCAGAAGCCAATTGCCGCACCTCTTGATCGCAAGCCGGATAGTCTTCCAGACTGGGCGAAAAGGATGGACGGCCCGAACCGACGACAACCGTGCCGCCGGCGTTAACCAGTTCCAGAAGTTTTTTCATAAGCCGCGGCGTCATGCTCCCCTTATTGGGCGGCAAGAGTAGAACGCGATACCCCGCGTCCGAATTCGGCAAGACAAACCGTCCGTCCTTAATCTCCGCCTTGAGCAGAATTTCTTCCGAGCAGAGGTCGTAGTTGTAGAGCTTATGGAGACCTCCGGGGATGGTGTCCGCCCAGTTGACGGACGGGAGAAGCCAGAGAATATCGGCAACCATATGCCCTTGTTGCAAAAGGTACTGGCAGCGGGAAAGATAGGCGATCCATGCCTTGCCTGGTTCCCACCAGGTCTGACCGGGACAAAGCATCGTTCCCCAAAAACCCATGGTCATACCGGGCTTGACCTTGTCCGCCCAAGGTTGAAGCGCCATGCCATGCAGCGTCATCTTGTTCAGCCCATTACAGAAGGCCAAATCGCCGATCCGTTTCAAGGCATAAGGGTCGATGCCCCATGCCCCATCACTCCAGCGGCCGGTGAAGGACTCCGCGCCTGCCATCTTACGCCCGTAGGTCGTGGCGGCGCTGGCGGCCCAACGGATGGTATGCATGCGGTCGCTGGTTGCCCAAAATTCGCCCATCGGCCGCGCCGTCCGCCCGCCACATCGCACCGGATCAAACGGCCCTTCATACGGCTCGGTCATGAAATCCAAGCCCTGCTCGGCGCAACGATCGGTAAGATAGCTGAAGAAGTTATCGGCAAATACATCCGCCTGGGTCAGCTTCAGATCATAGGCAAAGCGAGCATCCATTCCCCTTGCGCCAATCCTGGGCCCCCCTTTATACCCGACCAGCCAGGGGAGCGGGTCATAACCGCGCCGCTTTTTGAATTCCTGACGAAAGTCGTCCGACCATTCCGGCTTGCCGACCTCCCAGCTATCGGCCTCCATGCCACGGATGCTTTTGCCGGCCAACGCGGGGGAGTCCTTGATGAATCGTCCCACCATCCCGTCGAACATGCGTTGATTGGCGGCGCGGCTGAACTTGTCGCACTCCAGGCCGCGCCCGGAGGCCGGCGCCACGCGGTTGTAGGCGTTGGCATTTTTCAAACCATAGCGGCGTATGACCCACTTTCCGGAAGGCACATCCCAAGTCAAGACGCCATCGTGAACATGATCGGTCAGTTCGAGGATATCCTCCGGCTGAAGCTGTGAGGAACCGCTGCGGAAGGCGACCACGGCGAGGTCGCGGGTGAACTCCTTGTCCGGCACCGGCAAGGCCGGCCCGATGCCCTGCGACGGCGCCAGCGTTATACGCGCCTGCGCCACGGGACCGGTCACGGCGACCTCGCTGAACGCCAACTGTTGCACTGCATCTTCCGGCCTGATCCAGGGGCCGCCGCTGTGGCTCCACCCCGGCCCGCACTGCGAAACCAGGGTCAAGCCCAGGCGGCCGGCTTCTTCGGCGGCGAATTTCCACATCGAAAAAAACTCCGGACTCATGCACTTGGCCGGATTGGGCATGTTATGGGTAGGATTGAATCCGGCGTCAACGTTGCCAACCAGCATGATCATCGCGCCGGAAAAGCCCGCTTGCTTCATGGCTTCCAGATCATGAGTGATCCCCTCCCTCGTCACCATGTCATGCATCCAGTCCCAGAAGATTTCGGGACGCGCTTCCGGCGGCGGCGACGCGAATTGTTCTTGCAACTTGTCTGCCGCCGACGCGCTTCCGGCCACCAACAACACAAGTACCCCCTGCAAAAACCCCAACATTAATCCATGACAATAGTTCATACGCCAGCATCTCCTCTCAAGGCGTTTTCCCACTGAATTGATTGATGCCACTCGAAACATCCATCGACCAAGCGTTAGGCTCCGGAAGCCGGAGATTCCCGCCGCCGATCTCCAGCGGCATCCAGAGGTAACGCGAATCGCCTAATGCCTTGGGCTTCCACATATCCCCCAGGAAGAGCACGCTTGTGGATTGCGACCCGACAACTTTGAACAACATCGATACTTGCGCGCATAGGTCTTCTTCTCTGGCGGAGCGATATCCTTAGGCACCGACCACGGGCCGGTTAAGGCGGTCGCGGTCAGATAGACATTCGAATTCGGCGCCCACCCGGTCAAGCGTGACGCCACAAGATAGTAGAGCCCGTCGAAGCGAACCAGTCCAAGCCCCTCAAGCGCATGGGGAATCAGGCAGACATCAGAGGCAACGCTCAGATAATCATCGGACAGTTTATAGATATGCACGCCTTTGCCTCGCTCCTCCGACAGCAAATATGCCGCACCGTCATCGTCAACAAACTGGCTGATGTCGAGGCTGTGATGGCGTCCCAGGACTTTGCCGCTCCCCATGTATTGATACGCGCCGTCAACCGTATCGCAGACCGCCGTGCCGAGTTGCATGAGCGCGTAGTTGTACACGACCTTTTGGCCCGGCTTGGGACCGTCAATGTGCATGTACATCACAAACTTCCTGGTCCTGGCATTATAAAATACCTTGGGCCGTTCCAGAACCGGCACCGCCAGCGACAACACTTGTCCGCGGTGCGTCCAATTCACCAGGTCCTTGGAGGCGTAACAGCTCACATAACGTTTGCCTGGTGGATTATCCGGGGCACGGTCTTCGCCAAACCAGTAAAACGTATCGCCAACCCGGATAACGCCCCCGCCATGAGCCTGGATGTGCCGGCCGCGATTGTCAAGCCATAGTTCCTTGGGCCGGATGGTTTGCGCCGAGCCTAGCGCATCCGGCGAAGTAACACCTCGCTGGGCCGACTCATTCTGCGCCCGCACCGTCCCGACGCCAATCGCCACGACCATCAGCAGCACTACTTTGTTAATTCCATGCATTTTCTGCTCCCTTTGTTTCGTCCTGTGTGTTCCTTTTGCCGTCGAACATCGCCCGGATCAATTCCGGATGGGCGATGGCGGTCACAACCGGTTCCGGGACGGACGCATTGGACCGCTCGGGCAGACGGAAGGCATGGACCGCCAGCGTCACCATGGCATTGCATGAACCCACTCCCGCGCGGAAAGCCCATCGGGAAATTTTTGGAGCTTGCCCGCCAATCCTGATTCCAAATCACCGGCCAGCGGAGGCTGCGGCAGTTTGCCCGCAAACCGCCGCCCACCTTCAATATCCAGCACGCTCGAAACCGTCGCCCAGGGCTGGTGCTGCCAGGACACCCATGAGCCTCCGGCCGGCCAGGCGCCGGTGTTGTTGGCGCACATGACGAGGTTGTCGCGCTCGGCTTCCTTCAGAATGTGGGGCAGCAGCGGATTTTTCGCCAATGCCGGCGGCGTCCCGAAGTATCCGATGAATCCGCCAAACCCTTTGGTTTTAAGCTGATCGAAATGGCGCGTGTAATCCGCCGCCGTCAATTTCGGATTCACTCCCACTATTATCGCCCAGGGCTTGACCTCCTGCGGTGGGGATTGAAACGCATCGGCCAAATCGCTCCCGCGAGCAACCGTTGCCCATGCAACCAAACAGCAGACACCCGAAACAAAAGAAAGTCTCAATCCGTCAGCCATGAAAACTCCTGTCGTTCCTTACTCCTCGACAAGCCCTGTCCGCGAACCTTGCCGCATTTGCGATACGGCATCCATCCACCGTTGCTATTCCCGCATCGTTCCCACCAGGAACAGCGAACGGTTGGAATCCAGTTTCACTCGAATACGGGTCACCGGAACCCCTCCAACCTCCGCCGCCACCTGGTCCACGGGATGAATGGTACCCATGTGGGGATCCCACCCCTCCAGCTTCAACACCCCGCGCAAGACCACCTGGCCGTCCATTATGTCGGCGGTCGTGTTGGCGATGAAGTAGACGTGCCGATCGCCCTTCACCTTATGCAAGGCCATGATCGCACCGCGGTCATTGGGAGCCGATGCGGCCTCTTCGAAGGCTACGTCCGGCACCGGCGACAGGGCCTCCAACGCCGCCTTGAGCGCGACGTTGTCCGGCCTGGGGAGGAACATCGCCCGGCCTCCGGAGGAATTCGTCACTCCATGTCTTTGGGCTCCGAACATCTCGCCGACCAGCGCCGCCACTTCCGCGTCCTTGCCGAACTCGGCGGACTTCTCCGGCAACACCCCCGTCGCCAGCACCGCCCCGCCGGCCGCCCAGAAGTCGCGGGCTTTTCGCAGCGCCGCCGCCGACACCACCCGGCCGGCCGGCAGGATCAGCATCCGGTACCGCTGCCAATCGCTTTTGTTGTTCAGGCGGAGTGCTTTGCCCTCAACCGAACAGTTCGCGACCAGCGTTTGCGGATGGAGGAAGGTGAAGTCGCGCCGCAATCCCGTGGTGAGGCAATGCCCGATCTGGAGATAATCGGTTTCTTTCGGCATGAATTTCCCGTACTTCGTGCCATTGTCGAAATGGTAGTACGCCTGCAACGATGCGATCGGGTACAGAATGGCGATGTCGGTGACCGTGCGTCCGCCCCGGAGCATGTGGCAGCAACGCCCAGCCCACTGGTTATACGCCGGCAAGTCCGCCGCAAGGTTCGGGTTGTCGGCGGAAATCGCCGGCGGAATATCCACCTTGGCCGGGTTGTACCAGATCGAACTCGGCACCAAAAGGTTTACGCCGCGAACGAAGACCTCCAGCGTGCCGCGGTAGAGCATGGGCGTGGGAAAATGCTCCGGATCCTTGAAGTTGAACCCGCCGAAGATCTCGGCGGCGCACAGCGGCCGGTCGAAGTTGGCGGCGGCGGAGCTGACGATTTTATAGCCCTCGCGCGCCCCGAGGCCGAAGATCATGTCCAGCAGCGGAATCTCGCAGTGGCGATAGAATTGGATCATGTCGCCGTTCAGGTCCACCGGCATGGCCCGGTAATTGCCCGCCGGGTGGCCCATCGCCTGCAGTCCATGCGCGCGGCACCAATCGTTCACCCGCCGCGGCCAACCTTCGGCGAAAAGCTCGGCGCGGAACGAATGCAACCGCACCCGCGCCGCCTCCGTCTCCGGCCCGATGTCCAGCCACAACGCCGGATAGAGCAGCGCCGGATCTTCGCCGTATTTCTTCCGGTATTCGTCGTTGAAAATCGGCGTCCAGGTCCGGCAGTTTTTCGTGTAGTACAAAGCGACGTCGTCGAAAAACGCCCAAGGGATTGTCGTGCCGAAATCGGCGGGAAAGCAGCTTGGCGTGGGCGGTATAGAGCGGCTCCAAACCAGCCTTGCAGCCAAGACGTAGATGGAGGATGAAAACCTATTCTTTGGATTTGCGGGAACGCATCGTGGCGGCGTGTGACCGGGGTGAACAGACGCGGGAGGAGATCGCCGAACAGTTCGGCGTCTCGCAGCGCTCGGTCTACTACCTGTTGGCCCGGCGGCGGGACAGCGGCTCGGTGGCCGCCAAACCCCACCGCGGCGGCTTCGCCTCAAGAGTGGACGAATCGGCCCAACAGATGATCCGGGATCTGGTCCGGGTCCAGCCCGACGCCACGCTGCTGGAACTGTGTCAGCGTCTGGCCGGTCGGGGAGGGCCGAGCATCCGCAAGTCGCGGATGAGCCAGTTCCTGGCCAAGCTGGGACTGGCGAGAAAAAAAGTCGCTTCACGCCTGTGAGCAGGATCACCCCCACGTCCAACAACAGCGGGAGGCTTTCCGCCGGCAACTCCAAGCCTTGGACCCCCGCCGGCTCAAATTCCTCGACGAGTGTGGCGTCAGCACCAGCCTCACCCGCCTCTACGGCCGAGCGCCTCAGGGGCAGCGGGTGGAAGGGGCGGTGCCCGGCGGACACTGGCACGTCACCACAGTGCTGGGGGTGGTGGGATGGGAGGGTCCGGAAGCCACGGTGAGCCTGGAGGCGGCGGTGGACGGGGCGGTGTTTTTGACTTTCGTGCGGCAGGTGCTGGCCCCGAGCCTGAGCCGGGGGGACGTGGTGGTGATGGACAACCTCTCGGCCCACAAGGTCAAGGGGGTGCGGGAGGCGATCGAGGCGGCGGGGGCGACGCTGCTGTACCTGCCGCCGTATTCGCCGGACCTGAACCCCATCGAGAAGGCTTGGAGCAAGCTCAAAACGCTGCTGCGAACGGCCGCGGCCCGCACCGCCGAAGCCCTGGCCGCGGCGTTAAGCGAGGCCTTGGCGGCCATCACCGCCGAGGATGTGCAAAACTGGTTTCGATCCTGTGGCTACCCTGCAAACTGATCGCGGAACTGCTCTAGACTTCCTCGATAAACTTGTCGCAAGCGGCCGGATTGAGGTAGTCGGGCAGATGGGAGGCGATGTGTTCATTGCGTTGTTCGACGCAGGCGAACAACATGACCTTCCAAGGTCCGGGCGGCACCGCCCAAGACACGTTGCCGTCCTTTACGAAAGCTGCCAGGTTCACTCGCTCCCACGTGGCGGTGTTCATGGCCACCGCCGCCATCACCACACCCTCCCCCGCAGCCAGGTTGCACTGGGCGGGCCCCTGGAAATCCTGAGCGGTCATGTCGAGGCGACGCTGGGAAAAGGCGCGGTATTTGTTGCGGAAATCCACGCCCAACCCGCTGGGAAAGCCGGGGGTGTCGTAAAAAATCACCTTCAGGTTTTGTTCACGGCCGCCTTTGAGAATTTGACCATAGCCCGTGAAATAGTCCTCCCCCAGAAACTTCGGCCGCGACCCGGGAATCGGGCAGACGCCGCCGAAGCCGCTCGCCTGGGCTTGGGCCATGATTTGCGCGGTGCGTTCCGCGTTCATCGGGGCGTTGACGAAGATGAACGGCGTCGGACGGCATAGGAGCGGCGGCGTTTGGAAGCCCGCGGACAAATCATCGGATGATGGTTGCGGCTGCGCCGGCAGGATCTCCAACCGAATCGCACTTGGAGTGACAACCGGCTCGCCGTCCGCCGCGGCTGACGCCTCCGCCACCCAACCAGCGGTACCGCCCGCCAAAATCAATCCCATGATTACCGTCAATGTTGTTGCATGCCGTTTCATCGTTTTTTTTCCCTTTGAACCCTCACTGTCTCGTCCGGGAATATTCGTCACGCTTTCTTTATCCGGAAATTCATTTTTCAACGGTCGGCGACCCATCAGGGCGACCATCGTTAATCTCCTCATTTTGCACCTTCCTTCCTGATCGGGTTATGCTTCACCTTGAGCCATTCGTATTCCCGGGATTGCGCCACAGCCACGCAGTTGCGGGTCGTACTCGTAAAGCCGGGCGCGCTTGGCCTCCGGCACCAGCGGGGTCCAGTCCGTGATCGGCTGTACCGCCGCCACGGCAGCCGAGGTCTTCAGCCGTAGCGTGACGATCTGCTGCGGCCGCACCTCGAACCGGTACGTCGGCCCACCCGCCAACTCCGTCCGCCGCTCGCCCACCATGTCCGTCATGAAGGCCGTGCCGTGCGGCAGATTCACGGTCACTTCCGCAGGACCAGCCTTGCCCCAGCACTCCACCATGCGCAATTCCAGTTCGTCACCTTCGCGCCGCATGGATTCCATCAGCAGGTTGTCCGATGTACTCACAAAGGATTGCTCCGCAGCGGACTCCCGCGCCGGCGCCACCAGCGGCGGGCAGTTGAACTCCCAGGCGCGGCGGGCAATGCCCGCCTGTTCCCACGGCCCCTCATGCGCCACCAGCGCATACGACATCACCTGCCGCCCCTTGCCGCTCAGCCACGGCGCCGGAACCGCCGGCCAATTGAGCATGCCCCGGTACCAATCCGAGGTGTGATGCAGATAAAGCGCCACACGAGCCGACGCCTCCTTATTCAGAACCAGTCCCGCCCATTCCTGAGTCTTGAGATAAACGCCATTGTCCACCATCTCCCGCCCCGCCAGGCCCTGATCCAGCAAGGCCAGGCCACCGCCGCCGGCCAGCGTGTAATCCGACCAGCGAATCGCCGGCGTGATACCGTCCGGCGCCTTGACCAAATCCTTCGGCGCAATCGGCGCCCCAACCGCCGTGGGAAAAGCCGTACGGGATGCCGCGACGAACCTCGCTAATCCCGTCGGCCAGCGGAAAGTCCGCCAACACGGTCGTGATCGGCGGAATGTCGTTCAGTTCCGTGGCGCAATCGATCCTTGGCGAATGCTTCAGAAAACGCATCGTCCGCCGCAGTTTGCCGCCGGGGATGAAGTCGCTCACCGCCTCCACCGTCAGCGCCACGGGTCCATCCGTCACACGCAGTTCGGCCGGATACGTCCGCGAGACCATCATGACAGCTCGCTTGGGACGCGGCGCAACCCCCTCCTGCTGAGCATTGTTTTGGGCTCCCTTTAGATAGTTCTGGTCGGCGACAATGACATTGGCCGGACCGCCGAGCAATTCCTTGCCGTTTGTGAGCTTCAGGCTCACCAGATCGCCATACTTCGGATCGACCACCGCCGTATAGAACTCGGTTTCGATCTTCGCCGGCAATGGAATCTGCTTGATCGCCTCCGCCGCGGGTTCCAGATCGAAGACCTTTGTCCCGCAACTTGGCAGCGCCACACGGCAGAGGGTCTGCCCATCCTCGGCCGGTTGACACGGCACGCCCTTAAGTTGTTTGCCCTCTGGCAAGCGCAGTTTCAGCACATCCTGGCGCGGCCAGTTGGCCGGATTGAACAGACCAATCCGGTCTCCGCGTCCCAGCAGGGCTTCCAACCCGGCCTGGGAGGCTTTCGCGGCATCGTTTAGCACGTAATCGAATCGATCCCGCTGGTCCCAGGCCACATCGTCTTCCACCACGCTCTTGACACAACAGCTCCACAACCCGTTGCGCCCCCCGGCGATCAATAACGCCACCCAATCCTGATAAAGTTCCCGCGACGGATAGGCGTATTTGTCCACGCGCAGGCTGACGGCCGCCGCCAGCATCTCAGAAGCCTGTAAGGCATGTTCTGTGCGGCGGAAATACTGTTTGTATTTAGGGCAATTAATCCAAAATCCTTGGTGGGTATAGGTCCAACCTCCCTTCATTTCGGGAAGGTTCTGCTGCCCCCCGCGTACCAGCGGCATCAGCACATCCAGATACTGATTGACGGTCGCAAAGCTCAGCCCGACCTCAGGGAATGTCTGTTTCCATTGGCTGATCAGCGTCGTCGGATAATCCTTGGGTGCGATGCACACACTGGACTCATGACCGCCCCAGATCATCCGGGCGCTCCACACCAGTTCTGTCCGCATGCCTTCTCGGTCTTCACGGGGTCCCGCACAACCACCGCCTCACCGGAACAGTACATTTCATTCAGACCGAGCGTCTTCGAGCCGTCGGGCGAAACCAGCCAATTCAACCGCGAGCCGGACGTGTTGCAGCGGCCATAGCTGATCGCATCCAGTCCCAGGCCAGCCGCAATCTGTCCCATCTGCTCATGCAAGCCAGCATTGTCCCAGAACCAAAAGATCCGAGGCCGGCAATGCAAGACGTCCCGGTTCCAGCGCAAACCCTCCACGCCCTGCCGCACCAGCACCTCGCCGCCGCAGAGATTCGGTTCGCATTCGCCGACGAACTGCGCATGGGCCGGTCCGATCCGCCCTTCGCGGATGTACTTGAGCAGTTCCGGGAATCGCTCCGGACGCATATGCATCAGGGCGATCAGCGACGGGATCTCCGCGTAATTGAACACCATGTCCGGATTATCCCGCACCTGGTCGAGATAGGTCAGGTAATCGTTCACGTCGATATTGGCCGACTTGGTGAAGTCCCGCGCCCAACCCGTCGTTTCCCCCACCGTATGCGGGAGAATGTAGACCGGCAGGGTGGATGTCGGTTTCGGCGGAACCTGATTTGTCCCCGCCGGCTCCGCCGCCCAACCTGCGTTACCGCCGGCCAAAACCAATCCCATGATTACTGTCAATGTTGTTGCATGCCGTTTCATGACGTTTCCTTTCCGATGCGTTTTTTGTTGATGTTCAGAATTCCAATCGCAAGTCCGTCGGCTGACTGAGACTCGCCTCGATCCACAGCGTCTTGCCGTCCCAAGCGTAGCGTTTGGCCTCGATTTCCCGTCCGTCAAGTTTCACCGCCTTGAGTGCCTTCGGCGCATCCTTCAACTCGAAGACCGGGTTCACACACCAGCCGTCAGGCGTGAGTTTCAGTTCCACGGATTTGGCCGCCGGATCCACCGTCAGGCACAGCGCACGACGCTCCTGCTGCGCGTAGGCAAAGTCGGCGGCGGGGGCTAGCGTCGCGCCCTTGGCTTCAATCTTTGGCGGGTGGGCGAAGCTCTGTGCCATGTGCCGCAAGTCGTCGTCACCGGCGGACGTCATCCCTATCAGCCAGCAAAACGTCTGGCGTGTCATTTTACAGGTCTTCCCCAAGGCATCCGTCATCATGCCTGTCTCTGCGTGAAGAGGCTGGGGCGGTTCAGTGTGGTAAGAGGAGCAGTGGCTCGGCGCACCCCATGCTGTAGGGGAGTAGATTCCCCAGCCGGTATAAAATCCGCGACTCAGAGGCCAGTGCCAGCCCCAGTACATCGGCGTCACTTCGGCGCCCCGGTTGTCAAACGGTGGGAACCCGGGCAAATCGCAGTTGCTACTGCGCGGAGCGAATTGTATGGCCGACAATGGATCATCGGGGCTGAACCGGATGCGATGCAGCAGCCATTCCGGCTTGGCCGATTTGAGCACGGCCCACTCGTCGTCCTGCCCGTCACGTCCGGGCCGGCATGGGAACCGGAACGAGGTCTTGCCCTGCGGCCAAAGCAGATCAACACGGCATCCTGAAAAGTATTCCTTGGGATAGGCCGATTGCGGCAGCATGAAGATGAACTCCTGGGTCTCAAACGATTTGATATTGGATGGCACCGTCGCCGTCATCACCCGGGTGGCAAACCCGTCGGGATAGAAGTAGAAGTCCTCATGGGCATACTCGCCCCAAACCCTATAATCCACGTCGCAGGACTGGTAATCCCACCGCACCCAAACCCGGGCCGGCGTGGATTCTACGATCTTAATCCGGCCGTAACGCAGTTCCTTGTCCTGGAGCGGTTCGACAAAGTCCTTTTTGCCGATCTTATTGTCGTTGATTTCAGCCCACTCATGACAGAGCCCCGTATTGGCACGGTTGTGCCAGAACGGGCAATAGGACGCCCCGCGCCACATCACGAACCGCGCCCCATTCGGAAGATAGACCACGATGTCCTTGAACTTCGGATCCCAGCCCTCATCGTAGTTGAGCTGTTTCGTCTGTTTCCAGACGGCAATCGACGGATCGTAGCGCAGTTTCGTCTCCACCGCGCCGAAGCGGGGCACCTGTGGCGGTTCGGTAACGATCATCACCGGGATCGTCTTCTGCCAGAGTTCCTTGCCCGCGCCGTCCACAATGGATACCTGGAGTTTATCCTTCTTGACGGGGCCGGCATGTGCGACGAGTTCCAGTTTGGCCGAAGCCTTGACGCCCTGTTTCAGCGGCAGATCGGCCCCAACCTTCTGGCCTGGCGCCGACTCGTAGCAGGCAAGAATTCGCGCCCCCACCGCATCGCCGCCGCGCGTCAGGGCCGCCACCTCCACCGTGGCCCGTTGGCCGCCAGCCAACAGCAGCCATCCGTGGGGCACGAGGATCGTGCCCAAGTCCAGCGGATGGATCAGCCGATCCGGCCTGGCCATGGCGTCCGCCTCAAACACGGGCGGTTTGACCTCGGCCCGAGCGACCTCGATTGCTTCGGTCCGCGGCGCGACCTTCGCCACCAGTGCCACCACGGAAGGCCAATCTTCCAGCATAATGCGGCCAAATTTCGTCGACCTGTTTGGTACTTCTAGGAAATGTACAGTTTTGCGGCTGATCTCCCTGCCGTCCCGGTAGCTGACTACCGTATACTCATCCTTCGCTTTCACACTGCAAGGCACTTCGACCACCGCCTCTAGCGGTCGCCCCACCCGCTCCAACCCAAATGGGGGCGTCCACAGGTGGCCCGGTTCCACGGTCAGTTTCGCCACCGGCGGGGGGTTGGTCTTGGCTGCCGTCCCTGGCGATGCATCCGCCGCCCGAGCGGCGGCGATGCCGACAAGAGCCAGAGTTGCAATCAGTGCGAATGTACTTGAACTGCGTTTCATTGTTATTGCTTGCTTCATGGCTTTTCCCTTCACATGATTAAACCGTAAACCGTAGTTAAATCGTTCGCTCCTTCATTCACCCTGGGCATCGCCAACGAGGAAACAGGAGCGGTTGGATTCCAATTTCAACGGCAGCCGCGTCGCGGACGCCTCTGTGATCGCCACAATCGGCGTGATCTGCGCCAGTATGCGGATCCCACCACTCCAGACTCAACTTACCGCGCAAACGTAACTCCCCATCCACCCTTCCGGCCATGGTATTGGCGATGAAGTAGATGTGCCGCTTCCCTTTGATCTTGTGCAGCAATAACAACGCGCCATCGTCAGCCTTGATCGGAGCGGCTGGGGTAAACGTCATATCCGCAGCCGGCGCCAGAGTCGCCAATGCGCTACTAAGTGAAGCAATCTGCGGCTTCGCCAGAAATAGCGAACGTCCACCGGCGGGACTGCTAGCTCCATGCAAGTCGGTGCCAAAAAGCTCGCGGATTAGCGCCGCCACTTCCGCGTCCTTGCCGAACTCGGCGGACTTCTCCGGCAACACCCCCGTCGCCAGCACCGCCCCGCCGGCCGCCCAGAAGTCGCGGGCTTTACGCAGCGCCGCCGCGGACACCACCCGGCCGGCCGGCAGGATCAGCACCCGGTACCGCTGCCAGTCGTTTTTGTTGTTCAGGCGGAGTGCTTTGCCCTCAACCGAACAGTTCTCGACCAGCGTTTGCGGATGCAGGAAGGTGAAGTCCCGCCGCAATTCCGTGGTCAGGCAATGGCCGATCTGGAGGTAATCGGTTTCTTTCGGCATGAATTTCCCGTACTTCGTGCCGTTGTCGAAATGGTAGTAGCCCTGCATCGCGGCAATGGGGTAGAGGATGGCGACGTCCACGACCGTTCGCCCGCCCCGCAGCAGGTGCGAACAGCGCGCCGCCCAGGCGTTGTAGGCGGGCAGATCGGCCGCGATCTTCGGATTCTCCGCGGAAATCAACGGCGGAATATTCATCGTGGCCGGGTCGTACCAGATGGCGTGCGGCACCAGCAGATTCACGCCCCGGGCGAACACTTCCATCGACCCTTGGTAGAGCATTTTCGTGGAAAATTTTTCGCGATCATTGAAGTTGAACCCGCCGAAGACCTCGGCGGCGGCACAGCGGCCGATCATAGTTGACCGCCGCAGAACTGACGACCTTGAAGCCATCCCGCCTCCCGATACCGAAGATCATGTCCAGCAGCGGAATCTCGCAGTGGCGGTAGAACTTGATCATGTCACCGGTCAGATCCACCGGCATGGGCTGATAATTGCCCGCCGGATGGCCCATCGCCTGCATGCCGTGGGACCGGCACCATTCGTTGACCCGCCGCGGCCAGCCCTCGGCGAAGAGTTCCGCCCGAAACGAATGCAACCGCACTCTCGCCGCCTCCGTCTCCGGGCCGATGTCCATCCACAACGCCGGATAGAGCAGCGACGGACTCTCGCCGTATTTCCTCCGGTACTCGTCGTTGAAAATCGGCGTCCAGGTCCGGCAGTTCTTCGTGTAATACAGTGCCACGTCATCGAAAAAGGTCCAAGGGATTGTCGTGCCGAAATCGGCAGGAAAGCGCTTGGCGTGGGCGGTATAGACTTCCTCGATAAACTTGTCGCAAGCGGCCGGATTGAGGTAGTCGGGCAGATGGGAGGCGATGTGTTCATTGCGTTGTTCGACGCAGGCGAACAACATGACCTTCCAAGGTCCGAGCGGCACCGCCCAAGACACGTTGCCGTCCTTTACGAAAGCCGCCAGGTTCACTCGCTCCCACGTGGCGGTATTCATGGCCACCGCCGCCATCACCACACCCTCCCCCGCAGCCAGGTTGCACTGGGCGGGCCCCTGGAAATCCTGAGCGATCATGTCGAGGCGCCGCTGGGAAAAGGCGCGGTATTTGTTGCGGAAATCCACGCCCAACCCGCTGGGAAAGCCGGGGGTGTCGTAAAAAATCACCTTCAGGTTTTGTTCACGGCCGCCTTTGAGAATTTGACCATAGCCCGTGAAATAGTCCTCCCCCAGAAACTTCGGCCGCGACCCGGGAATCAGGCAGACGCCGCCGAAGCCGCTCGCCTGGGCTTGGGCCATGATTTGCGCGGTGCGTTCCGCGTTCATCGGGGCGTTGACGAAGACGAGCGGCATCGGGCGGCACGCGAGCGGCGGCGTCTGGAAGCCGGCGGACAGATCATCGGACGAGCCCTGCGGCTGCGCCGCCGCCAGGACACTGAAGACCAGGAAATTGACGAGGAGGACAGAGGTGCGTGTTAGCATGGCGATCGGTGCCTTTCTGAGGGTTAGGTCATTTCAACCGGTATTGTTCCATTGCGTCGTATTGCCTATCGGTTCGGAACGGGAGAGCGGGCAGGCCATCACGATTGAACAGGTTGGCCCAAGAAGGCCGGCTGGCCCAGGCATAACGCACCGATACCGGATGCGCGACTTTGTCGCTGGAGAGCACGACGGTATCGCCGGAGATCGAAGCGTCCGCCCACTCGTACCGCCCATCGGCCCCGGCCAAGGCGAACCCCCGCAGCCTTTCGCCCGGACCACAGGCGAGGCCTTGGCCGGTGTGGCCGAAGCGCACGATCAGTTTGCCGCCTTCAACCGTATGGGATTGGTAAGTGGGGCCATAGTACGCGATCGGCCGCTGATACACCGCCCCCAAGGCCACCCGCGCCGCCCGGGCGCCATAGCCGGACTTGTTCACTGGATGAATCCCGGCGCCCAAATCGCTGCTGGTGGCCATGAAGACCGCCGGATACGTCATGATCCGCAGGTATGTTTCGCGCTCAGCCCCATCGTTGGGGACGACGGCGGGCAACGGCGCCGCCTTCTCGGCCTGGCAGGTCACCGGGTCGTCCGAACGCCAAGCGCAGCCGCCGCCACTGGGCTTTTGTACATAAATAAAGGGAAAGTCATAACCCCAGTCGCGACGCCACCCCCGGATCAGGGCACCCATTAGGGTGTAGGCATCGCATCCCTCTATCGCCGTGCCACTCTCCCCCTGATCCCACAGAACCCCGCGGATGGCGTAGGGAAGAAACGGGAGGCGGATCTTCTTCTCGTAGAGTTCGCCCACCGTTTTCATCGCGCCCAGACCGTAGAACTCCCCCGCTTTAAGTGGCTTGACCGGAGCTGGCGGCAGTTTTTTTTCGCCACGGCCTTGGGCCGCCGCCACGGCCTGCCGCCAGGCGCACGCGGCGCGTTCGTACTTTTGGATGGCCGCGGAGTAATCATAAGTCCTGGCGTATTGCGCGATCCGCTCGCGGCAGGCCGCATCGCATTCATAAGCTTCCCGGCTCAGCCAAAAGCCCGCGGGCGTGCCCCCGGCGGCACCGACCATGAGCCCGACCGGAACCCGCAGATCCCGTTGCAACTCCAGGCCGAACACGAAGAGTTGGGCCGAAAAAGCCGCCAGATTCCGGGGTGAGCTTTCGAGCCATTGTCCGGCGTGGATGCGCAATTGCGGATATGGCCCCGCATCCACTTGGCGTGCCAAGACCGGATCCCGCCCCCGGAAAAATTCGCAAGAGAATGCCATGTTGGATTGGCCCGCGCCGAGCCAGACCTCCCCGACCAGAATATCCGCCAATCGCTGCGAGGTGATTTGGTTGTTGGAAGCAACCGCCGTCACCACCATTTCCCTGGGTTCCGACGATGCCGGCATGGCGTCCAGAACGACTTGCCAGTGCCCCTGAGCGTCAGCGGTGGTTGCCTTCTGTTGCCCCGCAAATTCCACCGTCACTTTTTCATGCGACGCCGCCGTTCCCCAGACCGGCACGGGTCGGTCGCGTTGCAGGACCATGTGGCTGCTGAGGATCGAAGGCAGGACCACACCGGCCACGCTGGTCCCGGGTAGTCCTAGCCCCCACAGCGGGACAACGCAGCAAAGAACAGCGATGCACGGTTGGATGCGGCACGTCAACATCACGGATTCAACCTTTCTCATATCCGCCACCCGCGCTCAGGGCGGCGCCGTTTCATTGAGCCCCTTATTTCCCGTCGCCGCGCTGCGGTTCCCGATGGACGGCGCCACGGACTCGCTCGCCGGCTCTACAGGTCCGACGCGGCATAAACGGCTCCCGAAAGTACTCCAGTGACACCGGTGGGCCATCACAAATGGCATCGCTCACCAGCAGGCGATTGGTCGTGCCTTCGACCCACGCGCGCACATGCTGCGTGCCTTCGGATACCACACGAATGCCGCCGCCATTCCCCCCAGCGCGCAGCACAAAACCAGCAACCCGGAAAAACAAGCGTCATTTTGCCGTTCATACTCATTTTCCTTTCCATACACGATTCCATGGTACACCGGCACAATCGCTTGCAATGGCCAGGCACAGTCCGCATGGTCCTTTTACTTCGCCGGGCTGATCCGAATCTTCGCCGCATCCATCACACGATGTCGATCCGCGACGACCGCCCCGTCAGGGTTGATCCCCGCGTATTCCCTATTCACCGCCGACACCAGCAGCAGGTGCTCCGGATCGAAGTCCACCCACTGAAACTTTTCCCACTCGCCGATGGAATCCGCCGTGGCCTGAAGCGTTCGGTCCTTGGGATTTCGCGTGACGAATTTCCCGTTGGCCCGCGACTTCATCGCCACGTGTCCATCGCCGGCCTCCACCACCTCAAATCGATCACCCGGCCCCGCGGAAGAGCGATCCGCCCGCAGTTGGCCGCTGGACGAGTCCACCGACCAGCAGCCGCCTTCGGTTTGGATCATCACGTCATAGGAACCAACCGGCTCGAACCGGAAGCGGCTGAGCGCAATCCCCGCATCCATGAACTTCACAACCAAGGCATGTCGCCCCGTCACCGGGCCCACCGGGCAGGTGAACCAGTCCCACTTCCGCTTGCCGCCCGTGGGCGCGATAGCACAGGTTCCCAATACCGGCCCGTCCAATCCATCCAGACGCAGCTCCATGCGGGCGGGCTGGGCCGACTCATTCATGGCCCGCGCCGCAAAACGGCTCGCCCCGCCCAGGAAGTTGACGTTGTTGAACCTCAGCCAGGAACCGGGCGGGTTGTTGCGCACCTGAAGGCTCGCCCCCTCGCCGGCAATCGTCGCCGTCTGGTGTTGACGCATCGAGGTCTTCTCGTCGTAGCCCCCGGCTTCGATGTCCCGGAAGGCGATGTGCCGGTGGCCCGAAACCGCCTCGTGGTGGACGTGGAACCAGTTGAAATCCACATGCCCGCCGGGGCTTTGCGTGCTGAAGTTGAACAGGGCAAACGAGTACCCCTTCCAAGAGCGGTAGCGCATGGCGTGCTCCGTGCCGAGGGGCCGCCAGTTCAGGTTGTCGGCGCTGTAGAAAAAGCGGGCCGCATCCGCCCCGCCGGGCAGCGACTCGATCCGCAGCCAGATCGTCTTCCCTGGATAATCCGCCACCCTCGCCACCGTGACCGGGGCTTCCCCCTTCTTCTTCATCTCGGCCATGATGATCGTGTTTTTGCCGTTGAGCCGCTGCACGCCGACATAGCCAAAGGTGGGGTAGATGAAGGCGCACAGACCGGCCACATCCCCCTCTCGCATCCCGCCCAGGTCCATCTCCACCGTCCCGGTGCAGCCCCCGCCGGTCATCCGCTGCACCAGCGTGTTGCGGGCGTGGCCGAGGTCATACATGTCGGCCACCGGCTTGCCGGTTTTCAGCCGCAGATACCCCGGCCGCTCGCTCAGCGACCAGCGGCTGTCGTCGGGGTTGTGGTTCCACTGCCACTGCCCGTTCAAGCCGGGTCCGTCAAACTCGTCGTTGCCGTCTCGCTGTTCGCTTGGCGCAGTTGTCCCCCCATCCGGCTTGCGCCAGGTCACCACGCCGTAGCCGTCGCCTTCGGGGCCGTACATCGGCCAGCCGTCCACCCACGTCAGCGGCTCCAGCCACAGCACCCGCCCCATGGCGCTGCCGTCCTCGAAGAGAATGGACCACCACTCGCCCTTGGCCGTCTGCACGATGCTCCCCTGCTTGGGCCAGCCTCGCTGGGGCCTCCAGCCTTTGAGAATCGTCTTGCACTCGAAGGGGCCGGTGATGCTCTTGGCGCGGTGGGCCGACATCAGCCCCTTGCCGCCGACGTTCAGGATGTAGTACCAGCCGTTGATCTTGTAGGCGCGGTTGCCCTCGAAGAAGCCTTCGCCGTTGGCCTTGCCGTCCCACAGCAGGGTCGGGCCGCCCTTGACGGATTTGCAATCGGCGTTCAGCTCGTAGAGCATGATCTTCGACTGCCCGCAGACGACGTACACCCGCCCGTCGTCGTCGAAGAGCAGGCTGGGATCGTACAGGTAGGTTTTCAGGTCGGTCACGTCCCACGGGCCGGCCGGGTCGCTGGCGATGCACATGTAGGAGGTATGCACGCCCTTGTTGTTGAAAACGCCGTTGTAGTTGCCGTTGAAGGTCGTCAGCACGTAGAACTTGCCGTCGTGGTGGCGGAGAGAGGTGGCCCAGGGGCCGTCGCCGTAGACCGTGCCGCCGTCCATGTCGAAAAAGGGATGGGCGTTGGAACGGTCCATGGCGTGGCCGACGGTTTGCCAGTTGACCAGGTCCCGGGACTTCATGATCGGGCAGCCGGGAAAGAACTCCATGCTGGTGGAGACCAGGTAGTAGTCCTCGCCGACGCGGATGACGTCGGGGTCGGGATAGTCCTCAAAGAGGATGGGGTTGGAATAGGTCCCGTCCCGGTTGTCGCCGGACCACTGGGCCCAAGCCCCGCCCGCCGACAAAAACATCAACAGAACCACGCTTACTAGGGGACTAATTTTTCGCATCATGCTTCCCATCGGTTATGCATTTCCACCCCATCGCTACTTCACCTCAAAGCGGCCTTTGAGCAGGATATCCTCGGCGTTGCGCCCGATCATCACCGTGGACCAGCCCGGCTCGATCACCCGCTTCATGTTCCGGTCGATCAGCGACAACTCTGAGGCGGGAATCGTCACCGTCACCGTCTTTTGTTCCCCCGCCGCCAGACTCACCCGCTTAAATCCCTTCAGCTCCTTGTTGGGCCGAGCCACACTCGCCTGCTCGTCGTGCAGGTACACCTGCACCACCTCATCCCCGGCACGATCACCCGTGTTTTGCACATCCACGCTGACTTGCACCTCACCACTCCCTCCACTGGTCGCGGTGGAGATGATCTTCAAATTCCGCTGTTCAAAGCTCGTGTAGCTCAGCCCATAGCCAAAGGGGAACTGCGGCTTCCCGTCGTCGTCCCAGTACTTGTTGCTGCGGCCCAGCGGACCGTGGCTGTAGTAGATCGGCACCTGCCCCAGCGTCTTGGGGAACGTCACCGGCAGCCGCCCGCCGGGATTGACATCTCCGAACAGCACGTCCGCAATCGCCAGCCCCCCCTTTTCTCCCGCAGACCACATCTGCACCACCGCCGGCACCTGATCGATCCAGTTCCGCATCGTCACCGGCGAGCCGGTCACCAGCACCACCACCGTCGGCACCCCCGTTTGGGCCACCGAGCGGATCAAGGCTTCCTGATCCCCTTCGGTGAACTCCCGCTCGTTCTCGTTGACGATGATCGTGAAATCGTCCTTGATCGCCTTGGGTTTTTTCTCTCCTTTGAACACCGGAAGATTCAGGTGCGAGCGGTCGAACGCCTCGCCTTCCACGATCGTGCAGAAGACCACCGCCGCGTCGCACTGCCGGGCCAGGGCCGCCGGGTCGGCCTTGCCGTCATGCACCAGCAGTTTCACGTTGTCCCCAAGCCGCGTCTTCAACCCGCGCAGCGGGCTGATGTCCGAAGGCATGACGAAGCGGCCGTAGCCGCCGGGAAAGAACTTGTCCGCCGCCGGCCCGAACACGCCGATGGTCCCGCCTTTTTTCAGCGGCAGCGTCTGCTTCTCGTTCTTCAACAACACAATCGCCTTCCGCGCCGTCTCCAGCGCCAGATCCTGGTGCCTGGGGCAGCGGACGATCCGCTCCACCGCCGCCTCGTCGGCATAGGGCTTTTCGAACAGCCCGGCCAGGAACTTCACCCGCAACACCCGCGCCACCGACCGGTCCAGCAGGTCCATCGAGACCACGCCCTGATGCACCGCCGCCGGCAAGGCCGCCGTGCCGTTGGGATGGACCGAATCCAGGCCCGCCGCCAACAACATCGCCGCCCCTTCCATCTCATTGCGAGCAATGTGGGACAGGTACGCCAGTCCCTTGGCATGATCGCCGTAGTCGGAGCTGACGAAGCCCTTGTATCCCCACTCTTCGCGGAGAATTGTTGTCAACAGCCACGGATTGGCATGGACGGGGATGTCGTTGATGGTGCTGTAGGCGGGCATGATCGCCATCACGTCGCCGTACTGCTTCACCGCCGCTTCCCAAGGCACCAGCCAGAACTGGCGAAATTCCCGCTCTGAAACATAGGCCGGGAAGCTGTCATGCCCTCCTTCGCCGTAGTTGTAGGGATAGCCCTTGAGCGTGGGCACGCCGCCGGCCTCGCGGATGGCCTTGACACACGCCAGGCCGAAGCGAGTCACCATCAGCGGGTCTTCGCCGTAGGTCTCCTCCATCCGGCCCCAGCGCGGATCGCGGCAGAAGTACAGACACGGGCTGTAGTGGTGGCGGATGTTGACGGCCATCGCCTCGTCGGCGATGGCGCGGTAAGCGCGATAGGCCAGGTTCTCATCCCAGGTGGCGGCGATGCCCAGAGAAACGGGAAAGAGGGTGGAGGGAACGGTGCTGACGGCGTGCAGCGTCTCCTCGTGATTGAGTACGGGGATGCCCAGGCGGGTGTTCTCGACGCACTGGCGCATGTCTTCGTTGTTGACTTTGGCGCAATCCACCGCCTTGGGCTTGATGCCGACGGCACGGATGAAGCCAACGGTGTAGTCGCGTTTCCCCTTCGATCCTTTCTTCAGCAGATCGGGAATCATCTGGCACTGGAGCTGGGCGATCTTCTCGTCCACGCTCATGCGGGACAGCAGATCCTTGACGCGCTCGTCCACCGGCAAGGCCGGGTTCTTGTACGGCGGGATTTCCCGCCCCCAACTCATCGCCGCCATTCCCGCCACCATAACCATCAACCACAACCGTCGCCGCATGTTCCACATCATCTATCACCCTTATGGTATTCGTTATAGAAGCAACCGCGTTAGCATCACCGAGCCTCGAAAACCTTTTGACGGCCGGATTCCTTGCTCCACCGCACCGCTGAGACAACCTTACGGGTAAAAGAAACGGGCGGGCAACGCCGGCAAGCTCCACATATCCCGCCGGTCCGGATACGGCTGGCCAGTGATCGGTCCGGCCACATCGGTCCAATGCCGCCATTCAGCATGCCCGTCGTAGAATGCAAAGTTCGCCCCCTGATTATGCCGCAAAGACGTGAGAGTGGATACCGAACTGCATTCGCCACCATAAATCGTGTATGAACTCCAACTGGTATGGCTGCGATCGCTCCACCCCAGAGATGCCTCCAAAAAAAGGATTTTTGACGATGGCGACGGGATCTGAGTCATCTGGCGCGCGATCAAGCGGTTCGGGCCATTGTTTGGATTGGGGGCGGAATAACCATTCCCCGCGGCGTCGCTGTTGTTAAATCCATATGAATATTGTATCGCACCATAATCCCATCCATTGGGTGCAATGACCGCGCGAGACAGAGGACAAAGAAAGTTTTCCGGCCACCGATAAGTGTAACCCACCATGGCCCGAAAGCTCAAGTTGGTATACCACCAATCTCTAGGTGCCCCCGACCGTGGCTGATAGTAAAAAGGCGGAAACCACCCGTCCGATTCCGCGGCGTACGTCAGGCTGGTTAGCGTCAACTGACGGATATTGGACAGGCACTGAATCGACACGGCCGTACTGCGAATCTTGTTCACCGTCGGCAGCAGCATCGAAATCAGCACCGCGAGAATGGCGATGACGACCAGCAGTTCGGGAAGGGAGAAGCCATTGCGGAGTGAAGGGATTTGCGATTTGCAATTTGCAATTTGCGATTGACGGACGCGAGACGAATTGGAGATTGTGTCTGGTGTGGGGTGCATGACGAATCCGCCGTTGGTATCTCTACAATCGTACTAGTAATACACACACGCCCGCCGGATGTTGATGTATTTTTTTATTTCCCCGTTGCGGCCGTTGTGCGGCATCCCCCCGCGGTTCGATAAAACCCCCGGTCAGGGGAGGGCATCCTGACCGGGGGTCGGAGGCTTGTCCGCCGGGGGAGGGCGTCCCGACGGACCGCTATGGAATCGGGGGAGATTTGCAATTTGCAATTTGCGATTTGCAATTGGAAGACAGGAGACGTTCCTGGTTTTCAATTGCAAATTGGCAATTGCAAATTGCAAATCTCATCAGGCTTTCTTGGCGCTGCGGCGGCGGCGGGCCAGCAGGCCCAGGGCCGGCAGGGCCATCAGGCCGAGGCTCGTGGGTTCCGGCACCACGCCGATGGCCGAGACGGAGGCGGCTCCGCCGTCGATCTGGCTGAAGTCGAAGGCCAGGACGCCGTTGGTGGCGCTGTAGCTGTCGAACTTCACCAGCACGTCGAAGTCGCCGATGTCCGTGCCTTTGTAGGCGCTGTAGCCGGACCAGTCGGCCAGCATCTTGTTGGTCGCCGCATCCTGCCCTTCGTAAGTGGCATGCACGCCGCTCAGACCCGAGTTGTTGATGGCGCTGGCCACGTCTATCGCCAGGGTCTGGTTCGTCAGGCCCGACACGCCGGTCAAAGCGAGCAACACATATTCGGGTTTGGTAAAGTCGCCCGGCGTCTGCACGTTCACAAACGCCTGGTTGGTTCCGCCGGCGGTGGCGGCGGTGGCGGTGGTGAAGACGTAGTTGCCCTTGGAGCCGCTGACCACAACCTTGTTATCGCCGGAAGCAAAGGCGTTGTAGGAGCTGGAGGCGACCAGTTCGATGGGGTTGAAGACGTCGGCGGTGTAGTTGATGGCCACGTTGCCGTAGGTGCCTTCGCCGGTCAGACCTTCCCCGGTGACGCTCAGGCTGTTGAGGGAGCCGGAGGCGCCGGTGAGGGTGCCGGTGACGCTGGCGGAGTAGAGGCCGGCATGATCGACCGCGCCGGTCACACCCGCCACGCTCAGGGTGGTGGAGGTGTTGCTGTCTCCGCCGCCGGCGCTGAGGGTAGCGGTGCCGCTGAAGCTCTTGGTGGAGCCACTCATCAGGCGGCCGGCGTTCACCGTGCCGCTCTGGGCGATGGTTCGCTTGGTCAAGGCGGTGGCGTCGTAGCTGACGACGACGTTCTTGGCCGATTCACCGGTGAGACCTTCGCCGGTGGTGGTGAGCGTGGTCAGCGTGCCGGTGGCGGCCAGGCTGGCGATGGTGCCGGTGGCGGTGGTGGCGAAGGTGCCGCCGTCGGTGTTGAACAGGTGGCCTTTGACGGTGACGGCGGTGTAGTGGTTGTTGTCGCCGGTGGTGCTCAGGGTGGTGTTGCCGGTGACGGAGCCCAGGTTAGCGCCGGAAATCTGGCGGCCGAGGTGGACGGTGTCGGCGGTGACGGTGCGGTTGTCCAGGACGGCGATGCCCACGCTGGTATCGCCGGTCTTGGTGGCGTTACCGAGGAGCGTGGCGTTGGTGGCCGAGGCGACGGTGGCGTTGATGGTCTGGAGACCGGTGGTCGAACCGGTGAAGGTCAGGTTGCCCGAATCGCTGGAGCCGGTGCCCAGAGAGGCGTTGGACTTGGGCAGACCCGCGCCGGTGTAGCCGGAACCGCTGAGGTTGAGGGTGGAGAAGTTCAGGGCGTCGTTGGCGCCCAGCGTGCCGCCGTTGGTGATGGTGGCGGTGACGGTGGCGGACTGGCCGGTCATGATGCGGGTCTTGTTGGAGCTGGCGGCGAGGGTGTAGGTGGTGATGGCGAGGCTGCTTTTGTCGCTGATGGTCAGGTCCACTTCGCCGGAGCCGGAGCCGGTGTTGGAGAAGACGTAAGTCTTGTTGCCGGTGTCGTAGTTGGTGGGGGTGGTGCCGATGGAGAAGGTGCTGTTGAAGTTGGTGTTGCCGCCGGTGAGGCTGCCATAGGTGAAGAGCTTGTAGACGCCCTTGCCGATGGAGCCAAGGGAGTCGGCGGTGGCGTTGTCATTGACGTTGAGGGTGATGGAGCCAGCACTGGTAGGCAGAGAGAGGGCGCCGGTGACGGCGATCAGGTCGCTCTTGCTGGTGGAGGCCAAGCCGGTGGCGGTGCCGAAGTCGAAGTCGAGGACGGTGCCAGCGGCGATGGAGAGGTTGTTGGCGTAGGTGGTGGTGCCGATGGAGTTGCCGGGGGAGAGGTGGCTGGTGGAGACGGTGGAGACGTTGCCTTGGATGGTGCCGTGGCCGGCGAGGATTTGGCCGGCGGCCAGGGCGAAGCCGCCGGTGACGCCGGAGACGTCGAAGGTGGCGGCGCTGTTAGTGGAAGAGTCGCCGACGAGGATCTTGGAGGTGCCGCTGAGCTTGCCGGAGCCGGTCAGGGCCAAGGTGCCGCCGGTGATGGTGGTCACGCCTGCTTGGGTGTTGTTGGCGGTGAGGGTTAGCTTGCCCGAGCCGGCCTTGGTCAAGCCGCCCTGGCCGGTGATGGCGGTCCCGAAGGTCGCGTCCGTGCCGTTCGTGTCGATCTTGGCGGCCTGATTGCTGTCAATTGCGGCAAACTTGGACGACAAATCCTGCCCATAGGGGCGCAGCGTTCCGCCGGCAAACGTAATGGCGCTGGCGAAGTTCGCCGTATTTTGAAGGCCCAGCGTGCCGGACTCGATGCGTGTGGCACCTTTGTAGCCAATACCGGAACCGGCCAAAACCTGAACCCCATTGCCCTGCTTGGTGATGCCGATATTCTTCGTCGTGGTATCCCCAAAACCTAAGCTGCCGCTCGTAACCGTAAAGGTGTAATCACTGGCGTTGTTGATCGTCAGAACCGCAGTGCCATTGGATGCGGCGTTATTTTGAAATCTGATCGTGCCGCTTGGCGAGCCACTCAGCCCCGCGATGGTCTGGTTGTAGCCGCTCAGGGTGAAATAGACGACTGAAGTGTTGTTAAAGGTAACGACGGAGGAGGATCCGAACTGGTTGGCCGCCCCCATCGTTAAATAAGTCCAGTTGGTATTACTGAAGGTCACATTCCCAGGGATAGCATTGCCGGTGGCGCTATTGGCATTGACAGTAGCGCCGTTATTCAAAAACAAACCGCCGGTATAACTGTTGCTGGCGTTGAATTTCAGCGTTCCGGCATAAGCGGAGATCTTTGTCTTGCCGCCCGCGGCGCTATCCGTCACCGCACCATCGAAGTTGATGGTGCCACTAGTAATGTGCTGAAACTCATTCGTGGTGCCCGAATTGCCGGCGATGCTGAAGCCGTTCTTGAATGTGACGGTCCTACCGGCATTAGCTATGCTGCTGTTTCCCGCACTCAATACAACGTCCACTTTCTGCCCATCCGTGCCCGAACCGATCGTCAACAGGCCGGCGTTAGCGCCGGTAGTTAACCCCCCGGCGACAGTCAGTGTGCGATTGCCGTCCCCACCCAGCAAGGTTGTGGCGCCGGTGTTATTCACGGTCAGCCAGTTGACGGTTCGATTGGCGTTGAGGTTGACCGTCTGGTCGGTGTTCACGGTCGTAATGTTGAAGACTGCCGTGTCGGCACTGCCAGGCACTGCTGACGGATCGGGCGTGGTGGCTCCGCTGGCCGTGGACCAATTGCTCGTGCTGCCCCAGTCGGTACCGGTGCCGTCCCAGTAAATGTTGGCCCCCATCGCCGAGCCGGTGATCGCGGCAGAAACCGCGCCCGCCGCCGCCAGCAGCAGTTGACCCCGCTTATTGCCCTTCCGATTGTTCGACTTGCGAGCCATAGCTCCTCCAAAAGGTGAGATGTTGTCTTTCAACTGTCCCGATCCGATTCATGAACTTTGAGAGCCTTTCCCAGAGTCCGATTAAACTATACACCATGTTTTCAAGATTGCATGTCGTATGTGTTTATGACACGCCCAATGCCCTCCGGAGGGGCGACATCTGGGCGGGATCGCCTTACGGCTTGGGGTTGGGGCGGGAGCCGCGCAATGCCGCCACCGCCTCGCCGCGGGAGCAGACGTGAAGCTTCTCGTAAACTCTTCTGATGTAGGTATTTAAGCTGCCCCTGCTGATCCCCAGTTTCACGACGATTTCCTTGTAGGCATATCCCTGGGCCAGGAGGTTCAGCACTTCTTGCTCGCGAACCGACAAATTGACCTCCGGTGATACCGCAACGGGTCGCTGAAATGATCGGACGACTTTGCGGGCAATATGCCCGGTCATCGGGGAACCGCCGGAAAAGACATCCTGAATGGCCTCCACCAGCTCGGCTTTGGGGGTTTCCTTCAGCATGTATCCCGTCGCGCCGGCCGCCAGGGCTTCGAAGACGCGATCGACATCTTCATAGACGGTGAGCATGACAAATTGCGTGTTGGGCAGGTGGGGCTTGAGCAGAGCGACGCATTCGATGCCGCTGCGACCGGGCAGGTTGATATCCACCAGCGCCACATCGGGCGGATTCCGGGGCATTTTTTCAATGGCCGCCTCGGCCGATTCAAAGTCACTGATGACCTGCATGCCTTTGGCGCGGTCCAGCCATTTCACGAACAACTTGCGCGTTCCGGCATCGTCTTCAACAATGGACAGTTTGATTGGCATAAAAGGGCATCATTCTACCGGCAACCACGCCGGCGGTCTTGTCATATGTATTTACGACGCGGCGGCGAAGGGAACCGCCAAACGCACCTGAGTGCCCTGACCGGGCTGACTGTCGATTTCGCAGTGGCCACCGATCTCCCGCAGTCGCTGCTTCATGTTGGTTAATCCATTGCCTCCTCCGGTCGAGGAGACCGGCGGAGAATCGGCGCGGAACCCGCAACCGTCATCCTTCACCGTCAGCGTGAGAATTCCGGATTGAAGGGAAATCGAAATGTGGATTTCGGAGGCGTTGCCGTGTTTGACGGCGTTCCGCACCGCCTCTTTGAAAGCGAGGAACAGGTTGTGGCGCACCTGCGAATCGAGCTTGACGTCGGGCAGATCCGAAGGAATGTCCAATCGGCAGCGCACGCCGGCGGCGTCAAGAAAACCCAAGGCGAATCGACTGACGTAACTGGCCAGGCTTTCCAGCGCATCGTGGCGAGGATTGACGGCCCAGACCAGTTCATCCATCGAACGGGCCAAGTCGCGGGCCGTCTGATAAACCACCTTGGAATCGCTTTCGGCATCGGGGGAAGGCGAAGTGGAGTGATCGCTCTGGCTCATCAGCATAATACGGGTCAAACCGGCCCCAAGGTCATCGTGGATGTCGCGGGCGATGCGCGCCCGTTCGTCCTGAATGGCTTTTTCCTTTTCCACCCGCTGCAGCCGTTGTTTCCATCGGTGACGAGTAATGGCCCGCGCAATCAACCCCACGACGGCTCCAAATGCCGCCGCAGCCAGTGCGAAAAACCACGGGGTCTGCCAGAACCACGGCCGGACATTCAGCACCAGCTTAAGGCCCGTTTCGTTCCACGCCCCATCGGGAGAACAGGCAACGATCTGCAACACATGCCGGCCCGACGGCAGGTACTCAAATTGGGCGATGCGATCTCGACTGAGGGAACCCCACAGACCGGCATGCGGCCCACTGAGGCGATAGCTGAAGCGCAACTGATCCGGGGCCGAGTAATGAAAGCCGGTAAAGGCAATCTTGATCTGTCGCGATCCCGGAGCCAAGGTCAGTTCCGCCGGCGTCATCGTCCCCGGCCGGCTGAAAAAGGTTTCCCGCCAAACCGCCTTGCCCGAAACCGTCACCGTTTGAAGGCGCACTTCCGGGGGATGCCCAACAGGAGGAATGGTCCGCGGCTCAAAACGGACGATTCCCCCCATCGTCCCGAACCAGAGTCGGTCTTTCGGCGGAGCGGACCCGGCGTAAGCGAAGCTGCCGGCGCATTCGGGTTTGGACATCCCTTCATCCACACCCAGCCGGCGGGCATGCAAGCGACTACGTTTCCCGGACGCCACCTCGGCCAGTTCCAAGCGGCTCAAGCACCAGATTCCATCGGGCGTGCCCAACCAAAGTTGGTTGCGCTCATCCTCGACGATCTGCGTGACAGGAATTCCGCCGAAACCGCACTCGGCCGGTGCCACCCAGTGACGGTCCCCTTCCCAGCGAGCCAGCCCCCGACGACCGCCCAGCCAGAGCACCCCCGCGTCGTCTTTCCAGATGGCGTAGACGCCCGGACCGGGCAGGCCGTCGGATTCCTGGAACAGGTGAATTTTCCCCTCCGGCGTGCGTCGGGCCAGACCATCGGACTCATAGCCAACCCAAAGGCTGCCGCTCCGGTCCTCATGCAGCGCCATGACTGGCGCATTCGGCCCCCCACCAGAAACAAACCGAGCTTCACCATACGGGTTCTCGCATCGCATCAATCCATCATTGGTCCCGGCCCAGAAAGTTCCGTCAGCCGTTTGCCGAAACACCGAAGTTCGGTAGGCTTGGGCGGCCTCCGACCCGCGAAACCGGGCCACCCATTTGAACCGGCCGTCCTTGGCCCGCCACAGGTATTTTCCCTGCGACCCGATCCACAAATAACCGTTGGAATCTTGCAGTAAGGTCGTGGCACTGATCTTGGGCAAAGCAAGGGAATCGGGCGGTTGCTGCAACCTGCTCAGGTCGCCTGCCATAACCTCCCCGCCATGAAAGCCGGCCCACAATTCCTGATTCTTCTGCACCGTCACCGCCAACACCTGTCGGGTTCCGATTTCGGGCGGCATGGTGAGGACCGCCTGAAGCAACCGAGGAGATAGCCGCACCAACCCGCCATCGGTCCCGACCCAGATATTTCCCTGTGGATCTTCCGCAATAGCCCGGCAGATCAGCGGCAAGGGAAGCTCTTTTTCCTGATACGATCGCCACCATTGGCCCTTGGACCGCAGCGAAAGCGATTCCCTTGATGCCACCCACAACTCCCCGGCGGCGGTTTCCAGAAACACGCCCGGCAACATGTAGGATCCGTCAAAGACGCGGGACGGCACATTCCGCCAGGCCTGGTTTTCCCAGACAAACAATTCCGAATGGGTTGCCGTCCAGATCCGACCGGAAGGACCGGCATGAATATGCCAAATCCTTGAAAGGTGGTCCGTAGAGCCGCCGGCAGGCACATCCGGCAAAGGACACGGCTCATAGCGACTCCGCTTGAATCGTAGCACCCGATCCGTCGCCGCCAGCCAGATATCTCCTTGGGCATCGATCGCCAAATCCGCAAGATGCGCCAAAGCCGGAACGCTCGCCGGGCAGGGATAGGAGCGGAACGATCCGTGCCTCCAGGCATACAGCCCCTTGGCCGCCAGCAGCCACATCGTTCCGTCCGCCGCCTCCGTCAGTTTAAGAATATCGTGTCCCAACGGCGGCATTTCAGCATCCGCAAAGATTGCCTCCCATCCCGTTGAACCGTAGAACCATACCCCACCACCCCCATAGACCCAGAGGACTCCCCGCTGATCAAAATACAATCCGCGAAATCCACCGGCCATGGCCCCGGCAACCGGTTCGGGAAGTGGACTATCGAATTGGACTCCATCAAACCGACATAGCCGATGCGGTGTGATGATCCACAAAAATCCGTCGGGCCCAAATGCCAGCCCCCGCACCTCATTTTCCGGCAACCCTTGGACCACGTTCCAACTTCGCAACGTGTACTTCTCGGTCAGCGGTTTAACTTGCGTGATCGGGATGGACCCGGCACGCAGAGTTGTCGCCAGCAGCAGCAGAATCCCGGAAATGGAAGCTTTGGAAACCATAGCTCGCCGAATGCTTATACCTCGCAGCGAGGACGAAATGCAAACTTTGGTACACGAAGCGGGTGCCCGCATGAAAAATCCCGGCACCGAATCGTTCCCCAACGATTCCAACGGCAGAGCCTTTTTATTTTCATCCAATTGCCCGTCGCAAGCAAACGAGCCGTTGCGACCGGACCATCCCGCGGAGGAGATCAGGAATGCCGTTTTCCAGGCCCAGTCTCAGAATCTCTCGTTTTTGCGTCCTGCGCTGCCTGGGGCTGACCCAAGACCCGACGCGCCATCGCGACATGGGCCGCCGGAGTGCTCGGCCGGAAACGCTCATCCCAACTGCCGGAGCAGTTCATCCGCGCCGCCGGGGCGGTTGAAATCCGCCGGGTTGTATTTGGCCCCGCCGCAGCCGGAGCAGCCGCCAAGCGGACCGGGCGAGGAATACTTCGCCGCCGCCTGCCGCCAGACCGGGTGATCCAGGTCCATCCAGATGCCGTCGTCCGTGCGCTCGACGATGCCCGGCTCAACCATCGCCAGCCACGCCACGCTCGGCGGTGCGCTGGGCCAGGTGCGAATTGGTGGCAAAGACGCGGTTCATGGGATCGGGTTGCACGAGCCGTCGGCCTGTGGCGTATCCTGTACACATTCCGGGATAGGCGTCCATTCCTCGGTGTTGTTTACACCAACTCCCGGCGTGGTTGTTTTCTTGCTGAGGTGGAAGTTAAAAACAAAAACACCCGTCTTTACAATGGTCCCCGCTGGATACGAAATTCCACTGTCCCACTGTGGAATGTCCCCCAGGACCAAACTGCTACGGCAACACTGGTTGTTGGTGATTGCATAACTGTACTCATGGTCAACAACCATCATCAGTCCATCGCCCAAATCGTATGCGTCGGTGCCCGCTCCCTCGCCGTGAGAACAACTTCCAGGCATGTGCGGTCCGGTGTACGACTCCCACGGTGCCATTTCCACATAGAAGGCCTTTCCAGAGTTCCCACCCCACGTCATGCCACCACTGCCGGTTCTGGGGTCGGGAAACACCGATGTGGTCAGGGTCATATCGGAATTGACATAACCCCCCCAGGCACAACCCGTCCCATTCATGACCAACGGGGACGAGATTTCCATTCGAACCCATTCTTCGTATTGGACCACGCCGTCGTAAACATATTGCGTCCTTTGATACCCATGGCCGGAAGCCAGGCAGCTTCGTGGGTTAAATGGGGGTTGAAATTCCGGTCCCACGCTTGTGCTGAAACAGCATGTGACGCCCTCCCGATCAACACACCGATCACAGTAGTAACCGACCCAATTCAAAAAGGAGCAATCATGTGCGGCATCTTTGGATTCATCCGACAACCAGGCCGAGGGGGATTTGGCGCTGCTGGGGCTGTGGCGAAATCCCGGTCGGCTGCTGATCGCGCGGCGAGGCCGGCCGCTGCACGTGGGGTCGGGCCGGGAAGGCCACTACTTCGGGAGCCTGCCGGAGGGGCTGCCGGGTCGGGTGCAGGCCGTTCCCGACGCCACCGCCCGCGTGCTGGCGCACCGGGGCGGAGCGCTGCACCTGGAGGGGGCGGTGCGGTGGCTGGCCGAAGCGGACCAAGGGTTTAACCAGTTTAACACTTGCGGAATTCATTGATTATTCATGAATTGGCTTGATGCCCTGGCCCAAGCCTGGCTTAATGAACGTAGAAACAGACAAGGAGCAACCATGAACGCGAAGAACCCAACGAACCTGACGCCCGGAACCTTGGTGGTGTCCATGGCCGATGGGGAACCCGGCCGCATCGAGCGGGTCTGCACCTACCGCCGCAACGGCCGCGACGCCTTCTCTTACCTGGTCCAAACCGCCCAGGGCCGGGAGATCTGGGAGGCCGGCGAGCTGTTCGTCCCGGCCAACGAAACGATCCATTGACCCCGAAAGATAAGGAGCTTGACCATGCACACCACACGAATCGAACTCGACGGCCCAACCGGACACCTGGCCATCGAACGCCAGCGCGGCGAGGCCACCCTCCGCATCGACAGCATCGTGCGTGACCCACTGCCCGGCCAGCAGACCTGGAAGACCTGGACTCTGCCGGCCACGGCCGGGGACAACGAGTTGTTCTCCCTCGCCATCGAGTTGCAGCTGCGCACCAACGGCTGCCCCGGCACCAACAGCGACGTGCAGGAGTTCTTCCGCGAACTGCAGCGGTTTCAGGATTGAAAGGAGCCGGCCATGACGGACCTGGATTTCCAACTCGGCGAGGCGGTGAAGGTGATCGACGCCTTCAGCGGCCGCGAGTGCCTGGTCTGCACCGGGAACGTCGAGCGGCTGACGGCCACGTTGGTGATCGTCCGTAACCAGCACGGCAACCTGACCCGCTTCCGCCGCCGCGACGGCCGGATGGTCGGCTACGCCTGGCCGTACCTGACGCATCAATTGAGGAAAAACCCGTAGGAGAACGCCATGACCACGAAAAACGAACTGTTCTCGCTGATCGCCAGCGTCCACCTGGGCATCCCCACGCTCCAGCCACGCCATCGGGATTGCCTGGATTTCCACGAGGTCGGCGTCGTCGCCCTGGAGCGGGCGCTGAACGCCGCCTACGAAGCCGGCCGGGCCTCCCGCCGGCCGGAGCAACCGAAGCGAACTGCCCCCTCGAAGCCCTGAACAAGGGCCTCGGGGGTTTCCGGGGCACACCGCCCCAACGGCCCGGCCAGCCGGAACGAGGCCATAGGAGATTCCACCATGTCCAGGAAACAGAACCAGCCGAAGCGGACGGCCCATTCCGCCAAAGGTTCCAAATCGTCCACGACCCATTCGCCCCGCGCCCTGCGCGGCCAGAAGGCCGCCCGGCGCATCCAAGCCGCCCTGGAGGCCAGCAGTGCCCCGCGCCTCGATGCGCCCGCCGCCCCCGTCGCGCCGGCGACCCCGGAACTGGCGTTGCCCACGCCGCCGGCCGCGTCGCATCACCCGGTCAAGGCCCAGGGCGTCAGCTGCCTCGATGCCGCCGCCCAGGTTCTTCAGGACGCCGGCCAGCCGATGCGCTGCCAAGCCTTGATCGACGCCATGGCCGAAAAGAAGCTGTGGATCAGCACCGCCCCAACGCCTGCGGCCACTCTTTACAGCGCCATCACTCGCGAGATCACCACCAAGGGCGAGAAATCCCGCTTCGCCAAGGTCGAACGCGGGCTGTTCAAACTCAACATCGCGTGAGGTTCCGCCATGCGTATTCAACAACCCCATTGCGATTCCCTCTCCCGATCCTGCCAGCGGTGCGGCGCATCGGGGGTGCCGCTGATCATGAGCCGCTTCAACACGGACATGATCTGCCTGGCCTGCCAGGACCGGGAGAAGGCCCACCCCGCCTACCCCGCCGCCGCGCAGGCGGAAGCGGCGGCGGTGCGGCGCGGGGAGAGGAACTTCCCCGGAATCGGCAAGCCCGCCGACCTGTAGACGCTGGACCATCACGATTCCAACTCCACCCCGGCCCCGGCCGGGGTTTTCTCGTCCCGCACGATCCAGTCCACCAGGTCGATGCGGCGGCCGATCCAGGCCATCACCGGAACGGCCATCGAGTTGCCCAGCGCCCGGTAACGCGGGCCGTCGGCGGCCGGCCGGCCGCGATACTCGATCCGCGTGTAGTCGTCGGGAAAACCCTGGAGCCGTTCGCATTCGCGCGGCGTCAGCCGCCGCACGGCGTATCCAGCCACAACGCACGGCCGCGCGTCGCTGGTTGCGCCGCGCCGCTCCCGGCCAGCGCGGGCGCGAGGCGCGAAGGCCGCCCGCGTCCCGACCGGCCGATGCGCGGCTGGAACGCGTAGGCCGCCGCCGGCCGGTTGCCGCCGTTGGCGTGGCTGTCGCGATGAACCCCGGCCCGCAGCGTGGGACACGGCTCCTCGGCGGCGTCGCCGCCATGGTCCTTGCCCGAGAACGCCACCGGCGCGTTCAGCGGCCGCTCCGCCGCGCCACCGCCTCCAGAGATCGATGCAGGGCCGCGGGCAACGCCCGGCCGCGCCGGGCGGCCCGCCGGAGAATCCCCCGGCAGGCCCGGGGGCTCAAGAAGAACCGCGGCGGCAGGCCGCCAGTCTCCAGAATATCCGACAACGAAGACGCGACGGCGTCGCTGGGGGACTCCGAAGAACTGAGCGTCCAGGATTCGCCAGGCGAACCCATACCCGAGTTCCGCCATCGCCCCGAGGACGGCGCCCAGATCCCGTCCGCCGTTGGACGACAAGACGCCGGGGACATTTTCCCAGAGCATCCATCGGGGCCGCAGCTCCGCCACAATTCGCAGAAAGACCAGCGCCAGGTTGCCGCGCGGGTCGGCCAGTCCCCGGCGCAGGCCCGCGACGCTGAAGGATTGGCACGGCGTTCCGCCGGCCACGAGGTCCACTCTTCCATGTTCAAACGCCTTCCGCCCGGTGATGAGCGTCATGTCCCCCAGGTTGGCCAGCCCCCAGCGCTGTTGCACGACCGCCTCGGGGAACGGCGTGTTCTCCGACACCCAGGCGCAGCGCCAGCCCAGCGGCCGCCAGGCCACATGCACCGCCCCGATGCCGTCACAGAGGCTGGCATAGGTCAGGGGCATTGGGCCGCCTCCGGCTTCCGCCCGGCGGCGGCCGAATCCGGCAGGCCCGGTTTCGGCGCGCCGTCGGCGCCCACGCGCCGGGCCTTTTGGCCGGTGAATCGCTGGTAACGGTCGGCGATCACGTCGCAATACGGGGCGTCCATTTCCATCAGGTAGGCTTTGCGCCCGGTCTGCTCGGCGGCGATGAGCGTGGAGCCGGAGCCGCCGAACAAATCCAATACGTTCTCCCCGGCCAGCGAGGAATACTGCATCGCCCGCACCGCCAGTTCCACGCTCTTCTCGGTTAAATGGATCATTTGCTGCGGCGGCACCTTCTTCACGTGCCACAAGTCGGTGACGTTGTTGGGGCCGTAGAACCGGTGGCCCGCCCCCTCTTTCCACCCATAAAACGCGATCTCAAAGGCTCCAAGAAAATCTTTGCGCGTCAGCACCGGATGCAGTTTGTCCCAGACGATCCCCTGGCTGAAATACAAGCCGTGTTTCTTGAGGTACGGCGGGTAATTGCCCAGATTGGCGTACCCGCCCCAGATGTAAAACCCATGGCCGGGCAGCAGCACCCGCGCCATGTTGCCGAACCAGGCGTCCAGCATGGCGTCGAAGGCCTCGTCGGAAACGAAGTCGTTGGCCAGCGGCCGGTCCTTGGGCCGCATCTGCCGGGTGGTGCCCTTGGCCTTGGTCTTGTCTCTGGCCAGGTCAAAGCCCTGGTGATGCATCCCCCGCGTATCGGAGGCGTCGATGGCGCTGTGCTTGGCGTCCAACTGCTCCATGCGGCAGGTCTTGTTCAGCAGCTTCTTTTGCCGCAGGGCATCGTTGGTGAAGCTGGACAAGCCGGCGGCGATGGCGTTGTTGGAGCGCGGCTCGAGCCGCACATTATAAGGCGGATCAGTATTGACCAGGTGGATCGGCGCGCCATCCAGCAGGCGGTCCACATCTTCCGGTTTGCCGCTGTCGCCGCACAGCAGGCGGTGGTGGCCCAGAATCCACAGATCGCCCGCCTGTGTGACCGGTTCATCCGGCGGCGCGGGGATGTCGTCGGGATCGGTCAGCCCCTCCTGCACCTCCCCGCTCATCCACTGCGCCAGTTCCTCGGCATCGAAACCCAGGAGCGTCAGGTCGTAGCCCATGGACTCCAGGCTGCTCAGTTCGATGGGCAGCAGCGCCTTGTCCCATTCGGCCAGCGTGGCCAGCTGGTTGTCGGCCAGGCGGTAGGCCTTGACCTGTTCCGGCGACAGGTCCGTGGCCACATGCACCGGCACCTGTTTCAAACCCAGCTTCCGCGCCGCCTTGTAGCGGGTGTGGCCGCAGATGATCGTCAGCGCCTGATCGCAGACAATCGGGACATGCCACCCGAATTCCTTAATCGAAGCGGCCACGGCGTCCACGGCCTGATCGTTTTGGCGGGGGTTGTTTTCGTAGGGATGGATTTGATCCAGATCGCGCATTTCAATCTGCATGGCCAGCTCCGAGTGAAGCCCCCTTTATTGTTTTCGCCGGTTGGCGGCTTTCGTGGCGGGAAAATCAACAGGTTTGCCCCGTCCAGTGCGGTCCAGATCACGAATCCGCCCGATCAATTGCGCCAACCGCCTTGGCGGCAGCGGCAACAGCAGCCGCAGCAGCGTCGGAATCTCCGGCGGAGCACTTTGGATTTGGGTCATCAAGTCCTCCATCTCCCGCCCGGCCAGGTGCAGCAATTCCATCTCCGGCAACTTCAGCAGCCGGGCCAGATCGTGAATCCGACAGGCCGTCGGCGGCCGGACCTGATTGAGTTCCACATGGGACAGGTAGCTGATGCTCACGCCCAGTTCGCGGGCTATGCGGCGCAGGGAAATGCCCAGCGCCTGGCGTTGGTCGCGGATGCGGGCGGCGAAGGTGCCGGGAGGCGGGGCCAGCACCCGGCCCCGGCCGTCGCGGCGGACCCAGCGCGGGCGCGGGGCGTCTGGGCGGCCGGGGCGCAGCTGGCGGCGTGGACGGCGGGACCGGCGGCGGCGGAACGGCCGCCTGGGCGTTTCGGGCGGCTCGGAAGGCCGCCAGTTCCTCGGAGTTCATCTGCTTCAACTGGTATCGGGGAGCGTTTTGTTTCATGGCTTTTTTCATAGTTTGCTCACAAATGGAATTGGGAAGTCCTCTGGTTCTGTGGAGGGAATAAAAGCCCCTGACCATCGGCCAGATCGGCGGCGGGACAAGGGACGCCAGACGGCCGGGCGGGGGATCGGCGGTTGCGGCTCGCGGCATACCGCCATACCCGTCCGCACAATCGGATGAATTCCTCATTGGTCAACGTGCCTTTGGCCCGGTTGACCAGTTTGTCCAGCACCTGGGCGTTGCCGATCCGGTGTTCGCCACCCCGCGAAACCGGAACGATGTGGTCCAACGCGGCCCGCTGGGGAGTCAATCTCCGGCCGGACAAGGCGCAGCGGTAATCCTGATCGGCCAGCAGCGCCAAAATGCCGGCTTTGTTGACCGATCCGTCGAAGCGAATCGGCCGACGGGATCGAAACCGATGGCCCATCAGGTGCTGGCCGGTGACCCTGACCTCCATCAACCACGCCGCGTACTTCGCCAGTTGAACCTTGCCGTTCTGTTCGATGTGGCCTCCCGCCAAGGCGCGGTGCCGATACATCCGGTGCGGGGCAATGACGATTCCCAGCGGCGTGGAATTCAGCAGACGGATCAGCGTCGCCGTTCGCATGGGCTCAAGCGGGCTTGTCGAATCACTCATGGTCGCACCGCCCCTTGATGGAAGGACGCTGAGCGGCCCACCGCTCCCAGGGATCGGTTCTTTGCCTTCGTCTGATGCGGCCGTCGAGTTCGCGGAGCATGCCGACGATGGCCTCCGGCCAGGTGGATGGCGGCCGTGGCGTGCGTCTGGCCTTGCCGGTCATCTGCCAACTGCGGATATACCAGCCCTTGGCCATCGATACCGCCGCCCGTTGCCAGGGGTCCCGGGCTTGCCGGCCGTTGTGAGCATCGGCCTCGAAGGCGGCAATCAGGTTCCTTGCCGCTTGGGCCCAACCCCCCGTGTGCTTTGGCTTTTTCATGGCGTCTCCAGTTTTTTTTCACATTCAATAAAGTCTGATTAAGTCGGGAGGCGATCCCCGCGCCCTCGGCGGCAAAAATCCGCAGGGAGGAACCATTGATTCTTGGCGGGATATTGCGCTTTGCATTGCAAACCGTTGCAGATGCCACCAATTTCTCCGTTCTTGTCCGATTGCTGCGCATTTTCCCCACGGCGCGTTGGACACGCGGGTGGTCTTGTGGGTCCACCTGCCTCCCCATCTCGCGTTGTGGGACGTCTGTGCGCAAACGGGCGGCGTTGTGCGTAGGAGAGGCGGGATGTGCGTCGCATGACGGCGTTGTGCGTTGCATGGGCGCGTTGTGCGTCGCATGGCGGCGTTGTTCCGAGCACGCCCTCGACAACCTCGCCATCCTCGCCAGAGCATCGAAGGGCAATCGGCGGTGTTGGCGCTGAATCGCCGATGACCCTTGAACCCTTGGCCGAGGCTCGGCAGCAACCGAGGGTTGCCAGCCCACCGTGGCACAGGCCGGCGCCGGGTCGTGCGTTGCCGAATGCATCCGTTCCGCCCTCAATTCCTCGGCATGCTCGCCAGAGGTTCACAGGGGAAGCGGCGATAACGGCGCAGAATCGCGGCTTGCCCTCGAAACCTCGCGCAAGGTTGGCAAGGGTCCAAGGGTCGCGGGCGGCATGCACGACGGACGGATGAATCCGGCATTGCCAAATCCACCGCGTCCACTCTCGGCACCCTTGGCATCCTCGGCGAAGCATCGAAGGGCAAGCGGCGGTGTTGGCGCTGAATCGCCGATGACCCTTGGACGCTCGCCAGAGGGTCGGGAGTATCCAAGCATCGGCGCTGACGTGGCGCGGCATGGAACGGATGTGCGTGGCCCATGCGTGCTGTCCGTCGCCCAGGCGGGTTGTGTTTCGCACAGGCGGGACGTGGGTAACTGTGTTTTGCACAGGCAGGCAGCGGGTAGATATGCGAAGCACAGGCGGGCGTTCGGCGGCTGTGCGTTGCATAGGCGTGGTCGGCCGAGCACATCCTCGACATCCTTGGCATCCTCGCCGGAGCATCGAAGGGTCGATGGCGATAATGGCGCGGAATCGCGACTTGCCTTTGGAACCTCGGCAGAAGATGGAAAGCATCCAAGCATCCGTGGGAGCGGCGCGCTGCCTGGGCCGGATGTGCGGAACACAAGCCGCCTGGGCGTGGCATGGTCGGGCTGTGCGAAGCACGGCGCCGGTGTTGGGAGCACAGGTGGATTGTGCGGGACCGGCTCTCGCGGTGTGTCGCATGGGCGGAGTCGGCCGAGCACACCCTCGACACATTCGGCACAGGATTGAAGGGTCAATGGCGATGGTGACGCAAAACCGCCAATGTTCCTCAGCGCCTCGGCCCAGCATCGGCTATTCCTCATTGGCCCTCCCCGGCCGCCATGAACAGCGGACCCAGATGCCTTTCCTGCGCTTCGGTGATGCGCTGGACGGCCAGCGGCAGGTAATCGCCGTTGAGGTCGATGCCGATGAAGCGCCGGTTGGTTTTCACGCACACCACGCCGGTGGTGCCCGAGCCGTTGAACGGGTCCAGCACCGTTCCGCCTTCGGGGCAGCCGGCCAGGATGCACGGCTCGATCAGGTTGGGCGGGTAGGTGGCGAAGTGCGCGGCCCGGTACGGCTTGGTGGCGACGGTCCAGACCGAACGGCGGTTGCGGGTGCCATTGGAGAGGTCGTATCCCGTTCGACCATGCCGGCCCAAAGCCAAACCCGCATAGGCATGCGTGGCATCGACTCCTCCTTCAATCTGCTTACCCAGCGTCCCGATGCCTGTTCTGTCCATGAGCCGTTGTTTTCGAGTGGCTCGCCCATTGCTGGACTCCGCCAGAGGCTCTTTGATCGCCTCGGCGTCGAAGAAATATCGCGCCGACTTGGCCAGCAGAAAGAGGTACTCGTGGGCCTTGGTGCAGCGGTCGGTGACGGGTTCGGGCATGCAATTCCGTTTTTCCCAGATGATGTCCTGGCGAAGATAAAAACCCTGCTCAAACAAGCTTGGAGGCTCGATACACCAGTCCGGTATGTCAACATCTTTCCCAGAGTTCAGCGATGAAAGCGCCTTTATTAGCCACGAACGTTGTTCATGCTGCTCAGTTAGATAGCCATTCTTCTTGCTTGCCAATCCACGCTGCATTTCGATGAATGTGTAGCCGATGATGGCTTGTTTTCGCTTTGCCACCAGATGCGGGTAGACAGTGCGCAGAAACAGCGCCTTCTGATCCATGCGCTCAACGTCCCACCGAAAACACTTGCGGTTCGATGTACCGTTGGTTTTCTCGTAGATGTGCTTCAAGTCTTGCCGGAACAGGAGGTCACACTTCTCAATCACCGGCACTGATGTGTTTGTGATGCTGACGTAGATATTGGTCTTGGTGCGGTCGCCGGTCTGGTACTCAGTTCCACAGATTGAACCTTCTGCGTCTATCATAGCGGCAAGCCAAACCTGATCGCAGACAGCTTTTACTGGCCCAGTATAGTAAGGCTCCTGCAGGGCGAAGGCGACGGCCCAGGGAATGCCGATCAGGTCCTTCTCCTTCAGCCCTCCCACCAGGCGGTTGGGCCGGTGGCTTCGCTTTCCGCTAGGCAGCGAGCCGTTGCCCAGGACGTTTCTCCGCCGGCACGCCCAGGCGCTGGCGTAGGTGTCGCCCAAATTCAGCCACAGCGTCCCGTCGGGCTTGAGCACCCGCCGCACCTGGCGGAAGACCTCGACCAGCCGGGCGACGTAAAGTTCCGGCGTGGCTTCCAGCCCGATCTGGCCGGGAACGCCGTAGTCGCGCAGGCCGAAGTAAGGCGGGCTGGTGACGCAGCAGTCCACCGACTCGTCGGGCAGCTGCCGCAGAATCAGCAGGCTATCCCCGCAGGCCAGGTGCGCCGCGTCGCCCAGGTTCGTCCAGTTCATCGTTGGCCTCCCTGCCACCAGAAGAGTTGCTCAGATCGGTAATCGTCCCAGGCCTCCTGGCAACGGCGTGCCATCTCGCGCCGGTTTCGGGTCGGGCGGGGATGGCCCTTGGGGTCGAACAATTCCAGGCGCAGGAAGCGGGCCAGCACGCGCGTGGCGTGGAGGTTGTCCGCGTGCGATTCGTGGGCCACGAGCTTCCAGAATTCCCAGCTGCCTGCGGCGTCCTGCCGCCAGGTGCGGTACATGGCGGCGATCACCCATGGGTGCGTCAGGTGCCGGTAGTTGGTAAAGGGCCAGGCGAAGAGGAGGAAGGGCAGATTGCCGTTGAACAATTCGGCGCGATGGCGCAAGGCATATTGGGGGGTGTGGCCCTGGCCTCGGGCGATGCCGCAGAGGATCGTGAGCATGGAGCGGTGCCCCGGTTCCTCGGCGTCGTCCAGGCATCGGCGCAGGAAGAGGATGAGGTCGGCCAATTCGCGGCTGGGCTGCCGCAGGGCATCGAAGATCGACACCGGCGCCTGGCGGGGCTGTTCGTTTTGGATGGGTTTGTTTTTCATGTGTTCGTGGGTTGTTGATTTGTTATTGATTTCCCGGCGCCGGGGCCGGCCATGGGTCATGGGAAACTCCTTTCGGTTAAGCCAACGACGGGACCGGGGCGGAAGGGGTGTACTTCAAGCTCGTGGTCTGCCGCCGCCAGTAGGCGTTCCAGGCGTGCAGGCACTTGACCATCACCGCCCGCCGGTCCCAGCGCAGGCCGCCGCGTGCGCTGCGGCCGACCACCTCGCCGCGCAGGAAGCGGGCCAGGGCGCGGGTGGCATTGGCGGAATCGACATGCGATTCGTCGGCCACCAGGTTCCAGAACTCCTGGCAGCGCCGCTCATCCCGCTTCCACGAGAGGTACATGGCGGCGATCACCGCCGTGTACATCAGGTGCCGCCTGCCGCTGAGCTGCCGGGCGAAGGCGATGAACGGCTGATGGGAGTGCATCAAGGCGGCGCGTTCGGCGTTGGATTGGTTCGCCTGGCCGTCGCCCTGGGCGATGCCGGAGAGGATGACCTGGAGGATGTTGGGCGGGCAGTCGGCCAACGCGCCTTCCACCGCCAGGTGGGCGTGGATGGTGTCGCGCAGCCGCCGCATGGACTGGGGGTTGTCGAACTGGTCGAAGAGTTCGGCCAGGTCGGCCCGGCTGTCCACCTTGAATTCCAGCACCGTGGCCTCCAGGTGTTGGGGAAAGCGCGGGGCCTTCAGCAGCGCCAGCGAGGAGTGCTGGCCGTTGATGCGGATGATCTTTCCCTCCAACCGGGCGAAGGCCCAAGTCGGGGAATGGAACAGGCCGCTGTTGATCTTATCCAGCAGCATCCGCACGCGTTCTTCGCGGACGGGCCGCTCGCCTTCCCATTGGTTCATGGTGGCGAAGGTCTGGGCCACGGCCGGGGTGAGGGGAATTTGTTGAGTGGATAGTTGGGTGATCATGGGGTTTTCCTTTCTAGGAGAGCAACGCTCCCAGTTCTTTGCGCAGGTCATCGACCGCCTCACGCAAGGCGATCATGCTGAGGTTCATGCGGGGAAGTTTGGCCAGGCGTTCCAGCTGCTCGAAGGCTTTGAGCAGGCCCGGCCGGCGCGGGGGCCGGAGCTTGGCGACGGTTTTGGCGAGATTCTTTTTGTCGCCGGCGAGAAGTTGGCGTTGCTGGTCGGGAGGCAAGGCGGCGAGTTGGGCGGCGGCGTGGACCGACACCTCGCGTTGGTTCATGGCGTCGATGAGTTCGGGGGTTCCCTCGGCCATGACCTTGCGGGCCTTGCTCAGTCTGTCGTGGCCGGTGCCCACGGCCTCGGCGACCTTGTCGCGCGTCTTGCCGCCGATCTGCGTTTTAAATGGTGGTGCCGAATCGGCACCACCATTCCGGCTCGGCACTTCGCCGGTTCGCAATTTATCTCCGGGCTTGGCTTGGGTCGCCTTCTGCCGCTCTTCGGCCCGTTGTTTTTCCAAGTCTTCGACCTGGTTGGCGATGGCGATCTCTTCTTCGGGGGTAAAGGGCAGGCGGCAAAGGTTCTCGGCCTTTTCGGCTTCCATGGCCCGCGCGATGTCGTCCAGCGACGGATCAACCACGGCGGGGATGTCCCGCCAGCCCAGGTGCTGGCAGGCCTTGAGCCGGCGCAGGCCCCAGACCAATTGCATGCCGGAGGTGACGCCGATGGGCTGAAGCAGGCCCAACTCGCGGATGCTCTCGGCCAGGGCGGGGATGTCGCCCAGTTCTTTGCGGAGCCGGGAGCCGAGGACGATTTTCTCAATGGGGATGGACTGAAACATGGGAAACTCCTTTCATGGGAAATAAACGTGGGTGTCGAATTGGTGGGGATATTGACGGGCGAAGACGTCGTCCAATTCCCACCGCAGGTCTTGGATGGCCCGATCCGGTTGAAACAGGGCGCGGGCCAACGGTGATTTGAAGGGAACGGTGTTGACCATCTCGACGCTGAGCGAGGACATCCGTTTTTCCAAGTCGGACAAATCCTTGCCTATGCGGTGGTGGTCCGCCACGAACAGCCGACAGGCGTGTTTGCCATCCAGCGGAAAGATTTTCTTCACCGGTAACCCGGAGCCGAGGCTGAGGCCCAGGTTAATTTCGGCGGCTTTCGACCAATGGAGGCGGAGTTCGGCGAATCGTTTTTGTACGATCCCGACCTTTTTGACGACCCGCGCCGGGACGCGACGGTTGAGCCCTTCGAAAGCCAGAGAGCCGAAATGCTCTTCGATGTCATTAAGCCGGTTGGTGAATTCCAAGGCCTGGTCTTCGGTCGGGAATTTTTTCGATGGAGGCATGGGATGACCCTTTCGTTACTGGAAAGAGGCGGGAAATGCCTTTAAGAGTTTTCGGGAATTGAAATTGGAGTTCATCGGCCGGGTGCATCGCCGGTTTGATTCCAGCGCCCGGACGCGGCCCAAAAGTGACTATGGATGAAGAAGTGAATATTCCCAATCCACATGTAGTGCTCTTATGTGAGGTATATAATATAGATGTATATGTATAGGCTTGGGGACACTCCCATTCGGCACCATAGTCACTATTTCGGGGATTCATAGAGCCTCCAGACAGCGCCACGGTTGTTGTGCTTGCTGTTGTCGATGTCCAGAAACCTCCCCCGATGCACCCGCCTTCGGAAGGTCCGCAGCCGCAATCCGACTTGCCGCACGCCCGGCGGCCGGGCCGGCGAGGCCCCTGTCAAGGATTCCAAGGCCGCCCGCATGGCCGCCGACGCCGGGTCATTGGGCGTGTATTGCCGCTCAGCCGGGTAGAGCTTGCTGATGACCTCGGCCATGATTAGCCCCGTTCCGAAGGGGTCATATTCCTTCCAGGCCGAGTGCAATTGCTCCAGAAGAAGAGTGGTTTGATCGCTGGAATCCGCCAGCCGGATGCTGGTCTCGCACGGATCGGGCAGACCCACCCAGATGACCGCCTGCCGCACCAGGTCCGACCAGCCCTCGAAGCTGCCCATGGGAATCGGCGCGGCCTTGGGCGAGCCGGCGCGGATGAAGGCGCTGAGGATCGTCAGCGCGTCGGCCAGCAATTCACCCCGGTGTTCATCCACATGCTTCAGCAGCGACGGGTATTTGAAACCCGTGCGCTGTTCGGGATTCTCCGCCATCACGTCCAGGCGGATGTGCAGGCAACGGCGGGCCATGTCGGTTTCCAGATCGACGTTGTTGCCCGTGGCGTACCAGGTGGAAATCAGCTGCATGAAGACGTTCTCCGTGCGGCCCAATACCCGGTCCTGCCAGCAGGTGCAGGTGATGGCGCTGTTGAGGATGTTGTTGCCGAAAAGGCCGGTGAGGTTGTCCAGCAGGATCATCCGATCCCCCGCCAGGGCGATGGAGGTAATCAGTTTCCGCATTTCCACGGTGTCGGCGCTGTAGGAGGTGACGGGAATCTCCCGCCCCAGCGCGATGTGCCCCAGCACCTGGGCCAAGAGGGTCTTGCCCGCCCCGCGCACGTTGGCGTCGATGAGAAACAGCGGGGCCGGGCCGTCAAAGGCGAAGCGGGCCAGGGGCGTGAGCAAGGCCGCCAGCCAGGCCGAGCGGTGCGCGGGCGTCTCGAAGCAGAAGTCGCACACCACGTCCAGCAGGCGGTTGGCGGCCTCCTGGGCGTCGGTGCGGCTGGCGGTTTGGCCGATGTCCGGGAAACGCCCCTGGGGCACGTACAGCACGCCCGTGCGGGGATCGTAGCCGGGAGTCTGGCAGATGGAGCCGTCGAAGCGCAGGACCGGGGAATCCGAGAGGCTGGTCAGCGGGCGGATGCCGGGCCAATTGCCCCGGGCGTCCACCGCCGCCACCAGCCAGGTCGGGGGATGGGCCAGAATCTCCTCGCCGGCGGCGGTGTGCTTGTGGAATTCCACGCACTGGGTCATGCGCTCGCGTAAATTGGCCTGGGGCAAAACGCCGATGGTCAGCGTTTCGCTGCCCCGTTTGACCTTGTCGGGGATGCAGGCGTCGCGCATGACGCGCACGAGCACTTCGCCGCGCTGGAAGAGGTCCAGGTCGTTGCCCAGGGCCAGGACCGTTTCCTTCACGACGCGGAATTCCTCCGTGTCGATCATCACGAGAGGTCGCGCGCGGTGGGGATTGGCCTGGGTGAGCATCTCCACGCCCACGACCGGGGGGATGGAATTGAATTCGTACTGCGGAGCCAGCTTGGCCAATTCCAGCAATTCCGCTTGGGTGCCGCCGGCGGCGATCCAGTCGCTGACGTCCTTGCCGGCTCCGGGCAGGTCCAGGATGCGGATGGAGGCGGCGCGGTTGTGGAGGCTGCGGGCCACATCCCAGGCGTGATCGTGGCCGGCGCGGCGGCCGGTCTGAGGATGGGGTTTGTCCTGGTCGGGAATGATGACCACGTGCCGACCGGCCAGGGCGGAGCTATCGCTGAGGCGCGACCACTTGCCCGCGCCACCGGGATTGCAGGTGGCGACGCAGCCGAGATTGATGAGGTTGTCCACATCCTTTTCGCCCTCTGCGATCCACACCATCGTCTCCGGGTCGGCGGCCAGAAGCTCCGGCAGGCGGTAGAGCACGCGCTTCACGCCGTTGAGTTTCCATTCCCAATCGCCGTGGCCGTCGGGCCGGCGCTGCTTGAAGTCTTTGGGATCGAAGCGGCAGACTTGGAAGAGCAACGTGCCGTCCGCGGCACGATAGTCGTAGGATTTAATGAGGCGGCTTTTGGCGCGTTTTCCGTCGCGTTTGAACAACTGGTGCATTTTGAGGCCCAAAACGTCCAGGACCGCCTTCAATGGGCAGCCGGCATGGCAATCCACGAGGGCACGGCCATCGTCGCCCCGGCTGACGGACAGGGAAGCGTGCTGATCGTCATGGGCCGGGCAACGGGCCTCCCATTGGTTGGGTCCGGTAGCTTTGACGTGTTCCAGCTTTTGCAGAACTCGCTGGACGGGATCATCAATTTCTTCAACGGGGGTAGTCATTCGTTTTCCTTGGCCGGGTTGGTGTTGGAAGCGATGCCCCCTTTATAGTTATCGACGGCAGCGGCCGGCCGTGCCGGGTTTGTGTGGTCCGCCTCGCGCCGGCGGGGAAATCTGTCCCGGCAGGATGTAGCGGCCGATGGCCCGCCAGACGTCCCCGACGCTGGACGCCAGCACGTAGACCCCGCCGTAGCGGCGGATCATCGCCGCGTAGCATTGCTGGTCGGGGGACTGGCGGCCGCCGGGGGCCTTGCACTCGATTTCCAGGCGCAGCCCCCCCGGCAGGATGCCGGTCAAATCCGCCTGCCCCGGCACCCCGAAGCGCACCGTGCGGTTGCGGCCCATGCGGGCCACGCCCGTGTTGGCGCGCCACAGCCGCAGTTCCGGGCGCGTGCCGAAGACGCGCAGGATGGCGTTTTGAATCTCGTGTTCGCTCATGGTTCAGCTCCGATGGGTTCAGATAAAAACGTCTGATTCGGCGGCATGATCGCGCCCGGCAACCTCAGCGTTTTTTGGTTTTCCCCTTGGCCCCGGCCAGGTGTTCGCGGCGGAGCCGCTCGACGATGCCGTCGCAGCGCTTCAGTTCCGCCTCCATGCGGTCCACCTCCTCGAAGGCTTTTTCCCGCCAGTCGCTGAGGCGCACCGCCGCCTTCACGCGGTAGCGGTACATCACCTGCCCCCGCGTCAGCCCGGTGCGGCGGGCGATGGCCGACGGCGACAGGCCGTAGGCGGCGTACTTCAGGGCGTCGCGGTCCTGGCGGTAGGCCGTGAAGTCCACGCGGCGCGGGTGGCTTCGGGTTGCAGTGCTCTGGGTCATGGGGTGTCTCCTCTGAGTTGGGAATAAATCTGGTCGCACAACACCGCCGCGTCCGCCGCCACCAGCGGGTCGGGCGTCTGCTGCAAACTTTCCAACGTGCGGATCGCCGCGCGGATCAGCGCGTTCAATTGCAATTGGGCGTCGGAGGGGGCTTTGATTTTCATGGTCTCCTTGACTGCCCGAAGGCGCTGGGCCAATTGCTCCGGCGGCAGGGTGCCGTCGAGGATGGCGTTGAAGTCTTTCAGGCCTGCCCGGTTGTTCAGGTCCAGGCCCCGGAAGAGGGCCGGGTATTTGCGGCGCACCAGCTTGGCCTTCTCGCGTCGCTCTTTCGTTTTGTCTTGCGCGTTTTTCATGGCTGCTCCTTCAAGTCCTCGGCGGCGGGCCGGCGGCAGCAACGCACTGCCTGAGGCGACACCGGCCCGCCGCCTCGGACGTAGCTCAAACGTAGATCAGGGGAGGCACGGGAATATCCTGAAACTGCGGCCGCCACAGGTGCAGCGTGTAGGGATGCACGTTGACGTAGCGCTCCTTGGCCGGATGCAGTTGCATGACGGTTTCGCCGTCCGCAAAGAACAGGTCCTTGATGAAAACCATCTCCTCCCAGGAGGGGCAGCGGTTTTCGTGATGGACGTGGACCGAGACGTGGTCCCAGCCCAGGCCGCTGCTGGCGACGACGGCCAGTTCGCTGTTGAACGGCGAAGGGATGATGAACGCCCCCTGCAGTCCTTCGGTCGGCGAGCTGGCCAGAGGTCCGGTGTTCACCCGGCTGGTGGCCAGCAGTTGGGAAAGAATGTTTTTCATGACAACCTCGCTTTCAGAATAAAGAATCCCGCACTTCGGCGACGAAGCCGCGCGGCCAGCAGCCGAAAGCCTGGCGGTAGGCGTGGGAGGCCCAGCCGGGTTTGAAGCCGCGTTGGGCAGCGACCTGGAGAAGTCGCTGGTAGACGGCTTGTTTCTGCGCTTTTTCCGCGTGCCCCACATCCACCAATTCCCCCGCCGCCACCACCGGGGGAACTCCGAAACGCTCCCGGTAGCGGAAGACCGACCAGCCTTCCCGGTAGCCCATGGCCTGCCGCTCGGCTTCGATGAGGTTCCAGATCGCCTGGCGGTATTCGAAGCTCTCCTCGTTGAATTCCACCAGCTGCCCCGGACCGTGAATCTCCGGGGTCAGGCGCTCGGCCAGGTCCGGTTTCCACTGGCATTCGGGGCATTGCCGCAGATGCAGTTCGTAGAGCAGCCCGCAGCCCCGGCAGCGCCGCAGCCCCAGCGGCTCGGACTGGCCCACGCGCGTTTTGGTGTCCAGCGAATAGTTCAGCGGTCGCGTCACCAGGCCGTGGACGTGATGATTGCCGGCGCAGTCCAGGACGATTGCCCCGGTCTTGCCGGGGCAGGCCCGCATTACCCGCCCGATGATCTGGATGTGCAGCCCCGTGGAGATCGTGGGCCGGACGACGATGGCCGCCTGAAGTTGCGGCAAGTCCCAACCTTCGGCCAGGACCAGGCAATTGCAGACAATGAGCGTGCGACCGCTGGCCAAGCGGTCCAGGATCGCCTGGCGCTGAGCCTCGGGCATGGTGCCGTCCAAGTGCTCGGCGGGAATGCCCACCGAGGTAAAGGCGGCGGCGACGGCCTGGCTGTGGTTCCGGTTGACGCAGAAACAGACCGTCCGCAGGCCGTCGGCCAGGCGAACCCAGGAGAGGACCACGTCGGCGTTCAATTCTTCGGTGTTGGTGCGCTGGGCCAGATCGTCCAGGCCGTAGTCCCCGGCCAGGATTTTCACGCCGCGCAGGTCGGGAAAGCGCGAGGCGTAGACCTTGGGCCGGTGCAGAATTCCCGCGTCACACAATTCGCCGGTGGTGGCGGCGACCACCAACGCGCCGAATAAATCCCCCAAGCCCCGCCCGTCGGTGCGAAACGGCGTGGCGGTCAAGCCCAGGCGCGGCACGCCGGGGTAGGCCTGAAGGATGCTCCGGTAGCTTTCGGCCGGGGCATGATGACATTCATCGATCACGACCAGCCGGGCCGGCGGTTTGTCGCGCCGGATGAGCGTCTGGACGGAGGCCACCTGCACCAGGCGCCAGGCGAGGGTTCGATGCCCGCCTTGATGAGACCCACGGAAGGCACCAACTCCCGCAAGGCCACCGCCGCCTGCTCGATCAGTTCCTTCCGGTGCGCCAGCCAGAGCGTGGGAATCCTCAGGTCGCTGACCAGCTGCGCGGCCATGAAGGTTTTGCCGGAGCCGACCGGGGAAACCAAGAGCGGATGGCTCGGTAAGGCGGCCTTCACCGCCGCGATGGCACGGACTTGGTATTCGCGGGATTCTTTGTTCACAACCGGCCTACTCCCAGCCGTCAGAGGAAAAGAAGGATGCCCGGCCCATGGCTGAACCGGGCACCCAGGAACACCACACACTTGGCTCCCCTTCCCCAGCCTCCGGTCGGTCCAGGGAAAGAGGGGCAAAGCCGGACCGACCGGAAACAGGCGAGGGCTGACGCCTGCGGCTGGGGCGAAGGAGTTAAATCGGGAGAATGTGATCGTCGCACTCATCGCTGAACCGCTTCCATTGCTCTTGGCTCAACTTTTCGGCCACCACGCCCTCGCCGAAGATCTCGATGAGGATGCGGTTCCATTCGGTTTCGATGAAGTCCCTGGGGTGGCCCTCTTTGGCCAGGGTGTTGTAAAAGCGTGTCCAGGCCACCTGCTTCAACAGCGACGCGGGATTCGCCTCTGTTTTGGGCGGCACGGCCGTATCCGAAGGCATCGGGGCCGGCGCGGGCGTGCCGCCGGCCAAGGCGCGGAGCTTGGAGCCCAGTTTGTTGATGATGGCGTTGCGCACCGAGCCGCTGGCTTTGCGGATGGCCCCCCCGCCGGTGGAATGCTCCGGGTCGAGGTAACGCACCTTCATGCGGGTCTTGCCCTCGAAGGCGTCCCACTCGGTGGTGATCTGCACCGGGTGCTGCGACAGGTCGGTGTCCTGCAGCCACATCGCGTCCCGCCCGTCCCAGCCGAGGGCGGCTTTCAGCGACTCGATGGTGGTGGAGTTCAACCCGCCGTCTTTTTTCTCCAGGTAGAAAAAGGCGGTGATCTGCAGCCCTTCGGCGGACACGTCCTGCCACTGCTCGCCGGTCCACTCCGCGTCGATCTGCAAGCGGGCGGCAAAGCAGGTCAGATTGCTTTTGCCGGAGGCTTCGATGCCTCCGTCGATGATCCGGGCCATGAAGCGGCCTTCACGATTGAGCAACATGCGAATTACTCCTGGGCCATAGCGGCCCGGTTAAAGATCAAGGTTTTCACGTTGGGGTTTTCCAAACAACGATTCCCAGAGCGTGCGGTCAAAGAGGCCCAGGGGGATTTCCACCTCCGGCAGTGACCGGCTCTTGGCCATGGCATGGGGCCGCTCGCAGGGGAAGATCGCCCGCGAACCTTTGCTCTCGCCCTTGCCGGGGCCGTCGCCGCGATGGCCCTTGACCACGTTCAAGTCGAAGCCGAAAAACAGCAGGTGGTCCAGCCACTCCTTGAGCCGCAGCCGCAGCGAGGCCTTGCCCGAGGCCGGCGATTGCAGCCTCGGCTCGTAGCGAATCCAATCCTCCCCGCGCGGGTTGGGCACCGGAGCGGTGCAGTCGTGGGCGATGAGGATGATGTTGCGGCCCATCCGGGCGTGCTGGTCCAGGTCGCCCAGCAGCGGCAGGAAGGTCTCGTAGATGTACTGGTAGCCCTTGCCGTAGCCGTAGCTCTCGGCGCTTTTGGCCGGCGGGGCGTTGCGTTCGTTGCTCACCGGCACCGTCGCCAGGGTGTGGGCCACGGCCAATTCTTCGGCCCGCGTCACCGAGTCGATGACAATGGTGCGCACCTCGTCCCAGCCGGGGCCATTCAGGGCGTGGCGGAGACTCATCCAGTCGCTGATGCCGCCGACCTGGCGGATGTCCAGTTTGTAGGGGCAACTCATCAGGGAGCGGCGCAGTCGCGGCAGCGATTCGTCCAGGTCGATCACCGCCACCGGCCCCGGCGCGGTCACCGACAATGTCGTCTTTCCCGACCCGCCCGGGCCGTATATTCCGATCCGCTCGCCGGCGGCGGGGACGCGGTCCAGGGTCTCAAAGACCACGCCGCTGCGGCGGGCCGAAACGGGGGATTTGGGTGAGGGAATCGGGGGAATCGTACTCATGGTTTACTCCATAAAAGTTCGGAAAACCCATCCCGCCCGATGGCCAGTTCCGGATGAACGTCATCCAGAATCTCAAAGCCCGTCGGCGCTTGCTGGGGATGGAGGGTGATGTTGTTCAGGCACAGCGCGGCGAAGGGGCAGTAGTCGCAATTGAACTTGCTGACGTTGCGGAAGAAGAATCCGTACTTGCCGGCGTGGGCGATGGCGGCCGCCTGGCTCCACAGATCGCGGCGGAATTCCCGCACGTCATCGTGCAGGCGGGGAATCTCGCGCCGCGCGAAATACCAGTCCGGCCGCGCTTCGATGTCCTTCAGCAAACGCTGGCTGTATTGGTCGGGCGTCTCCAGCGTGGCTTCCAGAATCAGGCCATGGGCGGCGTCGGGGGATTGGCGGGGTGAACCGTTGAGGTTGAAGACCCGCGCCCCGCTGGGGTCGCGGACGATCTTCAAGCCTCCTTCGTCCAGTTCGGGAATCTGCTGGGGCCGCAGCGAAGGCTTGCGGGCCACGTCGTAGAGGATGGTCTGGACCGGGCGGCCCGATTCCTGTTCGGCCAGAAAGTAGCCGCTGATCTGCGGATCAAAGCGCAGGCGCAGCCAGTAGGGTGAATCGGGACCGATGTCCTCGGCGGTGGTTTTGTACTCGCGGAGGGCGCAGCGGCCGTCGGGCAGGACCACGCGGGCATCGATCTTGCCGGCCAGGGAAAAATGCCGGGAGGCGCGGCCGCCCAGGGCGGGGTTGCGGATGGGGAGGGTGAAGGGGGTTTCCGTCTCCGTCGTGCGCACGTCGTCATTCCCGTAGCGCCAGAAGTAGCCCCGCAGCAAGGCCCGCAGCGCGGCGGTCTGGTAGTCCAGGGACTCCTCGCCTTCGCCGCTCTGGGGGCGGGATTGGAAGCTGAGGCAGGCCACGGCGGCGGCCGCTTCTTGTTCCATACCCTTGGCTCGGCATTCCAAGCCCAGGTGCCAGGCCGAGCCGAAGCTGAGTTTGGGATCGATGCGCAGGGGACTGAAACCCAACTCATAGCGCAACTGATATTGCCGGGGGCAGCGGCGGAAACTGGCGATGGCCGAGAAGGTGAGAATCCGGTTCATGAGGGGCTCCGATCCAAAAGGCGATAGGCGTGGAGGATTTGCTCTTGCCTGGCGTGGGCGGCAGCGGATTTATCCAGAGGGGTTTGGGGCGATGCGGCGGCCGTGAGGGCCTCGAGGTATTCCATGCACCAGGCAAGGGTGGTGCGCACGTTTCGGCCGACGCGGAGGTGCTTGAGGCGAAGCCGGCCGTTGGGCGTGGCGACCCCCCGGCTCACCCAGCGCCAGAGCGTGGCGGGGTCGGGGGAGCCGGGGATCAGCCGGGCGGCGGCGGCCAGGGAGATATAGGGACTGGCTCCTTTCATCGTGCCATGAAAGCTACCACCGTTTTCAACGGGGCAAGGCCACGTCCCTGAATGTCACATCGCGGGAAAAGACGAAACCCCAAGCCTTATCCAGGCCATATAAGGGTCGATGAATTTTGGATTTTTTAGCCATGTGACAAAAAGGGCCTTCATTGAGCGGCGATGTGACATTTTCAACGCCGGCCTGATGCGTGGATTTCATCGGCGGCGCAGGGAAATTCGTCTTTCGTTGGGCAGCCTCGGTCGCCCAGGAGTCGATTGGAATGATGTGACAAAACGATGTGACATTTTCGACCTGGGAAACGCCCCCTCGACAAATCGCTCGGTGGCGTCGGGGGATTGGGCGAGTGATTTTTTTTTCACGGTCGGGCAACGCACCGATTTTGTCACATGGAGTGCATTGAAAAATGTCACATAGAACAGGACATTCGCGGCGGATTCCCGGCCGCGCCACGGCTGCTGCCAGCATCTATGCCAAGCGGCTTCATCTGGTATAATCGGACTCGGCTTTTTGTCACCCCGCGAGGTCCGTATGACGCGCCATTTCTTCAAGTTTCAAATGCTCCGTCACCTTCAACAACGTAACCAAACCCAACAAGCCAACCGGTGGCGCAATGCCCTGGTCCAGGTTCATCTGACGTTGGTCAATCACCTGGCCCGGACGCTGCGGCGGGAGCTTTCGATGCATGTGGATTATGACGACCTATTCTGCGACAGGTCACTGGGGCTGCTGAAGGCCATCGACCGCTTCAACGAGACCAAAGGCCTCCAATTCGCCTCCTATGCCTACCCACGCATTCGCGGCGCGATGCTCGACGGCCTGCGCCGGCGGGATTGGTTTCCGCGCCGGGAGCGGCCGCAGGCGGCTGCCCCCGGTTTTTGTCCTTGGAAGAAGCGCCGGTGCATCAGCAGGCGGAGCACGCCTTGGCGCGGACCGATGCCGCTTTCGAGACGGTGGACGGGGCCGAGGAGGTGGAATTCCTCCTGGCCGCGTTGCCGGCCGAGCAGCGGCAACTCGCCCGACTCCACTGGGTGGATCAACTCAACGAAAAACAGGTGGGCCAGGCGGTGAACCGGCCCCGAGGCTGGGTGGCGCAGCAACTCCGGCACATCGCCTTCCAATTGGAGATGCAGCCACGCAAACCGATCGTGTGGGATTCTTAGCGGGGGACCTTTTAGGTTTACAAATTCACCAGCCAGGCATAATACGAGGAGGCTTCGATGCGGTGGGCGTACCGGGTGCCTTTCGCGAAGAACTTTCCCTCCTGTTCCGCCCGCCTTATGCGCTGGCGGGCGGCTTCGTATTCAGCGGTGGAAAAGATCTTCTGGTAGGCCTGGATCGCCTGTCTCGTGGTGATGAATCCGTCTTTTTTCTTTGCGGTTTTGGATTTACGTTCCGACTTGGCTTTGGGTTTAGTCACGGGCGGCACGTGCCTGGCCTGCGGCGGCCCCGGCCTTTTGGTTGCGTCGTCGTCCCCGGCGGCGTGGCAAACATGAGCCATTAACGCCGCTATCTTTTTGTTCTTTTTGGAGTTTTTGCCCGGTTTAATGTGGACGGTCAAATCATATGAGTTCATGGGAAATCCTCAGCATAGAGAGAAAGCCAGGCCGACGATTCGGCGTGCAAGCTGAACCAATAAGATGAGGGGTTCAAGCGGACGCTACGGCTCGCGGGGTTGGCCGCTGGTCTTCCATGACTTGCCGGGGTGTGGGAAACAGGAATCGAACGTTGGGGTGATGGGGTCTTGCATGGCGTTGCACCCAAAACAAACCACTCCAAGGAGCGGTGGCGATGGACCCGTATTCTGCAAAGGGAATACCGAAGGCTAACAAACCCCTAAACAGGGGATGCGCCCCCCTGCCGCTGGCTTCGCTTCAGCCCGACCCGCCACGCCGCTCGTTTCAGCCGATTTTCGCGATCACCGCCTTGGCCTTCTCTAAATCGCGTTCGGCGTAAACGGCATCGGTCAGCTCCATGGAGCTGTGGCCCAGGAGGATCGACGCCGCCTCGGCCCCGAAGGCTTTTCGGAACACCGTGGCGGCGGTGTGGCGCAGTTGGTGCGAATGCCAGCCATAGCGCGCATGCCAGCGGGCACGCAGCTTGGCGCGCTGCCGGCGGCGATGATTTTTCCGCCCGATTTGTTCGGGGCCGTCCTCGGGCCGAAGCTGGTCGGCGGCGTTGGGCAGGTAATGCCCCGGCATGGCCAAGGCCTGCTCGCAGGCGAAGTAGATGGCGTGGCCGTAGGCTTCCGTGCTGTAGCGCGGGCCGGGCCGGCGCTGCGGTTCATCCTTGAGGTTGCTGCCGGGGATGTTGCCGCAGGACAGCGGCGTCTGCCGCTGCTGGCTCCGTTCCTCCCGCCGCTTGCGCGCCGACTCGGCCGGAGAAAACAGGTAAGCGTCCTCGGGCCGCAGCAGGTACGGCTGGAGGATCGCCTGGGCGGCGGGGCCGAAAAACAGCGTCCGGGGCTTGGCGGTCTTGTGGCTCATCTTGTGCTTCGTCAACACCGCCTGCCAGCAGGCTGGATCATCAAAACAGATATCCCTGGTTCGCAGGTTCAGAATCTCGCTGGCCCGCGCTCCGGTCAACAATTGCAACTCCACCACGTCCCGCAGCACCGGCGAGAGGTAGGGCTTGACGCGGGCGACCCGGTTCACGTCCACCGGCCCGACCGGCTCGGTTTCCGGGGCGGCCGTTTCCCCGCAGCGCAGCGGCGGCACCGCCTCCAGCGCCGTCACGACCAGCGCCGGACAAAAGTCGTGGCCCACGCCCCATTTGAAGATGCGCACCGCGCGGTAGACCTGGCGGTTGATGTACCGGCGCGACCAGCCGCGCTGGACCATCGCCTTGCGGACCAGCCGCAGCTTGTTGGGGGTGAAGGTTCGGATCGGTTCCGTGCCGAACAGGTCCACCAGCCCCTGCCAGGCGACGCGGATGTGCCGGGCTTCGGAGGGGCAGTAAATCCTGCCGGCCAGGCCCTCCCAGTAGGCGGCGACCATCTCGACCACGCTCGCCTCGGCCCGATTCTGGTTGGGTTCCTCCAGCCGCCGGCCGCGGGCTTCCCACTGGGCGAGGGTCTGGTTGTAGCGGATGCGGCTTTCGGGGCTGTTCCACTCGCCCAGGAAGTGGTCCTTGACCTTCTTGGTCACGGCATCGACGAGGGTGACGACGGCTTTGTGTTTGCCTCGAAGGACGCGGTGGCGGTAGGCCGGCTGCTTGGATTTCTTATGCGGCATGGCTGGCTCCTTGCGCGCGGGGGCACCGGTAGAATGTAACTTTTGTAACGCGATTGCGCGGTGCGCACTGCGCCGAAAACGCCTTTTCGGCCTCGCATCCCCGGATGGCGTGAGTCGTAAATATAGTAGGCTACGCGACTTGGAAAATGGGAGCGCTCGGATTCGAACCGAGAACCAAGGGATTATGAGTCCCCTGCTCTGACCGTTGAGCTACGCTCCCAGTTGCAATGGCTCAAGCGTAAGGCGAAACGATAAAAAAGTAAACGAAACCGTATTCAAACTGCTCAGTTCATTCGACAAACTATATCCTTTTGATATTTCCCGCCGCACGTCTTGATTTGAAACCCCACGATCCACGCAGTCGCTGAATATACCGGCGTTATAGGAAATCACCCGGCACGAAGGCCGTCGGCAAGCCAATTGTTGCACGTGTGTAACATATGATACGACCCCCTTCCGCAATAGAACCGACTATAACCATACAACCCCTGTTCGATCTCGATTGGCCACCGTGTCCAGCGTCTGCTCCGTCCGCCGCTCCAACCCCGTCTCCTCCAGCACACCCCTTGCCTGCTCGTCGCTCATCGCCGCCAGAAACACCTTGCCCGTGGCCGAGCAATGCAGTTCCGCCAGAAAGCCCGGCCGCGACGTCGCCCGGATCGGATGGGGACTGTCACACACCTCCAGGATCAGCGACCGGTTGGCCGACAAGCTCGCCAGATGTGCCGTCTCACCGAACCGTCCGATCTGCTACCGAGGCGCACCGAAAATTCCTCGGACGGATCTCTCATCCGCTGGTCCTCTGCACCTTCGCGTGACGCACAACGAACCCAAATTTCCCCCCTTTTCGCCCCCGCCACCCGCGCTTCGTGATAATCAACGAACCCACTAACCACTGACCGCCCGGATGTGACTCGAACGTCTCATCCGGGCGGCGAGATTTCAAACAAATACGTCGGGCAACCTTAGATCAGGTAATCGTTGATCAGGTTCTCAAGGTATTCCTGACGGCCGCTCTTGAGCTTCGGCTCGCCGTTTTGAAGAATCCACTTTTCGGCATCCTCCAGCGTGGCCTTGCCGCTCATGATCTGAGCGCCGATGCCGCTGTTGAAGCTGGCGTAGCGCTCGGCAACAAAGCCGTCCAGCACCTTGTCGTCAATCAGCTTCTGGGCGATCAGCAGACCCCGGGCAAACGTATCCATCGCCCCGACGTGGGCGTAGAACAGATCAGCCTCATCGACCGAACCCCGGCGAACCTTGGCGTCGAAGTTCAACCCGCCCGAACCCAACCCGCCCTGCTTGAGCACCACCAGCATCGCGTACACGGCCGTATACAAATCGGTCGGGAACTGATCGGTATCCCAGCCCAGAAGGCCGTCGCCGGTGTTGGCGTCAATGCTGCCCAGCTTGCCGGCGGCCGAGGCGACGGTCAGCTCGTGCTGGAATGTATGCCCGGCCAACGTGGCGTGATTGGCTTCGATGTTCAGCTTGAAGTGTTCGAGCAGACCGTACTGCCGCAGGAAACCCAACACCGTAGCCGAATCGAAATCGTACTGGTGTTTGGTCGGCTCCTTGGGCTTGGGTTCGATGAGGAACGGACCGGTGAAACCGATCTTCTTCTTGTATTCCACCGCCATCTGGAAGAAGCGGGCCAACTGTTCCTGCTCGTGTTTGTAATCGGTGTTCAGCAGGGTTTCGTAGCCTTCGCGGCCGCCCCAGAAGACGTAGTTTTCCCCGCCCAGTTCCTTCGTGGCATCCAAAGCATGCTTCACCTGAGCGGCGGCGTAAGCCACCACGTGCGCGTCAGGATTGGAGCCAGCCCCGTGGGCAAAACGCGGATTGCTGAAAAGATTGGCGGTGCCCCACAGCAGTTTCAGGCCGGTTTCCTTCTGGAGCGTCTTGGCCAGGGCCACGATCTTGTCCAGGTTCTTGCACGACTCGGCGAAATTCACCCCTTCCGGAGCGATGTCCCGGTCATGAAAGCAGTAATAGGGAACCCCTAGCTTGGTGGCAAACTCGAACGCCGCCCGCAGCGTCTTTTCGGCTACGTCCATGGGATTGGAGCCCTCGGCCCAGGGACGCTGACAGGTGCCCCACCCGAACATGTCCCCGCCGCCACCCTTGAAGGTGTGCCAGTAAGCCACGGCAAAGCGCATGTGCTGCTCCATGGTCTTGCCGTTAACTAACTGCTTGGCGTTGTAGTAGCGGAAAGCAAGGGGATTTTTCGACCCTTTGCCTTCAAAGGGAATACGTGCCGGGATTGCCGGGAAAAATTCGCTCATGTCCGTCTCCTGAAAAGCCATCGTCCGCGCCACCGACCCTGGTGGACCTGCCGTAGCTTACCATAATACTTGCGAATGTTAAGTTATTAATCGGACGAAAAGCCCCCATAAGCACCTCCGGCATTGGCCACCGCCTGGCTTGACTCACTGCGCCAAGCGCCTTATCACGGAAGCCCCCATGAACAAGACGGTTGTCATCAATGCCGTGGGTTTGACGCCACGCCTGCTCGGCGAGGCGACGCCGCGTCTGAAGGCATTCGCGGCCGGTGCCCGGCTGGCGGGGATCGGCGACGTCATCCCGGCCGTCACGTGCAGCGTTCAGGCAACCTATCTGACCGGAAAATGGCCCGACGAACACGGGATCGTCGGCAACGGCTGGTATTTCCGCGACGAGTGCGAAATCAAATTCTGGCGGCAATCCAACAAACTGGTCCGGCAAAAAAAAGTCTGGGAAAAAGCCAAGGAACTCAACCCCGCCTTCACCTGCGCCAATCTCTTCTGGTGGTACAACATGTACTCATCAGCGGACTATTCAATCACCCCCCGGCCCATGTACCCCGCCGACGGTCGCAAACTGCCCGACGTCTACACCCGCCCCGCCGGCCTGCGCGACGAGCTTCAATCCCAACTGGGCCAATTCCCGCTGTTCCAGTTCTGGGGGCCGGCCACCAGCATCAAAAGCACCCGATGGATCGCCGAGGCGGCGCTCCACGTGGATCGCAAGTACGATCCGACGTTGACGCTGATCTATCTCCCGCATCTGGACTACGCCCTTCAGCGATTGGGGCCGGACAACCCGCAGATCGCCACCGATTTGCGAGAACTCGACGGCGTTTGTGGCCGGCTTCTCGACTATTACGCCGCCCAAGATGCAAAAATCATGATCCTTTCGGAATACGGAATCGCGCCGGTCAATCGCCCGGTACACATCAACCGCGTGTTGAGAGAACACGGCTTGATCGCCATCCGGGAAGAGATGGACCGGGAGCTGTTGGATGCCGGGGCAAGCACGGCGTTTTCCGTGGCCGACCATCAACTGGCCCACGTCTACGTCAACGACCGCACAAGACTGGAAGAAGTACGAGCCCTGCTGAAATCCACGCCGGGCATCGAGCAGGTGCTCGACGAACAAGGCCAACAGTCGCTGCATCTCCACCACGAACGATCGGGAGATTTGATCGCCGTCGCCGAGCCCGGCGCATGGTTTACATATTACTATTGGCTGGACGATGCAAAGTCGCCTGACTTTGCCCGCACGGTGGACATCCACCGCAAACCGGGCTACGACCCCGCCGAGCTCTTCATCGACCCGGCCATTAAGTCGCCCAAGCTTAAGCTCGCCAGAACGCTTCTGAAAAAGAAACTGGGACTCCGCTATCTGATGGACGTGATCCCGCTGGACGCATCGCTGGTGCGGGGCTCGCACGGCCGACCCGCCGCCAATCCCCAGGACGCCCCACTGCTGATAACGCAGCAAGCGGATTTAGTCCCAGGCGATAAACTGTCTCCCACGCAAATCCACGATCTCATCTTGCGGCACCTGGGATTAACCCCGTGACGAAAAACGCCCACGGATTTCAATTCGCGGGCTTCACCGCATAAAACCAACAACGCCCCTTGGCGTTTGGCGTTTTTTTGGACTACACTGGAACCATGATTCACGAGAACATGTCGCAATCGATCGAAGACCTTTCATCCCGGATCATCGCCATCCGGGACTCTCTTTGACTTACCGGGAAAACGCGCCCGCCTGAAGGAACTGGAAGACAAGATGGGCCAGGCCGATTTCTGGGACAACCAGGAAACGGCCAAATCCGTCGTCAGCGAACTGAAGATCATCAAGGCCTGCATCGAACCCGTCGAAGCCATGCTGCGCGGCATTGACGACGTTCGCGCCCTGCACCAGTTGGCCCAGGAAGCCGACGATCCGGAATCCCTCGCGGAAGCCGATCGCATGCTGCTGGATCTGGAAAAGAAAGGCGGCAAAGTCGAACTGCAAGCTTTGCTCGACGGAAAGAACGATTCACGCAATGCATTTTTGCAGATCCACGCCGGAGCCGGTGGAACCGAGGCCCAGGACTGGGCCGAAATGCTCCTGCGCATGTACCTGTACTACTGCGAGCGGCGAGGGTGGGACGTCAGCGAAGTCGACCGCACCTGGGGCGAACAAGCGGGCATCAAGGACGTGGTCCTGCTGGTCAAAGGCGAATACGCCTACGGCTACCTGCGCGCCGAGGCCGGCGTGCATCGCCTGGTCCGACCCAGTCCGTTTAACGCGCAAAACAAACGCCAGACCAGTTTCGCATCGGTTGATGTGCTGCCGGAATTTCCGGAAGACAACGAGGAAATCGAAATCCCCGAAAGCGAAATGGATATCGTGGCCTTCGTTCGCGCCTCCGGACCCGGTGGCCAAAACGTGAACAAAGTCGCAACCGCGGTTCGCATCACCCACAAGCCCACGGGCATTCAAGTCACCTGCTCGGTCGAACGGTCCCAGCAGCAGAACAAACGCCTGGCCATTGCCCTGTTAAAAGGCCGACTGGAAATGATCGAACAGGCTAAACGCGACGAGGAAGTGAAAAAACTCTACGGCGACAAAGGGGCCATCGCCTGGGGCAACCAAATCCGCAGCTACGTCCTGGACGACCGCCGGGTCAAAGACCATCGCACCAGCGTCGAAACCAGCAACGTCGAAAGCGTGCTCGACCGCGGCGAACTCGATGAGTTCATCGACGAAGAACTCCGCCGCCGGAAAAAATCGAAAAAATAACCAGGAAGGCGTGAAACCAGAAATCCGAAACCCGAATGACGAACAAATGACAAATGACGAAATCCGAATGACGAACAGACCTACGTCCATTTCGCATCCATAGCCGCGACGCAACGCGTCGCGGAGCCCCCGCAAGCGTTCGGGGTAACACCGACGAAAGACCCTTTCGTCATTCGGATTTCGTCATTTGTTCGTTATTCTGGTTTCGGATTTCGGGTTTCTTCCCGAGGGAGCCGTCATGCCCGACAGAACCGACCTTCTTCGTCCGCACCCGCAGCATTCCAAGTTCTGGCAGAACGCCCACCTCTACTTCGACCGCGTCTACCAGACCATGGGGCTTGACCCCACCTTCCAGCAGGTGCTCTCGGCCCCCAAGCGGGTGCTGACTGTCAGTTGTCCGGTTCGGATGGACAACGGAAGTATCCAGGTGTTCACCGGATACCGGGTTCAGCACAACAATGCCCGCGGCCCGTTCAAGGGCGGCATCCGCTTCGATACCTCCGTCAACGAAAGCGAAGTCATGGCTCTGGCCATGCTCCAAACCTGGAAAAATGCCCTGGTTGACCTGCCTTTTGGCGGAGCCAAGGGCGGAATCGTGTGTGACCCCAAGCGGCTTACCGTCAGAGAAAAAGAACGCCTCACCCGCCGATACGTCAGCGAAATCATGCCGATCATCGGCCCCAACGAGGACATTCCCGCTCCCGACGCAGGCACTGATTCGCAGGTGATGAGCTGGGTTCTGGATACCTATTCGATGATGGTCGGCCACCAGGAACTGGGCTCCGTGACGGGCAAGCCCGTTTCCCTGGGCGGTTCCATCGGCCGGGAAGAAGCCACCGGCCGCGGCGTCATGAACATCCTCTGCAAGTTCCTGGCCACCCAACACCGCAGTTGCTCCGGCATCCGCATCGCCGTCCAGGGCTTTGGCAACGTCGGCTTTCATGCGGCCCGGCTGTTGGACGAGCAAGGAGCCAACATCATCGCCATCAGCAGCAAGGAAGGCGGCATCTTCAACGACAACGGCATCGACATCGCCGCCGCCGGGCGATACTACCGCGAACGCGGCAATCTCACCGATTTCCCCGGCGGCGAAGCCATCACCAACGAAGAACTCCTCACCTGCGATTGCGACGTGTTGATCCCCGCCGCCATGGAAAGCACCGTAAACGTGGAGATCGCCCCCCACGTCAAAGCCCCCATCGTCGTCGAAGCCGCCAACGGCCCAACCACGCCCGATGCCGACAACATTCTCCGCGACAACGGCATCACCGTCCTGCCCGACATCCTCGCCAACGCCGGAGGCGTAACCGTCAGTTACTTCGAATGGGTCCAGGGCATACAAAACTTCTTCTGGTCCGCCCAGCGGGTTCAAGACGAACTCAAAAGCGTCATGGACAAAGCCTTTGACGCCGTCAATGCCAAGGCCGACGAAGCCGATTGCGACTACCGCACCGCCGCCTACACGCTGGCCATCAGTCGCGTCGCAGAAGCCCTGCGGTTGCGAGGCATATTCCCTTGACCCAGCGAACCCACCGGCTATGGGTCGTGCTGATGCTGGCGACAGGCATATCGCTGTGGCTGGCCATCGGCACCGCGCAATACGTCGGCATGACCCGCTGGCGATGGGTCGCCGTCGCCATAGCCGCCCTGGCGGCAACGCTTCCTCCAGTCCGAAAAGGTCTGGAGTATTTACTGGATCGTATCCGGCATCCCTCGCCCCGCTCCCGCGCGATCGCCGCAACGACAATTGCCATCCTGGCCGGATGCTATTTCATCTATACCGCCGTCGCCCAGGATCGCGATCTGTTCGCCAAAACCCACGACGAATGCAGCTACCTGATCCAGATGCAAATGCTGTCCCACGGCCGCCTATGGATGTCCGCCCATCCCATGGCCGATTTCTTCGATTCGTTTTACATCCTCACCCGGCCCGTTTACGCATCCATCTATTTCCCCGGCACGGCCATCCTCTACGTCCCCTCCATCTGGCTGGGCTGGCCCGCCTGGCTGATGCCCGTGATGACCGCCGCGGCCGTCGTGGGACTGCTCTATCGCATCGTCACGGAAATGGTCGATGGCGTAGCCGGCGCACTCTCGGCCGTCCTGCTGGTTTCGCTGAGCTGGTTCCGCATGTTGTCGGTCATGCTCATGTCGCAAGTGCCGCTGATGCTCATGGGCCTGCTCATGCTCTGGGCATGGCTGCGATGGCGGGAAAATCGGCGCACGGTCTGGCTGCTCTGCATCGGCATCTTCGCCGGTTGGGCGGCCATCACACGCCCGCTGGACGCACTTTGCTTTGCACTCCCGATCGCGGCGGCAATCCTGACGGACTTGCGACGCCAACCCGTGATAAAGCAAATCAAAAGCCTGGCGTGCATCGCCATTGCCGCCGGCCCGTTTTTGCTGCTGCAAGGAATTTTCAACTACGGCGTGACCGGCAGCGCATGGCAAACGCCGGCCGGGCTGTATGCGGAGCGGGACTACCCCGGAACGTCCCTTGGTTTTCATCCGCCGGACCCGAACCGACGCCCCACCTCCACGCTGCCACAAAAGCAACTCTACTACGCCAACAAGATCGCCCCCTACATCGCCGAACACCAACCAGCCCGGCTGGCGCATGCCTGGGCCACCCGCTGGCTGCCGATGATCGCCGATGTGACTCTGCCCGTGCGGGTGCTGATCGTGCTGTTGCCGCTGGGACTCCTGGGGTTGGTAACGCTCTCCCGATGGGTATTGCTGGCCACCCTGCCGCTGTTCATGATTCTGTACCTGTTCTGGACTTTTTTCCTGGAGCACTACGCCGTCATTTCAGCACCGGCGGTCATTCTCCTGGTTGTTCTCGGCTGCAAGGCGATCGCTGGCGCCTTTCCGGGTTTGCAAGGAATGCTCGTTCTGGCCTTGCTGGCCATCGCGGCAACGTCCACTCACGAGCTGAACGCGGCCGTGGATGACGAAAGCTTCCCTTCGCCGGTCCTGCGTTTCGCGGCAGAGCAATTGCCGCAACTCGTCCACCGACCAGCCGTCGTGTTATTTCGCTTTGATCCGGCCAACAACATCGCCGAAGAGCCCGTCTACAACACCGACTCCGCCTGGCCCGACAACGCCCCACTCATTCGCGCCCACGATCTGGGAACGCGCAATACCGAAATCTTCCACTATTACGCCAATTTGCAGCCCAACCGGTGGTTTTACCGCTTCGACCGCAAGACCAATATCCTGCTTCCCTTAGGAACCGCCCGCGATTTGGCCGCTTCAGCCGCCCCAACACCCGATCCCACCCACTAATTTAGCGGACTGACCCTTGCAAGAATGGGCCGTTTCATGGTTTACTATCTATCTTGCCGGAACGAACCCGTGGTTGTGTTCGACTCAGGCATCCGGCTTCCGGCTATCGTCACCAAAGGAGCGACTCCATGGCGTCTCGTCGAATTGCATGTGGCTTGTTGGCCGCAGGACTTTTGATCGGTTGTCAATCCACGAGCAAGCAGCCTCCGGCGCCGACCGTCATCTCAGCGGCGGCCGTGCGAGCCATTGAGCAGAACTACCAGCGCGTCAATCCCAACACGCACGTCGGCCAGGTTGTGGAAGTGCATGCTGAAGCACAACTGGCGGCCATCGGTGACGTCGCGGTGAATGACTTTGCCGAAAACGACGTCGTCGTTTTCATTGATGCCAAAGGAAACGTCATCGCCAACGGCCGGGTCCGCAGGATCATTGCCGACCACCTCGCGGTCAAATACGTCGCCGATCAGCCCGGCCAGCGTGCTCCCCATAAAGGCGATCTGGCGGTTTGTGTAAAATAATTCCGTGCCCGCGCCGCAACTGATACTCGCCAGCAACTCACCTCGCCGTCAATCGCTGCTTCGCGAGGCGGGCTACGACTTCGTCGTGCAACCCGCCGACATCGACGAGACGCGTTATCCGGCCGGAATACTCCCCGCCGAAATCGCCTGCCATCTGGCCACGGCCAAGGCCAAATTCATCGCCGACCAGTTCCCCGACGCCGTGGTTCTGGGCGCCGACACGGTCGTCGCCTTCGGCGACAAAGTATTAGGCAAACCCGAAAACGCGGATGATGCCCGAAAAATGCTCCGCCTTCTTTCCGGCACCACGCACATCGTCATCACCGGCGTTGCCGTGATTCACCCGGCTACCGGGTTCGCCCGCACCGTGCGGGCCATGTCCGCCGTCCGAATGCGGCCGCTCACCGCCCCCGAAATCGACGCCTACGTCGCCGGCGGCGATTGGCAGGGCAAAGCCGGCGGATACGGCATACAGGACGCCGACCCCTTCGTAACCCGCACCTCCGGAAGCCACACCAACATCGTCGGCCTGCCGATGGAAATCACCGTCCCCCTCCTGCAAGAGGCCGGAATTGCCCGCACTGATTCAGCCAATTCGAAGGACAACTCATGACGCGAAGTCTGATTTTCTCGGCCATGCTGACCCTCCTCTCCACCGTCGGATGCGATTCCCAGGCGACCAAAGCCGTCCCGGATTCCTCGTCGCCTCGCACGGTGCGGATACAGTTGGGAAAACAAACCTTCACCCTCGAAATCGCCGACACGGATGAATCCCGCGAACACGGCCTGATGCAGCGGGAAACCATGCCCGAAGATCACGGCATGATCTTCGTCTTCGCAGACGAACGCCCCCTGTCCTTCTGGATGAAAAACACGTCCATCCCGCTGGATATCATCTTCATCAACGGAGCCAACCGAATTGTTTCCATCCACCAGATGACCCCCTTCGACCTCAGCAGCACGCGCAGCGCCGCCCCCGCCAAATACGCCATCGAATTGAACCAGGGAGCCGCCGCCGACGCCGGCCTCAAGGCGGGCGACGAAGTACCCATCCCCCCCGCCATCAAAGAACCCGCTGAAAAATAAAACCAGAAGCCGCGCCCTCCCCCCGTTTCGCCGCTGCCCGCAGGGCAGCGTTCCCATCAAACTATTCCTTCGCGCCTTTCATCGACTCCACGCCGCCCATGATTTCCGACAGTTCCGTCGTGATCTGGCTCTGCCGGGCGCGGTTGTACTGCATCGTCAGGCTCTTGACCATCTTGTCGGCGTTGTCGGTGGCGCTCTTCATGGACACCATACGGGCCACGTTCTCGCTGGTCGTCGCATCCAGGAAACACTGGAACATGGCGGCCTTCACCGTCAGCGGAAGCAATTCGTCCAGCAGCACCATCGGCGAAGGCGAAAAATCGTAGATCGTCTTCACGTCATACGCCGTCGTCGCAGATTCCTCATGCACCCCGGCCAGCGGCAGCAGCGTCAGCACTTCCGGCTTCTGTACGCCGGCGCTGACGAAGTTCATATACGCCACGTGCAGCGAGTCGATCTGTCCGGAAACAAACTGCTTGATGAAATGCTCCGCAACCTGCTCGGCATCCACATAGCGAGGCATGTCGGCAAACTGATCAAACCGCTGGGTAATAGGCCGTTTCTGGAAGTTGAAAAAGCTGAACCCCTTCTTGCCCGAAACGTACAGGTCGATGGCATTGCCGGCCGCTTCCTGCTGGCGGATGAAACCGTTGGACAGGCGAAGCACGTTGCCGTTATAAGCGCCCGCCAGACCTCGGTTGCTGGTGATAACCACCAGAGCAATCCGGCGGGTCCGGGTCTCCTCCGTCGGCTGACGCAACAGCGGATGCTCCACATTGCCCACACTGGACGCCAACTCGCGGACCAGCTCCCGAACCTTCAGCGTGTACGGCTTGGTGCCAACAGCCCGCTTCAGCGATTTCTGAAACTTCGCCGTAGCGATCATCTGCATGGTCTTGGTGATCTTGCGGATGTTCCGAACCGCCTTGCGGCGTTTGACGATTGCGCGTGCCTTAGCCATGCCACCTCGCTAAAAACAGTAGTGAACACAAGTTTAGGGCAGATTCACGAATTTTGCAAAGTCCCCCAGTTGATCGGCTTGCCCCTGCCGCCCTATAGATGCTTTGGGTTGCAGGAGAACATCATGGCCAAGACTCGCTCCCGCGTCCGCATCGAAGGTTATCCGCGTCCCCAGTTACGCCGCGCCCAATGGACCTGCCTCGACGGTTCCTGGGACTTCGCACTCGACCGCCAGGCCCGTTGGCTTCGATCCGAAGACGTGAAATGGGATGCGACCATCTCCGTCCCCTTCTCCCCGGAAACACCCGCCAGCGGCATCAATGATCCGGGATTTTACCTTTCGTGCTGGTACCGCCGAACCTTCCCCACTCCCGACCTCGCCGGCGGACAACGTCTCCTGCTCCACTTTGGCGCCGTCGATTACCAGGCCGAAGTTTACCTCAACGGCAAGCTCGCCGTCTCGCACGAAGGCGGCTACACCCCCTTCCACGCCGACGTCACCGACCTGCTCCAACCCGGCGAAGATCAGACCCTCATCGTCCGCGCCTGTGACGATCCGCACGACCTGGCCAAGCCCCGGGGAAAACAGGATTGGCAGCTTCAGCCCCATTCGATCTGGTATCCGCGCACCACCGGCATCTGGCAAAGCGTCTGGCTGGAACAAGTCCCCCGCTGCTACATCGACAAACTGCAATGGACGCCCGACGTCGAGCGATGGAACCTCAAATTCCACGCCCGCCTCCAAGGCCATACCGCCGAAAACACCCGCCTGCGCGTCCGCCTCACCGCCGACGACCGCATCCTGGCCGACGACACTTACACCGTCGTCGCCCGCGAAATCCACCGCGAAATATCCTTCTCCGATCCGGGCATCGACGATTACCGCAACGAGCTGTTGTGGTATCCCCATTCCCCCCGGCTCATCCAGGCCAGTTTGGAACTTCTCGACGCCGACGGAAACACCCTCGATCAAGTGCAAAGCTACACCGCCATGCGCGGCATTTCGCTTTTGGGCAATCGGTTCGTGCTCAACGGCAAACCGTATCCCCTCCAACTGGTGCTCGATCAAGGTTACTGGCCCGAAACCGGCCTGACCGCGCCCGACGATGACGCCTTCCGCCGCGACGTCGAGCTCATTAAATCCATGGGATTCAATGGCGTACGCATGCACCAGAAGATCGAAGACCCCCGTTTCCTCTACTGGGCCGACACGCTCGGCCTGATCGTCTGGGAGGAAATGCCCAGCGCCTACCGCTTTTCATCCCAGACCGTCCAACGCCTGACCCGCCAATGGGCCGAAGCCATCGACCGCGATACCAGCCATCCCTGCATCGCCGCCTGGGTTCCCTTCAACGAATCGTGGGGCGTGCCGGAATTGCCCAACAGCCCGGCCCAGCGCCATTGCGTGCAGGCGCTGTATCACCTCACCAAAACACTGGACCCGACCCGCCCGGTGATCGGCAACGACGGCTGGGAAGCCGTCGCCACCGACATCATCGCCATCCACGACTACGACGCCGACCCCCAGCGCCTGGCCTCCCGCTACAGTCACCGCGAGGAAGACATCAACCGCCTGTTAAAGCACGAACGCCCCGGCCACAAGGTTCTTCTGCTGGACGAATTCACCTACGAAAACCAGCCCATCATGCTGACGGAATTCGGCGGCATCGCCTTCTCACCCGACAAAAACCACACCTGGGGCTATTCCCGCGCCCCCACCGTTGGCGACTTCGCCGCCCGATACGCAACCCTCCTGGAAACCGTGCGATCCCTCCCACTCCTGGCCGGCTTCTGCTACACGCAGTTCACCGACACCTACCAGGAAGCCAACGGCCTGTTATACATGGACCGCACCCCCAAATTCCCGCTGGACCAGATCGACTGCGCCACCCGCGGGCCACAATCCCCCCGGGACGTCCAGCGACAGGCTGGCTGGCGAAAAAGAATCATGAGCCAAAAAACGCTCCAGTAGTTATACTGCTTTCGGGAACATCGGTATGGCTTCATCGGCAGCAGTCGGCTCGTCTTTCAACCTCGCCCGTCTGCGGGAAGGAATCAAACCCTTTCGCCTGCATTGGTTCTCGCACCTGCGAAGCACCAACGACCAGGCCGCGGCCATGCGCAAGCGGGGAGACCTGTTCGCCCCGGCCATCGTATTGACCAGCCGGCAGACCGCCGGCCGCGGCCGCGGCTCCAATATCTGGTGGTCCACCGGTGGCAGCCTCACGGCCACATTCGTCCTGCCCATCGAAGCGCCGCTCCAGCCCTATCAATTGCCGCTGGTCGCCGGTCTGGCCGTCCGCAACGCCGTCGCGGAACTAACGCCCCAATCGACCATCCAACTAAAATGGCCCAACGACGTCATCTGCGAAGGCCGCAAACTCGCCGGTCTGCTCTGCGAACGAATCCACAAGGCCGACCTGATCGGCATAGGCCTGAACGTAAACCTCGATCCAAGCCGAGCCCCCAAACAGCTCCGTTCCGGAATCACGTCGCTCCTCAGCCTGACCGCAAGCCCCTTGGACATGACCGACGTATTAATCACGCTGTCCAAACACCTCCACCGCACGCTATGCCGCCGTGGCGAACGTCCCTACGCCGACTTCCTTCAACAATATGATCGGAACCACGCCTTAAACGGCCGACAAGTCACCGTCCGCCTCAACGCCGAACATTCATCCATCAGCGGCTGGTGCGAAGGAATCGACCACCTCGGCCGCCTGGTCCTGCGCGACCGAACCAAACTCCACCACGTCGTCACCGGCCACGTCCTCTCATAAACAACCCCAACCCCTTTCGTCCGCCCCCTCTCGATGTGGCTTGCTCTTCGCGTTCCCCCCGCCTTCTTTCACTTCACCTGAAACTGACTATACGTAATCGCATCCAGGTTCAGATCACAAAACTCCCCCCGCCGATACGCATGATACGCCAACCCCGCCGACATCGCGGCATTATCCGTGCAATACCGCATCGCCGGGAAAAATACCGGAACCACAAATCGCCCCAGCGCCCCCCGCAAACCAGAATTTGCCGACACTCCCCCGCCAACAACAACCGAGCGCGCCCCCGTTTTGCGCACGGCCCGCAAAAGTTTCTTGACGATCACCTCCACGCACGCCGCCTGAAACCCGGCGGCAACGTCGCATATCTCTTGCTGTCCCAACGTCCCCGCCGGCCGTTCCCGCCCCTGATACCCACGCACGTGATAAAGCACCGCCGTCTTCAATCCACTGAACGAAAAATCCAGCGATTCCCGCCCCAGCAGCGTTCGCGGAAACTTCACCGCCGTCGGCGAACCCTCCGCCGCCAGCCGATCAATCACCGGCCCCCCGGGATATCCCAGCCCCAGTATCGCCGACACCTTGTCATACGCTTCGCCCACGGCATCATCGATCGTCTTTCCGATCAACTCCACCCGCCCCATCTCCTCCAGGCGATACAGCGCCGTATGCCCGCCGCTCACCGCCAACCCAACCGCGGGCATGGGAATGGCCACATCGGACTCCAGCACCACGCTATACAGGTGCGAATGAACGTGATCAACGCCGATCAGCGGCTTGCCCAATGCCCAGGCCAGCGTCTTGGCCGCCGTAACCCCGATCAACAACGACCCGATCAACCCCGGCCGATGCGCCACCGCAACCGCGTCCATCGCAGACAGCGACACGCCCGCCTTCTCCACCGCCTCCCGAATCACCGGCAGAATATTCTCAATATGCGCCCGGCTGGCAATCTCCGGCACCACCCCCCGATACCTGGCATGCAACTCCACCTGCGTGGCAACAACATTACTGCGCACGTCATACCCATCCACGACAACCGCCGCCGCCGTCTCATCACAGGTAGATTCAATACCAAGAATCGTAGCCATAACAAAAACTTTCCCGATGCAACGTCCTTCTCACCACGGAGGCACGGAGGCGCATCCGTCTCCAAAAATTCCATCAACCCGACAAGAGCGCCAAGAAAAGACAAGGATGAATGATGAAGAAGGAAGCAAGCTGTTATGTAAACTGCTCTTCTTTCCACCTTCATCATTCATCATTCATCATTCTGACTTCTCTTCCCTCCGTGCCTCCGTGGTTATCATTTCCCCGAAGCCGCCGGCCCCGTCGCCGGCAGCGACTCACCTTCGCGGCCAGCCGACAAAACCACCAGCCCCGACATCGTATCCACCGCCCGCTGCAATTGTGCATCGTCAGCATAGTTCATCGCCGGCATGGTCGCCGGCCCCGTCGTAGGACGACGGAACAATTCCCGTTCGTAATTCTCTTTGGCCAGTTGCTGCTGGGCCGCCGTATCCATCGGAACCACGATCTGCGGCTGCACGCCCCAATCGGTCGCGTCCTTCTTCCGATGCACCAGCCGACCGCTCGGCAGATAATAGTAGGCCACCGTCAGCTTCAGCCTTCCGCCCTTGTCTTCCAGCGGCACCACTTCCTGCACCGACCCTTTCCCATAGGTCCGTTGCCCGATCACCAACGCCCGCTTGTTGTCCATCAGGCTGCCGGCCACGATTTCCGCCGCACTGGCCGAATGTTCATTCACCAGCACGATCATCGGAAAATACGGCAGCGTCCCCGGCGCCGTTGCGCGACGCACTTCCTCCGGTCGATTTCGGCCGCGGGTGCTGACAATCACGCCATGATCGATGAACAGATCCACGACCTTTTCCGCCTGATCGAGATGCCCGCCCGGATTGAAACGCAAATCCAGGATCAACCCCTTCATGCCCTGCTTCAGCAGGTCCGCGAGGGTTTCGTTGATCCGGTCGAAAGTCTCCATGGTGAACTGGGTCACGCGCACGTAAGCGACTTTCGGGTTGTCCGATATGAACCAATCCCAGGTGTTGTCCGCCTTGCGCCGAAAAGCCCGCACGGTGGGGACGGTAATTTCTTCGCGGTTCATGGTCAGGTCCACTTCCTGACCCGAGACGTGACGAACGCGAATCATCACCTGCGTGCCCAGCTTACCGGTAATTTTCTTGATCACATCGGAGAGCCGCTGGCCATCGATGGGGTCGCCATTGACTTTCAGAATGACATCCCCCGCCTGCACGCCCGCCTTGAACGCAGGGCTTCCGTCGATCGGAGAAACAACCTCGACAGTGCCGTTATCCTGCTGATTAAGCTGAATGCCCACGCCTTTGAAGCTGCCTTCGAGCATCCGCTCAAAATCCTCTTCCTTGGCCGGCGGAACGTAAACGCTGAACGGATCCAACTGGTTCAGCATCCCGTTGATCGCGCCCTGGCGGAGCTTCGATTCGTCCACCGCTTCGACGTAGTTGTCGGCCACCTGCCGATGAATATCCACAAGAGTTGCGCACGAACGAGTAATCCTCGTCGCGCTGGGCCATCGACCCGGGCAACTGAAACGCCAGCAGCGCAATCAGCAGAAGGCTCACCGTCCAGGCAATTTTTTCTTTCTTCATCGGCACTCCAACAAGGAAACACAACCCAGATCAGGCGATTCTATCTTGCTCTACTGAAATGCACTCTTTCGCCATTCTCGCTCGCGACGTTGCTTGCGGTTTCGCGGATCAGTTCCCTCCGTTTCGCCGCATTCCCCAGAGCATTTCAGCAGAGCCGATTCTATCTCACCCCGCCATCAGGGCAAACCTTCACCGCCCGCATCGCCAAAAACATCGGGATCTCGGCCCGTGCGGCATTCTCCGCATGCGCGCGAGGCCCGCTCGTGCTGGTCTTGTGACTGGTCCATTCGTCCATCGCGTCGATCAGCAATCCCGCGTTTCTCAGCGACTTCACATACGCACTTAACGGCTTATGAAACGTCCAGGTGTATTGCCCCGGAGCGCTGCCGGGGTTGGTCACGATCGGGCTTTTTCGCGGCAGCAGATACCGATCCACCCGCCGATACTGAACGCCGGCCCCGGCATCCCACCCCCAACTCGTCTCCTTGGGGCCGCGAAAACACGGATGCATCATCACGATCACCAACCGCCCCTGCGGCTTAAGGATGCGGGCCACCGAATCAAACACCGGCTGAATCGGATGGATATTCTGAATCGCCAGCACGCACGTCGCCGCCGTGAACCGCTCGCCCGGCAAAACCGACAAATCCCGCGCGTCGGCAACCTCGTAATGAATTTCCGCCGGCCCACGCTCACGGGCAACGCGGATCAGCGACGCCGCCGCGTCCACCCCGGTGACTTCCACGCCCCGCTGATGCAGCAACCGGCACAGCACGCCCTGCCCGCAGGCAATATCCACAACCGAATCCCCGGTCTGAAGACTCAGCAATCTCATCACCCCCGGCAGCACCACCTCCCGGTGATACTCGCTGCCGGACTCACCTACCAGTTGGTCATACCAGTCCGCAACCGCGCCCCAGTCGGTACGCACGCCCTTGCCGCCCGGCGCAGCGTCGGAATGTTTCTTTGGCTTCATGCTCAATAGATTAGAGCACTACGGCCTCTCAAGCCAGCACCCCGGCGAAACCATCCGTACGATTCCATGAATTGTCATGAAAAGGCATGGCGTGTGCGTGCCTTTGCAATGGCCGCAAACAGCGCATGACGCGAGGAGGCCCGATGAAAACGTTTCTCTACAGCCTGATCGGCACACTCATGATCTTCGCCGGGCCAATCCTGGCCCAGTGGCAAATCGGGCCGGTTTACCCGGAAAAACCCGACTATTACAACACCAACCCCAACTACAACCCCTTCCGCTACAACTCCTTCTCCGGGCGATACGATTACGTCCCCATCCCCTACGACCGCGACCGCAGTGGCGGGCCGAACTACGACCCCTACCGTTTCAACTGGCACCGCGGCGGCTGGGACTACCGCCCCTGGCCCGACGGCAATTACGACAACAACGGACAATAAATCAGCAGGAGCCGGACATCTCACGATGCCCGGCTCCTGACCTGTCTTCACAATTCACTCGAAGAACCAATCAACCAATCTCTTCGAGAATCGCCTGCTTGACCGAATTGGGAACCGCGGCGTACTTCAACGGTTCCATCACGGAGCTGGCCCGGCCGGCGCTCATCGAACGCAGTTCGGTCGTGTACCCGAACATTTCGCTCAGCGGCACTTCGGCTTCGATCACGCGGGTGTTGCCCCGCTGTTCCATACCGATAATGCTGCCCCGACGCTTGCTCAAGTCGCCGGTCACCGAACCCACGTAATCTTCCGGGGTGGTCACGACCACTCGCATGATCGGCTCCAGCAGCGTCATCCCGGCCTTGTGGCAGGCTTCTCGCAGGGCCAGCGAACCGGCCTGCTCGAAAGCAATCTGCGAACTGTCAACCGGGTGGTACGAACCATCCAGCAGCGTAATCTTCAGATTGATCAACGGGAAGCTCGCCAGCACGCCGCTCTTGGCCGCCTGACGGGCGCCGTATTCCACCGACGGAATATATTCCTTCGGAATCGATCCGCCGAAAACCTTGTTCTCGAAGGCCACGCCGTCTTCCCACTTGAGTTCTTCGACTTTGGCCTCTTCTTCCGTAAACGGCTCGATGCGAAGCGTGCAGTCGCCGAACTGACCCCGGCCGCCCGTCTGCTTGACGAACTTGCCGCGAGCCTCGGCCTTGAGCGTAATCGCTTCCTTGTAAGCAACCTTCGGCTTACCCACCAGCACGTCCACCTTCATATCGCGGGTCAGCTTGTTCCGCAGAATTTCCAAGTGCAACTCGCCCATGCCGGCGATGATCGTCTGCCCGGTTTCTTCGTCGTAGTTGGCCTGGAACGTCGGGTCTTCACGCTTCAACGTCGTCAACGCTTCACCAAGCTTCTGCTTGTCGGCCGCCGTCTTGGGCTCGATCGACATGCTGATAACCGGCTCGGGGAACGTCGGCTTTTCCAGAATGATCGGGTTGTCCATGTCGCACAGCGTGTCCCCGGTCAAGGCTTCCTTGATGCCGATACACGCCACAATGTCGCCGGCTTCGGCGACTTCCAGCGGAATACGGTCGGCGGCGTGCATCTGGAACATGCGGGAGATGTTCTCACGCTTGTTGCGGTTGCTGTTGAGCACGCGGCTGCCCTTCTCCAGCTTGCCGCTGTACACGCGAACGTAAGTCAAATCGCCGTGCTGGTCGCTGACGATCTTGAACGCCAGCCCGCAGAACGGTTCCTCCGGACGCAGCGAACGCTCGAGGATCTTCTCCGGATCCTTCACGTCATGGCCCTTGATGGCGGGCATGTCGGCCGGGCTGGGCAGATAGTCCAGAACGCCGTCCAGCAACCGCTGAACGCCCACATACTTCAGCGCCGAACCCACAAATACCGGATGAGCCTTGAACGCGATCGTCGCCTTGCGAAGAGCGGCCTTCAGCTCCTCCTCGCTGATCTCCTGGCCCGACAGATACTTCTCGGCCAGGGCGTCATCAGTCTCGGCGACTTTCTCGACCAGCTCATGACGCCAATGCTCAAATCGCTCTTTCTCTTCCGCGGGAACCGGCTTCTCTTCCCACTTGTTTCCCTTGTCCTTATCGTCCATGGAATAGTAAATCGCCACGCCGCGGATCAGGTCGATCAGGCCCTTGAACGTACTGCTCTGGCCGATCGGAATCTGAACCGCAATGGCCGGAGCGCCCAGACGCTCGCGAATGCTCTTGAAGCTGAAATCAAAGTCCGCGCCGATCTTGTCCATCTTGTTGATGAAGCAAAGCCGCGGCACGTTGTACTTGGTGGCCTGACGCCAGACGGTTTCGGACTGCGCTTCCACGCCTTCCTTCCCGTCAAACACAGCCACAGCGCCGTCAAGGACGCGCAAGCTGCGTTCCACTTCCACGGTGAAATCCACGTGGCCGGGAGTGTCGATCAGGTTGATCGTGTAGTCCTTCCACGGGCAGGTCGTGGCCGCGGACTGAATGGTGATCCCACGCTTCTGCTCTTCTTCCAGGAAGTCCATGACGGCCGTGCCTTCATGCACTTCACCCATCTTGTAGGTCTTGCCTGTGTAGTAGAGAACACGTTCGGATACCGTCGTCTTGCCGGCGTCAATGTGCGCCGCAATGCCGATGTTGCGAATCTTCGTCAAGTCCCGGGCCATAACTCTAAACCTTTCAAACACAAAACCCGCGGAGACCGTGCTCCGCGGCAATCGTCGGGCCTCGACGTCACATTGGTCGAGTTCCCATCAGTCGGCGACTACCGCTGTCCCGATTCATCGGGAGCGGCCCCTGCGGGTTACGTCCGCCTCTTCAATTCTCCCTCGAGGCAGACAAGCTTCGATTGTCGCTTCTCGAAGCTCAATGCATGGTCCGCTCACACTGACCATGCAGGGCTTCGGTCAGCATGAGCCTCATTACGCTGGCTCAATCGTCACATCTGCTCCTTGTTTACGACCGGAACATGTGTTACGTCTACGCCGCCTCGCCGTTCAGCTTTGCCTCCTCACACAAATGCAGACCGCCCCCGGCGAAGGTGAAATAATGTAACTTCCCCAGCGATTCCGTCAAGCCCGTATCCGATTTTGCCCCACAGATAACACAACGGGCGTGCGGCTTTTGTTGCCGCACGCCCGTGTTTGCTTCTAAGGCTGCCGATCCGCGAAAGATACTTCCACTACCAACAGCCTGTTTTATCGTCCTTTTCTTACATCGGCCAAACCGGCCTTCGGCTTAAGCCGCATCCACATGGGCCGCAATGCTGGACAAAAATTCCACGCCCATCACCACACGCCCCCGCTCGGCCATCACGCTCCGGTCCACCCACACCACCCGCGCCGGGATCATCTGACGCCGATTCGCCAACGTCTCGCCGCACTGGCCGAGCCCGACATGAATGTTCAGAAGTTTACCCGGTCGCACCGGTGTATTCGTCGGCAGCTCCAGCCGCAACCCCGTCGAGCTGATGTCTTCCGTCTGACCGCCAAAGTATCGCGATGCGGCCGGCTCAAACACCTTCACCGGACGATGCTGCCGAATCCGCAGCCCACGCCGCCTCTCGGCCAGCGAAACGTCCGTCCCAAACGCATTCGACATTTCGGTTAAAAGCAGCGTCACGACTTACCTCCGGGTACTTATCTCCGACACTCACCTCTATTTAGTTATCGGAACAGCCCGGCATTAACTTCGAGGAAATCCGACCAAAATCCAAAAATTATTGAAGATTCCCCCTCTCATCCCCACGCCCCCCATGCGAAACGCACCCAATATGCCATAACCACGTTACACGAACCCCCTTTATCGTTATATTCATGGCCTATGGCTTATAACTTCACCGCGATCGAAAAGAAGTGGCAGGACCACTGGCTCAACAATAAAACCTTTCGTGCCTTCGACCCCATCGAATCCCAAGGCATGCCCAAGGTCTACATCCTCGACATGTTCCCCTACCCCAGCGGCGCCGGCCTTCACGTCGGCCACCCCGAAGGCTACACCGCCACCGACATCGTCTCCCGATACATGCGATCCAAAGGCTTCAACGTCCTCCATCCCATGGGCTGGGACGCCTTCGGCCTCCCCGCCGAACAGTACGCCATCAAAACCAACACCCATCCCCGACTCACCACCGAACGCAACATCGCCAACTTCCGCCGACAAATCCAAATGCTCGGCCTCAGCTACGACTGGGACCGCGAAGTGGACACCACCGACCCCAACTACTACCGCTGGACCCAATGGATCTTCCTCCAGCTCTTCAACAGCTACTTCGACCCCGTCGAACAAAAAGCCAAACCCATCGCCCATCTGATGCAGGAACTGGCCAACGAAAACTACGTCGTCGCCCCCGACGGTGAAATCCGCCTCAACCCCGCCCAGGAAGGCTTGGAGCCCATCACCGGCGAAGTCCGCATCGAACGCCTCTGGAGCGAACTCAACCCCGAAGAACAGCTCGACATCATCGACGCCCAACGCCTCGCCTACATGGACGAAATCCCCGTCAACTGGTGCCCCGGTCTGGGAACCGTCCTCTCCAACGAAGAAGTCATCGACGGCAAAAGCGAAGTCGGCGGTTTCCCCGTCGAACGCCGCCCCATGCGCCAGTGGATGCTCCGCATCACCGCCTATGCCGACCGTCTCCTGAACGATCTGGACCTCCTTCAATGGCCCGAATCCCTCAAGGAAATGCAGCGCAACTGGATCGGCCGCAGCGTCGGCGCGGAAGTCGATTTCGACATCTCCCCCGGCAAACCCGACGACGCCGACGACCTCACCATCACCGTCTTCACCACCCGCCCCGACACCCTCTACGGCGCTACCTACATGGTCCTGGCCCCCGAGCATCCTCTGGTGGACCGCATCACCCCCGAAACCCACAAGCCCGCCGTCGAAGCCTACCGCCAGCAAATCGCCGGCAAGAGTGACCGCGAACGCATGGCCGATGCCAAAGACAAAACCGGCGTCTTCACCGGCGCTTTCGCCATTAATCCCGTCAACGACGAACAAATCCCCGTCTTCATCGCCGACTACGTCCTCATGGGCTACGGCACCGGCGCAATCATGGCCGTCCCCGCCCACGACGAACGCGACTTTGAATTTGCCAAAAAATTCGACCTCCCCATCCGCCCCGTCGTCCGTCCCGTAGACGCCGCCCAGCCCCCCGCCGACCACGCCTTCCCCGATGACGGCATCGCCATCAACTCCCCCGTCATCGACGGCCTGCCCACCGCCCAGGCCAAGGAAAAAATCATCGCCATCCTCGAAGCCGAAAGCTCCGCCCACAAATCCACCAAATACAAGCTGCGCGACTGGCTCTTCTCCCGCCAACGCTACTGGGGCGAACCCTTCCCCATCCTTCTCGACGAGCAAGGCCGCGCCCACGCCCTGCCCGAAACCGAACTGCCCCTCAAGCTCCCCGATATGGAAGACTTCAAGCCCACCGGAACCCCCGAACCCCCGCTCAGCAAGGCCCAACAATGGCTCCACGTCGAAATTGACGGCAAAACCTACACCCGCGAAACCAACACCATGCCCCAATGGGCCGGTTCCTGCTGGTATTACCTGCGCTACATCGACCCCCGCAACGACCAGCGATTTATCGACCCCGCCAAGGAAAAATACTGGCTCCCCGTTGATCTCTACGTCGGTGGCGTCGAGCACGCCGTCCTCCACCTGCTCTACTCCCGATTCTGGCACAAAGTCCTCTTCGACCTCGGCCACGTCTCCACCCCCGAACCCTTCGCCCGCCTCGTCAACCAGGGCCTGATCCTCGGCGAAATGGAATACCACGTCTTCCAATCCGCCGCCGGCCAATCCGTCACCGCCTCCGACGTGCGCGACATCAACGAAGAAGCCTCCCCCGAAGGCATCAAGCTCATCTCTTTCCACAAGCAGACCGGCGAAAAACTCCTCGGCCGCCGCGTCTCCGAAGATGAAGTCGAAAAAGTCTCCGACGGCTACCGCCTCAAGACCGACCCAGCCATCCGCATCGACGCCCGCAGCTTCAAAATGAGCAAGAGCCGAGGCAACGTCGTCAACCCCGACGAAATCGTCAAGGACTACGGCGCAGACACCTTCCGCCTCTATGAAATGTACATGGGCCCCCTCGAAGCCCAGAAACCCTGGAATACCCGCGACATCGTCGGCATGTCCCGCTTCCTCTCCGGCGTCTGGCGCAACCTCGTCGGCGAAGACGAAAATGCCGTCGGCGCACCCCGCGTCGAAAACATCCCCACCCCAGAACCCCTCGACCGCCAGATGCACCGCACCATCAAAAAAGTCGGCGAAGACATCGAAGCCCTCCGCTTCAACACCGCCATCGCCGAACTCATCAAGCTCAACAACGAAATGACCCGCTTGCCTCAAGTCCCCCGCGACCTGGCCGAAAACTTCACCCTCCTCCTCGCCCCCTTCGCTCCTCACCTCGCCGAAGAAATCTGGCTGCGTCTCGGCCACCACAAGAGCCTGGCCCGCCGCCCCTGGCCAACCTTCGATCTCGCCAAACTCATCGAATCCACGCTGGAACTCCCCGTCCAGGTCAACGGCAAACTGCGCGACCGCATCACCGTCCCCGCCGACGCCTCCGAAGAAACCATCCTCCAATCCGCCGAAGCCTCCGAAAAAACCCGCCCCTGGCTCGACGGCAAAACCATCCGCAAACGCCTCTACGTCCCGAAAAAACTAGTGAATTTCGTAGTCACATAAATGAACAAAACGCAACAATAGCCGCCGCTCAACGAGCGGCGGAGCGCCCCTAACAAAAAAAAACATGCCCCTCGAAATCGAAGCCAAATTCAAAATCCCCTCCCTCCCCCCCCTCCGCGCCAAGCTCCAGCAGCTCAGCGCCTCTTTCATCGGCGAATACCTCGAAACCAACACCTTCTTCGACACCCCCTCCCGCTCCCTCGTCGCCTCCGACCAGGGCCTGCGTCTCCGCCAAAACCACAACCTCCGCACCAACGAAACCGAATTCATCCTCACCCACAAAGGCCCCCGCCTGCCCGGCCCATTCAAAAGCCGCGAAGAAACCGAACTCACCGTCGCCGACGCCGTAAACGCCGCCGCCCTCTTACAACGCCTCGGTTTCACCCCCGTCCTATCCTTCGAGAAAAAACGCGAAAGCTGGCAGCTCAACGACTGCCGCATCGAGCTCGACGAAATGCCCCACCTCGGCGCCTTCATCGAAATCGAAGGCCCCACCGAACCATCCATCCTCAAAACCCAGGAATTGCTCGACCTCGCCAACCTCCCCTCCATCAAGCCCGGCTACATCTCCCTGCTCCGCGACCACCTCAAACAGCACGGCATTACCGACCACTTCATCCATTTCTAATCCCCCTCACATTCCCGAAGTGGCTTGCTCTTCGCGTCCCTCGACTACGAACAGCCCTCGTATTCAAACCTCAAAGCCCCGGATGCATATCCGGGGCTCCCGACCTCCCCACGCCCCCCTTCGCCCCCAGCTTCTCGCCCTCGCTTGCGGTTCCGCGATCATCCCCCCTCCACCGCCTTCACCACCACATCCTTCCACGCCTCCGCAACGTGAATCCTCCTGAACATCAATTGCCGATTCAGCGCATCCGGCAACGGTGAAATCTCCGCAAACGCAGTCACCTTCCCGTCCAAACTTTTCACCAGAATCTCATGTTCCCCCTCTTCCGGACTGTATTTTTCATACGGCGTTTCCGTTGGCTCATCATAAAACATGTCATAAGCCGGATCACCCCCGGCCGCCTTCATCGCCCCCTCCGCCGCCGCGACCTGCTCCGCCGCCTCGCTCGCATCCGCAGCCCCCATAAGATTCACCGTCTTATACACCCGCCGATACAGCAATCCCCGGCACAACCCCGCCAGCACCACGTCCTCCGAATTGCTCCACAGCTTGAAGCACTGCAAAACGGAAATATCGTCCAATTCGGTAAATTCCCCCATCGTCAATCGCTGCCCCAGCAGCGCCTTATGCACCGCATCCTCCCGCACCGGCCAAGGCAACCGATCCTGCACCGCCAACCGCTTGGCCCGCTGCAACGCCAACCTCACCATCCCCTCCGCGCTGCGCACCACCTTATGGAAATAAACATTGCGATACATATGAAACCGCGATTGCAGATACGATTCCACCGCACTCACCCCCTTGGCCGTCACCGCCAACCGGTTATGCTCCTCATCCACCACCAGCGCATGCAACAGCCAGCTCAGATCAAACCCTCCATACCCGCTGCCGGTCATCAGATTATCCCGCAGCAGATAATCAAACCGATCCGCATCAAGCTGGCTGCAAACAATGTCATTCAAAAACGTCCGACCCGGCTGACATCGCAGAAAACTCACCACCCGTTGCGGCAACTGCCGATCATGCTCCCCTAGCAATCTCCCCACCTCGCTTTCCCCATCCAGAATGATGCGCTGCGTCAATCGCTCGTGCTCAATCCCGCTCACCCTCTCAAACAGGTGGCTCAGCGGCCCATGCCCCAGATCATGCAGCAACGCCGCCACCAGGCACACCGTCTCCTCTTCTTCCCCGATCCGCACCATCGGCCTGATCTGTTCGAGTATCCGCCTGGCCGTCTCCATGACGCCCAGACTATGGCTATAACGCGAATGATCCGCCCCCGGATACGCCAGGCTCGTCATCCCCAATTGTCGAATGCGCCGCAACCGCTGAAACTCCACCGACCCGATCAGCCGAAACAGCAACGCCTCCACCGGCCTGTCCAGCCGAAACGCAATCACATCATGCACCGGATCGCGAATAATCTTTTCCGTCATCGGAGTTCTCCCGCCATGACAAGGCTTGCTCTTCGCGCCCCCCGCGAGTACGAACCGTTCCCCCGCACTCAAAGCCCCGGATGCACATCCGGGGCTCCGAATCCCCCACGCCCTCCTTCGCCGCATCGCTCCCGCCCTCGCTTGCGGTTTCGCGAATCAACACCCTCCGTTGCTACCCAATCCGCTCCCGCCCCCCCATGTACGCCCGCAGCACTTCCGGCACCGTCACGCTCCCATCCGCATTCTGATAATTCTCCAGAATCGGAATCAAAATTCGCGGGCTGGCCACCACCGTATTATTCAGCGAATGGCAGAACCTCACCTTCCCATCCGCACCCTTATACCGCAAGTTCAGCCGCCGGGTCTGAAACTCATACAACCGCGACGCCGAATGCGTCTCGCCATACCCCGAATCCGGCTTCCCCGCCTCTTCCCGGGCCGGCATCCACGTCTCAATGTCGATCATCGACGCATTCTTCACCCCGATATCCCCCGTGCAGCACTGCATCACGCGATACGGCAGTTTCAGCCGTTGCAGCAACTGCTCGCTGTACGAGAGCATCTCCTTATGCCACCGCTTGCTCTCCTCCACGTCATTTCGGCAAATCACCACCTGCTCGCACTTATCGAACTGGTGAACCCGGTAAATCCCCGCCGTGTCCTTGCCGTACGTCCCCGCCTCCCGCCGAAAACAGGTGCTGACCGTCGTATACTTCAGTGGCAGATCCTTCTCATCCAGAACCTCGTCCATGTGACAACCCATCAGCCCCACCTCACCGGTCCCCGTGATGTACAGCTCATCCGCCGGAATATGGTAAGTCTGCTCCCGCCCGGCCGGGAAAAATCCCGTCCCCAGCATCGCCACCTCACGCACCAGAACCGGCACCGACAGCGGCGTAAAACCCTTCTCCCGCACCATCATCTCCAACGCAAACCGCAATACCGCCTGGTGCAACTCCGCCCCGGCCCCTTTCAAATAATACGACCGCGAACCGGAAATCTTTACCCCCCGCTGCACGTCAATGATCCCCAGCGATTCGCCCAATTCCGCATGGCTCTTCGGCTTGAACCCAAACTTCGGCAACTCCCCCCACTTGTACAAAACCACGTTCCCGCCGGCATCCTTCCCCACCGGCACGTCCTCATCCGGCGGCTGCGGTACCTGCAACACCAGCGGCATCATCTCCGCTTCCAAACCCTTGGCCCGCTCCTCCGCCTCTTTCACCTTCCCCTTAAGCTCCCCCATCCGCGCAATCGCCGCCTGCTTCTCCGCCGGATCCTTCTGCCGGCCAATCTGCTTGGAAGCCTCGTTCTGCTCCGCCCGCAGCTTCTCAAATTCCTTCTGCGCCGCCGACCGCTGCTCATCAATACGCAGGATCGCATCAATATCCACCGCCACCTGCTTAAGCTGTGCGCCCCGACGATATTTTTCCGGATTCTCCCGCAGGTCTTTCAAATCAATCATAAACCACCCAACCATTCAAATATCACTACCCAATTCAAAACCAGATTCTAATCGTACCCTTTCCCAAACCCACCATACAACACCCCTTCTTTCGCAGCACACCTCTCCGTTTCGCGCCTCTCCGTTTCGCGCCTCTCCGTTTCGCGCCTCTCCGTTTCGCGCCTCTCCGTTTCGCGCCTCTCCGTTTCGCGCCTCTCCGTTTCGCGCCTCTCCGTTTCGCGCCTCTCCGTTTCGCGGTCGCCCAAAGGGCGACGCTCAACACCCCCTCCCAAAACCGCCCCCACACCCATTACCCCCACACATCCCGTCCCCACCCTAACAAAACAACGGCCGGCGCATCGCCGACCGTTGCTTGGAATTTCCTGAATGCTCCGACCCGCTCTCCCCGTGTTACCACGCGAAGTGAGCGAATGCCTTGTTGGCTTCGGCCATGCGGTGCGTATTTTCGCGGGTCGAGATAGCCTTGCCTTCCTTCTTGTAGGCCGCCATCAACTCTTCCGCCAGACGCTCGCACATCGGCCGGCCCGACGATTCCCGGCAGGCGCCAATCACCCACCGGAACGCCAGACTCTGCTGCCGACGCTTGTTCACCTGCATCGGCACCTGATAGTTGGCGCCACCCACTCGGCGGCTGCGAACCTCCACGTAAGGCTTGACGTTGCCAATCGCCGTCTCGAACAGCTCCAGCGGCTGCACGTCCTTCATCTTCTTGACCACGATATCCATCGCGTCATAAAAGATGCCTTGGGCAACCGACTTCTTGCCGCCCCACATAAGGCAATTAATGAACTTGCTGACCAGCTTGCTGTTATAACGCGGGTCAGGCTTGAGAATGTCTTCGCTCGCCGTGAATTTCTTGTAAGCCATCTGCTAAATCCGTAATCCTTGAACCTTCCAACCTTTACTTGCCGGCCTTGGCACCGTATTTACTGCGGCCTTGCTTGCGGCCTTCGACGCCCAGTGCGTCCAAGGTGCCGCGAACGATATGGTAACGCACGCCGGGCAGATCGCGAACACGTCCGCCACGAACCAGCACAATGCTGTGTTCCTGAAGGTTGTGCTCTTCTCCCGGAATGTATGCCGTCACTTCCTTACCATTGCTCAACCGCACACGGGCGATTTTCCGCAACGCCGAGTTCGGCTTCTTCGGGGTCATGGTCTTCACCTGCAAACACACCCCGCGCTTCTGCGGGCTGGCTTCCAGGTCTTTGACCTTGTTGATCCGCGGCAAAGCGCGACGCGGTTTCTTGATGAGCTGATTGATGGTCGGCATAGTCTTAAGTACTCTCCAGTAATACCCTACCGCCTCTTCCTGAGGCGATAAGCCCCGTAGTATATGAAAAGCGATATCTCATGGCAAGGGCTCGTACCCCATCTACTCAACAAGAATTTCTTCCCTCCCCCCTGCCGCCAAATCCCCCAAGGTTTGCCCCCCTCCCCTTCACAGTCTAAACTGACAGCCACGAACGGGCTTTCTTCCTCCTGTTTTCGAGGCTTTCATGAGAGACATACGCACCCGACTGTTGACCATCACCCTCTTTAGTTTGATGTTCGCTTCCCCCTTCTCCCCTCTCGCCGCCGCCCAATCCACCCGCCCCATCCCCACCACAACTCACGTCACCCAAACGGCATTAATGCAGGAATTCATCGTCGCCAGCAGCCGACTCCACACCCTCCTGCCCTCCCCCTCCATTTTAACCGATCCCCAAAAGCGAACCGAACTGGCCCCCAAGGCCATCCCCATTCTCAAGCAGATGCTTACCTTGGCAGATCAGATGAGCCAGATCGATCCCCGCTCCCAAGCCCAATCCGCCCAGTTGCGCTACCCCCTGCTCGCCATGCTCTCCCTGCTGGGCGACGAATCGGCCGCCGCCACCCTCAAGTCCGTCGCCCACGCCCGTAATACCACCGACGCTCTCACCGCCCAGACGGCCATCCTCTTAGCCGACTGGTGGCGGGCCGGCAACAACGAAGCCGCCCAAGCCAAAGTCCTGGATAACGCCCAAGCTCTGGTCAAAGTCGCTCCCTCCGATGACGCCGTCGCCAGCCTGCTCAAACTCATCAGCGAGCAAGCCAGCACCGCCCCCCCCGTCAAACAACGGGCCGACAAAATCATCGCCAACGACCTGCAAAACCCCGCCGCCAAACGCATCGCCCAGCGCATCCAGCCCGAAAAGAAAATCCCCGATCAGATCGGTAAACCCATCGCCCTTCACGGCGCCACCTTCGACGGCACCACCCTCTCCACCGCCAACTGGAAAGGCAAAGTCGTCCTCGTCCACTTCTGGGCAACCTGGTTTCCTCCCTGCCGGGAAGACCTCCCCCAAATGAAAAAAATCTACGCCGACTATCACGAAAAAGGTCTCGAAATCCTCGGCATCTCCTGCGACCGCAACCTCGACGAACTCAAAGGATTTCTCCAACGCAACAAAGACATGTCCTGGCCACAGCTCTTCGACCGCGCCGCCAACCCCACCCTCCAATGGCACCCCCTCGCCAAAGAACACAACGTCACCTCCATCCCCGTCATGTTCCTCATCGACAAGTCCGGCATCCTCCGCTCCATCACCGCCCGCAACGACTTCGACGAACTCATCCCCAAGCTCCTCGACGAAAAGACCCCCTGATGCGCCTCGCCCCTCTTCGCAAACCCCATACCCTGAAAAAGCCCGCCGACAGCCATCGGTGGGCCTCTTCCCCCGCATACACACCCACCCATGCGTAACAAACCCTGTCCCGCGCGCCTTCCATCCTTTTGACATCTTCCCCCGCCCCGTTACACTGACAACCCGTACGGCGCGGCCGCGGGTCGCCGCCTGTACAAACTCTCGGCTCCAACCATCGGGCTTGATGTGAAAGATCACAAGGGATTGTCTGGACTGCGGAAGAATCTCTGTCTGAGCCTGCTCGTCTCAGGCATGGTTTCTCCCCTGTCGCCGGCCGCTCAGGTAGCTCCCTCCCCCGCAAACAGCAAGTCCGCCATCTCCCCCGAACTCGCCGGCCGCACCGTCGAAGCCGTCCGCATCGTCGGCAACCAGCAGGTCCCCACCGCCGTCATCCTCAACGTCGTCCGCACCCGCGAGGGCGACAAGTTCAACCCCGCCGCCGTCGAGGAAGACTACCAACGCATCTTCAACCTCAAACGCTTCGCCAACGTCGAGGCCAAGGTCGAACCCACCGCCACCGGCGTCATCGTCGTCTTCGCCGTCGCCGAACAAAAGCAGATCAAGGCCCTCGCCTTCCAAGGCAACAAGGCCGTGGACACCGACACCCTCCAGGAGGCCGTGGACCTCAAGCCCGGACAGGTCATCGACCGCTTCCGCATCGCCCTGGTCCGCCAATCCCTCGAACGCCTCTACCGCGACAAGAACTTCCCCTTCGCCCACGTGGAGGTGCCCCCCGAACCCCTGGCCGAGAAAGGCGAGCTCAAGTTCCTCATCACCGAAGGCCCCGAAGTCCGCATCCGCAAGGTCGATTTCCGCGGCAACCGCTCCTTCACCGCCGACCGCCTCAAGGACCAGATCCACACCGCCTTCTGGATCTGGATCTTCCGCCCCGGCACCTTCGACCCCGACCAGGTGGACGACGACGTGGCTTCGCTGCGACGCTTCTACGAAGGCAAGGGCTTTTTCGACGTGCGGGTGGGCCGCAAGCTCTCCTACTCCCCGGAGATGAAAGAACTGCAAGTGACGTTCGTCATCGAGGAGGGGACGCGTTACAAGATCGACCGCATCAGCTTCAAGGGCAACGCCTCGGTGGCCGAGGCCAAGCTGCGGGAAAAGCTCAAGCTGCTGGAAGGCGCCACCTGGGACAGGGACGTGCTCGACCGCGACGTCCGCGAAATCGTCCGCGCCTACAGCCCCTTCGGCTATATCTATCAAGCCTCCCCAGTCCCCCCCGCCCTGCCCAATCCCGATTACCTGCAAATCGACACCTCCCCCGTCTTCCGCCGCGAAGCCGGTAAGGTCGAACTCGTCTATCAGATCCACGAAGGCAAACCCTTCCACACCGGCCGCATCCTCGTCAAAGGCAACGCCAAAACCCAGGACAAAGTCATCCTCCGCGAAATGCGCGTCGCCCCCGGCCAGCTCTACAACTCCGCCGAAATCAACGATGCCGCCGACCGCCTCAAAGGCACGCCTCTGTTCCAAAACGTCAACATCACCCCCGTCGGCAACGACCCCCAAACCCGCGACGTCCTCGTCGAAGTCACCGAAAGCAAAACCGCCGTCTTCAACATCGGCGCCGGCGTCAACAGCAACGGCGGCGTAGCCGGTAACATCACCTACGAACAACGCAACTTCGACATCGCCAACTGGCCCACCAGCTGGCGCGACGTCTTCTCCGAAAAATCCTTCACCGGCGCAGGCCAGACCTTCCGCGCCTCCTTCGAACCCGGAACCCAGCAGACCAACGCCGACATCTACTTCGCCGAACCCTGGCTCTTCGACCAGCCCTACACCTTCAGCAACGACCTCTACCTCCGCCAGCGCCACCGCGAAGATTGGGACGAAGACCGCCTCGGCGACCGCGTCGTCTTCGGCAAACGTCTGGACAACGTCTGGACCCTCAGCCTCGCACTCCGCGCCGAAGACATCAGCATCAACGACATCAACGACCCCGAACTCCGTGCCCCCGAAATCGTCGAATCCGAAGGCCACCACTTCCTCACCAGCGCCGGACCCTCCATCCGCCGCGACACCACCAACCACGGCCCCGTCCCCTTCCGCGGCACCAACACCGTCCTCGGCTGGGAACACGCCGGCGCGCTCGGTGGAGAATACAACTTCGACAAGTTCACCCTCGGCTGGGACGGCTACATCACCGTCAACGAAGACCTCCTCGACCGCAAAACCGTCCTCGGCCTGCACCTCGACTCCGGATACATCTCCGGCGACGCCCCCTTCTTCGAACGATTCTACGGCGGTGGCATCGGCTCCGTCCGCGGCTTCCGCTATCGCGGCATCAGCCCCCGCGCCGGGCTGGGCGAAGACCCCATCGGCGGCAACTTCGTCACCACCGGCACCGCCGAACTCAGCTTCCCCATCGCCGGCGACACCCTCCGCGGCGTGGTCTTCAGCGACGCCGGAACCGTTGAGAGTGAATTCGGTGTTGGTACAATACGCTCCAGTGTCGGTACGGGAATCCGGCTGATTCTCCCGTTCCTCGGGCGTGCTCCGCTGTCGCTTGATTTCGCATTGCCCGTAACCAAGGCCAGCCAGGACGAAACCCAGTTCATCAGTTTCTCCTTCGGTTTCGTCCAGTAACGGCCCAGGAAGCGGTTTAGCGGTCGGGCTTGCCCGACCTGTTCTAAACCAACTTCCACTACGATTCAGCCTTGCTCTTGACGTCAACAACCGCAGTGCTTTAGTAGAAAGGATGTTCCTTATGTCGTTCCATCGTATTGTCCCCGCTTCCATGCTTCTCGCCCTCGCTTTGGCCCTTCCCGCCCGTGCCCAATCCCCCGCCCCCGCGCAGGACACCCCCGCCAAGGTCGCCGTCGCCAACACCGCCCGAATCTTCAACGAAATGCAGGAAACCCGCGACCTCAAGCAAAAGCTCGAATCCGAACGCAAACGCCTGGAAGGCGAAGAACGCGAACGCAAGGATAAAATCCAGTCCCTGCGCGACGCCCGCAACCTCATCAAGCCCGACGCCCCCCAGTACCAGCAGAAGAACCATGAACTGCTCGAAGAAGCCATCCGCTTCGACGTGTGGGGCAAAATGGTCCAGGCCGACGTGCAACGCAACCAGCGCGTCCAGATGAAGGCCCTGTTCGACAAAATCCAGGCCGCCATCAACGAAGTCGCCACCCAGAAGGGCTTCGACCTGGTCCTCAGCGACCAACGCCCGGAAATCCCCGATGATCCCGAACAACTCACCCTCGACCAGCTCCGCACCCTGATCAACGCCCGCACCGTCCTCTACGCCGGCCCGAAGGTGGACATTACCAACGACGTCCTGGCCGCCCTCAACGCCAAGTACACCGCCGCCAAGCCCGCCTCCAACTAAAAACCCTTCGCGGGATGACGCGTGTGATGCTTTTCGCCTCGCACGCGTCATCCCGCATCAGCTTCATCCGCAACGCCTATGCAATCCGTCACCTTACGCGACATCGCCGCCGTATTGGGCTGCCCCTTGCCGTCAAACCCCGACCGGCCGATCACCGGCGTCGCTTCCCTCGAAGACGCCGCCCCAACGGAAATTTCATTCCTCAGTTCCGACGCCTACGCGCGCCACCTGGCCTCGACTCACGCCGCCGCCGTCATCATCCAAAACCGCGTCCGCATTCCCGCCGACCTCGCCCTCCCCGCCTTCATCGTCGATGACGCCGAACTGGCCGTCGCCAAACTGCTGGAACTCTTCGCCCCGCCCGTCCCCGTCCCGCCCCCCGGCGTCGATTCCGCCGCCCGCATCGACCCCTCCGCACAACTCGGCCTCGACGTCGCCGTCGGCCCCTTCGTCGTCGTCGGTCGCCGATCCCGCATCGGCAACCGCTGCATCCTCCACCCCGGCGTCATCCTCGGCGACGATGTCATCCTCGGCGACGATTGCCACATCTTCCCCAACGTCGTCATCCGCGAACGCATCACCCTCGGCTCGCGCGTCGTCATCCACGCCGGCAGCGTCCTCGGTTCCGACGGCTTCGGCTATCGCTGGGACGGCGCTCGCCACGCCAAAGTCCCCCAGATCGGCACCATCATCATCGAAGACGACGTCGAAATCGGCTCCTGCGTCTGCATCGACCGCGCTAAATTCAAAAACACCCGCATCGGCCAAGGCACGAAAATCGACAACCTCGTCCAGATCGCCCACAACGTCCAGGTCGGCCCCCATTGCATCATCGTCGGTCAGACCGGTATCGCCGGCTCCTCCACCCTCGGTACCGGCGTCGTCCTCGGCGGTCAGACCGCCGTCCGCGACCACATCTCCATCGGCGACGCCGCCATGGCCGCCGCCTGTAGCGCCATCGCCGAAAACGTCCCCCCCAAGACCATCGTCAGCGGTATGCCCGCCCTCCCCCATCGCCAAAGCCTTCGCGAGCAGGCCGCCATCCGCCGCCTCCCCGACCTGGTCACCCAGGTCCGCAAGCTCACCGACGAACTGGAACAACTGAAAAAATCCCTGTCTCCCAAATAGCCCCGAATATCGGTCCCGATCTCACCTCCCCTGAACCAAGCCTTGCCGATACACTGTGGCCAGATATAACTGTTTACCTTGAGCAAACGAATCGCCATCCTCGGTTCCACCGGTTCCATCGGCACCAACACGCTGGACGTCATCCAGCATCTCGGCGCTCCCTACGAAGTCGTCGCCCTCAGCGCCCACAAACAATCCAAAAAACTCATCGAACAGATCCGGCATTTCAAACCCAAAGTCGTCGCCGTCACCGACGAAGCGGCCTACCGCATCGTCTGCCAGGAAACCCGCGGCCTGGGCACCAAAGTCCTCTGCGGACCCGCCGGGGCCATTGAACTGGTCCAACGCGACGACGTCGATATCGTCCTCGCCGCCATCGTCGGCTCCGCCGGGCTCCCGGCCGTCTTCGCCGCCGTTCAGGCCGGTAAAACCCTCGCCCTGGCCAACAAAGAAGCCCTCGTCGTCGCCGGTTCCCTCCTCATCCCCGAAGCCCGCCGCCGCGGCGTCAAAATCCTCCCCGTCGATTCCGAACATTCAGCCATCTTCCAGGCCCTTCACGCCGGCCGCATCCACGAAGTCCGCCGTCTCATCCTCACCGCCTCCGGCGGCCCCTTCCGCCAGGCTACCCTCGAACAAATCCGCCACGCCACCCTCGCCGACGCCCTCAACCACCCCACCTGGCGCATGGGCAACAAAATCAGCATCGACAGCGCCACCATGTTCAACAAGGGCCTCGAACTCATCGAAGCCTGCTGGCTCTTCGACGTCCCCCCCGAAAAAGTCCAGATCATGATTCACCCCGAATCCATGATCCATTCCATGGTCGAATACATCGACGGCTCCATCATCGCCCAGCTCTCCCCCCCGGACATGCGCACCCCCATCCAATATGCCCTGACCTACCCCGATCGCGCCGAAGGCAACAGTCGCCGCCTCGACTGGAAAAAAGCCTTCTCCATGACCTTCCAACCCCCCGACTTCACCCGCTTCCCCGCCCTTCGCCTCGCTTACGACGTCGCCGAAAAAGGCGGCACCCTCGGCGCAGTCCTCAACGCCGCCAACGAAGCCGCCGTCGCCGCCTTTATCGCCGGCGTCATCCCCTTCGGCGAGATTTCCCGCCTCGTTGAGCTTACAATTAACCAGCATCAGGTTCAGCCGGCTCGCTCGCTGGACGATCTGATGGACGCAGACCGATGGGCTCGCGCCACCACGCAAGCCCTGATCGCTGACTCTCTTACTCGGAAATAGAACTCATGGGATTACTGCCGCAGACCGGAAGCATCATCCTTCTGATTTTGGGTTTCGGATTCGTCGTCTTCTTCCACGAACTCGGCCACTTCATCGCCGCCAAATGGGTCGGCATCAAGGTCGAACAATTCGCCGTCGGCTTCGGACAAGCCCTCTTCTCCTGGCGAAAAGGCCTCGGCCTCACCTGGGGCTCCAGCGCCAAAAAACTCGAAGCCCTCCAGGAACAACAACGCCAAGGCGTCCCCGGCATCAATACCAGCCACATCGGTGAAACCGAATACCGCGTCAACTGGCTCCCCCTCGGCGGCTACGTCAAAATGCTCGGCCAGGACGATCTCAAACCCGGCGCTGACGCCGAAGACCCCCGCGCCTTCAATAAAAAATCCATCAGCGCCCGCATGCTCGTCGTCTCCGCCGGCGTCGTCATGAACGTCATTCTCGCCGGCCTCGGCTTCATGGCCCTGTTCCTGATGGGATACAAAGTCCCCCCCGCCATCGTCGGCAGCATCGCCCCCGATTCCCCCGCCCAGCACGCCGGCCTCCATGTCGGCGACCGAATCCTCTACTTCGACGGTAAATACCAACACGACTTCGCCAAAATCAGCCTCGCCGTCGCCCTCGTCAAGGAAGACCAGCCCATCCCCATTCTCGTCCGCCATCCCGACGGCACGGAGCAGCAGCTCACCATCACCCCCGCCCGCGCCCGCGACGAAAAAACCGGCCTCCTCGCCATCGGCATCGGCAAACCCGTCCAACTCATCGCCAACACCGACAAAGACAGCCTCATTCCCGAAAACTACCGCTCCCCCGAATTCTATCCCGCCGAAATGCTCGCCATTCATCCCGGCGACAAAGTCGTCCAGATCAACGGCCAAGCCATCGACCCCCACAAAGACTTCTACAAACTCGACCGCGCCTTGCAAACCTCCGCCGGCCAACCCGTTGCCCTCACCGTGCTCGATGCCAAAGGCAACACCCGCATCGTAAACATCTCCCCACGTCTTCAAGCCACCTTCAGCGGCGACCCCCTCAACTTCGCCGGCATGATCCCCCGCCCCATGATCCACCTGGTTCCCGAAACCTCTCCCGCCAAAGGCAAACTCCTCCCCGACGACGCCATCGTCTCCGTCTCCCTGGGCGGTCTGAAAACCGTCAACCCCACCTTCGCCCAGTTCATCGAAATCGTCAACAACGCCGGCCAACAAGACCGCCCCGTTCAAATCGAAGTCCTTCGCAACGGCAAAGTTATCCCCCCCATCGAAGTCAAACCCGCCATCAAGCTCCCCAACGGCCGCATCGGTTTCGGCATCGCGATGGACTACTACGACCCCACCCCCATCGTCGCCGGGCTCGTCGAAGACAGCCCCGCCCGCCAGGCCGGCATCCCCGACGGCGCTCGCATCCTCTCCGTCAACAACCACCCCGTCCAATCCTGGTTCCAAGTCAAAGACGCCCTCGCCTCCGCCAATCCCGCCCAACCCCTCTCCATCGTCGCCCAAACCCCCTCCGGCCCAAAAGACTTCACCCTCCATCTAACCGCCGATCAGATCCGCTGGATCGCCGGCCTGCGCTATTCCAACCCCCTCATGCTCAACGAACTCGCCTCCGTCTTTTCCGACCAGGTCGAACCGCGCAAAACCTCCAACCCCTTCGTCGCCGCCGCCTGGGGCGCTGCCGAAACCCGTGATTTCATCCTCCAGTTCTACATCACGCTCCAACGCATGTTCCAAGGCTCCGTCTCCTACAAAAACATGATGGGCCCCGTCGGCATCGTCACCACCGGCGCTCACTTCGCCTTCAAGGGCATCGACTGGCTGATCTGGTTCCTCTCCATGATTAGCGCCAATCTGGCCGTAGTAAACTTCCTCCCCATCCCCATCGTGGACGGCGGCCTCTTCACCTTCCTCATCCTCGAAAAAATCAAAGGCAAACCCCTCTCCCAGCGCGCCCAATCCGTCGCCCAGGTCATCGGCCTCGCCCTCATCCTCGGCGTCTTCCTCCTCGTCACCTACCAGGACATCGTCCGCCTCATCCACCACTAACCCAAAACCCCATTTCGCCCCCGAAGTGACTTGTCCCTCGCGTCCCCCAATAAGAACAGTCCCCGTACTCAAAGCCCCGGATGCACGAACATTATGCAGGGACGGCTGCGTTGGTTTACGGTTGCAGCGGATCCGGGCGGCATTAACCAGCAGGTTTGGCATACACCCAGTTCCTCGCCGCTACGTCCGTCGCATCCAATCCGCGAACTACTCGTGGCGCAAAAGGTTACGAAAGGCGTGCACAATGTTCGCACATCCGGGGCTCCGAATCCCATCCCACCCTCCTTCGCCCCTGCGCCCTCGACCTCGCTTGCGGTTTCGCAAAGGGACAAACCTCCGTCTCGCTTCTCACGCCACCCTTGACTCCACGCCGCTCCCCCTCCATAATCCCGCGTTCCTGGGACGTCGATCCAGACACGCCCCCTTCGTCTAGTGGCCCAGGATATCTGGTTCTCAGCCAGAGGACAGGGGTTCGACTCCCCTAGGGGGTATGTGCAGGGGCGACCCAAACCGGTCGCCCCTGTTTTTTTGCTGACGTTGAGCCGCCCAAACCGTGGCTTCTCAGGAACGATGACGCGATGGACACCGAACAGCAATCACAAAACCCCGCCGAGCCTGTTGATCCGGCCGAATCAACCGCGCCCCAAGCCGGCCCCCTCTCCGAACAACCCGACGGCATCGTCGAAGACGTCGCCGATCAGGATGCCGCACCCGAAACCGATGCCGATCAAGCCTCGCTTGTTAACCCCTCCATCCTCGAAGCGCTGCTCTTCAGCACTCACCACCCCCTCACCGCCGCCCGCTTGGCCGAACTGATGGACCTGCCCTCCACCAAGTTCATCCGCAAAGCCGTCAAAACCCTCAACGAACAATACGCCTCGGCCAGCCGCGCCTTCCGCATCGAACAGGTGGCCGGTGGCTACCAGATGCTCACGCTGCCCGAATTCGGCGACTATCTCAAAAAACTCCACCAACGCGAAGCCGATGCCAAACTGACCAAAGCCGCCTTGGAAACGCTGGCCATCATCGCCTACAAACAGCCCATCCTCCGTGCCGACATCGAAGCCATCCGTGGCGTCGCCAGCGGTGAAACCATCCGCAGCCTCATGGAAAAACACCTCGTCAAAATCGCCGGTCGCGCCGAAGAGCCCGGCCGCCCTATCCTCTACGGCACCACCAAACGCTTCCTCGAACTCTTCGGCCTCAACAGCCTCAAAGACCTCCCCCAATCCGAACCCTCACCCGCCGCCAACAAACTCCCCGAACCGACCCCCGAACCGGCGACCAACCCCGCACCAACACCCGAGCCATCGCCGGCCCCCGACACCCCTCCCACGCCTTGATTCGACCCGAAAAAACACCACGCAGACGCAAAGGCATATCGGGATGTCCATCATCTATTACATCACAGGCCATGGTTACGGCCACGCTCGCCGGGCCGCCCACATTATCCGCGCCCTAAGCCATCGCCATCCCGAGCTTCCCATTCACGTCCGCACCAGCGCCCCCGGATGGATTTTCGACAACATCAGCCCCGCCGTCTTCTATCACAACGTCACCATTGACCGCGGCGCTGTCGAAGATGATCCCCTCAACCTCAACTGGCCCGCCACACTGAAGAACGTCGCCGATTTTCTCCCTCTTCAACCCCGACTCATCGCCGACGAACTCGCCTTCATCCGCCAACACCACGGCCGGCTCATTGTCGCCGACATCCCCTTCGTCGCCGGCTACATCGCCGATGCCGCCGGCATCCCCGGCATCGGCGTCGGCAACTTCACCTGGGACTGGATCTACGAACCCTATTTGCTGAACAACCCCCGCTACCCCGACCTGCTCCGCCACATCCGCCGGGGATACGAAAAAATACAATGCCTGTTGCGGCTGCCCTTCCCCCAACCCGTCAACCCTTTCCCCAAGGCCATCGACGTCCCTTTCATTGCCGATCCCAACCGCCGCGATCCAAACCAAACCCTGCAACTACTGGCCATTTCCCCCCAGGACCACCGCCCGCGCGTGCTGATCGCCATGCGGGGCGGCATCTCCGCGCAAACGCTCCACACCGCCGCCCGCAGCGCCGGCGAATTTCTCTTTCTCACCCCTGCCCCGCTTGCCCCCGGCCTGCCGGAAAACGTCCGCCCAGTCACCCTCAATACACATTCGCTGGGCTTCTGGGACGTCTTAAGCGTCTGCCACGCCGCCGTTTCAAAGCTAGGCCACGGGATCATCACCGACTGCGCCGCCTCCCGAGCAGCGCTGCTCTATCCCCAGCGCACCGGCTTCCGCGAAGACCCCCTGCTCGCCTCCGGCGCACCCTCTTACTTTCGCATTCGCCAGATCGAAACGTCCGACTTTGCCGCCGGACACTGGAATGACTCCCTGCAACAACTGCTCAAATCGCCTCAACCCACCCCCCGCCCCCGCCTCGACGGCACCCAAACCTGCGCAGACCTGATCACCCACTGGCTCTAACGTCCCCACAATACAAACATCCCCAACGCCCCCTATACACACAAAGCCCCGGATGCATATCCGGGGCTCCGACTTCCCCACGCCCTCTTTCGCCCCCACGCCCTCAAATTCGCTTGCGGTTTCGCGAATCACTAACCTCCCTTTCGCCCCCCCCCAAAAAAACACGTCTCAATCCAACCCAACAACCTCCGAAGGCTCCTCATACGGCGCCACGCTCAGCGAAAACTCCATCTTCACCCCCTCGCGATCAAACCGATCCCGCACCGCCGCCAGCGCCAAAGCCGCCGTATTCCGCTGTTTGCTCAGATGCCCCAGCATAACCCGACGCGGAGCAAACCGCCCCCCACCACTCGCCTGGCAAAGCGCCTCCGCCGTCTTCGGATTACTCAAATGATACAGGCTCGAAGGATTCCAGAACTTACGCAGCAACTCCAGATCATGATTAGCCTCGATAAAAACAAAATCCGCCTCCTCCATATGAGGCAACACAGGCCGGTAATCATTGAAATCCGTGCAAACCACCATCTTCCGGCGACCCTTCCCGCTGCCCGCATAAATCACAAACCCGAACGTCGGATACCCCGGCGCATGAGGCAATCCCACCGGATGAACCTCAAAATCCCCCGCCTCAAACGCCCGATCTGAAAACGACTCAATTCCCGTCGCACAATCCCCATTCTTCAGATGTTTCCCATGAATCTGCCGAACAATCTGCTGATGGCAATGCACCGGCGTCCCGCTCTGACGAAGCACCTGCAAAGATGAATAACAGATGTGATCGCTATGCGCATGCGAAACGATCACCGCGTCCACTTTCGGAGCATGCCGGGCAAACAACTCGCGACATCCGATCTGCGTCTTGATCCCGCAATCCAATAAAAGACGGGTTCTTTCCGTCCAGAGCATCAGACAATTGCCCCCGCTGCTGGAACGTAACGATTGAAAACAAATCGACATCACACGCTTCCACAAATAACAGGCGTGACAACTTTGCCCTGCTGAAAGCCTCTATTTCGCCGCATCGCTGGCGACATCGCTTGCGGTTTCGCGGATCAACCCCCTCTGTTTCGCCGTTTTCTCCAAGAACATTTCAACAGAGCGTGACAGCCTCATCCCGGCGCTGAAACCCTGCGCTGCGACAAGGCAGATAAATCTGGATACTCTGCTTCCGGCCATACATCGGCTCGTCCTGCTTCCAGTAAGTAGCATTCTCATCCACCAGCCCGAATCCTTCAAAACGCTGATTGTCGGTATTGAGAATAATCTTGTAGTTCATCGGATCCGGCACCGGAATGCGCAGGTCCGTATACGATTCGGTCGGGTGGAAATTAAACGCAAACACCAGCGGCCCCCGCCGATAAACCAGTTGCCGCGAGTCGTCATGAACGGCCAATTGTTCAATGAACGGGTCGTTCAGCAGGTTATACCGGACATCCAACTCCTGCATCGCCCTGTCGAATTCGTTCAACCCCCGATAACGGAGATATCCGTTCTCCGCCAGCGACCATTGCCGCCGGGCGTAGTGGTGGGAGTAGTTGTTTCCTTCGCGGGGAAAATCAATCCACTCCGGATGTCCGAACTCATTGCCCATGAAGTTCAACCAGGCTTCCCCGCCGAGGCTGAAGGTAATCAGCCGGATCATCTTGTGCAGTGCGATGCCCCGGTCAATCACCATGCTCTTGCTGGCCCGGTTCATATTCCAGTACATCTCCTTGTCCATCAGCCAGAAGGCAATGGTCTTATCCCCCACCAGCGCCTGATCGTGGCTTTCGACGTAGGCAACGTGTTTCTCCGCCCGCCGGCGGTTCAGCAGCGTGTGATAGATTTCCTGCAAATTCCAGGCTTCGTCCCGCTTTTCCTTCAGCACCTTGATCCAGTAATCCGGCACCCCCATCGCCAGGCGATAATCAAAACCCAGCCCGCCCTCATCCACCGGCCGGCCAGTGCCAACCATGCCCGATACGTCTTCCGCAATCATAATCGCATGGGGGTTGACCGCATGCGCCAACTGATTGGCCAGTTGCAGATACGCCAGGGCATCGCGGTCCACGTTGTCCCCGAAATACTCGTCATAGCGGGTAAAGGATTTGCCCAGACCGTGGTCCAGGTACATCATGCTGGTCACGCCGTCAAACCGGAACCCGTCAAACCGGAACTCCTCCAGCCAGTAACGCACATTGCTCAGCAGAAACCGCTGCACCTCGTATTTGCTGTAATCAAACAACAGCGAATCCCACGCCACATGCTGCCCCCGCGGGCCGGCATGAAAATACTGGTAATCCGTCCCATCAAACTGGCTCAGCCCCTCATGGACGTTCTTCACCGCATGGCTGTGAATCACGTCCAGCAGCACCCGCAAACCCATGCCGTGCGCCGTGTCAATCAACGCCTTCAGTTCCTCGGGCGTGCCGAACCGGGACGAAACCGCATAAAAGTTGCTCACGTGATAGCCGAACGATCCGTAATACGGATGCTCCATGATGGCCATCAACTGCACCGCGTTGTACCCCAGCTTGGCGATCCGGGACAGAATCTTTTCGGCAAACTCCGTAAACGTCCCCACCTTCGCCTCTTCCTGGGCCATCCCCACATGCGCTTCATAAATCCGCAATCCCCCCTGAACCCGTGGCGGCGGATTCTTGAACTCATACGGCTCCGGCGGATTCCAATATTGCCCCGTGAAATTCTTGTCCCGAGGATCGTAAACCACCCGCCGAATATACGCCGGAATCCGATCCATCGCCCCCATTTTGCTGATGACATGCACCTTCACCAGGCTCTGATGCGTCAGTTTCCGCCCATACTGTTCATCCGGCAGAAACACGCTCCATACCCCAAACGCATCGCGAACCATCGGATGTGCAAAACGATCCCATCCATTGAAGTCCCCCACCAACCGCAACTGCAACGCCTCCGGCGCCCACTCCCGATACCATACCCCCGGCTTGCCTTCCCAGTGCCCGCGGGTAAACCCGAAATATTGATGGCCCTGGCTGATCTGCCCCAGCAACCCCCCCGTCGCCTCAAAGCGGGCCAAGGCCGATTTGTAATAACTGTAGCGGTCGCGCAGTGCCGGTGCATACGGCTCCAGCCAAGGGTCCATCGCCACCAATCCGGTCCCGTCATTCGGCTTCGTTTCCGCTTTCCCCATGTGTTCTTCCTCGTCTACAAATTCACCCACCCAGTCTATTCAGCATAGCCTCCCCCGCTTCGCTTGCACAGTACCAACTTAAACGGACCTTTCTCGGCGGTCTTGGCGGCTCAATCTCTGCCCGTTTTGGATGGGATCGGATTCAAGAAGGGATTAATGGAGCCATGGGGATTTGAACCCCAAATTCCACCATGCCATGGTGGCGTGATCCCATTTCACTATGGCCCCGACTCACTGGCGGTTGCCCGCCCGTCAAACAGAGGAAACACTTTACCGCCTTCGTCGCATCTGTCAAGGTTGCCAACCCAATTACCAGACACAACATCACAAGCCAGCCCCATGAAAAGCAAAAATTGAGGGGAGAAAACGTCGTTTTCTCCCCTCAACACTTGCCGTATCAAAAGCAAACCGACAGCTTCAATAGCCTTGCTGACCACCAGAGCTACCGCCCTGCTGACCACCGGAGCTACCACCCTGCTGGCCACTGGACCCGCCACCCTGCTGACCGCTGGGGGCCATCTGTCCACCGGCCGGCTGGGCGCCGCCGCTGACCTCAGCCTGGGCCAGTTGCTGAATCGTCTGGCTGCGCTGCTGAAGCTTGGTCGCAATCTCCTGCGCTACCTGCTTGATCTGCGGCCGTTGGGCATTGTTCGCCGCCCATTGGCTGAACAGCAAATTGGTCTGATTGGACCCAGCCTCAAAGAAGACGTAGTTGCGTTCCAACGTGCTCACCGGAAGCTGTTCCATGTAATTCAGCACGGCCCGATCACGCGGAAGCAACCGCTCCGGATGAATCGTAATGCCCGCCTGCTGGGCCGCCTGCTGAATCCGCTGACTAAACTGCTGGTGATCGTTAACAATCTCCTGGGCCAACTGCTTCACCTGCGGATTAGTCGCCTTCTGGGCGACAAGCTGGCTGATTTGTTGCTGCAACCGGGCGTGGCTGATCAGCACGGCCGCAAAGGCGCGGTCGGGGTTTTGCGACGTGGCGTCGCTCACCTCGGAATCGCCCATCTGAGCGCCGGCCTGCTGGGACGGATTCTGCTGCTGGGCTTGATCTTGCTGCGACTGTTGTCGCGACTGGTCCTGCTGTACGTCTTCGGCCAAAACTCCCGTCGCCAGGGCGGCCGATGTCGCTAATGCAATTGCAAACTGTCGGATCATGACTCACCTCTTGGATTGGTTTGAACATCAAGACTGGGCTCGGCTTTGTCCGGTCAAACGTCGAAACACTTGTCCGCTTCAACCTCCTTTCACCAATTTGCAGCGTCCGCCGTCAAATACGAGCAAAAGTTCCATCGACAACGCTTCGCAAGAAGAATGCCGACTCGGGACAAATGCCTCTTCCCGGCCCAAAAAATCGGCAGGCCCCCAAACGCCGGGACAACTTGACCGAACCCGCAAAATTTTCCTGGCACCGTGATTGCCGCTCTCATCTTCAAGGAGGTTCCCATGATTCCTTCAGGCGGTTCTTTCAAAGAGCCCTACTCCTCTCTTTTTGCCCAGTGCATTCGCGGAGGAGCCGGCGTTCAGGACATTCATCCGGCCGGGCAATCTGAAGCGGAAACCCCAACCGTTCGGCCCAATCCGGCGTTCGTGCAAAGAGAACTCGGCCGCGTCAATTTGCACCAGCGCAGTCTGTGTCCTCTGCTCGAACAGTTTGTCGGTTCGGTCGAAACAATCCTTGACGTCGGTTGCAGCACGGGCGGAACAACGGTGGCGATGGCCCTCTCGCCGATCCTGCACCCCCGCCGGATCGTAGGCATAGACCCCAACCTCCTTTCAATCCGAGCCGCCAGAATCCGCGCCGCAGGATACGACCTGTCCCCCGAACAAGTCGTCTTTCTCCAGAACACGCCCGGCCAACCCCTGCCCGTTGAAACCGAAGCGTTTGATTTGACCGTGTGCGTCTCGGTTCTGGAATTTATCCCCACCTCGCAAGAGCGGCAGAAATTCATCAACGAGCTCAAACGCGCCACCCGGCCGGGCGGTTGGATTTACCTCAGCACGCCAACGCCATTCCGCCTGTTCGAACACCACGGACACCGCTTTCTCGGAGACTTCCGCCGCCTCCCAAACCATCCGTGGGCCTGCCCACCCTGGCAGTTGCGCAAAATGTTCGCCGACTGGGAAAGAATCCCGCTGGAAGCGCACCTCGCCCGCCAAGCCCTGCAAAAACTAGGCTTGCCCCCGCAATCATGCCGGAGATTTCCCCCCTTCCCCATCAGCGCACTATTGCCCTGGCAAAAGTTCCTGTTCCGCAAAAAGCCAATGCATCGTCAATGAACTAAACCCCTCTTTCGCCCCGCGTCCCCGAAAAGGCTCGCTCTTCGCGTCCCCCGAATACGACTACTCCTCGCTATTCAAAACTCAAAGCCCCGGATGTACATCCGGGGCTCCCGACCTCTCCACGCCCTCCCCCTCGCTTGCCGTTTCTCAAAGCCTCCCCCGTCACACCGGCTCCTCGACATTTCGCATTTTCCGCAGCACCCCCAACGTCGCATCCATCGCCCCCCCGCATCGCGTGTAACCAGCCAGACGCTCTATCCAATACCGTGGCGGCCGATGGCACGCCCACGGCCCACTGGTCCTATGCAAATTATCACTCTTTTCCGCCAAAACCCTTTCCCACTGATCCGCGATCCGATCCAGATCATACCGAGCCTTGACGCACCGGCTTCCCGCTTCCCCCATCTCCTGCAATCGCCCCGGAGTTTGCAGCAGATTCACCACCTGCCGGGCGGCTTCCTTCAAATTGGAATTCGGATGCAGCAACGCCCCCCCGGTCGAACCGACGGTTTCAGGCAACGCCCCTCGGGCAACGCTGAAAACCGGCAGCTCGCATGCAAGCATCTCCACGCCGGCGCAGCAGAACGTCTCGGTCGGTCCATCCCAATTAAGATTAACAATCCCCAATGCGCTGCGGCCATACAATTCCCGCAACTGGCATGGTGAAAGAATACCCGTCAACTCAATACCGCTGGCCTGCAACGATCCAAAGCGACGGGCCAGCGGCTCCAGGTACTTCTCTTCAAACCAGGGCATCGAAACCCCCAGCCGTCCGACTTCCCGGCCTTGCCCATAGAGCTGAGTAGAGCCCGCGAAAACCAGTGAAGCGTCCGGCAACAACTCCCGAACGCTCAGCCACATTTCCAGCACGCGATGCCCGCCCTTGAACTTATTCATCTGCCCCGTGAACACCAGCCGTCTAGACCGATACCGCTGCAGATCCCCCTGCATTTCCCCCGCAAAAAACGGGTTGAGCACGTTATGAACCCGGCCAAGCCGTTTGTACGCCCCCGTGTGCAGCGATGTCATTCTAGCCCTGTCAGACACGGTGATGATCCCGCTCAGCAAACCCTTTTCCAATGCACGCACATGGGCAGGATGCTCCGGCTCCAAATTATTGTGCATCCACAACACCGGCTTATACCCCGCCTCGTTCAGCATCTTCAGCGTCGAATAACGCCCCCACGAACACCAGATCACCCGGCCCAAACCCAGCCACTCCTTTGCATCATCCAAATTGGCAAACGTCCGAAACGACTGGTCCCGCACGCTGCCGCCCATGACCGCCAACAGCCCCAGTTCGTGCCCGCGCTGGGCAAGCCGCTCCATCAGCAGCAGACACGACGACACCATCCCCATCGTCGCCTCGCTGCCTTGCACGATTCCACGCACCGACACGCATTGGCGCGGCAACTCTTCCAACACAAACAACGTACGCGGAAGCATACAGATCCCCTCTGAAAATCTCCCCCCCCCGTCACGGCGGGCCATCCTCAATCAATCGCACATCCTACCGATGCGATGCACCCCAAAGAATGCGAAAAATTGACGCATCCCACCCCCACGCATCACAAACCCGCCTCCAACGTAGCGACCGCGGGAATACAGCCGCACTCGCTTCTTAGAAGCGGTTCCAGAACCCCTTTAGCGGTCGGGCTTGCCCGACTCGTTTGTCGGTTCTGAAACGACTTCTTTGCCATCAAAAAAGAACCAGGCGGCGGATACAGTGATCCGCCGCCCGGTGTTCTAATGCTTCGTATTTGCCGCTACCCGTTACCCGGCCTTGCGGGCGGTCAAACCGGCGGCTTTGGCCAGCGCGTCGGCCTTGTCGGTCTTTTCCCAGGGGAAAGCCGCCGTTGACGGCCAGCCGGCCAAAGTGGCCGTGGCGGGCAGTCTGCTTATAAATCGGACGCAGCAGGTTCAAGTGCTTGATGATCCCACGCGGCGTCAGCGGGAAGTTCGCCTTGATCAATTCGGCAATCTGATCCTCGGGGATCACGGCCGTATTCTCCGTGCTCACCGTCACGCTCACGGGATTGGCCACGCCAATCGCGTAGGCAAGCTGAACCTCGCAGTTGCGAGCCAAACCGCCAGCCACCACGTTCTTGGCGATGTAGCGGGCCATGTAGCTGGCCGAGCGATCCACCTTCGTCGGGTCTTTGCCCGAAAACGCCCCGCCGCCATGTGCGCCCCGGCCGCCGTAGGTGTCCACAATGATCTTCCGGCCCGTCAGGCCGGTATCGCCGTGAGGACCGCCGACGACAAACTTGCCCGTCGGGTTGATGTGGAAAATGATCTCATCGTTCCAGAGCTTGCGGGGGATCACCGGGCGGATCACCTGTTCGATGATTTCCCGCTTGGCCTTCTCGGTCATCACGTCCTTCTTGCGATCCAGAACGCTCTCGTCATGCTGGGTCGAAACAACCACGGTATGCACGCGAACCGGCCGCTCGTTGATGTACTCAACAGTCACCTGGCTCTTGCCGTCCGGTCGAAGCCACGGCATCCGGCCCTTGATCCGCAAATCCGCCATTCGCTCCACGATCCGGTGCGACAGGTGAATCGGCAGCGGCATCAGCACGTCGGTTTCATCGGTCGCATACCCGAACATCAAACCCTGGTCGCCGGCGCCCAATTCCTTCCGATCATCCTCGGCCGAGTCCACGCCCCGGGCAATATCCGGCGACTGCGAATGGATCGACGTCAACACGCCGCAGCTCTGGTAATCAAAACCGATCTCCGGATGAACGTAACCGATCTCCTTGATCGTGTCCCGGGCGATCTGCGCAAAGTCCACCTTAATCCGGGCCTTGTCATTCAGCGTCACCTCGCCCGCCAAAACAATCTGCCCCGTCGTCACCAGCGTTTCACAGGCGACGCGGGCATGCGGATCATGCGCCAAAATGGCGTCCAGAATGGCATCGCTGATCTGGTCCGCGACTTTATCCGGATGACCCATGGTCACCGATTCACTGCTGAACAAGTGCGAAGAACGACGAAATTGAGGCGACACGCTTTCTCCTTGTCAAAATCCAGAAACACAACTTGCAAGCCAGCCCGGCCCGAGCCCTGAAAGGCTTAAAGATATCACCAGAGCCCGGTTCGATCAAATAGGCTATAAAAACATCCTCATTCTTTGTCCGACCCCCCTACTTCTTGGACTTCTTCTTTTTCCCAAACAGATCAATCAAATCACCCACCGGATTGTCCTGAGTCGGTGGATTCGCCTGCTGACCACCCTGAGACGGCTGCGCATCGGAACTCGATTTACCGCCGCCTCCCAGCAATCCCGGCAACAGGTTCCCCGGCGCAATCGACTTGGCCACCGCCTCGGCCACGTTAAATTCCGGCTTGTCCATCGGCCCCCGCATCGGCACATGAATCACCGCCGGCAAGGCCCGCTGTATGTTCTTCGTCGGAATCCCCGGAATCGTCCCGATCAACGTATCCGAAATAAACCCCTTGGGAATCGCCAGATCCATGTTCACGATCTGACGATCCGACATCCGCACCGTGCCGTCAAACGTCAGTTGGTTGTTGTCCAGATTCAAAGGCAGATTCGAGGTGATCTGCCCGTTTTCTATCACCACATGCGCATCCTTGATGTTGCCGGCGATCTGACCCGAACGTCCGCCGATCTGACGCAACTGACTCATGATCGGACTGTCAATCGTGATCGGCGTGACCGAAAACACAAACTCCGCCCGTCCGCCCTTCTCCGGCGTAGACGGCTCGCCGCCCTTCTCGCCCGGCATCAGCCAGGTCAGCGGCAAATCCCGACACTCCACAGCCGTCAGATTGATCTCCCCGGCCATGTCCTTGGGATTCAGGAAGATCGGGTTGACCGCCCCGAGCAGAAAACTCCCCAGCATCGCGTTCACCTGCACGTTCTGCAAAATCTTCTGCCCGCTGACAATGCTCAAGTGCGGCATCGGATAAGCCAGGTTCATGCCGATCCCGCCAAGATCCAGTTTCCCGCCGTTGCAATCGGCCGGCTTGGGCAACTGCACCCCCTGCGCTGCCATGTAAACGGTCTGCAACAACCCGGCATTGAGATTCACCGGAATCGTCAGATTCTCCACCTTCAGCCCCTTGGACTTCCATTCAAACGATCCGACGTTCAACTCCCCGCGAACGTTCAGCGGCTTGATCGCCACCGCCAGCGGTTGATCCGCCGGAAAACGCCCGCTGATCGTAAAGCTGTTCTCCTTCTTGCCAGACACCGCAATATCCCCCAGCGTCTCCTGCTTGTCCGGCGGAAGCATCGGCTTGACCATCGCCCACAGCTTGGCCAAATCCGGCGTCAGCTTCACCTGCACGTTATCAAACTGCCGCTGTGCGTTCAGCCCCACAACCCGGCCGCTGACCATCACGTGCAGCGCATCGCTGCTGGCCATATCCAATCGCACGTTGTTAAAAACCGCCGTCGCCGACTGAGTGTCATACGCCACATCATTGGCAAGCTGAAGCTTCTCCTCGGCAAACGCCACCTTCTCACCCTGGAAAACCCGCAACTGCGAGGCGGTGAAACCCCCCGCCAATTGCACGTTGGTTCCCTGGGCGCTGACGGCCTGCGTCGCCTCATAGTCCCCGCTCACCGGAAACACCTCGCCCGGCTGCTTGCCCTGCATCGCTTCCAGCAAATTCGTCACATTGGCGATTTTCCCCGCCATCGCAAAAGACCCCGCCAGCTTCACCGGCGTTGCGCCGCTCGCCCCGCCCGACAGCGACCGCATCAACCCGCCCACGTCGCCGATCACAATCGGCTGCGTCATCTTCAGCGTTCCCGTAACCAGATCCGCATCCAGTTGCGAGATCGACAACTTCTCAATCTGCTGAAGCACCGACGCCCCCGCCTCGCCCGCCTTCGTATCAATGGCAACCGCCAGGTTGATCGTGTTGGGCTTCTCCTTGGCCGCGGTATACGTCACCGCGCCCCGGCTGAACGACAAATCACGAACCACAACCTGCTGATTCAACGTCGTCGTCTTCCCCGCCTCACGCGAAACAACCGTCTTCAGATACGCCGACCCGCTCAACAGCCGCAGCGGCGGCAATTCGCCCGCCACAACCGCCCCCGGCCGCCGACCGATCACGTCCGAACCCGACACCGCTCGCTCCGGCGCAGCCGCCGGCGGCGAAAACGCATCCGCCACCGCCATCACCCCGGCCAGGTCTTTCACATCCACCTCAACCTGCGCCTTGGGCACCATGTCAAACAAACCCGGCGTCACCTTCCGCTCCCCCTGCTTTTGTGACAACACCACCTGCGCATCGCGCACCCGCGTCGTGGCAAGCGAACTGGTCACATCCACATTGGCGGTAAGCGTCGAAAAATCATCCTGCGCCACGGCGCTAAGCAGCAGCCCGATCTTCTCATTCAGCGGCTCGCGGCTTGTCGCCAGCGACAAATCAGCCGTCAAATTCGCATCAATATTATTGAACGCAGGCTTTTCATTGGGGCTCAGCGCCACCGTGCCGTTGAGTATCCCGCTGCGCAGATCCCCAACCTTGGCCGAATGCGCCGCCGCCTCGCCGGCGCCCATTGCCTGGCTCAACGCATTGAGCCTCCCCAGATCGGCCCAGAGCGTCAGCCCGCCATTGGGCTGCATCCTGCCGTCGGCAGACAGTTTCACCACAAAATCCTTATCTCCCGTCTTCTGCACATTCACCAGCTTGCCCGCCGCGACGGAAAAGCTCGACAGCGCCGCGTCCATCGCGCCCCCCGCCGTCTTGACCGCCCCCGCCAGCAGCACGTCAATATTCTCATCGACCGGCAGCGCCTGCCCGGAATTCTTCCGCACTTGCAGATTCCGCACCACAACGCTCAGCGGCGATTCCTTGGCGATAACCAGCGTCGCCCCGTCATACGAACCCGCCACCGTCGCAACAACATTCCCTCCGGCAACGCTCACTGGCTGGTTGCGCATCGCCGGTACAAACGCCGCAAACTCCTCCTGCGCCTTAGGCAGATTGATATTGGCCTTCTTCACCGCAAACCGCGCCCCCGCCAGCGCCCCGTTGCCGGCAAAGTCAGCCTCGCCGTTCACCAGCACATCCACCGTCGGCGATTGCGCATCGCCCGTCTGCAACGAAACCGCCAGATTGCGCACCGCCTTCAGCGCATCTTTCTCATCCCGCAGCACGTCCAGCCGGCAATTCAGCGCCAACCACGGCTCATTCCACACCGCCGCCGGCAGCTTGATGGCCAAATTACGGGCATTCACATTCGCCTGCACATTGACCGCCCCGCCCGCCTTGGTGAAATCGCCGCTGGTCGTCAGCAGAAAATCCCCCCGCCCGTCCTGCAATTGTTCAAGCCTGAACAACTGCCCCAAATCCTGCCTCAGTTGCTTCAGATCGTACGACCCGGTGATCTTCACGTCCGCCAGCGATTCCCCGCCCCCGTCGATCCGGGCAAACGGGCTGCTGAGCTTCAACACGATATTGCGCACGTCCGGCATCGCCCCGCCGGCAGGCACCACCTTGGCTTCCAATGTGCCCTCGACAGGCTGGAGCGGCTCGACCACCTGCCGGCCGTCTTTCGCCGCCGCCAAACCCTTCAGGCTGTACGGGCTTTTGATCGACACGCCGTCCGGCGCAATCGCCACCGAGGTCTCGTCAACGAACGATCCCCCCGTCAATTCCACACCCGGCATCAGCGCAAAAGTATGGGGCATCGTGTTCGCCAGCCCCGGCAGATCCGTCACCTGCACGATCAGTTTCAGATTCCCCGCATAACCCGGCGATTTCTTCTCCGCCAGATTCGTCAGCGCCTCCTGGGCGCCTTCCCGCTCAACATGATCCGGCCCTGATCGAACTGCACCCCGAGCCGATCGATCGCCAGAACCGTCACGCCCTCCGCCGTCTGGCGGGAAACATTCACCGGCAATTCAACCAGCTTGGACTTGAACACGTCTCCCTTAAGCACATCTCCGCCCAACAGAAAATTGGCGACCTTGATCCCACCCTCGGCCGTCAGCTTACCAATCCCGGCCATGTTCAACCGCACCGCCCCGTTGGCCACGCCCGCCACCTGCGCATTCACCTTCGCCACCTTCATCAGCGGCGAAGCCACCCCCAGATCCACGTTGTTCAACTCCAGCTTCTGATCAACAACCATCGCCTTCACAGGAACAATCCGCCGGTTCTCAACAACATCCACCCCGCCGGCCAGCGAAACGCTGCTCACCGGCCCGCTCCCAACCCGATACGTCAGATTGATCGCATTGGTAATCGTCTTATTGATGTCAGGAATATTCAAAACAATCTGGCTGGGTTCGATGGTCACAGGCGCCGGCAACGCCTCGCCCTGCACGTTGCCCCGATATTTGATCGTGATCTTCCCCGTAACATTCGGCAGTTGCGACGGCTGAGCCGCCGCAGCCGGCTGCGCCACCGCCGGCCCCGACGGCTTAGCCGGCTGCGCCGGCCCCGTCTTAACCAACTTCTGCAAATTGGTGTTGCCCTGCTTGTCAATCGTCAGCCTCTTGAAATCCACGTCGAGCTTCGTCTCGCCCAGGTCGATATTCCCCCGCGCCGCCGCCAGCAGCGACATCGGCGTATGAACGTCGGCCGTAAGAACCAGGTTGTTGTCCTGGTCATAAACCTTCAGCCCGCGGACATCCACGCCGCGGGTCCAGGAGATCGACCAGTCATCCGCCTGCACCGAACCGTTCAGGCTATTATTAACCCGCCCCAGGATGAAATTACGCAGCGGCGAGGTGCTCAAAATCGCCGGCGCAAACACCACCAGCAGAATCAACAGCACCACCAACCCCAGCGGAGTCTTCCACCACCATCCCCGCCGACGCTTGCCCGCCGGCACATTGGACGAACCCTGATCCGATGACGTCGAATTATTTTCAGCCATAAAATCAATCTCGCTGCTATGTCTGCAACACGTCTTCCAGCCTGATAAGGACAACCCGGCCTACACAGCCGTGTCCCGAACCCAACATTATATCCCTGGAGTATTGACCGCTCTGCGAGCAGTCGGTTAGTTCCTGGCGTGTCACATCCGCGGTATTGTGACACTTTCCCCCCGGCCGCACAACCCCGTAACCGTTCCCGGCTCTGGAAAACCCCCAATCACACCTTGACACAACCCCGGCCGTCCGTAACATACACCCCTTCTCCGGTAATCGGAGAGATCGTCGAGAGGTTCGGACTCGTGTCCGAAAGGGTAGGCGAAACAGTGCCTCTGTACGCCCCGGCGTGTGCCCCACGCCCATCCCTCCCCTCTCGATCAGTCAAAAAAATAAACCGAACGGCCCCAAACCGTCCGATTTCACTACCCCGTAGTGTAACGGTAGCACAAGAGATTTTGGTTCTCTTTGTCCTGGTTCGAATCCAGGCGGGGTAGCTTGGTTGATTGGCAATTTGCAAACGCCAATTTGCAATTGAAGAAGCAGAGGACGTTCCCCCGCCTTTCAATTGCAAATTGCAAATCGCAAATCGGCATTAAACTATGTCTCATCTGACAGCCATCATCCTCGCCGCCGGCAAAAGCACGCGGATGAAGTCCAGGCGGCCCAAGCCCCTGCACGAAGTCTGCGGCAAGCCCATGCTGGACTACATCCTCCAAGCCTGCTACGGCGCAGGCTGCGACCGCGTCGTCGTCGTCGTCGGACACGGCAAAGACGAAGTCATCGCCCAGTTCGGTCACGACAAACGCATCCACTGGGTTGAACAAACCGAACAACTCGGCACCGGACACGCCGCCCGCATGTGCGAAGACGAACTCCGAAAACACGGCGGAGACGTCTTCATCCTCGCCGGCGACGGCCCCCTCATCCGCGGCGAAGTCCTCAAAACCCTGCTCCACACCCACCGCTCCGAACACGCCGCCGCCAGCATGGCCACCGCCGTTCTCGACGACCCCACCGGCTACGGCCGAATCCTCCGCGACAACCAGGGCAACTTCCTCGAAATCGTCGAGCAATCCGACTGCACCCCAGAACAACGCGAAATCCACGAAGTCTTCCCCAGCTATTACTGCCTCAAGTCCGAAGAACTCCTCTCGGCCCTCTCGCAACTGACCAACAACAATAAAAAAGGCGAGTATTACCTGACCGACGTCTACGCCATCCTCCGCCGTTCCGGTAAAAAAGTCATCGCCGTCCAGGCCGTCTCGGCCGAAGACGTGCTCTCGGTCAACACCCGCCAGCAACTGGCCGAAGTGGACGCCATCATGCAGTACCGCATCCAGCGGCATCTCCGCGAGGCCGGCGTCACCATCGTCAGCGCCTCCGGAACCTACATCGAATCCGGCGCGAACATCGGCGTGGAAACCGTCGTCCACCCCTTCAGCTTCATCGGACGCGATGCCAGCATCGCCGCCGAGTGCATCATCGGCCCCTTCGCCATGGTGCCCCGGCAAAGCCTTGTCCCGGAAGGAACCACCATCGCCGGCAACGTCTCGACGGAAACTGCGGTTTTGAAAGGATAACGATGTCCCAGGCAGACGCAGACAAATTGAAACTCTTCACCGGACGGGCCAACCCCCTGCTGGCCCAGAAGATTTGCGATTACCTGCAAATCCCCATGGGCCGCGGACGCACCGAACTCTTCCCCGACGGCGAACTAATCGTCAAAGTCGAAGAAGACGTTCGTGGTCGCGACTGCTTCGTCGTGCAACCCACCTGCCATCCGGTCAACGCCCACCTGATGGAACTCATGATCTGGATCGACTGCCTCCGCCGCGCCAGCGCCAAGCGGATCACGGCCGTCATCCCCTACTTCGGATACGCCCGCCAGGACCGCAAGGACGAAGGCCGAACCCCCATCACCGCCCGTCTGGTCGCCAACCTCATCGAACGCGCCGGCGCAGACCGCGTCGTCTCCATCGACCTCCACGCCGCCCAGGCCCAGGGATTCTTCGACATCCCCATGGACCACCTCTACGCCGGACCCGTGTTCAAAAAGTGGTTCAAGGGCCTCAACCTCATCAACACCGTCTTCGTCTCCCCCGACGTCGGCAACGTCAAACGGGCCCAGGCCTACGCCAACATGCTCGGCGGCGAAATCTGCATCATCGACAAACGCCGCAAGAGCGGTTCCGAAGCCATCGCCCAACACCTGATCGGCGACGTCGCCGGTAAAAATGTCATCATGGTCGATGACATGATCACCACCGCCGGCACCATGACCGACGCCGTCCGCATGCTTCGCGACTACGGCGTCAAAGACGTCTACATGGCCGCCACTCACGCCGTCTTCGCCCCCCCGGCCATGGAACGCCTCGCCTCCTGCCCCTTTACCAAGCTGGCCGTCACCGACACCATCCCCATCGGCAACCGTGCCGACGCCATCAAAGACCGCCTCGTCGTCCTCAGCGTCGCCGAACTCCTCGGCGAAGCCATCCACCGCATCCACCACAACGAATCCGTCAGCGCCCTGTTCCGTAACAGCAACAACAACCATGCAGGATGAATAAGTGAAACAGATTTGCAATTTGCAATTCGCAATTTGCAGTTGAAAAAGGACAATTTCGAGTTTTCAAAAATTGCAAATTGCAAATCGCAAATTGCAAATATCCAGAGGAGCTACTATGGCAGTTCAAACGGCACAAGTCAGTGCGAAACTTCGCGGCGAACTCGGTTCCCGCGCCAACAAGCGTCTCCGCGACGCGGGTCTGGTTCCGGCCGTGATCTACGGCCACAAGCAGGCCGTCATCCCCGTCACCCTTCCCAAAAAGGAAGTCGCCAACTTCCTCAACCACGGCGCCCATCTGTTCGACCTCTCCCTCGACGGCAAGAGCGAAAAGGTGCTGGTCAAGGAAGTCCAGTACGACCACCTCGGCATCGAACTGATCCACGTGGACTTCGCCCGCGTCAACCTCGACGAAAAGGTCAAGGTCACCATCCCCCTCGAACTCAAAGGCACCCCCAAGGGCGAAGCCGACGGCGGCGTCCTCCAGCAGATCATCGCCAACCTCGAAGTCGAATGTCTCGTCACCGAAATCCCCGAAAACGTCCGCTTCAACGTCTCGGAACTCGGCCTCAACGCCGTGCTCCACGTCAAGGACATCAAGCTGCCCGATGGCGTACGCTGCCTTCAGGATGGCGATCTGATCGTCGCCACCGTCAAGGAAATCGTTGAAGAGGCCGCTCCGGCTGCCGTCGAAGGCCAGACCGCCGAGCCCGAAGTCATCGGTCGCAAGCCGGCCGAGGGTGAGGAAGCCGAAGCCGCGGAAAAGGAAAAGAAGTAACCCACGGAGCGCCGAGCGCAATGAAACTGGTCGTCGGCCTTGGCAATCCCGGACGCCAGTACCTCGGCACCCGCCACAACATCGGTTACGAGGTTGTGGATCGATTGGCCTGGCGCCTGGCCTGGACGTCGCAACCCGATCAGTTCGACCGCCTCGCGCGGTCGCGGTTCGACGGCCTGGCGATGGACGCCAACGTGCCCCTGGCGACAGGGAGCACCGAAAAATTGCTGCTGCTCAAGCCCACGACGTACATGAACTTGAGCGGCCGGTCAGTGCAGGCGGCTATGGCATTTTACCAAGCCGCGCCTGCGGATATCATGGTCGTCCTGGACGACCTGGCTTTGCCCTGCGGAAAAATCCGCATCCGCTCCGGTGGCAGCAACGGCGGTCACAACGGCCTCCGCGACATCGAGCGGGCTCTGGGCGCCAGCGATTATCCCCGACTGCGGGTCGGCATTGACGCCCCCCCGCCGCCCATGGCCGGTAAAGACTACGTCCTCGGAAAGTTTTCCGCGGACCAACGAAAATTAATCGATCCGGCTTGCGATCGCGCCGCAAACGCCATCCTCGCCTGGATCGAAAACGGAATCGTATCGGCGATGAATCGGTTCAACGCCGACGACCCCCCAGCGGTCGGGTAGACCGACTAAAACCCATGCTTGGGAGCATGTAATGGCAGAACGACTGAACGTATACGAAGGAATGTTCCTGCTTGGCCCCGCCGGCGCTATGGAGCCCGAGGCCATGCTCAACCTGGTCCGCCAGACCATCGAACGTCACGGCGGACAGATCACCGTCCTCAAAAAGTGGGACGAGCGAAAGCTCGCCTACGAGGTCGCCGGTCAAAAACGCGGAACCTACATCATCAGCTACTTCCGCGCCCCCGGTAAGGCCGTCTCCGGCATCGAACGCGATGTCAACCTCAGCGAAGACATCCTTCGCGTCATGGTCCTCAAGGCCGACCACCTCAACGAACAGGAAATGGCCGCCGTCGAACCCCAGCCCATCCAGCCCCGCGAAGAACGCAATAGCTGGGATCGGCCTTCCTTCGACGGCCCCCGTCGCGACGACCGCGCCCCGCCCCCGCCGCGAAGAAACCGCCGATTCCGATGAATCCGCGGCCCCGGCCAAGGAATAACATCCTCTAAAGACCCAAAGAGAGGCCCGCTATGGCCAGCTTCAACCAAATCATCCTCATGGGTAACCTCACCCGCGACCCGCAGCTTCGTTACCTGCCGAACCAGACGCCCGTCGTCGATTTCGGCATGGCGGTCAATCGCAAGTGGCGCAACGCCCAGGGACAGGATCGTGAAGAGGTGATGTTCATCGACTGCTCCGCCTTCGGCAAGCAGGCCGAGGTCATCAACCAGTACTGCCAGAAAGGCCGGCTCCTTTTCGTCCAGGGACGGCTCAAGCTCGACACCTGGGAAGACAAACAAGGCGGCGGCAAACGCTCCAAGCATGCCGTCGTCGTGGAAAACTTCCAGCTCATGCCCGACCGCAACAGCGGCGGTGCATCCGGTGGCGGCGGCGCAAGCTACCAGGGCGGTGAAGACCAACGCCCCCAACGCCCCGCCCCCGCCCGACCGGCGCCGCGCCCGCAGCAACAGCCGCAGCCGCCCCAGGGCGAACCGCCCTTCGGCGACGAACAGCAGTTCAAAGAGGACGATATCCCGTTCTAAACAACGAGTTGCGGTTACTAGTGGCTAGTTGCTAGTAACAGCGTCCCGTGGTTTCAATCAGCAACTAGCGAACAGTAACTGCAACTGAGGTTATTATGGCAACCGTAAAGCTTCTTCTCAAAGAGAGCATCAAGAACGTCGGCCGCGTCGGCGACATCGTCGAAGTCTCCGCCGGCTACGCCCGCAACTACCTTCTGCCCAAGGAACTGGCCGTCGAACCGACGCCCAACAACGTCAAGAAGGTCGAAGCCCGCCGCAAGGAAATCGAGCGGATCGAACGCGAACGTCGCGAGCAGCAGGAAGCCCTCATCAAGCAACTGGCCGGCGTCGAGGTCACCCTCGAACGCAAGGCCAACGAGCAGGGCCACCTCTTCGGCTCGGTCACCGCGACCGATATCGCCAAGGCCCTCCAGGCCCAGGGCTTCAACATCAACCCCGACGACGTGCTTCTGCCCGGTCGGCTCGATCGCATCGACACCTATACCGTCAAGATTCGCTTCGCCGACGATCTCAGCACCGATATGAAGGTCTGGGTCGCTCCCGACGCCGACAGCAAGGCCGCCATCGACGCCGCCCGCAAGAACGCCGAGCCGGCCCCCGCGCCCGCCTCGAACTTCGAACGCAACGTCTGATTTGATGCCTGTCGCATCCTTACAAAAACGTCAGGGACGAAAGTCGTACTTTCGTCCCTGGCGTTTTTATATCCAAAACCCACCCATCAGTGTGCCGCCTGCACATTGATGCTGGACTCCGCAAGCTGCGTCAATCGCTTGTCGGTTTCGCCCTCTTCATTCAGCGTTTGCTGAAGCGTCTGGGCCACGTCCTGAAACCCCAACTGCTGCGCGTACGTCCGCACCGTCCCGTACCCGGCGATTTCATAGTGCTCAACACGCTGCGCCGCGGCGATCAACGCCGCATCCCGCACCGCGTCGTCGCCTTTGGCGTTGATCATGCCCTGGCCCTCATCGATCAACCCTTTCATGGCTTCGCTGGTCTCACGCTGCGGACGCATCCCCAGCCGGTCAAAGATATTCTCCAGCCGCTGAACATGAATCTCCGTCTGCGTCTCGTGCTGTCGCAGCGCCTCGACCAACTGCGGCGAGGTCGCCGCGTCCGCCATCTTCGGCAGCGCTCCCGTCAGCCGTTTCTCCGCATCGTACAGATCCTCCAGTTGCTGAACGAACAGATCCTTCAGATTATGAAATTCGCTTCTGAACCAAGCCATGGCGAGCCCCTTTCAATAAAAACCATAAACACCAATCGAACCGAACAACCGGTCCACTCCCCACATGCTGCAACCCGCATACCTCCCACGCCACCAATCCCCCCAACGAGCCCTCCTCGTACAAGCCCGGCGATTCATCGCCGGGACTGCAAACGCGACGCTTTACAAATCCCATTGGCACCAACCTTGCCCATTCCCGCAAAAGGAGTCTCGACCATGAAACAACTCACCCTCGCCGGCCATCCCCTTCATCCCCAGGTCATCGCCTCTCCCGTCGCCCTCTTCCCCTTCAGCGCGGTCATGGACCTGATGCACCTTTCCACCGGCAAACAATCCTACGCCGACGCCGCTTACTACAGCCTGCTCGGCGCCTATGCCGGCGGAATCGTCTCCGCCATCACCGGCGCCGCCGACTATTTGACCATCTCCCCCGGCGGACCCATGAAGCAGACCGCCAACACCCACGCCCTGCTCAACGTCGGCATGATGGCCGTCCAATCCGTCAATCTCGCCGCACGACGTCGCCGAAACTCCGGCCTCTTCCCCGCCATCCTCTCCCTCATCGGCACAGCCGGTGTCATCATCTCCCAATGGTACGGCGGAGAACTCGTCTACAAACACGGCATGCGCGTCGAGCCCGCCACATCCAAACCCCAACCCCAAGCCACCCTCCCCGGAGACCAGCGCCTCGCCCACGGCCTCAGCCGCCTCTCCGAACTCATGCCCGCCGGCGGCCCCGGCTCCGAGCAATAACTCTCCCCTCAACCTCCCCTTCGGCTTGCTCTCTCCCCATTACTCTGCTGAAATCCTCTCTTCCGCCGCCCCATTCCCGCAGTGGCTTGCTCTTCGCGTCCCCACCCCATTACACTCCCCTCATGCCCACTCCCCCTCCCAACCGCTTCGGCCGCCACCCCGGCCGCGGCCTGCGTCCCTGGCTCCTCCTGCCCAAAATCCTCTGCGTCTCCCTCTACTTCGGCAGCCTCGCCTCCGCAACCCTTACCTGGCTTACCAGCAGCTTCACCTCGCTTCCCCCCTCCGACCCTCGCCGACTCTGGCTCCTCTCCCTGATCGGCCACCTCATGATTTACCTCGTCATCCCCTCCCTGCTGGGCGCAATCGTTTTCGGAATCGCCCTCACCCTTCAACACCCCCGCATTCTGCTCCGCCAGCGTTGGCTACAGGTCAAGCTCCTCAGCCTCGCCATCCTGATTCCTTCCGCCCACTGGTTCTGTTCCACCCGCGTAGACCTGCTGCGTACCGCCCCGAACAATACCGCCGCCCACCAGCTCACCCTCACCCTGTTACTCACGCTTCTTGGCTCCGCCTGGATCATCCTCCTGGGCCGTCTCAAACCCCGCCTGCGCCAAAACTGGTCCAAAAGCTGCCCCCAGCAAACCCCAAATACGCCTAACCCCCATAACCAAAAAAGCCCCGGATGAATGTCCGGGGCTCCGTATTCCTCAAAACTCACAAATCCCCTATTTCTTCCCTTTCTCCACCTTCGCCCACGAATCCTTCAGCGACACCGACCGATTAAACACCGGCCTCCCCGCATTGCAATCCACCGCATCCGCACAGAAGTACCCATGCCGCTCAAACTGGAACTTATCCCCCCCCGCCGCATCCTTCAAACTCGGCTCCAGCTTCGCCGACTTCAGCACCACCAGCGAATTGGGATTCAAATTCGCCAAAAAGGTCTGCCCCTCCTGCACCTCATCCGGATCAGGCTTGCCAAACAGATGATCGTACAGCCGGACTTCCGCCTCGAACGCGTGTTCCGCCGACACCCAATGGATCGTCCCTTTCACCTTGCGCCCGTCGGGCGAATCCCCGCCGCGGGTCGCCGGATCATACGTGCAATGCACTTCCGTCACGTTCCCCTGCCCGTCCTTCACCACATGCGTGCATTTCACGAAATACGCATAACGCAACCGCACTTCCTGCCCCGGCGTCAACCGGAAATACTTCGGCGGCGGAACTTCCTTGAAGTCATCCTGCTCAATGTAAATCACCTTCGAGAACGGCACCTTCCGCGTCCCCGCCCCCGGGTCTTCCGGATTGTTCACCGCATCCAGTTCTTCGCTCTGCCCCTCCGGATAATTATCAATCACCACCTTCAACGGATTCAGCACCGCCATCTTGCGGGGAGCCCGCTTGTTCAAATCCTCCCGCAGCGCATTCTCCATCCGGCTGACGTCAATGATGCTGTCGAACTTGGTCACGCCCACTTCCCGGGCAAAATTGCGGATCGCCTCCGGCGTATATCCACGCCGACGATAACCGCTGATCGTCGGCATCCGCGGATCGTTCCACCCCGAAACGTGCCCCTCCTTCACCAACTGCAACAACTTCCGCTTGCTGAGCAGCGTATACGTCAGATTCAGCCGCGCAAACTCGATCTGCCTCGGCCGATACGACACCTTCTTCGGCCCCGCGCCCAGCGAACTGATCGTATCAATAAACCAGTCATACAACGGCCGGTGGTTCTCAAACTCCAGCGTGCAGATCGAATGGGTAATCCCCTCCATCCAGTCGCTCTCCCCGTGCGTCCAGTCGTACATCGGATAGATGCACCACCGATCACCCGACCGGTGATGACTGGCGTGCAGAATCCGATACATCACCGGATCACGCATGTTCAAATTCGGATGCCCCATATCAATCTTCGCCCGCAGCGTCCGCGAACCATCCGCAAACTCGCCCTTCTCCATCCGCGCAAACAAATCCAGATTCTCCTCCACCGACCGATCCCGATACGGACTCGGCTTACCCGGCTCCGTCAACGACCCGCGCGTCCGGCTCACCTCCTCCGGCGGCAAATCACACACATACGCCTTCCCCGCCTTAATCAGCAGAATCGCCCACTCGTAAAGCTGCTGGAAATAATCCGAAGCATAGTACAGATGCTCACCCCAATCGAACCCAAGCCAGCGCACGTCCTCCATGATCGAGTCAACGTATTCCTGTTCCTCCTTGCTGGGATTGGTGTCATCAAACCGCAGATGGCATCGCCCGTTGTTCTCCAATGCAATCCCGAAATTCAGACAGATCGACTTGGCGTGCCCGATATGCAGATACCCGTTAGGCTCCGGCGGAAAACGCGTCACCACCTGCCCGCCATATTTGTTGCTCTTGTAATCTTCCCCAATGATGTCCCGAATAAAATCCGACAATCCCGCCGAACCTGTCGAACCCGCCTCGGCCGGTTCCTTGTTGACCTTCTCGTGCTTCGAATTTTGCATTGATCGCCTCGTATCGTATGAATGCGCGGTTCAAAACCCCAATATTTACCCGATTTAACGTCCCTTGTCGCCTCCCGACGCTCGGGTTTCCCGCCGCCGAAAATTATCGCCGCTGACGCCGCCACACTCAAGCGGCCAGATGCGTTCCCACACAATCCCCCGCGCCGTCCTCGTCGGCACCCGCTTTGCACCATTCCCCTCCCGGACATCACGATACCCCTTGCCTTCAAGTAAAGGAGACACAATATGACCAGCCGAAACCTAATGGGAAGCGGGCTGTCGCTGCTCAGCAGCATCGGCGTCGGCGCGGCCCTGATGTATCTGATGGACCCGCAACTCGGCCGAGCCCGACGCCGCCTGCTCAAAGCCGCTGCCGGCAACGCACTCCACGAAACATCCGAAAAGTTCACCTCCGGATTACAGAACGCCGCCGAACGCGCCCGCGGTCTGCGCGAAGAACTCACCGAAAGGCTCACCCCCGAGCAAGCCCGCTATCTCGGCCGGCGCCTATCCCGCCGGATGCGACAATCCTTCAGCCAACCCACCATCCGCACCGGCACCTCCGCCTTCACCCTCTCCCTCGTCGCCGTCGGCTCTTTAGCCGCCGGCGCAGGCCTGATGTACTTCTTCGACCCCGAACGCGGCCCCGACCGCCGCACCGCCTTGAGCAACCGCGTCCGCAACGCCACCACTCAAGCCAGCCAATCCGTCCGCGACGTCAGCCGCCAGTGGCGCGGCCGCGCCCAGGAGATGGCCGCCGAACTCCGCCAACGCGCCTCCTTCCCCCGCGGCGAACAACAACCCCCTCCCACCTGACCCCCCCACCCCATCTGACTTCCCCAAACCCAAACGCCCACGGATAACTATCCGTGGGCTCCGGTTTTTTCCGTTTCGCGGCTGCCCGTAGGGCAGCAATCATCCCTCAACTTTTCATCCCCCTCCCTTCCCTGTATCATTCCCCTTCTATAAAAAGGAGCACCCGTGGCCCAGATTCGTCCCTTCGCCGCAATCCACTACCCCAAACGCAAAGACCTGGACTTCTCCAAGGTCATCGCCCCTCCCTACGACGTCCTCGACGAACGCGACAAAGCCGAGCTCCAAGCCCGCCATCCCAACAACGTCGTCACCATCGACCTGCCCCACCTCCCTCCCAAGACCGCCGGCCCCGACGAAACCTACGGCAAGGCCAACCAAACCCTCCAAGCCTGGCTCTCCGCCGGCATCCTCCAGCACGACTCCCGCGCCGCCCTCTACCCCTACACCCAGTCCTACGACCACGCCGGCCGAACCTTCCACCGCCGCGGCTTCATCGCCCTCGTCCGCCTCTCCCCCTTCGGCGCCGGACAAATCGTCCCCCACGAAAAAACCTACAAAGGCCCCATCGAAGACCGCCTCAAACTCATGCACGCCACCGGCGTCCAGCTCTCCCCCATCTTCGGCCTCTTCAGCGATCCCGGTAACAAAGTCACCTCCGCCCTCTACCACAACCTCTCCCTCCCCATGCTTTCCGGCACCCTCGCCGGCGTCAAAAACGACCTCTGGTCCGTCAACGACGCCCACACCATCAACACCGTCATCGACCTCATGGCCGACAAGCCCGTCTACATCGCCGACGGCCACCACCGCTACACCACCGCACTCCAATACCAACAGGACATGGAAAAGAAAAACGGCGGCCCGCTCCCCCCCAACCACCCCGCCAACTTCTGCATGTTCGTCCTCATCGGCATGCAAGACCCCGGCCTGCTCATCCTCCCCACCCACCGCCTGATCGGTGGCCTCGCCCAGTTCGACATCCCCTCCCTCCAGCAAACCCTCGGCGACAACGCCCAACTCCAGGAATCCCCCTTCCTCCCCGAGCACATGGAAAAATTCGCCGCCTCCATCGCCTCCCAACCTCCCCACACCTTCGGCCTTTTCGACGGCCGATCCCGCAAACTCTACACTCTCCATCTCAAAAACCCCGCCATCCTCCAATCCTTCGAACCCAAGCAAAGCTCCGCCTGGCGATCCCTCGACGTCGCCATCCTCCAACGCTACCTCGTCGATGAAATCCTCCAACCCCGCTTCAGCCCCGAAAAGCCCATCACCCTCGGCTACACCGCCGACCCCAACGCCATCACCCCCCAGGTGGACGGCTCCAAATACCAACTGGCCCTCCTGCTCCAACCCACCCCCCTCCACGCCCTGGAAGACCTCGGCAGGCACGGCGAAGTCATGCCCCAAAAAAGCACCTACTTCTTCCCCAAACTAGCCACCGGCATGGTCCTGAACCCCCTGACCTGACGACAAAAAAAGAACGCCCGCCGATTCCCATCGGCGGGCTTCACTATTTCCACAACACACGCCCCAAAGGCGCACATCCGTCATTTGCTCTTCAACATCTGCAACGTCGCCAGCGCCGTCGGAACGTTATCGCTGAACTCGAAAACCTTATCCAGACCCGTCAACAGAAACACGCCCCACACCTGCGTGCTGATGCTGCACAACACCAACCGCCGTCCGTCCGCCATCATCTGCTTCCGCAGTTTCAGCAGCTTCGCCAGGTTCGACGAGTTGATGTAATGCACCGCCGCGAAATCCAGAACCGCGTGGCTGCCGTTCAACACCGCCGGCTGTTCCATCGACCTCAGATCGTCCGCAAACTGCGGGTCATCCGCCAGATGCACCACCAACACATTTTCCGACCACTTCTCGACCGGCATGCAATGCCTCCTGTTCTGACGGCTACGTGTTCTGCTGAAATGCTCTCTTTCGCCGCTACGCTTACAACATCGCTTGCGGTTTCGCGGATCAGCCCCCTCTGTTTCGCCGTCTTCCCAGAAGCATTTCAGCAAAGCATCGGCTACGGTATCAACCCCGCCGACGCTTGGCAACCGCGCCGCTTCACCGGCTGCGGATCAATTGTTCATCCGTCACTCCCAGTTCCCGCCGCCGCGCATCGATCTGATCCAGAAACCGCATCCCGTCCGTATAGTACCCCGCCGTCGGCGCAATCCCCGGCACATGCCCCAGCCAATACGCATTAAACCGGCGCATCAACGCTTCCCGAATATACTTGCACAGCATCGACGCCAGCGCCACCGGCATGCACTGGCTTTCCGCCTTCTCGCAGAAAATGATCCGCACCCCATGCGGCCCCCGCAGCAACCGATATTCGCTATACCCCTCAACCTCGCGAACGATTTCCAGCGACCACATCTCAAACATCATCCGCAGCAGCGCCCCATAATGCTCGCGCCCGCCCTGCCGGTCGCAGAAGATCGTCAACCCCCGCTGGCCATACTGCCCCAGCAGATAATCCAGGTGGATCGCCGTCGTCGAAAACAGCGCACTGGCCTTGTTCCTCGTCCGCTCCATCAACTGATTCAACTGCCGCTCGCACAAAACCCGTGCCGCCAGATGAACGCACCGCGCCCCGGCCCTTTCCATCTCGATCCGCAGCGCATTGGCAAACAGCCGCACCGACATCGCATCCTGTTCCAGCGGAAACGCCTCTCCCCCCGCCGGCTGATACCACGCATATTCCGCGATCTCCCCCACCGCATGCCCGGCCGTCCACGCCAAAAAACCCCGCAAATCTTCATTCCATCCCGCATACGTCGCCCCCACCGCCAGCACCGCCCGCTCCAATTCCTTCAGCCCGCTGGACGACGAATACACCAGCTTGCTGTCATTGATATGCAGTTTCTTCCCCCCCGCAACACGCTTCTTGCTGACCAGCTTCCCCAGCCTTTTCCACAAACACGGCAATTCATCCTCCGGCGCAGCGTCCACCTCAAAGGCGCAACACCCCACCACCAGCGGCCCCAACAGCGGCCCGTACCCGGCTTCATCTATTCCCGCAAGGATCATGCGCCGCCCATTATACCACTCCGCCTCCCAATCCGTAATGCAAGCTGCTTTCCCCCGCAACACTTGCGCAACACACGCATCTGGCTCCAACCTCTTGACAATCCGATTCCCCCCGCTAAATTATCCGCCTCTGACGAGCACGGGGGCGTAGCTCAATTGGTTAGAGTACCGGACTGTCGATCCGGTGGTTGCGGGTTCGAGCCCCGTCGCCCTCGCTTCTCCCAAGGCCTCGCGTTAACCCGCGAGGCCTTGCTTATTTTCACAGCCATAGAGACTTGCCGGTAAGAATGGGCATGGGCAACTCGTCGAACCCCTCTACTGGCTGATCCGCCCGCCCAAGGGTTTTGGCTGGCCGCAACTGCTGGAATTACATCCTGGGGGTACTGGCAAGGTGAGGCCATGGCCGATCCAATGCAAATCATGAAACTCGCCTGTTGCTCCGACACGCACGGTGCGTTGCCGCCCAGCCCGCCACTCGATGACATCGCGGCGTGGTTGCATGCCGGGGATGTCGATTACGGCGGCCCGGATCGGTCAAAGGTGGCCAAGGCGCAGAATCCCCCGGAACTGTCTCTGTCGGACTGGGTGCGTACCCGGACGGCACCCGTTTACGCGGTGCGGGGAAATCATGACATGGACGATCTAGCCGACTTCTTTCGCCACAGCAATGACATTGGTGGGCGCGTGGTGCATGTGGCAGAGCGGCTCTGGCTGGCCAGCATTGGTTGGGCGGCCAGGCGGTACAACGATCTGCCTGCGGAGTCCGATCTGCGGCCGGTCTGCGACACGCTGCGGCGACAATTGCTGCGTCAACTGCCAAACGGAGATCGGTGGATTCTGCTCTGTCGGCCAACATCCGTTCTTGCGATGGAAACATTCTCGTAGTCAATCCCGGCATCCGGCGGCATCCTGGCCGTGGACTGCAACACGCGAAAGGCCGCCTGGGAATCCTTCCCCTCCCGAAAACTCCACCCCAACGTCTGACAACTCCGGATAGGGCAACCTTAACCAGACCAAGTCGCCAGAAAGATTCATCACAACGTAAACCCGCAAAGCAAACCTGAACCTCCCCGCCGGCCGGATAAAGCCACAATTCCCCCTTCCACCAGTTTTTTACAACCCGATTAAACACTTTATCGTCAAAGCTGTATGGGTATAGTATGATGATAGACACACTCCCTACTTGCCCAAAGCACGCATAAAAGGAAAGATCCACATGGGACACCTCAACCAATGGACCAATTTCGCCTCTCTAGCTTTGTCCAGTCTACTCAGCTTTTCCTTGCTCATGCCATCTACCGCCTCGTCCCAGACAACCCGCCGACATTTCCTCCGGCCTCTCCCCCTGCACCCTTCTGACCAGCCCAGACGAACAAACCCTCTACGTCGCCCAAACCACCGCCAACCGGATCGATCTCGTTGACCTGAAAACCTCAAAAGTTTGCAAGTCCATCCCCCTTCCCCTCCCCCCGACCGGCCTAACCTGGTCCGCCGACCACACCCAACTCCTCATCACCGGCGAATCCCCCGAAGGCTCCGTTTTCCTCCTCGACCCCAACTCCGGCCGCATCCTTTCCACCCTCCCCGCCGGACACACCCCCATGGCCCCCGTCCTCAGCCCCGACGGCAAAACCCTCTACGTCTGCAACCGCTTCAACAACGACGTCTCCGTTCTCGACTTAACCACCCAACGCGAACTCGCCCGCATCCCCGTCTTACGCGAGCCCGTCTCCGCCGCCCTCACCCCAGACGGCAAACTATTGACCGTCGCCAACCACCTGCCCCGCGGCCGCTCCGACAGCGGCTACATCTCCTCCCACGTCAGCCTCATCGACACCGCCACCCAAAAGGTCATCGCCTCCATCCCCCTGCCCAACGGCTCCTCCTCCCTGCGCGGCATCTGCCTTTCCCCCGACGGCCAATTCGCCTACGCCACCCACACCCTTGGCCGCTACCAACTTCCCACCACCCAAGTCGAACGCGGCTGGATGAACACCAACGCCCTCAGCATCATCAGCCTGACCGACAAAAAACTCCTCGACACCGTCCTGCTCGACGACGTCGATCTGGGAGCCGCCAACCCTTGGGCCGTCGCCTGTTCCCAAGACGGCAAATACCTCTGCGCCACCCACGCCGGCACCCACGAAATCAGCATCATCGACCGCCCGGCCCTGCACAAAAAACTCCAAACCCTTTACCCCAGGCGCCAGCAAACCCGGCAGCTACGGCGCCTCGGCCAGCGCCTCCGACGACCTGAGCTTCCTAGTCGGACTGCGCCGGCGGATAAAATTATCCACCATCGGCCCCCGCGGGCTGATCGTCATCAACAATCACGCATGGGTCGCCGGATACTTCAGCGACAACATGGAAGAAGTCGGACTCGACCCGGCCCAATCCCACCCGGCCCGCTCCATCGCCCTCGCCCCCTCCGTCCCCATGAGCCCCACCCGCAAGGGCGAACGCCTCTTCAACGACGCCACCCTCTGCTTCCAGCAGTGGCAGAGCTGTGCCAGTTGCCACCCCGACGCCCGCGCCGATGGCTTAAACTGGGACCTGCTCAACGACGGCATCGGCAACCCCAAAAACGTCAAGAGCATGCTCCTGGCCCACAAAACACCCCCGTCCATGAGCCTGGGTATCCGCGAAAATGCCGAAACCGCCGTCCGTTCCGGCTTCAAGTACATCCTCTTCGCCCAGCCCGACGAAGACAACGCCTCCGCCGTTGACACCTACCTCAAATCCCTCACACCCGTCCCCAGCCCCTACCTGGTCAAAGGCCAACTCTCCGAATCCGCCAAACGTGGCCAACGCCTCTTCAACGACCCCTCCATCGGCTGTTCCTCCTGCCACCCAGCCCCCCTGTTCACGGCCATGAAGTCCTACGACGTCGGCACCGCCGGCCCCACCGACAAACTCCATCAAGCCTTCGACATCCCCACCCTCGTCGAAGTCTGGCGCACCGCCCCCTATCTCCACGACGGCTCCGTCGAAACCATCAAAGAAGTCATCACCACCCGCAACAAGGGCGACCACCGGGGCATGACCTCCAATTTGAGCCAGCAGCAGATCGACGACCTGGTAACCTACGTGCTGTCGCTGTGATACCAACACTATGATCCCAAACACCCTTCCACCCCAATCACACCAAACCGCCACCGTCAAACACGGCGGCGTCCTCGAACACTGCCTCTCCATCCGTACCACAGGTTCCGATCAAACCACCGCCTTCCGCAACCTCCCTCCCGCCTCCATGACCCTCCTCTCCCAGTTCGTCTTCGGCGGATGCAACTATCATCGCCCCGCCCGTGATCTCATGGGATCAGTCCACTGGCCCCTCACCTGGGTTCACGGCGACCCCTGCTCCGGTGAACACCTCACCGGCACGCAAGCCTACGCCGTCTCCGACGCCCAAGTCCGCCCCATCTCCCTCGACGGCCAAACCGTCGGTCAAACCTACTCCGACCAAGACGCCGACTACTGCTACCTCGGCGGCCTGCTCCCCGCCGACCCGCGCCAAACCCGCTCCCAGCAAACCCACAGTTGCTTCCAACGCATGGAAGCAGCCCTGCACCTGGCCAACATGGATTTCTCCCACGTCGTGCGCACCTGGCTCTATCTCGACCGCCTGTTGGAGTGGTACACGGAGTTTAACACCGTACGCAACGCCTTCTTCAAAGAGCGAAACATCTTCAACCACATGGTCCCCGCCAGCACCGGCATCGGCGGCGGCAACCCCGCCGGCGCAGCCCTGCTCGGCGGCGGCAACCCCGCCGGCGCAGCCCTGCTCGCCGGCGCACTGGCCATCAAACCCAAGACCCCCCGCATGAAGATCTTCGCCGTCCCCTCCCCCCTGCAATGCCCGGCCATCGACTACCGCAGCGCCTTCAGTCGCGCCGTCGAAGTGGCTCGCCTCGGCCTGCGCCAGCTCTACATTTCCGGCACCGCCAGCATCGCCCCCGACGGCCGCTCCGTTCACCAGAACAACCCCCTCCGCCAAATCGATCTAAGCATGGACGTCGCCCACGCCATCCTGCAATCCCGCCGGATGGATTGGCCCAACACGACTCGAATGATCGCCTACTTCAAGGATATGAGCTATCTCCCCCACTTCACCGCCTGGCTTCAGCAACACGCGCTGACCAACCTCCCCGTCGTCTATTCCCATGCCGACATCTGCCGCGACGATCTGCTTTTCAAAGTGGAACTGGACGCCGCCTCTCCTATCCCAACCACAGCAAAATGAGCATCCCCAGCGACACCATCGCCGCCACCAGCCACGACACCCCCGCCGGCCAATAACGCCGCCCGCTCCGCCCCTCACCCGACATCTGCCCTCCCCGCGGCATCTCCACAAACGCCGTCGTTCGCCTCGAAAACGAAAACGCCGCCCCTCTCCCCGGCATCCCTCCCCCCGGTCTCCAAGGATTCGGATTCGTCCGAAATATCGGCCGCTGCACGTGCTGTATATGCCGTCTCATAGTCGTCGGTTCCCAAACCGACAACCCCACCCCGCAACCCCCATGCCACCCACCCTCCCCGTTTCGCGGCGGCCCTCCGGGCCGCGCGTCTCCCCCTCCCCCCCGCCAATTCTTCCCCCCACCCCCGTCAATACGCCCGCACCAGTTTCGCCTTCGGATACGCAAACAGCACGATATCCTCATGCCTCACCCCCTGCATCGCCTGCCTCTGCGCACACCACTGGCACAACCCCACCCCATGCCCCGACCCATGACCCTCCACAATCCGAATCTGGTTCGGCTCATCGATGATCTTGAAAAACGAACTGTAAACCGTCGTCCCCTCCCCCGCATCGGTATTGATCGCCCACCGCACTTCCTCCCCGTTCCAGCTATACCGATTCCCCCTCACATCCGTCACCAGAAACCGCACCGGCCGACCGAACCGGCTCAGCGACTGAATATCCAGCCGCGCCACCGTCGCCATAGACCTTTCCGCCCGACCCTTCTTCGCACCCCACAGCCGGAACCGCCGCGTCAACTCATCCTTCCCGATCACCACCGGACCCCAGTTGTATTTCGGCGACGCGCTGCACCACCCCTGCCGGTTCTGATCCGACAGCGGCACAATATACCCATCCCCAAACGCGTCCGCCGCCGACTGGCTCACTCCCCCGCAGCACGAACTGAAATACGTCTTGATGATGTGCTCATCGCCCCCCGGCCCGTACGCCACCACAATCCCCCGCGTCGCGTCCACCGCCATCCGGCTCTTGTTCGTCTCCGCCGCGATCCCCCCGTAAACCTGGCTCCTCTGATCCGGGTACAAATCCCAATACCCCTTATTCCCGCTGGTCTTCGCCTCGTAGATCGCGTACGTCCTCGCCACGATCGCCTGCGCCTTGTACGTCTCCTCCTCCCAGTTCCAATACAGCTCACGCGAAATCACGCTCTTCAGATACCCGTCCACGTCCACGTCGTTGACCACGTCAAACCGCCCGCCCCCCACCGGCACAAAACGATACCGCCCCCGGTACGCCTGCCCGTTAATGCTCACGCTCCCCTCGTCACGCGGCTGGATCAACAATTCCCCCCCGCCCACCGGCACGCTCCCCACCAGCCAACCCTCCGCCGCCAGCGTCACCAGCACCGCCCCGCCCCGCGGCATCTCCACTTCCCTCAGCGTCGGCTGCGACCCCGCCCGCAACATCGGCTGCTCCGTCGCCGACACCAATACCTGCTGCTGATCCTGCAACAACCGAACCCGAACGATCGGCGTCTGCGGCGAAGGTGACGACGCCCGAAAAATATCCTGGTTGCACCCCAACGGGCACAACAATAACCCGGCCAACAACCACGACCAGAAAAATCGCTTGCCCATAGAAAACACCGAGGACCGGGCAACCGGCGCAATCCTACGCCCTTCACCCAGTCCTCGTCCCTGTATCACTCAACCCATACCCAAGCAAACACACACTGCATAAATAACCGCGACGCAACGCGTCGCGGAGCCCTCGCCTACGCACAACATTCGATCCCTGCGTCGCGGAGCCCTCGCAAGCAAACTATTCTTCCAGCTTGCGAAGCCCAAGCCCGAACGTCGTCAACTGCTGCTTGATCTCGTTCAAACTCGTCTGCCCGAAGTTCTTGCAGCCCAGCAGTTCATCCTCCGTCCGCGATGCCAGTTCGCCCAGCGTGTTGATGTTCAACCGCTGCAACGCCTTGCGGCTGCGAACCGAAAGCTCCATGTCCGCCACGCTCTTCATCAGAACTTCCGGCGAAACATCCCCCGCCACCGCCGTCGGACGCCGGGCCGGCGCGGCGCCCGCGTCCGCCGCCGAACCCAACCGCAAACCCTTCGACGCCAGCAACGCCTTGATCTCGTTCAAGCTCGTCTCGCCGAAATTCTTATACCCCAGCAACTCCTGCTCCGTCGTCCGCAGCAGATCGCCCAAGGTTCGAATGTTCATCTTCTTCAGGCAATTCCGGCTCCGCACCGACAACTCAAAGTCCGTAATCGGAATCTCCAGCACCGCGTTCCGCCGATCACCCCGACGATCCATATCCTCGTCGTAGTACATCGACCGCGCCGACTCCACGTCCTTCATATACAGCCGGGCACGCTCGTGGTTCGGATTCGTCCGAAGAATCGCGCTGAGGCAACGATACGCCTCGTCGTAGTGATTATTGTCTTCGTACAAAATCGCCAGGTTCATCAGCGCATTGATATGCACCGGCGGGCTCGTGCAGATCCGCTCATACAATTCAATCGCCTTCGCGTCTTCCGCCCGCCGGTCATACAACACCGCCAGCCGGAAACAGGCCGACTCATGATCCGGGTTCTCGTTCAACGCCCGTTCATAAAACTCGACCGCCTTCTCGTGCAGTCCCTGCGCCTCGGATTCCTGCCCCTTGCGGAAATATTCCTCGGCGGCACGTTCGTTAATCGCTACAACTGTCGTATCACTCATAGGCAGATCATCCATTCGCTCAATAAACCCACACAAAACCGTTCAAACAAATATATGCAGACGCAGTCTACGCTACCCTGCAAACCCCCATTGATAATCCCATCCCCCCACTCTGTCAACGCCCCGCACCACCCCCCAAATCGCGCCTAACCCCCGCAAACCACAGTCTTTGAATCCCCAAACCCCTCCCCCACCCCCTTTTTCAATCCAAATTCCCCAATCCAAAATCCAAAATAGCCGCCCTCGTCTTCGCCCCTCCAATCCGTATCATGTCCCCAAAACTCATGACCTCAACCATCCTCATCTTCGCCAACCCCATCGCCGGCCAAGGCCGTGGCTGCCGCATCGCCCAAAGCCTCCACATCCGCCTCATCCGTGAAGGCTACGCCCCTCTCCTCTGCCTCGATCCCGCCCATTCCCCCGCCGCACAACAACTTCTCCATCAAACCCCCGCCCCCATCGCCGTCATCGTCATCGGCGGCGACGGAACCCTCCGCGCCGTCGCCGAACAAATCCTCACCCTTCCCGATCCTTACCCTCCCCTGCTCATCGTCCCCCTCGGCACCGCCAACCTCATGGGCCAGCACCTCGGCATCCCCGCCGACACCCCCCACCCCGAAGACTACGTCCTGGCCGCCATCCGCCAATACCGCATCGTCCGCATCGACACCGCCTGCGCCAACGACCGTCTTTTCCTCCTCATGGCCGGCATCGGCCTCGACGCCCACATCGTCCACGAACTCTCCCGCCGCCGCCGCGGCCCCATCAGCCGCGCCCATTACCTGCTCCCCTCGCTCCACGCCCTTTCCACCTACACCTATCCTCCCCTGAGCATCACCGCCGACGACCAGCTCCTCTTCGACAACCAGCCCGCCCTCGCCTTCGTCGGCAACATCCCCCAATACGGCACAGGCTTCCCCCTCCTGCCCCTCGCCCGCCCCGACGACAACCTCCTGGACCTGTGCATCCTCCCCTGCCGCTCCCCCGCACAGGCCCTCTCCCTCTTCCTCCTCGCCGCCGCCGGCGAACACCTCCACGCCGAAGGCGCCCTCTACGCCAAATGCCATCGCCTCCGCATCGACTCCCCCCAACCCGTCCCCGTCCAGATCGACGGCGACGCCGCCGGCTTCACTCCCCTGTCCATCCACTTGCTTCCAAAGCAACTCGCCTTTATCGTGCCCACACCATGATGAACGACATCCTTAAACCCACTCGTTGCCCGCTGTTCGTCATCGCCGGGCCTTGCGTCATCGAATCCGCCGACCTCTGCCTCACCATCGGCCGGCACATGAAGTCCGTCTGCGACCGCCTCAACCTGGCCTACGTCTTCAAAGCCAGCTTCGACAAAGCCAACCGCTCCAGCGCCGGCAGCTTCCGCGGCCCCGGCCTCGAAGAAGGTCTCAAAATCCTCGCCCGCATCAAACGCGAACTCGCCGTCCCCGTCCTCACCGACGTCCACGAAACCGCGCAAGTCGCCCCCGCCGCCCAAGTCGTTGACATCCTCCAAGTCCCCGCCTTCCTCGCCCGCCAGACCGACCTCCTCGTCGCCTGCGCCCAAACCGGTCGCGCCATCAACGTCAAAAAAGGTCAGTTCATGTCCCCCAACGAAATGAACCTGGCCGTCCAGAAAATCCGCTCCGCCGGCAACGACCAGGTCATGCTCACCGAACGCGGCACCTTCTTCGGCTACAACCGCCTCGTCAACGACTTCACCGGCCTGGCCATCATGAAATCCTTCGGCTGCCCCGTCATCTTCGACGTCACCCACTCCACCCAGCAGCCCGCCGGCCTCGGCGCTCAATCCGGCGGCAACCCCCAATACGCACCCCTCCTCGCCCGCGCCGCCGTCGCCGCCGGCGTCGATGGCCTCTTCATCGAATGCCACCCCGACCCCAAAAACGCCAAAAGCGACGCCGCCACCATGCTCGACCTCCCCTCCACCGAATCCCTCCTCAAACAATGCCATTCCCTCGCCACCCTCCGCCAATCCTGGTAACGCGCCCACAAGCCATTTACCATTGATCGCTTAGCGGACGCACTTGTGCGTCGTTGTCTTCTCTCCCACCACAAAAACCACGGCGCCTGTCACCGTCCCCCCACCAACACCATCACCCCTTCCCGCGACAACGAAGGCGATGTATGCGAGCAGAGCCCTCCCACCGCCGCCTTCACCTCCCGCATAAACGTCTCCCGTCTCTGCCCCCGCCGCCGAACCACCGGCCTCCCCACCGCGTCAATCGGATGCGCATGCCCCCAAGGCCACACATGCACCACCGCCGCCGCCCCCGCAACCGCCGCCTCAAACGCCTCCCGACTCTCCACCACTCCCCCCCAGCATTCCTTAAACTCCGCCAATTCACCCCAGCCCCGCCCGAACAACCTCACCGGCCATTTTTCCGCCGCCAGCGCCCGGGCCAACCCCTGCTGATACGCCGGCAGAATCAACTTCTCCACAAACATCAACCGATCAAACCCCTCCTCCTCAATCCCCATCCGCTCAATCCGCTCCTCCAGATACCGCTCCACATCCTCCCCCAACGCAAACGGATTCCCCCCCAACTCCTCAACAATCATCTCCCACAGCAGCCGGTGACTCGACATATCCTCCACCCGCGCCGGCGGCCTCAGCTCCAACGTATCCACTATAATCGCAATATATCCCCCCTCCACCGTCCCCACCCTCTTCCCCGGCCACCCTCCCACTCTCACCCGCTCCGCCGGCCACCCCGCCGCCCGCGCCATCTCCACCCACGCCCCATCCGCCAGAATCAATCCATCCCCCTTCGCCTCCGCCTGATACGCCGGCACCCGCGGCGCCACCACCCACGTAACCCAACCCTGATCCATCCCCAGAACCCCCGGCCAATCCGACCTCCCCAGATTCACCGTTACCAGCGCATCACACTCGCTCACCGCCATCGCCAGCGCCAGCGGCGAAGACGACGCCGGATCATCCGTATCCACCCGAACCACCTCCACCCCAGCCCCGCCCCCGCCCATCACCTCCGTCAGCACATGCCCCGCATCCCCCCACAATCGAAACTGCGACGCCGCCGCCACGCACACCCGCGCCACGCCCGCACCCTTCGTCCGCTTCTTCTCCCGCAACCCCGCCGCCATCGCCCCCCGCGCCTTGGTCCGCCTCCCGATCACCGCCTCCGCCTCCGCGATCATCCGCCCAACCAAATCCTCCTCAATCCCCGGCAGCCGAACAAACTGCTGCGGCAACGGCAACCCCGCATGCTCCTCAAAAATACCCTCCAGTTGCCCCGCCCACCCCTCCCCTTCACACAACCACAACCGATGCCCCTCAATCGCCCCCGAAAAATCCTCCCCATGTAAAATCAACCGCAACGTCCGCACGTCCGGCACCGCCACCACCACCGCCTGCCCCGGCCCCAGCATCCCCAGCACAACCCGCACCTGCGACGCATGCGTCGGATTCAAAAAACACGCCACACCCCCCTGCAACACAAACGCCCCCAGAACCGATTTCGCCACCCGTCCCGGCAGCGACGTCCCCGACCACCATTTCCCCTCCACCAGCGCCGTCAACGCCCCATCCCTCCCATAAACCCACTCCACCCCCTCCACCTCCCCCCGCGCCGCCTCCGCCACCCTCGGCTGCACTCCCCCCAGCGCCCGCAGATTGGCCCGCCAATTCCGCTCCGCCTCACCCTCAGCCCGATTTCCTCTCTCAACCTCATCCATGCCCCCGATGGTAAACCCCTCCCCCCTCAATCACAACCCCGATCGAATTTTGGATTTTGGATTGCGGATTTTGGATTGAACGGCGGCGTTCGAGAGCCTCTTCAAATCCAAAATCCGCAATCCAAAATCCAAAATCTCTACAAATTCGCCCCCTCCTCGTATATCTTACCCCGATGGACTTCACCAAAATGCACGGCATCGGCAACGACTACGTCTACGTCAACGGCTTCGCCGAAAACCTCCCCGATCCCGCCCAGACCGCACGCCTCGTCTCCGACCGTCATTTCGGCATCGGCGCCGACGGCCTCATCCTCATCCTCCCCTCCGACAAAGCCGACGTCCGCATGCGCATGTTCAACGCCGACGGCAGCGAATCCGAAATGTGCGGCAACGGCATCCGCTGCGTCGCCAAATACGCCTACGACCACGGCCTCACCCGCTCCAACCCCATGCACATCGAAACCGGCCGCGGCATCCTCACCGTCGCCCTCGACATCCACTCCGGCAAAGTCCAACTCGCCACCGTCAACATGGGCCAGCCCATCCTTCCCCTATCCGAAATCCCCGTCGATCCCTCCAAAGTCCACCCCCTCTCCGTCCCCCACCAATACACCCTGCCCGACCACTCCTCCCCCATGACTTTCGTCTCCATGGGAAACCCCCACGCCGTCATCTACACCCCCGACGCCCAATCCATCGACCTCGACCGTCTCGGCCCCATCCTCGAAAACCACCCCGCCTTCCCCCGCCGCATCAACGCCCACTGGGTCCAGATCCAATCCCCCGAAGAAGTCATCATGCGCACCTGGGAACGCGGCAGCGGCATCACCCTCGCCTGCGGCACCGGCGCCTGCGCCGTCTGCGTCGCCGGCGTCCTCACCAACCGCACCAACCGCAAAATCCTCATCCATCTCCCCGGCGGCGACCTCGTCCTCGAATGGATCCCCCAAGACAACTGCGTCTACATGACCGGCCCCGCCACCGAAGTCTTCTCCGGCACCTGGTCCCACCCATAGCCATTACGCAAACGTATCGCCCACCCTTCGCCCTCCCTCCTCACAGTCATCACCAATAGCCGCGACGCAACGCGTCGCGGAGCCCTCCCACTACAAGCCATTCTCCTTCGCCTCCACACTCTCGTCATCGCTTGCGGTTTCGCGAATCCCACGTTCTCCCCTCTCTCACACCACCAACACCCCACTCCCCTCAATCCTCCCCTCCTTCAAATCCCGCAGCGCCCGATTCGCCTCCCCCAGCTCATACACCCTCACCCGTGGCCGCACCCCTCCCCGCTCAGCCTCCCCGATCAACTCCTTCCCATCCGCCCGCGTATTCGACGTCACCGGATGAACATCCCTCTCGTAAAACAGAGACTCGTCATAATCCAGCGTCGGGATCGGGCTCATATGAATCCCCGCCAGCGCCAGCGTCCCCCCGCGATCCAGCGATTGCAGCGCCGTCGGCACCAGCGCCCCCACCGGCGCAAACAGAATCACGCTATCCAATTTCACCGGCAGCGTCCCCGCATCCCCCGTCGCCCACGCCGCCCCCATCTGCCTCGCCAACTCCTGATGCGCCTTCTCCCGCGTCACCACATACACGCTCGCCCCCCTCGCCATCGCCACCTGCGCCACGATATGCGCCGACGACCCAAACCCGAATATCCCCAGCCTCCCCCCCTCCGGCAGACAACTCCGCTTCAGCGCGTGATACCCGATAATCCCGCTGCACAACAACGGCGCAGCCTCCACATCCGAAAACACCTCCGGTATCTCATACGCGAAATCCTCCCTCACCACCGCATACTCCGCGTACCCCCCATCCGCCGTATACCCCGTATATTCCGAATACGGACACAAATTCTCCCGCCCGCTCACGCAAAACCGGCACACCCCGCACGTATACCTCAGCCACGCCACCCCCACCCGATCCCCTGCCTTCAGCCTCTGGCATCCCTTCCCCATCGCCTCCACCCTCCCCACGATCTGGTGCCCCGGAATCACTCCCTCCCTCTGCGGAACCAGATCCCCCTCCACCACATGCAAATCCGTCCGGCAGATCGCGCAGCACGCCACCTTCACCCGCACCTCCCCCTCCCTCGGCTCCGGCTTCTCCGTCTCCACCAAAACCAGCGGCTCCCTTTCAATCGGCGCAATCCGATCCACCCGCATCGCTCGCATAAATCAAAACTCCCCTCCCCCCAATCAGACACGTCCCTTCAAAGCCCCGGATGCACATCCGGGGCTCCGAATCCCATCCCACCCTCCTTCGCCATCATGCCCCCGACATCGCTTGCGGTTTCGCAAATCACAACCCCTCGTCCGCCCCTACCTCTGATACGTTCCCACCACCTCCCCCTCCCCGATCACATGCCCCGCCATCGCCTTCAACAGCGACTCCTTATCCAACCCGCTCTGCACTTCCAGCGGCACATCCAGCGCATACACCTTAAAGTGATAATGATGCACCCCATGCCCCCGCGGTGGTTCCGGCCCGCTATACCCCATCACCCCCGACGTATTCTTCCCCTGCACCGCCCCCGCCGGAGACTTCACCCTCCCCCCGCCGGCACAGCCTCCGGCAGCCCCGGCGCCTGCCCCGGAATCTTATAAATCACCCAATGCACCCACGGCTCCGCCCGCGGCGCATCCGGGTCATCCACAATCACCGCCAACTCCTTCGTCCCACCCGGCAACCCCGTCCACTCCACCGGCGGCGACACATTCTCCCCATCCCCCGTATACTTCCTCGGAATCGGCTTCCCCTCCCCAAACGCCTCGCTCTTAACTCCAATACTCATGACGCCGCCTCCCAGCGAAAGCATCACACAACTCCACGCCAACCAACCTTCAATCCGCATACCACTTTCTCCTCCAAACCAATCCCCCCCTCAAAGCACATACCGCGACCGATTCACCGCCCACTGCACAACCCGGTCCCACATCGGTCTCCGCCTCCACTCCGCCAGACAGATCCGTCTGGCAAACTTCACATCATGCTCAAACAGCTCGCACATCTGCCTCCCCAGCTCCCCCGACCGAATCACCGCCGACAGTTCGCAGTTGTACTCGATGCTCCGATAGTCCAGATTGGTCGATCCGACCGCCGTCACGCACTCATCCACCACCATCGTCTTGGCGTGCAGCACCACATGCTTCCGCTCATACACCTCCGCACCCGCCGATAACAACGTCTCATAGAACGACCGCGCCGCAATCCGCAGCAGCTTCAAATCACAATGTTCCGGCAGCATGATCCGCACCCGCACCCCCCGCCGTGCCGCCCGGCATAACTCCTCGATCATCCCGTCCGTCGGCGCAAAATACGCCATCGTCAACTGAATGCTCTTCTTCGCCCCTCTCACCAACCCCTGCAACGTCGGCGCAAGCGGACTCGACATCGTCGGCACCGATGACAGCAACCAGAAATCCTCCCCGCTCGGCCGATGAACAAACTCCGCCGTCCTGATCCGACCCCCATGATTCACATAATGCCACGTCTTGGCGAACGCATCCATCAACAACCGCGCCTTCGGCCCCACAATCCCAATCGCATTATCTCTCCACGCCTCCTTCCCCTCGTGCGTCCCCCTCCTCACCACCCACGACCCCGCATACTCCGCCCCGATATTCAACCCGCCCATCCCCGCAATATCCGAATCCACCACCAGCAGCTTGCGATGATCCCGAAACGCCGGCCGCCAGCTATACATGCATTCCCAAGGCCAAACCGGATGAAACTCCTGCACACTCACCCCCGCCCGCTTCATCTTCCGAAACATCTCCCCATCCGACGCCACCGACCCGAACCCGTCATACATCACATACACCCGCACCCCCTGCCTCGACTTCTCACACAGCAAATCCGCAAACGCCCGCCCCGTACTGTCCGATGCAAAAATATAAACCTCCAGACAGACCCGATGCTTCGCATGCCGGATCGCCTGATACGCCGCGTGCAGCGCCTCCCCATCCTTATAAAGTTGAATCCGCGTCCCATCCCCCAGTTCCACCGGCCCGGGAATCATCCACCCATCATCCCGACCCCCCACCCCAATGTTCACCCCGGTAAACGCCCCCGCCCCCGACGGGCTCGCCGTCTCAGGCCGTTGAACATTCAAATCCCCAGGCACAAACATCCCCGGATTATAATGACCCCCCGCGCCAATAGCATGTCCCGAATCCTCTGACCCAAGACGAACCGCCCCCCTCCCGCTATAATCCCCTGCCCAATATAAGGAAGGAAAATTCATGGCCCTCGATCACGACCAAGTCATCGCCGCGTTGAGAACGGTTCAAGACCCCGAACTGCTCAAAGACATCGTCACTTTGAACATGGTCAAAGACGTCAAGATCGACGGCTCGCACGTCCAAATCCACGTCGAACTCACCACCCCCGCCTGCCCCCTGAAAGACAAAATCAAGCACGACGTCGAGGCCGCCGTCAAAACCACCGGCGCTCAAACCGTCAGCGTCGAATTTTCCGCCAGCACCCGTGGCCCCGCCCAGCCCCGCACCGACGTCCTCCCCCAGGTCAAAAACATCATCGCCGTCGGGGCCGGTAAAGGCGGCGTCGGCAAGTCCACCGTCTCCGTCAATCTCGCCGTCGGCCTCAGCCGCGCCGGCGCTAAAGTCGGACTCATGGACGGCGATATCTACGGCCCCAGCATGCCCACCATGCTCGGCATCAAAGGCGTCCCCCCCCAAATCCGCAACGGTAAAATCGTCCCCCTCTACGTCCACGGCATCCACGCCATCACCATCGGCTCCCTCGTGGACGACGAAAAACCCCTCATCTGGCGCGGCCCCATGGCCCACGGCGCTTTCAAACAACTCCTCCTCGACAACACCGCCTGGCCCGAACTGGATTATCTCATCGTTGACCTCCCCCCCGGCACCGGCGACGTCCCCCTCACCCTCTGCCAACTCCTCCCCATCACCGGCGCTGTCGTCGTCGCCACACCCCAGCAAGTCGCCCTCGACGACTGCATCCGCGCCGTACACATGTTCCAACAACTCGGCAGCCCCGTCCTCGGCATCGTCGAAAACATGAGCTACTTCGTCGGCCCCGACGGTCAAACCCACGACATCTTCGGCCGCGGCGGCGCCGAAAAAGCCGCCCAACAACTCGCCATCCCCTACCTCGGCGCAATCCCCATGTTCACCGAACTCCGCCTCAACAGCGACGCCGGCGCACCCCTTTCCAACTTCCAAGGCGCCCCCAAGCTCCGCGAAGCCCTCGAAACCCTCACCCAAAACCTCGCCGCCCAAGTCTCCCTCCGCAACCTCTCCCCCTCCAAACCCCAGCTCAACATACTCTGACGATTTTGGATTTCGGATTGTAGGGGCGACGCATGCGTCGCCCTCTCCCGCGCACCCTCACGCCTGCCTCGCCCCACCGCCCTCGACCCCGCTTGCGGTTTCGCGAATCAGTAATCTCCCTCTCGCCGCCTCTTCCAATCCAAAATCCGCAATCCAAAATCCAAAATCAACCGGGTTCATACTTCAACCCCAACGCCTCCGCCACCGCCGCATGCGTCACCCTCCCCCGCACCATATTCACCCCCTGCGCCAACCCCTTATCCGCCTCCCCCGCCTTCTCATACCCCATGTTCGCAATTTTCATCGCATAAGGTAGCGTTGCATTACACAGTGCAATCGTGCTCGTCCTCCCCACCGCCCCCGGCATATTCGCCACGCAGTAATGCACCACCCCCTCCACCACGTACGTCGGGTCGCGGTGCGTCGTCGGCCTCGTCGTCTCCACGCACCCTCCCTGATCCACCGCCACGTCCACGATCACGCTCCCGTTTTTCATCCCCACCAGATCCTGCCGCGTCACCAGCCGCGGAGCCTTCGCCCCCGGTATCAGCACCGCCCCCACCACCAGATCCGCCTCCCGCAGATGTTCCCGCACCGTCTGCACGTCGCTGAAAATCGTCTTCACATTCGCCGGCATCACATCATCCAGGTATCGCAGCCGGTCCAGGTTCACATCCATCAGCACCACATTCGCCCCCAGCCCCGCCGCCACTTTCGCCGCCTGCGTCCCCACCACTCCCGCCCCCAGGATCACCACATGCGCCGCGCAACCCCCGGCACACCCCCCAGCAGAATCCCCCGCCCCATCATCGGCTTCTCCAGATACTTCGCCCCCTCCTGAATGCTCATCTTCCCCGCGATCTCGCTCATCGGCGTCAAACACGGCAGCCGCCCCTGCCGATCCGTGATCGTCTCATACGCAATCGCCACGATCTGCGCCTTCAAACACGCCTCGGCCAACTCCGCGTCCGCCGCAAAATGAAAATACGTAAACACCACCTGCCCCGCCCGAAACAACCCGATCTCCTCCGGCTGAGGCTCCTTCACCTTCACCACCATCTCCCCCGCAAACGCCTCCTCATGCGTCCCCACGATCTTCGCCCCCACCCGCCGATAGTCCTCATCCGCAAACCCGCTCCCCACCCCCGCCTGCGTCTCCACCAGCACCTCATGCCCCCCGCGCGCAACAATTCCACCCCCACCGGCATCATCCCCACCCGATACTCATCCGCCTTCACTTCCCGAGGCACCGATATCCGCATAACCAATCTCCTCTACCAAAAACCACCATCCGCCCCCGACTACAAAGGCTCCTCCCTCCTCAAAGCCCCGGATGCACATCCGGGGCTCCGACCACTCCACACCCTCCTTCGCCGCCACGCCCCCGACATCGCTTGCGGTTTCGCGAAGGGACCAACCTCCCACATCGCCAACCCCCTTCACGTCCGATAAACCGCCTCAACCATATTCTACGCTCCATCCATCCCCCGGTGCGCCCAATTTCCCCTTTGTTGACTTCACACCACACCCTTTCTGACCGATGCATGAAATGAACACCTGTTGCCCCCGTGCAACAGCCCGATAAATCGTTTTGCCGACACGCAGCCGATTTATATGTCATATTGACGTCGGACAATTAAACCATGCTGCAACCCAACACCAGCTCCAAGCCCCGCCTGCTCATCCTCGACGAGGACCGCATCATGATGCAGTCCCTCTCCCAGTTCCTGCGCCGCGAAGGTTACGACGTCCAGACCACCGACGACCCCCGCGACGCCGCCGCCCGCCTCGACTCCCGCCAGTTCGCCCTGCTCCTTGCCGACACCAACATGCCCGGCCTCAAGTCCGCCGATTTCCTCCGCGACGTCCGCCGCCGCAGCCCCGAAACCCTCGTCATCGTCATCACCGGCTACGGCTCCATCGAAGGCGCCGTCGAAGCCACCAAGATGGGCGCGTTCGACTACCTCACCAAACCCATCATCGACGACGAAATGCGCGTCGTCATCGAAAAAGCCATCCGCCAGCAATCCCTCCTCTTTGAAAACCAGACCCTCCGCCAACAGCTCAACCTCCGGTTCGGCCTGGAAAACATCGTCGGCCACGACTACAAAATGCTCAAAATCTTCGACCTCGTCGAAGCCGTCGCCGACAGCCGCACCACCATCCTCATGACCGGTGAAAGCGGCACCGGCAAATCCCTCCTCGCCCGCGCCATCCACCACCGTTCCCCACGCCGCGCCAAACCCTTCGTCGAAGTCAGTTGCGGCGCTCTCCCCGAAACCCTCCTCGAATCCGAACTTTTCGGCCACGTCAAAGGCTCCTTCACCGGCGCCATCGCCGACAAAGTCGGCCGCTTCGAAGCCGCCGACGGCGGAACCCTCTTCCTCGACGAAATCAACTCCGCCTCCCCCGCCATGCAGGTCAAGCTCCTCCGTCTCCTCCAGGAACGTTCCTTCGAACCCGTCGGCAGCACCGAAACCCGCACCGTCGATACCCGCGTCATCCTCGCCAGCAACCTCGACCTCGCCCAGCTCGTCTCCGAACAAAAGTTCCGCCAGGACCTCTACTACCGCATCAACGTCATCAACATCAAAATGCCCCCCCTCCGCGACCGTCTCGGCGACATCCCCCTCCTCGCCCAATTCTTCCTCCGCCACTACATGCGCGAAACCGGCCGCGAAATCCTCGGCTTCACCGAACCCGCCATGGCCGCCATGCAACGCTACAACTGGCCCGGCAACGTCCGCGAGCTCGAAAACGTCATCGAACGCGCCGTCGTCCTCTGCCGTCGTCCTCACGTTGACATCGAAGACCTCCCCGAAACCCTCCAAGCCCCCCCTCCGCGCCCGAGCGCCATCTCCACCCCCGAAGAATCTCTCCCTCCCATGCCCTTGGACCAGGCTCTCGAGGCTCCCGAGCGCCGCATCATCGAACACGCCCTCCGCCGCAACGACTGGAACCGCCAGGCCACCGCCGCAGAGCTCAACATCAACCGCACCACCCTCTACAAAAAAATGCGCAAATACCGCCTCGACGTAGGCGAACCCAACTTCACCCCCTAACCCCCCATCCTCCCCCCTACAAGCTTCCCCCCATACAAGCCCGGCGATTCATCGCCGGGACCGCATACGCACCCGCCACCTCGTAGGGGCGACGCATGCGTCGCCCTCCTCTTCTCCGCGTTCCTCTGCGTCCTCCGCGGTTAAAAACCCTTCGTCTTCCCCCCATCCCCTCCGCAAAAATTCCCGGCGCTTGAAGAAACCCCGCTTTCCGTTAAACTACTCCATTCCGCCCGCGGCGTACCTCACGTCGTCGGGTGTTATTCCGTTATTCAGCCGCAACCCGAAAGGATAGAGCGCATGATTAAGGTGAAGTCGCGTGGCAACGAAACGGCCGAGCAGATGCTTCGGCGGTTCAAGAAAATGTGTGAGAAAGAAGGTCTCACCAAGGACATCAAGCGCGTTGCCTACTACGAAAAGCCCAGCGAGAAAAAACGCCGCAGCTCGCGCAAGCCGATGAAGCCGCGCATGGGGCGTTAACAACACCTATGACTTCTCCGAATCTTGAGGCCGTCCAGACAGAGCATCTGACGAAGGTCTACAAAGACTTTTGGGGCCGGGATAAAGTCCGGGCCCTGGACGACCTTAACCTCACCATCCATCGCGGCGAGGTCTTCGGCCTCCTCGGCCCAAACGGTTCGGGAAAAAGCACCACCATCAAGCTCCTGCTCGGTCTGATTTTTGCCTCGCAGGGCAAAGCCTGGGTGCTGGGTGAGCCGGCCGGCAGCTCCGCCATCAACGAACGCATCGGGTTCCTGCCCGAAGAGTCTTACCTCTACCGTTTCCTCAACGGTGAGGAAACCCTGCGCTTCTACGGCCAGCTCTTCAAAATTCCCCGCAAAGAGCTCAACCGACGCGTCCCTGAACTCCTCGATATCGTCGGCCTCGACGCCAAAAGCCGAAAACGCAAGCTCCGCGAATATTCCAAAGGCATGGCCCGCCGGATCGGTCTCGCCCAAGCCCTCATCAACAACCCCGACCTCATCCTCCTCGACGAGCCCACCACCGGACTCGACCCCATCGGAACCCGCGAAATGAAAGACCTCATCCTCTCCCTCAAGGCCCAGGGCAAAACCGTCCTCCTTTGCAGCCATCTCCTCGCCGACGTCCAGGACGTCTGCGACCGCATCACCATCCTCTTCCGCGGCAAAATGCAAACCATCGGCCAGGTCCGCGACCTGCTCCAGGTCCGCGACGTCACCCAGTTCCAGGTCCAGGGCATGTCCCCCGCCCAAGTCCAGGAAATCCGCGATTTCCTCTCCCGCATCGGCGCTAACCAAACCGCCATCACCCACCCCACCACCACCCTCGAAGACCTTTTCGTACGCATCGTTCGCGAAAATACCGTCGGCTCGGCGTCAAAAACGTAGTACCTTCTGGCCAGCGTATCAACAACCAAGGGCTTTGGCGGAGACAGGCGTGTTCCAGGCATATTTACACTGGTGGATTGCGGGCGGCATCCTCATCATTGGATTGCTCGGCCTCGGCCTTCAAGACACCCGCCGACTCAGCCTCGCCCGCGTCTGGGCCATCTCCGGCGTCTGCTCCGCCGAATCCATCCGCCGCCGCGTCCTCTGGCTCACCCCCTTGACCATCCTCGCCATCCTCGCCGTCTCCCAGTTCCAACGCCCCGTCGATCAACTCGACGCCATCCGCCAGACCATCAAAATCTGCCTCTTCGCCACCGGCATGCTCGTCACGCTCGTCTCCATCATCCTCGCCTGCACCAATCTCCCAAAGGAAATCGACAACCGCGTCATCTACACCATCGTCACCAAGCCCGCCAGCCGACTCGAAATCGTCCTCGGTAAAATCCTCGGCTTCGCCCGCGTCTCCGCCGTCATCCTCCTCATCATGGGCCTCTTCTCCCTGACCTATCTCCACTTCCGCGCCTGGGAACTCCGCCAAAACGTCCTCTCCCTGCTCCAAACCCCCGGCCAGGTCGATCCCGTCCTCCAGCCCACCCTCGAACACTACCGCGACGCCGGTCTGCTCGCCTCCAAACGCCTCGCCTCCCCCGACAACCTCTCCTTCTTCGCCCGCCCGCCCCAACCCGATAACTGGTGGTTCTCCGGCGAAGCCGAACAGGAAGTCCTCGTCCCCTTCGACATCTCCACCCAGGACTTCACCCCCCCGGGCCCCGACAACCTCACCCCCGGCTCAACCGGTCTGGTCGTTCTCCTCAACCTCGACTGCCAGCAACACCTTTCCCCCGAAGAACTGGCCAAACTCCCCGACGAAGAGCCCGACGCCCCCCTCGCCGCCGGACCCATGCTCCCCGCCTCCGCCAAACCCGCCGCCAAAAAACTCCCCACTCCCCAAATCATCGTCCAGATTCTCGATCAGAACCGAAGGCTGGTCGTACCCGCCAGCCAGATCAACGGCGGCAAACCCATCTCCCTCCCCCCCGCGATTCCCACCGCCCCGCCGAAGCCATGATCCCCCCCGAGAACACCGTCGTCCTCGCCCAACTCCCTCTCAAGCGATTCTACGTCTCCGTCGTCGGCATCAATCCCAAAGCCGAATACAACCTCACCCCCTCCTCCGTCTGCCTGTTGACGCCCGGCGTCGCCCCCGGCCAATACCGCCGCATCGACATCGCCCGCGACCCCCAGGGCCATCCCCTGACCCCAACCTTCTTCGGCCGCGCCGGTACCCGCGGCCAGCAACTCCGCGGCGCTGCCACCCAAGCCCCCCTGGCCATCTACCATTTCCAGCACTCCGCCTCCCTCTCCCCTTCCGGCCCCGTCAACTTCGAACTCCGCGCCGACGTCGAACGCGGCGGAGCCAGCGAAGCCGACCCCGACACCCGCCTCTCCCTCGAAGTCCACGACCTCACCACCGGACGCATCGCCCCGCCCCTCCTGCTCAACATCGAATCCGGTCGAACCGCCTACTTCCAACTCCCCGGCCAATACCTCCAAAACGGTAACTTCGACGTCTACCTCCGCTGCCTCACCGACGGCCACTGGGTCGGCCTCTACCCCGCCTCCCTCGCCCTGATCCAAGGCCAGGAAAGCTTCGCCTATAACCTGCTCAAAAGCCTCTCCGTCATCTGGCTCCTTTCCCTCCTGGTCATCATCATCTCCGTCTGCTCCAGCACCTTCCTCTCCTGGCCCATCGCCATCGTCTTCACCCTCGTCCTCCTCCTCGGCCACTGGGGCGTCACCCAGCTCGGCGACGCCACCTCCGCCGGTATCGGCAACCAGATCGCCACCGACTTCGGCTTCCGCGACCCCGCCAATGCCCGCGTCGTCAGCGAATCCGTCGAAGCCCTCACCCGCCTCCTCAACACCGTCTCCGCCGTCCTCCCCGATATCTCCCAGTTCTCCGCCACCGAAGACATCGAACGCTGCGCCGCCATCCCCCTCCTGCGGCTCTGGCAAGCCCTCAAAGTCCTCCTCTCCTTCGGCCTGCCCGTCACCGTCCTGGCCTACCTCTTCCTGAAAAACAAGGAGGTCGCGCCATGAAGAAAAACCCCTCCCGCATCCTCTTCATCCTCCTGCTGATCGTCTCCCTCTCCGCCGCCGGCGCCTCACGCTTCCTCGCCTCCCGTCAGCGCCGTCTCGCCGCCCGCGACCACAACTCCCCCGTCCAATCCCGCTCCTCCCTGGGCAGCATGAACAGCTTCGCCCTCACCCTCATGCTCGGCGGACTCCGCGGACCCCTGGTCATGATCCTCTGGCCCCACTCCGAAAACCAGAAATCCGCCCGCGACCTCGAAGGCATCGACACCCAGATCGAATGGATTCGCCTCCTCCAATCCGAATTCGACAGCGTCCACCTCTTCCAGATCTGGAACAAAGCCTTCAACCTCAGCGTCCAGATGGCCTCCCTCTCCAACAAATACTCCACCATCCTCGACGCCCTCGACTACGCCCACAGCGTCGATCGCGAACGCCCCAACGACATCAACATCCTCTCCGCCATCGCCCAGACCTTCTTCGACAAACTCGGCAACAGCAGCGAGAAAGCCTACTACCGCAAACACATCCGCGAAGAAACCCTCGCCCCCGGACAATCCCCCGCCCAGGCCGCCCACTCCCGCCGACAGGAACTCCGCCGAACCCGCATGGACCCCCTGCTCGATTCCCAAGGCAACATCCTCCCCTCCCTCCTGGCCGACGGCGAACTGCCCTATCTCCAAAAGTACCAGCCCTTCCCCTACGGACTTTCCCCCTTCGCCCTCGCCTACAACTACTACAAACGCGCCCAAACCCTCCAACGCGTCGGCAAACAGCAGCACATCCAGCTCAGTGAAATTGTCGTCGATAGCCGCCCCGCCCTCTGCCTCAAAGCCTGGTGCGCGGAAGAACGCGACCGCGCCTACGCCGCCGAATTGCGGGCCTTCGGCCTGCCCGTCCGCGACGAATCCGCCCTCGTCACCGCCTCAGCCTCGCTCCCCCTCAACCGTCCCATCGTCAGCCCCGCCGACCGCGACGAAGCCCTCTACAGCTTCGCCCAGACCGCCCGGCTCTGCACCGACGCCCTGGCCGAATACGAGTCGCACATCAAACTCCACCAGTTCAACTACGACCTCTACCAGTCCCACATGGACGAAATCCGGGCCGCCAAACACCTCGCCCAGGCCGACCACGACCTCCTCGCCGCACGCGATACCCGCGGCCCGGCGCGAGCTGCCTTACTGGAAAACGCCGGTAAAGAATACCAAAACGCCCAGGCCGCTTATCAGACGATTATCCTGAAGTATTATGTGGACGAGCCTCTGTTCTCGCAGGCCGTGCCCCGCGGGTACACCAAGGCGATGCTGGCCAATATGCCCGGCGAACAACTCTCCGCCGTCATGGCCCGGCTGCAACAGATTAAATCCCGAATTTACCCCCCCGGCGGCGACCCGCGGGAACAAGATACTCAGGACTACGAAAGTGGTATCAACCGAGCTTCCCAACGATTATCAACCCTCGGCCTCGACCGCATTACCGCCAAAGATTGATAATCATCCCTGACGGGTCCGGTTAGACTTTGGATTGTGTTAAGCCATTGCGTATCGGACGCGGATTTTCATAATGCGTGCAAACCTCACAAGGTGGTGAGGTGAATCTGCGCTTTTTTATTGGTCTCTTGCGGGATATTCTTTATGATTCTTGCCAAACTCAGGCATCAGTGGAAACAGGGGAAGATCAAAATCTCATACCTGCTTGTTCTGGCGATGCTGTTCGCCGGCGGATACTTCTTCCGCCCGGTCTTCGGCCAAGCCGGTAACGTAGCCCAACTTGAAGCGGTTACCGCCAGCGCCGAACACGCCCCGGCCTTCAGGTACTTTGACTTCCTCACCGATCCCAAGTTCACCTCCGGCGAACGCGCCGCCCTCTTCGGCTCGCTCGGCGTCGCCATCCTCGCCCTGCTCTACGCCGCCATGCTCGTCAAGCAGGTCCTCGCCGCCGATCAAGGCACCCAGAAAATGAAGGACATCGCCGCCGCCGTCCGCGAAGGCGCTAACGCCTACCTCGCCCGGCAGCTCAAGGTCGTCGGCATCCTCATCCTCGTCCTCGTCGGCGTCCTGTTCTTCAGCAAATACCTCTCCGGTGGAAACTACGCCAAGGAATACGCCATCGGCCGCGCCGGGGCCTTCCTCGTCGGCGCCATCTTCTCCGCCCTCGTCGGCTTCGTCGGCATGCGCATGGCGACCACCGGCAACCTCCGCGTCGCCGCCGCCGCTCCCGTCGGCTTCGGCAAGGCCCTCATGCTCGGCTATCGCTCCGGCACCATCACCGGCATGATGACCGACGGCCTCGGCCTCCTCGGCGGCACCATCATCTTCATGATGTACGGTGAACACGCCTACGAAGCCCTCCTCGGCTTCGGCTTCGGCGGCACGCTGCTGGCGCTGTTCATGCGCGTCGGCGGCGGCATCTACACCAAGGCCGCCGACGTCGGCGCTGACCTCGTCGGCAAAATCGAAAAGGACATTCCCGAAGACGACCCCCGCAACGCCGCCACCATCGCCGACAACGTCGGTGACAACGTCGGCGACTGCGCCGGTATGGCCGCCGATATCTTCGAATCCTACGAAGTCACCATCGTCGCCGCCATGATCCTTGGCTGGGCCTCCTTCGGCCACAAGGGCGTCATGTTCCCCATCCTCGTCCGCGCCATCGGCGTGCTCGGCTCCATCATCAGCACCTACACCGTCCGCGCCGGCGACAAGGGCAACGTCGCCGAAGCCATGAAGCAGATCAACAAGGGCTTCATGATCGGCTCGGCCATCTCCGTCATCGGCTTCATCATCCTCGGCTGGTTCTACCTCCGCTTTACCGCCGAAAACGTCAGCGCCGACGTCATGGCCAACATCAACGCCCTGCCCCACTGGTGTAACCTCGGACAGGCCGGTCTGGACATGCGCCCCGCCTGGACCTGCCTCATCGGCATCATCCTCTGCGTCGTCCTCAACAAGATCACCGAATACTTCACCGGCACCGAATACAGCCCGGTTCGCGGCATCAAGAAAAACTGCGAAACCGGCCACGGCACCACCATCATCGAAGGCTTCGCCGTCGGTTATGAGTCGGCCGTCTGGACCGGCGTCGTCCTCTGCGTCGCCATCTTCGGTTCCGTGCTCATCTACAGCGGAACCATGACCGTCGTGAACCCGATCTTCATCGCCTATGGCGTCGCCATGTGCGGTATCGGCATGCTCACCCTGACCGGCAACACCGTCTCCATGGACGTCTTCGGCCCCATCGCCGACAACGCCAACGGCATCGCCGAAATGGGCTTCGAACGCTCGCAGTTCAAGAGCGATGCGGAAATGAAGGAAGCCCGCCAGACCCTCGCCGACCTCGACGCCGTCGGTAACACCACCAAGGCCGTCACCAAGGGCGTCGCCATCGGTTCGGCCGTCATCGCCGCCGTCTCCCTCTACGCCTCCTTCATCACCGTCATCGGTTCCGGTGGCGGCGGCGAGGAAAAGCCCGTCCCCATCGACATCTTCAACAAGGTCGCCGGCCTGCTCTCCGTCTCCAGCCCCAAGCTGCTGATCGGTATGCTCATCGGCGGCGCCGTCCCCTACCTCTTCAGCTCCATGCTGATCCGCGCCGTCGGTCGCGCCGCCTACCTCATCGTTAACGAATGCCGCGTCCAGTTCCGCGACAAGGCCATCTGGGCCGGCCTCAAAAAGCCGGACTATGCCCGCGTCGTTGACATCTGCACCGGCTCGGCCCAGAAGGAACTCATCGGACCTGCCGTTCTCGGCGTCTTCACCCCCGTCCTGGTCGGTTACTTCTTCGGCCCCATCGGTCTGGCCGGCTTCCTGGCCGGTTCCATCGTCTCCGGTCAGCTCCTGGCCAGCTTCATGTGCAACGCCGGCGGCGCCTGGGACAACGCCAAGAAAATGGTCGAAGACGAGCCCCGCAACGCCGCCGCCAACACCGGCAAGGGCTCCGAAAAGCACAAGGCTGCCGTGACCGGTGACACCGTCGGCGACCCCCTCAAGGACACCGCCGGCCCGGCCGTCAACCCCCTGCTCAAGGTCATGAACATGGTGGCCGTCCTCACCGTCCCCCTCATGATCGCCTACGACAAGACCGTCGTTGACACCGTCAACGGCGCCGCCAAGGACGCCCATTACGATCTGGCCAAGCCGCTGACCTACACCGGCACCGATACCGTCCGCGTCATCGCGATCCTCGCGACCGTGGCCGTCATCGCCTGGGCCATCTGGCAGTCCAAGCGTGAGACCAGCATCACGCAGCTTGATGAATCGACCGCCGCGAGCGAAGAGAAGGAAGCGGTTTCCGCCTCCAAGTAACCCTCCCGCTCAATCAGGCTCAAACAACAGCCGGGACGCACATCAGTGCGTCCCGGCTGCTTTGTTTCCCCCGCAACTCGCGTAAAATACGCCAGCCGCGACGCAACGCGTTGCGGAGGCCACAAAACCCGTAACCCTTTTGTGTTGAGGTGCCTTATCGCTACCCAGCAGATCGCCGTCGATACAGCCAAGCGTCTCCAAGCCGCCCGCAACTTCGCCCTCGAAGTCGCCCGCATGGCCGCTAGCACACGCTGCCACAACGTCGCCGTTCTGGACGTCAGCCGCGTCTCCCCCGTAACCGACTTCTTCGTCATCGCCACCGGCACCAGCCCCCGCCAGATGCGCAGCGTCTGCGACGACATCGCCGAACTGGGCCAATCCCGCGACTTCAAACCCATGGCCGTCTCCGACGACAACGACCACTGGCTCCTGGCCGATTTCATCGACGTGATCTTCCACGTCTTCAGCCAGGACTCGCGCGACTATTACGACCTGGACAACCTCTGGGGCGACGCCGTCAAGATCGACTGGCACCTTGCCCCCTCCCTCACGGCGCGTCCAGAGTCTGCTGCGGATAGTTCGACCACTGCGTAACCGGCCCCTTGGACGCAGCCTGCTGGATTTCCAGACTCCGCTTCTGGCTCATCATCAGGTCATCCTGTTCAACCTGCTGTTCCGTCCGCGCCGTCCCCGCGATCGGCGCGTTGATGCCCCCCTGCGTGGCCACGACCGCCTGAACCGGATCATCCACATACTGCCAGCTTTCCCCCGCCGCCCACGGCCCCTGCCCCTGGTTCCACGGCCCCCGGGCACTGGCGCCGTCGGACATATTGAAATAAACGTGCGTATGCCGCGGATCCCCCTGCAACACGCCCGGCGGAAAGTTCGGCTGGATCGTCTCCAGCGCCGCCGCGAACATCTGAAAATGCGAAATCTCCCGCGTCATCAAAAACCGCAGCGTATCATGCACCAGCGGGTCTTCCGTAAACTGCATCAGGTATTCGTACACGATCTTCGCCCGCGATTCGGCCGCGATGTCCGACCTCAAATCCACCGTCAAATCCCCGTTCGCATTCACATACGCCCCCGACCACGGCACACCCCGCGAGTTGGTCACCACCGGACCCCCGCCCGAATTCACCAGAAATTCCGGGTTCGCCAGCGCCTGATGGATCAACTCCTCCTTGGCCGTCGTCCCCTGCATCAGCTTCGTCAGGTCGCTTTGCCCGGCCGCATTCTTCAACTCGCCGTTAACCCCCTCCAGCAGCATCGTGATCGTCGCCCCCACGATCTCCAGATGGCTGAACTCCTCCGTCGCGATGTCCATCAGCATGTCATACTTGTCCGGGTAAGGCCGGCGAACCGCAAACGCCTGCGTGAAATACTGCATCGCCGCCTTAAGCTCGCCGTTGCCTCCGCCGAACTGCTCCAGCAGAATAGCCGCAAAACGCGGATCGGGCTTGCTGACCCGGGCATTGAACTGCAACTCTTTGACGTGGTGAAACACAACCAACCTCCTTCGCTTTTCCACTATGCCGCCCGCCCACACGGGTCCGGGCACGACGGCCTCCCCCAACGCAACCCCGGTGCCACCCCCGGATGCGCCCGCCTCCTCCGCTGGTACAACCCGCCTCCTTCCGCTACATTTACCCGCGGGCTCCAGCGCCAAACAAAGCCCGGCAACAGCCGGTCAACAAAATTCGCCCCGTCTGCCGATAAAGGATTATCGGACCATGTGCTCTCGCTTTGCCATCCCGCTGCTTTTATTGTGGTGTTCCGCCGCCTGCGCCGCCGACGCCGCACGCGTCCTGCGCGTCATCGACTTTGAAGAGCGGCAACTCGGCAACGCCGAAGACCTTCCCATGCACTGGAGCAAGCTCCAAGGCCCCAACCTTCCCCACTACGTCAACGGCCGGCTCACCACCACCCGCCATCGCAGCGGCGATTACAGCTTCCAATTCGATCTCAACGGCGGCGGTCTGATTTACCGCTACGACCCCCGCCAGCTCAAAGTCCAACCCCGAACCCACTACCACGTCGAAACGTTCGTCCAGACCACCGTCATGCCCAACGCCCGGGCAAGGCTCACCGCCTATTTCACCGATCAGGATTTAAGACCCCTCCCCAAGACCACCTGCCAATCCGATCTCTATGCCGCGAGCACCGAAGACGAAGGCTGGAAAAAACTGAGCGTCGATCTCTCCGCCGACGATCCCGCCGCCGCTTATCTCACCATCGAAATCGGACTCCTCCAGCCCTTCCACTACACCCCCACCTCTCTCGGTTCCCACGCCCTGTTCCCGCAGGACATCCACGGCTCGGCATGGTTCGACGACGTCCTCATCTCGCAGGTTCCCCGCGTCTCCCTCTCCACCGACCGGCCCGGCAACGTCCTGTTCCGCAGCGATCCTCCTCGCCTCTCCGTTCGCCTTGACGACCGCACCGTTGACGACCTGGCCTTCCAGTTCGTCCTCTACAACGCCGACGCCAAATCCGTTTACCAGCGTACCGGCACGCTGGATATCACCTCCGCCGAGGCCCTTCCCGACGGCGCTCGCCGGATGGTTCTCTCCTTCCCCGACCTTCCCCCCGGCTGGTATCAGGCCGTCCTGGAGCTCACCAGCCAGGGCCAATCCCTTGGCCGGCATACCCTCGATCTGATCCGCCTCGCCGATGCCACCGCGCAAGCCCCCCCCGACCCGCGCTTCGGCTTCATCGCCACCGATCAGCCCAGCGATGCCTGGGAAGACCTCCCCGCCGTCCTCCCCCTCATGGCCGCCGGCGGCGTCAAGATCGCCGTCTGGTCCCGCCAGGGCGACGTCCAGCAATCCAACTCCGCCGACTTCGAACGCCTCATGGAACGCCTGCGGGATCTGAACATCTCCCCCACCGCCTGCCTGTTGGAACTTCCCCCGGAACTGGCCCGCAAAGTCCACGGCTCCTCCTTCCTCCAACTGCTCAACGCCGACGTCGAAACCTGGCGGCCCCAGCTTGCCTACCTCGTCTCCCGACATGCCGACCACCTGACCCGCTGGCAACTCGGCCCCGACGGCGCCGACGACTTCATCACCCAGCCCGACATGCGCCGGATGTACGCCCGCATCTACAAAGAACTTTCCGAACTGCTCCAACGCCCCGACATGGCCATGCCCTGGCCCTCCTGGTACGAACTCTCCGACCCGGCCCCGGCTTCGGTGGCCCTCTCCATTCCATCTTCCGTCCTGCCTGCCCAACTCCCGCTGTACGTTCAAGAATTTCGTGGCCGAAAAGACTGCAACCTCTCCCTCTCGCTCCAACCCCTCGACCGCGCCCAGTACGGCCGCGAAACCCAGATCCGCGACCTGGCCCAGCGCATCGTCTACGCCCTCTCCGCCGATGCCCAACGCATCGACCTGCCCCTGCCCCTCAACATCACCCGCAACGACGACGCCCTCGTCAAGCGGCCCCATGAACTGCTCATGATCCTGCGGACCCTTATGACAACCCTCAGCGGCAGCACCTTCAAAGGGAAAGTGCCCATCGCCGAAAACGTCGAAGCTTTCCTGTTCGACCGCCAGGGCCACGGCATCATGATCCTCTGGGATCGCGGCAACCAGCGCGACGTCAAACGCCTGGCCATCAACCTGGGCAACCACCCCCTGCGCATCGACCTCTGGGGCAACACAACCCCCTTGCCCCGCCTGCCCGATTCCTCCGAAGGCGTCGCACTGGAAATCAGCCCCATGCCCATCCTGCTGGTCGATATCGATGCCCAGATGGCCCAGATCCGCGCCAGCATCGGCATCGACCAGCCTCTGCTCGAATCCAACTTCGGCCAGCATCAGCGCAAAATCCATTTCACCAACGCCTACTCCCAATCCGTCGCCGGTTCCATGAAGCTCACTCCCCCGCCCGGCTGGACGATCACCCCCGTCAGCTTCACCTTCAGCCTCAACCCCGGCGAATCGTTCGACCGGGAAATCAAGCTCGTCTTCCCCTACAACTCCGTCGCCGGGCCTAAAACCATCGGCGCAGAATTCACCATCCAAGGCGAACGCAATTCCCACTTCACCGTTCCCATCGCCCTGAAACTCGGACTCTCCGACGTGGGCATGCAGACCCTTGCCGTCATGGACGGGAAAGACATCGTCGTCCAACAAATCATCAGCAACTACGGCAACAAGCCCATCGACTACGCCGCCTTTGCCTCTTTCCCCGGCCAAGCCCGCCAGGAACGCCTGGTCAGCAACCTCGCCCCCGGCCGATCCACCATCAAGCGATACCGCTTCCCCAACGTCACCCTCCCCCCAAACGCCACCCTTCACACCGGCTTGAAAGAAACCTTCGGCACCCGCGTACTGAACGAAGAAGTCCCCGTTCAATAATCCGCCCCCCGCGCAAAAGCCAAACGCCCACTGATTCCAATCAGTGGGCGTCATCAAAGAGCAACCCTAAACTACTCAAAACCATTCACCCCTTCTTAACCCCCCGCAACGGATCGGGTTTGCCCGCCTGCTGGAACGCCGCCTCACGCTGGGCGCAGCCCTGACAAATCCCGCAGGGTTCGTCGCTCTCGCTCATGCAGCTCCAAGCCAACTCCAGCGGCGCCCCCACCTGATACGCCACGTCCACCACCTGCCACCGATCCAGTTCCAGCAATGGCGTCACGACTTCCTGTTCGGTTTGCCCGCAGGACAATTGGATCAGCTCATTCCAGACCTGCACGTATTCCGTCGCCCGGGCCAGCTCATCGCTCTGGCTTCCCACACGCAAGCCCAGATACACGGCAGCCGCCTCGTAGTGCATGGCGAACCGCGACGCCGTCGCCACCAGCGGAGCCAATTCCAGCATTCGCGGCGGCAACCCAACCGCAAACCGCGGGTCCATCGCCGCCGCCGCGCTCTGCCCGGTAAACTGCGCCACCGACAAAAACGGCATCGACAGCGTATGCTCCCGGTACGGCTTGAAGAACGTCGCCTGCTGGCTGTACGCCAACTGCCGCCCCGTCGTCGGCCCGCCGTACTCCGCGTGCAACATCACCACCCGATACCGCTGTCCCGCCAGCGCCGTCGCCACCAGCGAATTCATTCCCCCGTTGTTCAGCACAATGGCTATATCTTTGGCCATAATTTATTCCAAGCCCCTGAATTTTAGAAGCGGTTCCTGAACCCGCTTAGCGGTCGGGCTTGCCCGACCTGAATAGCTAATGACTACTGACAGACAACAACACTTTCAAAACCCCCGCCCGCGACGCCAACTCCATCGCTTCCACCCCCTGCTCCAGCTTCATCCGCCGATAGATCAAGCTCGTCACATCGACCTGTTTTTCCGTCAGTGCGCGAATCGCCTCCCGGAACGGCCCGCAACGGCTTCCGATGATGCTGATTTCATCCACCACCACGGGGGCCAGGTTCAGCGGCTTTCCTGCCGCCACCGTGCTCTTAAGCACGATCGTTCCCCTCGGGCGGACCATTTGCATCGCCATCTCCAATCCCGCGGCGTTGCCGGTGCAGTCCACCACCACGTCCTGGTCATGTCGGGGCACAATCTCGGCCAGCGGACGAGAGCGGATCGACCACTTCTCGCACAGCGCCAGCTTCTCCGGGTGTTTGCCGATCACACGCACCGGGCAGCCGGCATTGCGAAGCACCTGCGCCACCAGCAGGCCCAATCGCCCGTCGCCCAATACCGTTACCCATTTACGCCCGTCCAGCTTGATCTGCTTGGTCACCTGAAAGGCGGCCGCCAGCGGCTCGACGAACACCGCCTGATCGTCATCCACCTCGCCGGGCACGACGTGCAGATTCTCGACCGGCAAGCGAAGCAGATCGGCAAACGCTCCCCCGTGATTCAAAATCCCCAACACCGACCGATTGCGACAATGGCTGCTCAGCCCCGACATGCACAGATCGCACCGTCCGCAGACGACATTGATCTCCCCCACCACACGCTGCCCCACCAGTGATTTATCCGGCGACGACACCACGTCGCCCACGAACTCATGCCCCAAAACGCCCCGAAATCCCATGTACCCTTTGACGATCTCCAGGTCGGTTGCGCAAATCCCCGCCTGTCGGACGCGGATCAGGCTATCGCCTTCCTCCACGGGCGGATCGCTACGCCGGGCATCGAACGCCAGTCCGTTGTCGTAAACAAGTGCTCGCATGGATTCCGAAATCTCCGTCTTCGTTTCGCCGCGGCCCAGCGGGCCGCGCTGGTCTTCCCCAGATTTCAGAACCCCGCCCCCTCCCCGTGCTAACTCACCGGCTTGGTCAGATACGCCAGCCACGCCCCCTGGTCATACCTGAAATCCTGCCCGGTAATCAGCAGCAGGCTTTCGTGGGCCTGCCAGGCCACGCTGAAATCCCGGTCCTGTAAAACGTTGATCAGCGCCTGAACCACCTCGCTGCCCGAAAAATTCCGCAGCGCATCCGCACAGGCGATGCGCACGTCCTTGGCCTCCTGCGCGTCGTTCATGTGCTTCAGCAGCGCCGGCGCCGCCTGCGGGTCGGGAATGTTCGCCAACGCCTTGGCCGCCTCCTGGCGAACCATCGCGTTTTCATCCTCCAACGCCTTCAGATACAGCGGCACGCCCCGCTTGTCGCGAGAGCGGTTCATCGCCCGAATGGCAATCGCCCGAACGGTATAGTCCGAGTCGGTCGTGGCGATTTGCTCGTAACGCTTCAGATAAGGGTCTTGCCGGCCATAGCCATGATCGGCAAAGAAGTAGATGCCCTCGCGGCGCATGTCCGGGTCTTGCATGTTGTGCATGCGGCGCACCGCCCGCGAGGCCGTATTTCCCCATGCCGTATCCCACAGCCAGGTGATCCCGTTGCCCGCCCCTTGATACGCGGCCTTCGTCCCGCCGTAGGCCAAAAGGCTCTCGGGCTTATCTTCTCCCGCCAGCCGGTCGCGGTTTTCCTGCTTCGCCTTTTCCCACTGCTCCGCGCTCCACTTGGGCGTCTTATCGATATCAGTAAAAATCATGCACCCCCCGCAGCACAGGGAGCCGGCAACCAGCAGCATCATGGCCATTCGACGCATTCCAACCTCACCTGTTTATATTTTGGATCTCGGAATTCGGATTTTGGATTTGTCGAATCCACCTATACAAGCCCGGCGATTCATCGCCGGGACTCCTGTAGGGGCGACGCATGCGCCGCCCCACGCCTCTTCAATCCAAAATCCGCAATCCAAAATCGCCTCACACTGCCGGCCGCAAACCCTTAACGACCGCAACCGTTGCAATCCGCCCCGCCGTCAGTTCATCCGGCGCTACCCACGTCGGCAGGTCAATCGCCTCTCCCAAAAACCGCGCCGCCAACGGCGCAAACCTCGGCGAATCATCCGTCACAAAGCAGCGAAGCCAACCGGACTGCTCCCGTACCGGGCGCAACAGTCCGCTCGCCTGCAATCGGCGGACTACATCTTCGGCGCATTTGTCCGCCGAGTCAATCACCGCAACCTTCGGCCCCACGAACCGTTCAATCGCTTCCCGCAATATCGGATAATGCGTGCAGCCCAACACCAGCACTTCAATCCCCCCATCCGTCAGGGGTTGCAGATACTGCCGCAACGCCAGTTCCACCAGCGGATCGTCCGCCGTCCGCCCGTCTTCGATGATGGGAACCAGCAGCGGCGTCGCCTTCACCAGCAACTGTGCCCGCTCGCACCGCCGGCGGATTGCCTGTTCGTACGCCCGCGACCGCACCGTCGCCTCCGTGGCGATGACTCCGATCACCGGCGACTCCGACTCTCCAACCGCCACCGCCGCCCTCGCCCCCGGCTCAACCACGCCGCTAATCGATAAATCCGTAAATTCCGCCTGCAACGCCGGCAGCGACAACGCCGTGGCCGTGTTACAGGCAATCACCACATGCTTAGGATCGAACGGCCGGAGGTATTTGATGATCTGCCTGACGAACGTCGTCACCGTTGCCGCCGTCTTGGTTCCGTACGGCAGCCGGGCCGTGTCGCCAAAATACAGAATATCCTCCCCCGGCAGCGTCTTTCGCAACGCCCGCGCGACGGTCAACCCGCCCAATCCGCTATCCAGAACGACGATGGGAGAACAGGAGGATGGCACGTTTCTTCATCCCGGAAAACGTATTGCCTCGCTCCGCAAGGCAAATCTGAAACCGGCTTCGACCCGCCCCGGGCCGCTTGTCGGTCTTCTTTTTATCGGGCCTGGCATGGCTGTCTCTTGACAATTGCCCTGATAGGTCCGAGATTGACGCTTACAACATAAGAGGAGACAGCAATGAGTCAAGCCTTGGACGGAAAGCGCCTTCTGCTGGTCGATGACGACGCCGACATTATCGCCACCCTGCAAGCGGCTTTTGAGCCGACCGGGATCACCATCGAAACCGCCAACAACGGCAACAAAGCCGTCGAACTCGCCGAAAAGAATCATCCCGACCTGATTATCCTCGACATGATGCTCCCCGGCCGCAGCGGCTTTCTCGTCCTGGAAAAAGTCAAAGCCCGCAAGCCCCGCAACGCCACGCCCTTTGTCATCATGATCACCGGCAACCAGGGCGGCCGTCACAAGATGTACGCCGAAACCCTCGGCGTCAGCGAATACTTCACCAAGCCCGTCAAAATCGACAAACTTCTCGCCACCGCCGAACGCCTCCTGACCCCCCCCGCCCAATAATTCCAAAACGCCCACGCGCCGGTAAAATCTCCGTTCGCCCCCAAGCTCTCGAAGTTGCTTGCTCTTCGCGGTTTCGCGGCCCCCTGCATTGCCTCAAAAACGCCTTTCCGTGATACCCCCCGTTGAATACAGAGGAGGTTGATTCCATCCGCGTCCCTCGGCGTTCATCCGGCGGTTCCAGACCTGCATGACAAAACAAACCCAACCGCCCCCGTTTTTCGCCCGTCAACGCGGTTTCGTGAAGTCACTCCACCACCGTTCCCTTTACGCCAACCCCATCGCGTTCTTCGGTCTACTGCGCCTGATAAGGTCGCCACGCCTCGATATGCTTATAGAAACGATTTCAAAACCTCTTTAGCGGTCGGGCTTGCCCGACCCGTTCGCCAGCTCTGAAAACGACTTCTTAGGCTGGCATGGAAAGTGCGGCAGACAAGGAGCATGGCTTGCGGGTTCAAGGCCCCGGCCGTGAGAGAGGACGCCCGCCATGCCCGACATCAACCGCGAAGACCAGCGGCTTCACGAAGAACGGGAACAGAAAATCCCCTGGAAGAAATGGGGTCCTTATCTCAGCGAGCGGCAATGGGGAACCGTCCGCGAGGATTACAGCGACGACGGCAACGCCTGGAATTACTTCAGCCACGACCAGGCCCGCTCCCGCGCTTATCACTGGGGTGAAGACGGACTGGCGGGCCTGTCGGACGACAGGCAGCGCATTTGTTTCTCCCTGGCTCTATGGAACGGCCGCGATCCGATCCTCAAGGAGCGGCTTTTCGGCCTGACCAACAGCGAAGGCAATCACGGCGAAGACGTCAAGGAATACTACTTCTACCTCGACAGCACGCCCACCCACTCGTACATGAAGTACCTGTACAAGTATCCCCAGTCGGCCTACCCCTACACGGATTTGGTGCAGGTCAACAGACACCGCACCGCCCACGAAATGGAATACGAACTGATCGACACCGGCGTGTTCAACGAAAACCGCTACTTCGACGTGTTCGTGGAATATGCCAAACAATCGCCGGAAGACATCCTGATCCGGATTACCGCCCACAACCGCGGCCCCGAAACCGCAACGCTGCATCTCCTGCCTACGCTCTGGTTCCGCAATACCTGGTCCTGGTCGCAGGGCGGCCCCAGGCCCGTATTGAAGCAGATATCCGGCCCGGCCAACGCGAGTGTGGTTGCGGCATCGCACGCGGAAATGGGCGACATCTTCCTTTACTGTGAAAGCGATGCCCCGCTGCTGTTTACGGAGAATGAAACCAACTGCCTCCGCCTCTATGGCCAGCCTAATCCCAACCCGTACGTCAAAGACGGCATCAACGAGTGCGTGGTAAACGGCCGATCCGAGGCGGTCAATCCTCGAAAAATCGGGGCAAAAGTCTCATCGCACCAGCAAGTGGACGTGCCTGCCGGGGAAAGCATCACGGCAAGGTTACGCCTGACAACGATCGCCCCTCATATGCTGAAGCAGGCCTACCCGCAATCCGCAGGCGATCCATTTGGCCTTGCGTTTGACCAGACGCTCGCCGTGCGCCAGCGAGAGGCCGACGAATTCTATCGCGGCATCACTCCGCCTTCGCTCAGCGAAGACTCGGCCAGGGTCATGCGGCAGTCGCTGGCCGGGATGCTTTGGACCAAACAATACTATTACTTCGACCTGGACAAGTGGCTCGCAGAACACGGGATCGAGCCACTGAATCCCACCGCCCGCCGGGTGCGCAACGAGCAATGGTTTCACATGGTCAACAGCGACGTCATCTCCATGCCCGACAAGTGGGAGTATCCCTGGTATGCCGCATGGGACTTGGCGTTTCATGTGATACCGCTTGGGCTGGTGGACTTGGATTTCGCCAAGCAGCAACTTGATTTAATGCTGCGGGAAATGTACCTCCATCCCAGCGGACAGGTGCCGGCCTACGAATGGAACTTCGGCGACGTGAATCCTCCCGTACACGCCATGTCGGCGCTGCTGATTTACGAACAGGAGAAGGCGCTTCGGGGCCAGGGAGATGTCGAATTTCTCAAACGTGTTTTCACCAAGCTTGTGCTTAACTTTACCTGGTGGGTGAATCGCAAGGATCGCACCGGGCGAAACGTATTCGAAGGCGGTTTCCTGGGGCTGGACAACATCGGCGTCTTCGACCGCAGCGCCCCGCTGCCGACGGGAGGTTATATCGAACAGGCCGACGGAACCGCCTGGATGGCGATGTTCTGTCAGAACATGGCCGAAATCGCCGTAGAACTGGCAGTGCATGACCGCACCTATGAAGCGATGGCGCAGAAGTTCACCGAACACTTTTTCTGGATCGCCTCGGCCATGAATCAGATGGGAGCACTGCACCAGGGTTTGTGGGATGAGGAAGACGGGTTCTATTACGACATGCTGCGGTTGCCCGATGGATCGGCCCAAAGGCTCAAGGTTCGCTCCATGGTCGGACTTCTGCCCCTGTGCGCCACGACCGTCATCGAAAAGCGACAGCGGGAAATGGTTCCTCAGGTCGTCCAGAAAATCCAGGAGCGAGTCGAAAAGATGCCCGCCATTCGGAAGTTCATCCATCCCACCGGCCCCGGTCATCTCGGCGTCAACGAACGCGGCATCCTGGCGATGGTAAACCCCGAACGCCTCCGCCGAATCCTCTCCAAAATGTTGGACGAAAACGAATTTCTCGGCCCGTACGGCATCCGCTCCCTCTCGCGCTACCATCTGGATCATCCGTATGTGTTGAACGCGGGCGGCAGCGAGTATCGGGTCCAATACATGCCCGCCGAATCCGACTCGGGCATGTTTGGCGGCAATTCCAACTGGCGCGGGCCCGTCTGGATGCCCGTCAATCTTCTGCTTCTACGGGCATTGCGCCAGTTCTACCTTTACCACGGAGACTCATTCAAAGTGGAGTGCCCCACCGGTTCGGGGCGGATGATGAACCTTTATCAAGTGGCCAACGAAATCGCCCGCCGGCTGGTCAGCATATTCCTTCGGCAGGAAAACGGCCGCCGACCGGTCTACGGGGGCACGGAAAAATTCCAAGCCGATCCCCACTTTCGCAACCTGATTCTGTTCTACGAATACTTCCACGGCGACAACGGCGCCGGGCTGGGAGCCAATCATCAGACCGGATGGACCGGCACCATCGCCAAATTGATCCAGGTTCTTGGCATGGAGAGTGATGACGAGTTCCTGAAGCACGGCCCGCGAAGTTCCCTGCTGTACCGGATCGGCGCCGCCGCCGAGCATCCGGGCAGGCAGGAACACCCTTTCACCAGACGCGAGCCAGCCCGGGACGAACCGCGAATCCGCGAACGCAACGCGGATTCGTAACCCCGCAACACCAGGCCCTTTTGCCTGAAAACGCCTTTTCGTGATACGCCGCGTTGAATATAGAGGCAGGCAGTATCCCGCAGTTCCCCGTCCGACGATGAACGTTCGATGCCTCCCCCCCACGCGCCCGCAACGAACGAACCCAAAATTTCCCCCGTTTTCGATAGCGCCACCCGCGTTTCGTGATAAATAACGAACCCACCAACCAATGACCAAGGACCAAGGACTAGAGCGGCTCCAAACCAGCCTTGCAGCCAAGACGTAGATGGAGGATGAAAACCTATTCTTTGGATTTGCGGGAACGCATCGTGGCGGCGTGTGACCGGGGTGAACAGACGCGGGAGGAGATCGCCGAACAGTTCGGCGTCTCGCAGCGCTCGGTCTACTACCTGTTGGCCCGGCGGCGGGACAGCGGCTCGGTGGCCGCCAAACCCCACCGCGGCGGCTTCGCCTCAAGAGTGGACGAATCGGCCCAACAGATGATCCGGGATCTGGTCCGGGTCCAGCCCGACGCCACGCTGCTGGAACTGTGTCAGCGTCTGGCCGGGCGGGGAGGGCCGAGCATCCGCAAGTCGCGGATGAGCCAGTTCCTGGCCAAGCTGGGACTGGCGAGAAAAAAAGTCGCTTCACGCCTGTGAGCAGGATCACCCCCACGTCCAACAACAGCGGGAGACTTTCCGCCGGCAACTCCAAGCCTTGGACCCCCGCCGGCTCAAATTCCTCGACGAGTGTGGCGTCAGCACCAGCCTCACCCGCCTCTACGGCCGAGCGCCTCAGGGGCAGCGGGTGGAAGGGGCGGTGCCCGGCGGACACTGGCACGTCACCACAGTGCTGGGGGTGGTGGGATGGGAGGGTCCGGAAGCCACGGTGAGCCTGGAGGCGGCGGTGGACGGGGCGGTGTTTTTGACTTTCGTGCGGCAGGTGCTGGCCCCGAGCCTGAGCCGGGGGGACGTGGTGGTGATGGACAACCTCTCGGCCCACAAGGTCAAGGGGGTGCGGGAGGCGATCGAGGCGGCGGGGGCGACGCTGCTGTACCTGCCGCCGTATTCGCCGGACCTGAACCCCATCGAGAAGGCTTGGAGCAAGCTCAAAACGCTGCTGCGAACGGCCGCGGCCCGCACCGCCGAAGCCCTGGCCGCGGCGTTAAGCGAGGCCTTGGCGGCCATCACCGCCGAGGATGTGCAAAACTGGTTTGACCTTCCCCACGAATGGTGGGCGCGTCGAAGCGGCGGCATAATGGCCGCCAAGGAGAACTTCGATGAGCGAGATCATGGTTCGCAAGCACTACCCGTCCGAGTTCAAGGCCGAGGCCATCAAGTTGGTCGAGGAGCAGGGTTACTCCTGCCGCCAGGCCGGCAAGCAGTTGGGCATTCCCCACAAGACCCTGGCCAACTGGGTCCGGCCGCGGCGCAAACAGCAACGCTCGGCGCAGATCGCCGCGGGCGTGGCCCAGGACGACCCGGCGGCGCTGCGGGCGCGGATCGGCGAGCTGGAAAAACAGCTTCGCCGCGCCGAGATGGAACGCGAAATTTTAAAAAAAGCCACGGCCTACTTCGCGAAGGAGAACCCGTGAGATTCGCCTGGATCCACGCTCACCGCCAGATGTTCGAGGTGGCGGCCATGTGCGAACTGCTGGCCGTCAGCCGCCAGGGTTACCACGCCTGGCAACTTCGCCGGCGGCGGCCGCCCTCGAGTTCCGAGGCGCGGCGGCAACGACTGATGCGACAGATCCGCCAGGCGCACGACGAGTCCGACGGCACCTACGGCAGCCCGCGGGTGCATGCCGAGCTGGCGGAGAGGAACGTGGCCTGCTGCGTGAACACGGTGGCCAAGCTGATGCGCCGCCAGGGTCTGCGGGCGAACACGCCCCGTCGCTTCGTGCCGCCGACGACCGATTCCAATCACGAGCATCCGGTGTTTGAAAACCGGCTGGATCGGGACTTCTCGGCCGAGTCACCCAACCGCAAGTGGGTCTGCGACATCACCTACGTGTCCACCGGGGAGGGCTTTTTGTACCTGGCGGCGGTGATGGACCTGTACAGCCGGAAGATCGTGGGCTGGGCGATGGCCGATCACCTGCGAGCCGAACTGTGCCTCGACGCCTTGACCATGGCCATCCGGAGTCGAACGCCGGGACCGGGCCTGCTGCACCACAGCGACCGGGGCGTGCAGTACGCCTGCGAGGAATATCAGAAGCGGTTGAAGCTGATGGATATCGACTGTTCGATGAGTCGCGTGGGCGACTGTTACGACAACGCGGCGATGGAGAGCTTCTGGGGCACGCTGAAAACCGAGCACGTGTACCGGCGAAAGTTCGCCAGTCGAGAGGAGGCGAGGCGTTCAATATTTTTATGGATCGAGGGATGGTACAATCGCCGACGGCGTCATTCGGCGTTGGGCTATAGGAGCCCCGAGCAGTTCGAGGCCAGCCTCAACTGACGCAATAATGACGCGCCCACCGTTCGTGGGGAAGGTCAGTTTCGATCCTGTGGCTACCCTGCAAACTGATCGTGGAACTGCTCTAGTACTCTGTCATCCCTAGCGTGCCGGGTCATTGGCATGGCCGATGCTGGCGGGACTCCTTTGACCAAGGAGTCCCATGAAAAAGTACAAAGTGACGCTGGAGCCGCAAGAACGTCAACAGTTGCTGAAGCTGATCGGCCAAGGCAAGGCCGCGGCACGCAAGCTGATGCATGCCCGCATTCTCCTGCAGGCCGATGAGGCCGAAGGCCAAACGGCCCAAAAGGATCAGGACGTGGCCCGCAGCCTCCATGTGGACGTGCGGACCGTCGAGCGGGTCCGACAGCGCTTCGTGGAGCAGGGGCTGGACTTGGCCCTGGTGCCGGCGGCCAGCAAACGCATCTACAGCCGCAAGCTCGATGGCCGGCAGGAGGCGAAGCTGATCGCCCTGGCCTGCTCCCGACCCCCGGCAGGCAAGAAGCGTTGGACGTTGCGGTTGCTGGCCGATGAGGCGGTGGAGCTCGAGATCGCCGAGTCGCTGTCGCATGAGACGGTGCGGCAGACGCTGAAAAAAACGAATTGAAACCCCACCTGCGCAAGATGTGGTGCATTCCGCCCAAGCACTCGGGCGAGTTCGTGTACCACATGGAGGACGTCCTGGAGGTCTATCACCGGCCGTACAACCCCAAGCGTCCGGTGGTCTGTCTGGACGAGACGTTCAAGCAGCTGATCGGGGAGACCCGCGACCCCCTGCCGCCGCTGCCGGGGCGGGTGGAGCGTTACGACAGTGTTTATGTTCGCAACGGCGTGGCGAGCCTGTTCATGAGCTTTGAGCCGCTGGCCGGCTGGCGGCAGGTGCGGATGACCGATTCGCGCACGGCGGTGGATTGGGCGCAGGTGGTGAAGCAACTGGTCGACTCCCGGCGCTATCGCCAGGCGGAGAAGATCGTGCTGGTGATGGATCAGCTCAACACGCACACGCCCGCCAGTCTGTATGAGGCATTCCCGCCCGAGGAAGCCAAACGGCTCGCCGACAAACTGGAGATCCACCACACGCCCAAGCACGGCTCCTGGCTGAACCTGGCGGAGATCGAACTGAGCGTTTTTGAGCGGGATCTGCCCGAGCGCCTTGGCGACAAGCCGGCCCTGCAAACGCACAGTGCCGCGTGGGAAACCCGACGAAACGACTCCAAGGTGAAGGCCCACTGGCAATTCAGCACCGACGATGCGCGGATCAAGCTCCGCAAGCTTTACCCGACCATCGACGGATGACAGAGTACTAGTACTCTGTCATCCCTAGCGTGCCGGGTCATTGGCATGGCCGATGCTGGCGGGACTCCTTTGACCAAGGAGTCCCATGAAAAAGTACAAAGTGACGCTGGAGCCGCAAGAACGTCAACAGTTGCTGAAGCTGATCGGCCAAGGCAAGGCCGCGGCACGCAAGCTGATGCATGCCCGCATTCTCCTGCAGGCCGATGAGGCCGAAGGCCAAACGGCCCAAAAGGATCAGGACGTGGCCCGCAGCCTCCATGTGGACGTGCGGACCGTCGAGCGGGTCCGACAGCGCTTCGTGGAGCAGGGGCTGGACTTGGCCCTGGTGCCGGCGGCCAGCAAACGCATCTACAGCCGCAAGCTCGATGGCCGGCAGGAGGCGAAGCTGATCGCTCTGGCCTGCTCCCGACCCCCGGCCGGCAAGAAGCGTTGGACGTTGCGGTTGCTGGCCGATGAGGCGGTGGAGCTCGAGATCGCCGAGTCGCTGTCGCATGAGACGGTGCGGCAGACGCTGAAAAAAACGAATTGAAACCCCACCTGCGCAAGATGTGGTGCATTCCGCCCAAGCACTCGGGCGAGTTCGTGTACCACATGGAGGACGTCCTGGAGGTCTATCACCGGCCGTACAACCCCAAGCGTCCGGTGGTCTGTCTGGACGAGACGTTCAAGCAGCTGATCGGGGAGACCCGCGACCCCCTGCCGCCGCTGCCGGGGCGGGTGGAGCGTTACGACAGTGTTTATGTTCGCAACGGCGTGGCGAGCCTGTTCATGAGCTTTGAGCCGCTGGCCGGCTGGCGGCAGGTGCGGATGACCGATTCGCGCACGGCGGTGGATTGGGCGCAGGTGGTGAAGCAACTGGTCGACTCCCGGCGCTATCGCCAGGCGGAGAAGATCGTGCTGGTGATGGATCAGCTCAACACGCACACGCCCGCCAGTCTGTATGAGGCATTCCCGCCCGAGGAAGCCAAACGGCTCGCCGACAAACTGGAGATCCACCACACGCCCAAGCACGGCTCCTGGCTGAACCTGGCGGAGATCGAACTGAGCGTTTTTGAGCGGGATCTGCCCGAGCGCCTTGGCGACAAGCCGGCCCTGCAAACGCACAGTGCCGCGTGGGAAACCCGACGAAACGACTCCAAGGTGAAGGCCCACTGGCAATTCAGCACCGACGATGCGCGGATCAAGCTCCGCAAGCTTTACCCGACCATCGACGGATGACAGAGTACTAGTACTCTGTCATCCCTAGCGTGCCGGGTCATTGGCATGGCCGATGCTGGCGGGACTCCTTTGACCAAGGAGTCCCATGAAAAAGTACAAAGTGACGCTGGAGCCGCAAGAACGTCAACAGTTGCTGAAGCTGATCGGCCAAGGCAAGGCCGCGGCACGCAAGCTGATGCATGCCCGCATTCTCCTGCAGGCCGATGAGGCCGAAGGCCAAACGGCCCAAAAGGATCAGGACGTGGCCCGCAGCCTCCATGTGGACGTGCGGACCGTCGAGCGGGTCCGACAGCGCTTCGTGGAGCAGGGGCTGGACTTGGCCCTGGTGCCGGCGGCCAGCAAACGCATCTACAGCCGCAAGCTCGATGGCCGGCAGGAGGCGAAGCTGATCGCTCTGGCCTGCTCCCGACCCCCGGCCGGCAAGAAGCGTTGGACGTTGCGGTTGCTGGCCGATGAGGCGGTGGAGCTCGAGATCGCCGAGTCGCTGTCGCATGAGACGGTGCGGCAGACGCTGAAAAAAACGAATTGAAACCCCACCTGCGCAAGATGTGGTGCATTCCGCCCAAGCACTCGGGCGAGTTCGTGTACCACATGGAGGACGTCCTGGAGGTCTATCACCGGCCGTACAACCCCAAGCGTCCGGTGGTCTGTCTGGACGAGACGTTCAAGCAGCTGATCGGGGAGACCCGCGACCCCCTGCCGCCGCTGCCGGGGCGGGTGGAGCGTTACGACAGTGTTTATGTTCGTAACGGCGTGGCGAGCCTGTTCATGAGCTTTGAGCCGCTGGCCGGCTGGCGGCAGGTGCGGGTGACCGATTCGCGCACGGCGGTGGATTCGGCGCAGGTGGTGAAGCAACTGGTCGACTCCCGGCGCTATCGCCAGGCGGAGAAGATCGTGCTGGTGATGGATCAGCTCAACACGCACACGCCCGCCAGTCTGTATGAGGCATTCCCGCCCGAGGAAGCCAAACGGCTCGCCGACAAACTGGAGATCCACCACACGCCCAAGCACGGCTCCTGGCTGAACCTGGCGGAGATCGAACTGAGCGTTTTTGAGCGGGATCTGCCCGAGCGCCTTGGCGACAAGCCTGCCATGCAAACGCACAGTGCCGCGTGGGAAACCCGACGAAACGACTCCAAGGTGAAGGCCCACTGGCAATTCAGCACCGACGATGCGCGGATCAAGCTCCGCAAGCTTTACCCGACCATCGACGAATGACGGAGTACTAGATCGGTTTTTGGCCCTTCCCGAGGGCATGGAGCCAACAAAAAAAACTTCCTGCCGTAACAGGGTGGAAGCAGTAAAAAGCCCGGTAATTCCTGAAGAATTGAAGGGTTCGATATTCAGCCTCTTGTCACAGGAGGTACAAGCCGCTAGTATCTCAAACCCTTGGCCGGATACCCAAGTGGACTAAGGGGACGGATTGCAAATCCGTTATTCGTCGGTTCGAATCCGACTCCGGCCTTTCCCAAGTTGCGGGCCAGGCAAGGTTTAGCGCCTCGGATTTTTCGGAGTACACACCTGAATCGGCCGTTTTGCGCAGTGCGCACCGCGGGGTTTGCGACAAGATCGGCTATTTCAGAGCGATCCCCCGCATGGCCTGTTTGTATGAGGCCAAGCTTCGGCATGTTGCACACCACGCGTGGATATCGTCCCGCTCGCCAACAGTTCAAATCCTCAGATGCAATGACCTGCGTACAGGGACGCCGGTTCTCGTATTCTGGCCCGGATGGAATTTTCAGGAGGGACAACAGGCAGGTTTGGGGACTTGACTTTGGGTTGTTGATGGCCGATGGTGCCTATGGAGCCTTTGGACGGTCTTCGACCGCCATTGGCTTTACTTTTTAGAAACTGTTTCAAAAATCCCTTTGGAGGGTCCTGCAGCAGATTCTCGCCAGTTGCAGATAGTGGAACGCACGATGGATTGCAGCCAACTTGTCATAACGGATTTTGAGGCGGCGAGCCTGGCCGGAACATCGGCGAAGTAAAAGACGATCGCCAGGAGGATGACGATCACCCCGATGGCGGCATAGGGGATGTAAAGGGTCTGGCTGCCGGTGCTGTGGCCGGCGGCGTCCTTGCCGTAGAAGAACAAGCCGCCGACGATGGGGCCGAATATCCAGCCGATGCCGTTACAGGACTGGGCCAGGTTGATGCGGGTGGCGGCAAAGCGACTATCCCCCAGCACCGTGGTGTAGGGATTGGCGATGGTTTCCAGGAAGGTCAAGCCCGAGGCAATGAGACAGACGCCCAGGAGAAAGGCCCAGAACGCGGCGAGATGGCTGGCGGGGATGAACCAGAATCCGCCGACGGCCACCATGAGCAGCCCGGCGAGGATCCCGCCTTTGTAGCCCAGCTTGCCGGCCAGCCAGCCGGCGGGCATGGACATCAGAAAGTAACCCAGGTAATGGGCGAACTGCACGGTGGCCGATTGCGCAAGAGACAGATGAAGCTCTTCCTAGAAGTGCTTGTCCATCACGTCGATCATGCCGTTGCAGAATCCCCACAGCAGAAACAGCGAGGAGACCAGCGCGAAGACAAATGCCACGCTCCGGCCGTCGGCGGTGACAAACATGCCCGACTTTTGCGTGTTGGACGTGAGGGTGTTCATGGTCTGATCGACTCCCAAGGAAATGCCCGAATGCAGTTTCCAATCGAGGCGAACAATTCGCCTCCGCCCGGACCTTGTTTCCAAATTCAAGGTCCGGTTTCCCCGGCCGTTCATCGCCCGTACACGGGTCCGAAGTTGGCGCAGGCCCGGAAGTCGGCGCCTTCCAGGTCGGCGGTGCCGAAGGCGTTCCAGACGCTGGGCCGCAAGACCCGCTCGGCCGGCACGTTGTGCATGAACACCGGAATCCGCAGCATCGCCGCCAGGGCGATCAAATCCGCCCCGATGTGCCCGTAGCTGAAGGCGCCGTGGTTGGCCCCCCAGGCGTTCATCACGCTGTAGCCGTCGGTAAAGGCCCCCTGCCCGGTCAAGCGCGGGGCGAACCAGGTCGTCGGCCAGGTGGGGTTGGTCCGCTGGTCGAGCGTCTCATGCACCCGCGCCGGCAGTTCATAGCTCCAGCCTTCGGCGATCTGCAACACCGGACCCAGCCCATGCACCAGGTTCACCCGGCTCATGGTGATGGGCATGCCCCCGGCCGAGACGTAGTGCGAGGAAAAGCCGCCGCCGCGGAAGTATTCGTAGATGGCCGGGTGCCAGGTGGTGGCCTTCAAACAGGCGTCGGCCTCGGCTTGGCTGATCTGCCAGAAGGGCTTGATCGCCGGCTGGCCGTCGATCATCTGCTGGCCCGAACCGTCCAGTGCCGCCGCCCCGGAGTTGATCAGGTGGATCAAGCCCCCGCTTGCTGCGCCGGTCAGGTCATAGCCGGTGGCCTTCTTCACCGCCGCCGGCGACCAGTAGGTGCGCACGTCGGCGAAGACCTGGGCGGTATTGGTGAGCAGATGCCCGAAGAGCATGGCCACGCCGTTGAGGGCGTCGTTTTCCGTGGCCAGGATGTAGGGCTGGCGGATGCCGGTCCAGTCGAAGGAGGAGTTGAGGATGGCTTCCATGAAGTCGCCGTTGGGCCGGTGATCCGTCCAGTGCCGCTGGCCTTGGAAGCCGGCGGCCAGGGCGTTGTGGCCCAGGGCCTCTTCCCCGAAGCCCAGCTCGGCCAGGCGGGGATTGCCCACCATCAGGTCGCGGGCGACCAGGGCCATCTTGATCGACCAATCCCAGGCCTGCTGCTTTTCGGCGGGCGAGAAGGTGGACTGCTTGGAGTTGTAGTCCTTGCCTTCCGGGCAGTGGGTTTTGACCCAGGCTTTGGCCTGTTCGAATTCCGCCGGGTCCAGCACGTTGCGTTCGATGCGGCGGGCGAACTCGCTCATGTCCACCGTCTCCACGCGCATGCCCAGATAACGTTCAAAGAAGCCGTGGTCCACGATGGAGCCGGCGATGCCCATGGAGACGTTGCCGAAGGAGAGATAGCTCTTGCCTTTCATGGCCGCCACGGCCAAGCCGGCGCGGACGAAGCGGAGGATTTTTTCACTGACGTCGGCGGGGAGGGCGGTGTCGGTCTTGTCCTGCACGTCGCGGCCGTAGATGCCGAAGGCGGGCAGGCCCTTTTGGCCGTGCCCGGCCAGCACCGCCGCCAGGTAGACGGCGCCGGGGCGTTCGGTGCCGTTGAAGCCCCAGACGGCCTTGGGGGTCAGCGGGTCCATGTCCATGGTTTCCGAGCCGTAGCACCAGCAGGGCGAGACGGTCAGCGAGACGCCCACGCCGGCGCGGGCGAATTTCTCGGCGGCCCGGGCCGATTCGGCCACGCCACCGATGCAGGTGTCGGCGATGACGCATTCCACCGGCTGACCACACGGATGACGCAGCGTCTGGCTGATCAGTTGGGCGACGGCCTGGGCCATGCCCAGGGTTTGGTTCTCCAGCGATTCGCGCACGCCCTTGCGGCGGCCGTCGATCGTGGGACGGATTCCGACCTTGGGCAGTTCACCCACCAGACGATTCAGAGTTTGGCTCATGATGATTTCCTTTGCGTTATGGTTGTGGTTAAGGTCAAAACACAGTCACCGGCCCGACACGGGGGTGACGCCTTTTTTCAGGAGGATGTTGCCGTACTTGGCCGTCTCGCCGGTCATCACCACGGCGAAGGCTTCCTTGGCCCGGTCGTAAAACATGAAGCGGTCGATGCGGCGGATGGCCGGGGCTTTGGGGGCATGGCGGTCGATGGCCTGGCGGTAGGCCCGCTCCACCGCCAGATCCAGTTGGTCGCCTTCCACCGCGGCCATCATCACCAGCGGCGCATCGACGTAGCCGTCCAGTTCGAATAGGGGCAGAATCGCGTCCAGCAGGTCGGCGATTTTCAGGCCGTCGGCCCGCACCACCCGCCGGCCCATCGCCTCGCCGGGGAAGTGGGCGTCGGCCAGCACGATCTCGTCGCCATGGCCCATTCGGTACAGCACACTCAGCAACTCCGGGCTGAGCAGCGGGGAAATGCCTTTCAACATGGTTTGGCTCCTTGACTGCCGATAAAACGCGACGGTTACCACTGACTCGATTTGGCAGTATACCGCGGATACAATCCCCGTCGTCCCCATTTTGGGCAAAACGGCCGCCATTTTGGGCAAGGCGCTTATGCACGCGGTTCGCAAGGTCATCCTCCTGCTGGACGGCTCCCGGGCCTTTGACCGGGGGCTGCTGCGCGGCATCGCCCAGTACGCCAACCTCCACGGGCCGTGGGTCTTCCACCGCCGACCCCTGTTCTACCAGAGCGGCGGGAGTCTGCGCCATGACTCGGCGCGGGAACTGGCCCGCTTCCAGGCCGACGGCGTCATCATGAACTCCGGCCCGCACGACGCGGCCATCCGGGCCCTGCGTCTGCCCACCGTGATCGTGCCGAGCCGAACACTCGCCCCCTCCGCCGTCAACCTCGTGGACGACAACGCCGCCATCGGCGCCATGGCCGCCGACCACCTGCTGGGGCTGGGTTTGCGGCACTTTGCCTTCTGCGGCATCGACGGCATGCACTGGTCCCTGCAACGCCGCGACAGCTTTTTGCGGAAGCTGGCCGCCCGCGGTCAATCGGCCGAGTCACACCTGCTGCCCGCCTCCCCTCACCGCCGACCCCAGAGACAACAGGAAGAGTCCCTGGGCCGCTGGCTGAGACATCTGCCCAAGCCCGTGGGGGTTCTGGCCTGCAACGACGAATTCGCCCGCACCCTGGTGGAGCTGTGCCGGCTGGAGCAGCTCAAAGTGCCCGATCAGGTGGCCGTGGTGGGCGTGGACAATGACGAGCTGATCTGTGAGTTGAGCAGCCCCCCCATCAGCAGCATTCCCCTGCAGGCCGAGCGCGGCGGCTTCAAGGCGGCGGCGGCACTGGAACGGATGATGGCCAGGCGGAAAGCGGCCCGGCGGATCATTCGCATCGAACCGGGTCAGTTGATCCCCCGCCGCTCGACGGACCTGATCGCCGTGGAGGACGCGGAGTTGGCCGCCGCGCTGCGGTTCATCCGCGACAACGTCCACCGCCTGATCCAGATCGAGGACGTGGCCGAGGCCACCGGCCTGTCGCGCCGCACGCTCTACTCGCGGTTCCAGCACGAGCTCGGCCGAAGCGTCCGCCAGGAGATCGACCGCTGCCGCCTGGCCTACCTGCGTCACCTGCTGCAAACGACCCGCCAGCCCATCGGCCGCATCGCCGCCCGCCTCGGCCACGCCGACGCCCGGCACTTCGCCCGCTACTTCCGCAAACACACCGGCCTGACCCCTCAGGCCTACCGAAAGCAATTCGGCCGGCTCTGAGCCGAGCCGGCCATGACACACGGGCTGCCCGGAATAGAACTGGATACTTGGTTCCGTGAGTCAGACTTCCATCACTCGCCCACGGCTCGGCGAGCCGGTCTGCTGGCGGCGGCGCATCAGTCGGCGGATGAAGGTGCTGGAGACGCCGAAGAGTTCGGCGATCTGCTGTTGCGTCAGCCTCCCGGCGTCGTAGGCCGCCGCAATCCGTTGTCGTAAGTCATGGAGTAGGCCATCGCATACCTACGCCGCGCTCGCCTGCCGGGTTTGAAACCGCTCTAAGCTTGGCTCAATTTCTGATAAAGCCAGAGAATGCCGTTGAGCATCAAGCGGGGGTCGCTGGGGGGCCGGCCGGTCTTGGCCTTGCGTGGGGGGGGAAGCGGATGGATCAGCTTCCATTGTTCGTCAGTCAGTTCGTGCCGTTTCCTGAGTGCCGACCTCCTTGTCGGTACTCCCTTTATCGGCCGTTTATGGAGCTTTCAGACAGAGCCTAATCCCCTTAGGAATCCTTGGCCAGCGGTTTTCGGGCACCGCGCCAAACTTGACGGAAGATAAACCAGTCAATACAGAGTATTCCAATTACTGTTATCCATAACCGGGGGTTTGCCATGCTCAAAAAGTGATAAATGCGATCATTGAAATGAGGTTCAAACGGTTTCGCCAGGAAAAAGACGGTCACCGTCATGATTACCAAGTCCAGAATCAACAAAGGGAAGCACAACCCGTTGAATACGGCGAGTCCCAAGCCATGCAGGCGGCCTGCGGATCGGCGGATTTGCCACACCGCCACCCATCCGAGCATCGTCGTAACGGCGGATATGATAAACGAGAGCATTACCAGGAGAATCCAAATAAAGCCGCTATTGCGGGAAAGAATACTTTGCATTCCGAGCATGAACAAAAAGAATAACAGCATGGGAAGCATCGCCGTCCAACACGCACAAATGACGGCCAGGCGAGAGAGCCGCGGCGATGACGGAGGCGGTCCAGAACCTTGATTTTTGGCAGGCGGGGGAACCACAGGCGGGACAGAGGGAGGCGCCTGATCACGCCGCCCTTCATGCGAATGAGCGGATTCATGTGCCGTTGTCGGCGTGGCAGCAATCGCCTCGACTTCGGTTTTGATTTGACCGGCTTGCTGGTAGCGGCGCTGAGGCTCGGTTTCCAAAGCACGGAGAACAACTTCATCAAGGCGGACGTCAATGAGGACTTTCCTGGAGGGAAGTTCAAATCGGCCAATCGGCAATTCGCCGGTGAGCATTTGGTAGAAGACGACGCCGAGGGCATAGATATCGGCACGATGATCGACATCGGCGGGGTGGTGCATTTGTTCGGGGGCCATGTATTGGGGGGTGCCCATGACTTTTTCGAGAGTGAGGGCGGCGGGTGATTGCCCCATGAGTTTGGCCAGGCCGAAATCGGCGATTTTCACTTGGCCCTGTTTGTTGAGGAGGATGTTCTCAGGCTTGATATCCCGATGGACGATGCCGTGATCGTGGGCGTATTGGAGGGCCTCACAAATCTGAGGAACAATGGCGAGGGCTTCTTTTTGGGAAACGATGCCCGTGTTAAGAAGCTGGCGGAGGCTCAGGCCATCGACGAATTCCATGAGCAAGAAGTAGAGTTCTGCACGTTGGCCGAATTCGTGAATGGAAACAATATGAGGGTGGTTGAGTTTGGCCATGGCCTGCGCTTCACGGGTGAAGCGCTCGGCGAAGCTGGGATCACGGCCGATCTCCGGGGGAAGAATTTTCAAGGCGACCAGACGATCCAGATTTTTCTGCCGGGCTTTGTAGACGGCCCCCATGCCGCCCCGGCCGATCAGCTCCAGGATTTCCAGTTCAGGGAATTCGGGGGCAAGCTCCTGCGGCGTGGGCGGCGTCCAGTGCGCCGATTCGGGCTGGTCGAGGGTGTAGCCAACAGTATTGGAATCAAGGCCATGCTTCAATAGGCACGCAGGGCACAAGCCTCCGGGGGCGTTGGCCGGCAAGAGCAAACCACATTGAGGGCACGTTATCTGTTCGGGCATAAGAATCTCCTTTTGATGCTTTCTGCCCTTTATAGAAGTAAACGGAACAAAAGGTTACAGGCACTGAAACAGGCAGGCAATTTCTTCGTCCACAAGTTCTGGCGCAGCCACGGTTTGGGAAATCTCGTCGCGTAACAATTCGCGGTAGCGGCGCCGCAGGCGATGAGCGGCCACCTTTACGGCTCCCTCGGTCATCTGTAATTGTCCGGCGATTTGTGCGTAGCTGAGAACATCGGCAGTGCCGGTCAAGGCGTGCTTTAACGCATCGAATAATCCCACTTGGCCACGGTTCAGATAATCCTGCCGAAGCCGCACGAGGACTTGATCCAGCACCGCCAGCGCCCACCGGCGCTCGAACAGACGATCCGGCGTCATCGTATCCGCCGGCTCCAGCGCGTAACGCGCCTCGGCATCCAGTTGATCCAGCGCCAGCGGTGATTTACCCCCGCCGCGTTTTTGGGTGCGGGCCTTGTCACGTTGGTTGGAGAGAAAATGTTTCAGGGAAGCCAGGAGAAAGGATCGAAATTTTCCCTTGGATTGATCGACGGCCGCCAAATCATTTTTCCCCAGCAGACGAGAGAAAAATTCCTGGGTTAAATCTTCGGCAACGTCAGCGGAATTGCCTTGACGGCGGATATAAGCATAGAGCGGAAACCAGTAGAGACGCGACAACTCCTCCAATGCGCGGCGGGATTGCGTGCCGCCGCGATGGTTCGCCGCCGCCAGCACCATGCTCCATCGTGTAGCGATAAAACCAGCCGCTCCGCAAGAGAATGTCGGGTCAAGGGAAGCCGCCATAGCAGTTACAAGGGCTTTTACCAAAACGGCTCTTCGCGGTCTATACTCATGGACTTTGACGTTGAAGTTCGAGCCTTACAAAACGAAGCCGAAGTGAATCCGGGCAGACGGCCGCGGGACGCTGGCGGTTTCGGATCGGCATCGCGGGCTCTTGGCAATTGACGCCGAGGGGTTTAACGTTGTCGGGCTCGAAGTCAGCGAAAGGATCGGATGAAACGTTTTCTGGCGGCCATGGGTTGGGGGCGGCACTGCTTTGCGGAGCAGTTCAGGCCGGGGGGCAAACCGCGCCTGAGCGGCCGGCCAGCGGGCCGACGACCCGGCGGGCGGTGGTCACGCCGCCGGGGTTTGTGCTGGAGAAAATGGGGGGATTCAAGGTTCTGTGTCAGCCGCAGGATCAAGGCTGGGTTCGGGCGGCGATGGAACATCGGCCGCCGGTTGAAAAACCTATATCCGTACGCGGGTTACTTTTCCTCCGCCGGAACCTTGGCATAGGTAAAGCCCATCGTGGCCATCTGCAGTTTTCGGTTGGCTTGGGCGATCAGCCGAATCAGCTTCGGCGTCCGCTCCCAGTCCACGTCGAACCGCTGGGGGTTGGTCTGGTCCATGGTCCGGTCCGACTGATAGCACCACCAGTGCGTCAGGTTCGGCTGGGCCGCCAGAACCTGCTCCAAGGCCGTCTGCACGATCTGTTCGGCCTTCTGCCGGTCCGGCCCCTCGTAGGACTCGAACCACTGGGGGTTCTGGTCCCAGAACTTTTTCTGCTTCTCCGTCCGCGCCACCGGCATGGCGCTGTACTCGCCGATGTGCAGCGGCTTGCCTTCGCCGTGGGCGATCTTCGCCCAGTCCGCCAGGTTCACCGCCGTCAGCTTCCCGTCGGTTCCCATCACCTCGTGGCAGCCGTACGTCACCACCTGATCGCTGAGCACTCCCGCCTCCCGTGCCGCCGCGTCCAGCGGCCGGTCCTCCAGAACCTCGTAGACGCTGTTGTCCCGCACCCGGCAGACGTAATTGCTGGCGGCGGCGTGGATGTCGTTCCAGAGCGTGAACTGGGCGTACCAGCGGTCCATCACGTAGGTATGCCCCGCCTCCAGACTCCGCCGCAGCACGCTCTTCTCGTCGCTTTTGCCCGTGTTCTTCGGCTCGGTCAGCTCCCAGACCGCCGGCACGTGGTGATCCACGTCCAACTGCAGATGCAGCCGCCAGGCGTGGCGGTGGGCGCCGTCGGCCAGGGGCAGGTACATCGCCTCGGCCACGGTGCAGAGGGTCTTCAGGAGCGTGGAGTCCACCAGGGTCAGTTTCCCGGGCAACTCCCGGAACCACTCCTCCCGCCCCACGGGCCGCAGCTCCCCGGCCAGTTGCTCCACGACCTGCTGGAGCATCTGGGGCTCAAAGACGCGGCAGCTTTCGCTGAAGGACCCCAGGCTGAAGCGTCGCAGGCCCAGGCGTTTTTGCACCTCGGGCAGCTCGGCGGCCGCTTGCAGCGTGCGCAGCGAGTCGAGCAGGGGGTTCATCAGGTACAGCAGCATCAGCAGGACGTAGTCGTCGAAGTGGAGTTGGCGGTTGGCGGCCTTGTCGCGGTCGCAGCCCGCCGTGTGCAGATGCGTCAGCAGCTTGGCCACGCGGCGAAGTTGCTTCATTCCCCGCACGTCCTGGATGGCAAGGGGCTTTTCCCGATCCTGGTTCATGCCCGGATTATGCCCTGCCCCGCGTCAAAGCGCAAGCGCAATAATGGGCTATTGCATATCGATCCAAGTAGAAGCAATCGGTATGCCGAACGAGATTGGCGGCGTCCCCCTTTCCACGCTTCCGGATGCAGTTGGCGAACGTACGCCGGTAGAAATCGAATATTTCTCCCCTCACCCCAACCCTCTCCCCTCGCGGGGAGAGGGAGAAATACACCATCGGCGTTTATCCGCGGTTATCGGCGGTTACAAAGTGTCGGATAGATCGGGACCGGGGGTTATTTCTTCAGGGTCCAAGTGTCGCCGACTTGGTGGGCTATGATGCGATCCGCGCTGCGGCCGGCGGCGGTGAGGATGCGCAGGAGAGGTTCTTGCATGGGCTCGTGGCTCAGGCGGAAGGTGCTGTGGTGCATGGGGAAAACGAAGTCGGCGCGGACGTGGTCGGCCATCGTCCAGGCCTGCTCGGGGTTGGCGTGGGCCTGGATGTAGGGGTCGTAGGCGCCGATGCCGAGGATGGCCAGATCGACCTTGCCGATGGGTTTGAAGTCCTCCTGGTAGGCGGTGTCGGCGCCGTAGAGAACGCGGTGGTGGTCGGTTTCCAGGACGTAGGCGTTGTAGCCGCGATGCAAGTCGAAGAAAGAGCGGGCGCCCCAGTGGCGGGTTTTCCAGGCGGTGAGCTTCAGCGGGCCGAATTGCAGGGATTCGCCCCAGCGGATTTCGCTGATTCGGCGGAAGCCCAGGTCGCGGATCAGGTCGGACGTGGAGGAGGCGGTGACGACCGGCGTGTTTTTGTTCAGGCGGTCGAGCGTCGGACGGTCCAGGTGATCGAAATGGGCGTGGGAAATCAGGATCAGGTCCAGCGGCGGCAGTTTGCGCAAGGCCACGGCCGGGGCGATGTGGCGGCGTGGGCCGCCGGTCATGAAGCCCAGGCCCAGGCCGATCCGGTTGGCGAAAACCGGATCGGTCAGAATGGTCCGCTCCCCGATCCGCAGAAGGATCGTGGCGTGACCGATCCAGGCGGCGGCCAATTCGTGGTCGGCCCAGCCGCGGAGGTCCGGGCGCGATGGCGAAGGGATGGGCGGGTTAAGGTGATCCAGCCAGCGGAGTCGGCCGCGGCCGCGCCCGAGCCAGTCGGCGGCGCGGAGGGTTGCGGGGCTTCGCTTGGCCCAGTCTGTGAGGGTTCGCCAACTCACAGGATCTCAACCCCCACGGGAAAATGGTCGCTGGCGAATTGGGCCAGCCGGTCTTGTTCGATCCAGGCGCGTTGGAGGCGGGAGCGGTCGATGCCGAAGGTGAAGATGAAATCGACGCGTTGGCCGGGGAATTGGGTGGAGAACGTGCCGGCGGTGCGGGCGGAATGGGGATCGGCGGCATCCAGAGAATCCACATAGCCCGCATCGAGCAATCGCTGAATGGCCCGGCGGGGAAGCTGCCCGCCATTGGCTTGATATTCCCGCTGCGTACGCGGCTTGCAGCGGGCGATGTCGATCTGCTGAACCGGAGAGTTGGCGTTGAAATCGCCCAGAAGCACATGCGGCTGCGACGCGCTGCGGTGTTCGGCAAAAAGCTTAAGGATCACCGCCAGTTCCTGCTCGCGATGGGTTTCATCGCTCTCAGTGGCGTGCGGATGCAAATGCACCGCCCCCAACGTCAGGATACGTTTCTGGGGATCAATCAATGTCGCTTCCAACATCGAACCGCTGAGTTTGGGATGCAGGGGCGCGTGATTGATGGACTGGCGGATGGTCCACCGGCTAAGCAGGGCCGAAGCATGACGGTTGCCCACGGCATGAACGAAATCCATCTGCAGCCGCCCGGCGATGCGCTGGACGACGGCCAGATCGTCGGCCTCGACCAGGGCGACAACGTCGGGATTCTGGGCTTGGATCACTTCGGCAAGAGGATCGGCCCGACCTTCGCCACCGTCGAGTATGTTATAGCTGAGGATTCGCATGGGTATCGTTTGATGAATCCTAGCTGTGGTGACGGCGGGTGTCACGGGGGGAAGATGGATTGCGGGAAAACGCGAAGAGCAAAGCCTTTTCGGGGACGCGGCAGCAAAAGGGAGGGGTGCGGCGGAGTACGCACCGGTATAAGTTAATATATTTCATATACTTATGAAACCAAACGGATTTAATGCTGCTGATTGGAGTTTTGCGACTCATTGGGGCACGGGCTGGAAGCCCGTGCTACGAGTGCCAAGGTCTTGTTTTCCGGTGGTCGATCCTCTATCCTTTTACCCTCACCCATTGTCGCGTGTGCGACAGGGTTCCTACAATGACCAGCATGCCGGCTGAAAATCGCTGGCGGCTCGGGGTTGTAAAGTTGCGGCTACCGTTGGCAATCCTTCAATTGCAAATCGGCAATCGCAAATTGCAAATCCCCCAGGTGTCTAGGAGTTTTTGATGTCGTTCACGGCCGAAGCCAAGTCGCAAATCGTTGCTAATTACAAGGTTCATGAAAAAGATACCGGTTCGCCGGAAGTGCAGATCGCGTTGTTGACGCAGCGGATCACCGAGCTGACCGAGCATCTCAAGACGCACAAGAAGGATCACTCCTCGCGTCGCGGGCTGCTCAAGATGGTCGGCAAGCGCAACAGCCTGCTGAAGTATCTCACCCAGCAGGATCGCGCCCGCTACCTGCGGATCATCAGCCGCCTTGGCCTGCGTAAGTAATTCATCGGATCGGGGACGGGCAAGGCAACGCCTTGCGCCGTCCCCGGTCTGATTGTTTTTGTCGTCGTTTAGCCGTTCCGACCTCTCTGTTCCGCTCTGGCCCATTGGCCTCGGCCAAAGCTCGAAACAGAACAGTTCGGTTTGCCACAGATGCACACATCCGGGCATTGGAATTTGCAATTTGCAAATGCCAATTTGCAATTTGAATACAGGAACCTCCTGCTACTTCAATTGCAAATTGCAAATTGGCAATCGCAAATCCCCGCGCGTGGGTCTGTCCATCTGTGGCCCGTCACCTTTCTTGTCGTGAGGCCACTAAGGACATTGTTTCATGCAAGCTATTCGAGTTGAGCGTCAGATCGGCGGCCGAACGCTGTCGATCGAGACCGGCAGCCTCGCCAAGTTGGCCGACGGCGCCGTTACCGTTCAGTATGCCGACACCGTCGTCTTTGGCGCCGTCGTTCGCGCCAACCCCCGCGAAGGCATCGATTTCTTCCCCCTTCAAGTGGACTACCGCGAGCGCCGCGCCGCGGCCGGCAAGTTCCCCGGCGGGTTCATGAAGCGCGAAGGCCGGCCGACCACCAAGGAAATTCTCACCGCCCGCCTGGTTGACCGCCCGCTGCGTCCGCTGTTCCCCAAGGGCTTCATTGACGAAGTGCAGATTCATCTGAACGTGCTGGCCGCCGATCAGCAGAACGATCCGGACGTCCTGGCCGGCATCGCCGCCAGCGCCTGCATCGCCATCAGCGACATCCCGTTCCTCACCCCCACCGCCCACGTGCGCGTCGGCCGGATCAACGGCGAATTCATCATCAACCCCACGCAGGAACAGCTTGAGTACAGCGACTTCGATCTCGTCGTCGCCGGCACCAAGCACTACGTCAACATGATCGAAATCGGCGCCCGCGAAGTTGCCGAAGACGTCGCCGCCGACGCCATCGAGTTCGGCCACAAGGTCGTCGTCGAAATCGTCGGGATGATCGAGGAACTCGTCGCCAAGTGCGGCAAACCCAAAGCTGGCGCGATCACCCCGCCCGACCCCGTCCTCGTCGAAGCCATCAAGTCCAAGGTCACCAACCGCATCCGCGAAGTCAAAGGCAAACCCGGCAAGTCCGACCGCGCCGACGCCGTCACCCAGATCCTCACCGACGTCATCGCCGAACTGGCCCCCCCCATCACCGATCCCAATGCCTCCTACGCCGCCATTGTCGCCAACAACAAGAAGGCCAAGCTGATCCGCCAGGTCTTCGTCGAAGTCGAAGAACAGGTCACCCGCGAAGCGATTCTCGCCGGTGTGCGTCCCGACGGCCGGGATTACTTCACGATTCGTCCCTTGCAGGCCCAGGTCGGCCTTCTGCCCCGCGTTCACGGCTCGGCCGTCTTCAGCCGCGGCGAAACCCAGGCGATGTGTACCATCACCCTCGGCACCAGCTCCGACGAGCAGCTTGTCGATGGATTGATCGAGGAATACAGCCAGAAGTTCATGCTTCACTACAACTTCCCCAGCTACAGCGTGGGTGAAGTCCGTCCGATCCGCGGCCCCGGCCGCCGGGAAATCGGTCACGGCGCCTTGGCCGAACGCGCCCTCGTGGCCGTGCTGCCGCCCGTCGATCAGTTCCCCTATACCGTCCGCATCATCAGCGACATCCTTGAGTCCAACGGATCCAGCTCCATGGCCACCACCTGTGGCGGAACCCTGGCCCTGATGGATGCCGGCGTTCCGATCACCAAGCCCGTGGCCGGCATCTCCGTCGGTCTGGTCAAGGAAGGCGACAAGTCCGTCCTCCTGACCGACATCCTCGGCGAAGAAGACCACTTCGGCGACATGGACTTCAAGGTCTGCGGCACCCGCGACGGCATCACCGCCATCCAGCTTGATATCAAGATCGAAGGCATCGATTACGACATCATCCGCAAGACCCTTCACCGGGCCAAGGAAGCCCGCCTGGCCATTCTCGACTTCATGGCCAAGACCCTCGACAAGCCGCGCCCGGAAATCAGCCCCTTCGCGCCGCGCCTGCTGACCGTCAAGATCGACCCGGAAAAGATCGGCAAGCTGATCGGCCCGGGCGGCAAGAACATCAAGAGGATCCAGGAAGAGACCGGCGCTCAAGTCGATATCGAAGACGACGGCACCGTTTACATCTCTTCGGTGAACGGCGAAGCGGCCCAGAAGTGCCGCGACCTGGTCGAAGCCATGACCGCCGAGGTCAAGGTCGGCAAGATTTACGCCGGCAAGGTCGTCTCCATCAAGGACTTTGGCGCGTTCATCGAGATCGCCCCCGAAACCGACGGCCTCTGCCACGTTTCGGAACTGTCCGACAAGTACGTCCAGAACGTTGACGACATCGTGAAGATGGGCGACGAGGTTCGCGTGAAGGTTCTGCTCATCGACGACCAGGGCCGCATCAAGCTTTCCCGCAAGGCCGCGATGAAGGAAGAGGGCCTGAGCGACCCCGAGCCCGTCGGCGCTCCCGCCGGCGAAGGCGAGGAACGTCCCGAACGGTCCCACGAAGGCGGCGAACGCCATGGCGGCGACCGGGGCGGGCGCGGTGGTGACCGAGGCGGTCGCGGCGGCAGCCGCGGCGGCCGCGGTGGCAGCCGTGGTGGCGACCGCTAACCGTTCATTCACCCCAAAACCAAACAAGCCCAAGGACCAAATTCCTTGGGCTTGTTCTTTTTTCTTCGTTTCGCCGCCGCCCATCGGGCGGCACGTCACCCGCTCGACACAAAAACAAACCTCCGGGAGCACGTTTGAAATCGAGATACGGCCGAGTTCGCTTTTTATTTGACCAGTCCGCCTTTTCCGCTATGATTACGTCAACATGGTTTTCATGAGCACCGAGATCGGCCGGATTATTATTACCCCAAGACATTGCGGGTAGGGCTGACTGTTCGTACCAAGATGACTAAACGCCCTGCCCGCAAGGCAGGGTATTTTTATTATGGGGAAGGCCACTTACCGCGGAGTTTTTTACCGCAGAGGACGCAGAGAAACGCAGAGAAAACAAATTAACCGCCGATGAACGCCGATACACGCAGATAAAGAAATAGTTCTTTCTTTTATCGGCGTTCATCCGCGTTCATCGGCGGTTCCAATCCTCTGCGTTCCTCTGCGTCCTCTGCGGTGAAAAATCCTGCGGTAAAACCAACGAGGCAAAAATGACCGCTCGTCGGATCGAAATCTATGACACCACCCTTCGCGATGGCACCCAGGGCGAAGGGTTCAACCTCTCGCTGGAAGACAAGCTCCTGATCGCGCAAGCTCGACGAGTTGGGCGTGGACTATATCGAAGGCGGCTACCCCCTTTCCAATCCCAAGGACGAAGCCTTCTTTCAGGAAGTGCGTAACCTGAAACTCAAGCACGCCAAAGTCGCCGCCTTCGGCATGACCCGCCGGCGCGGCGTCAAGGCCGAGGAAGACGTCGGCATGCGGGCGCTGCTCAATGCGGAAACCCCCGTCGTCACCGTCGTGGGCAAGTCCAGCGAATATCAGGCGAAAACCGTTCTGTCCGTCAGCCTGGAAGAAAATCTCCAGATGATCGCCGACTCGGTCAAGCTCATGAAACAGGCCGGCCGGCTGGTGGTCTATGATGCCGAGCACTTTTTCGACGCCTACAAGGCCAACCCGCAATACGCCTTGAAGACCCTCCTGGCCGCCCAGGAGGCCGGCGCGTCGGTTCTCGCTCTCTGCGACACCAACGGCGGGTCCATGCCGGAATTCATCGCCGAGGCCGTCGCCGCCGTGAAAAAAGAAGTCGGCATCGTCGTCGGCATCCACCCCCACAACGACAGCGGCTTGGCCATCGCCAACGGTCTGGCCGCCATCCGCGCCGGCGCCGATCATGCCCAAGGAACGCTCAACGGTTTTGGCGAGCGGTGCGGCAACATGGATCTGGTTCCCCTTGTGGCCAATTTGCAGCTCAAATACAAGTTGGATTGCCTTCGTCCCGGCACGCTCACGCACCTGACTGAAGTCAGCCGGTACGTCTTTGAAATCGCCAACCTCAACCCCATCGCCTCCCAGCCCTACGTCGGCGCCAGCGCCTTTGCCCACAAGGGCGGCATGCACGTTCACGCCGTCCAGCGCGACGTCAGCACCTACGAACACATTTCGCCTGATCTGGTGGGCAACAGCCGAAAGATTCTCATCAGCGAAATGTCCGGCGCGAGCAACATCGCCGCCAAGGCCGGCAAGAAATTCCACATCGAAGACGACCGCGAGGTGCAGCGGAGGATTCTCAAGAAGGTCCAGGATCTGGAGAACGCCGGCTTCCAGTTTGAAGTCGCCGAGGCCAGTTTCGAGCTGCTGCTGCGCAAAGAAATCGGCCGCTATAAGAGCTACTTCGATCTGGAGCACTACCGCGTCGTCGTGCATAAGATCGACAGCAGCACCCCCATCGCCGAGGCCACCGTCAAGCTGCGCGTCAGCGGCCACGTCGAGCACCGGGTCGCCGAAGGCGACGGCCCCGTCAACGCACTGGACGGCGCGATGCGCCGCGCCTTGCTTCCGCACCTTCCGGCCATCGCCAAGGTTCACCTGACCGATTACAAGGTCCGCGTCATCAACTCCAAGGACGAGACGGCCGCCAGCGTCCGCGTCGTCATCGAATGCCGCCGCCAGCGGGCGGACGGCTCGCGCGAAATCTTCGGGACGATCGGCGTCTCCACCAACATCATCGACGCCAGTTGGCAGGCGTTGGTGGATGCGTATGAGTATCATCTCATCCTCGATGAGGAGGAGTCCGCTTCCCAAAAGCATTAAGGGCCTTTGCGTCCCCTGTTCCGTCAGCCTATATTCAGGCCATGGCCGACTTATCCGACATCCCGGCTGGAAAATTTCCCCGGCATGTTGCCGTCATCATGGACGGCAACGGCCGCTGGGCCGTGCGTCGCGGTCTGCCTCGCGTGTATGGGCACCAGCAAGGGGTCCAGACCGTCCGCAATATTGTCATGGAGTGCGCCCGTCTGCGCAAGGAGCATGGCGGGCCGGATTATCTGACGCTTTATTCCTTCAGCATCGAGAACTGGAAGCGGCCGCCGCAGGAAGTGGCGTTTCTCATGGAGATGTATGTGCAGTATCTTCAGAGCGAACGCGCCCTCATGATGGAAAACAACATCCGCTTCCGTCAGATCGGACGGCTCGACAATCTTCCCCAGCCCGTGCTGGAGGAGATGAACCGCACCCTTGCCGAGACGGCCGGCAATACGGGCCTGACGCTGGTGCTCGCATTGAACTACGGGAGCCGGGCGGAAATCACCGATGCCGTCCGCGCCATTGCCGCCGAGGTGAAGGCCGGCCGGCTTGATCCGAATGACATTAACGAGTCCACCATTTCCAGCCGCCTCTACACCGCCGATATGCCCGACCCGGACCTGCTCATCCGCACGGCCGGGGAGATGCGCGTCAGCAATTACCTCCTGTGGCAAATCAGCTACGCCGAACTCTACGTCAGCGATACGCTCTGGCCCGACTTCAGCCCCGAGCGGCTTCACGAAGCCCTCCGCGCCTTCGCTTCACGCAACCGCCGCTTCGGTGCGCTGGACAACACCGACACGCTTACACATTGACCATAGCAGACTCAACCACATTTCACCCGGCTGATCCGATCCCTTGCTTCATACACTCCCGTTGAGCCGGTTTTCTTTCATATCTCGAAAAATTATGCCGTGTGCGCCATTGCAATCACGCGGTAATGTGGTCCCTCGCGTGTGAGTGCCGGGTCGGTTTGGTGTTCGGCTGGCCCGTGCGTTTCTTGCACGAAAGGAGAGAAAGCATGCCCGCGTTCATTGCGATTCGTAGACGAATGGCTTTTGCCCTGACGGCGAGCGTCGTCCTGCTATCGGTACTCGAGTCGGCGAGCTTCGCCGAGACCCAGCAGTTCTATACCCAGACCAACCTGGTTTCCGGCGGCGCGGTTTCCGCACCCGTCACCGACCCCAACCTCATCAATCCGTGGGGGCTGGCTTTTGATCCGACCGGCGGACCCTTCTGGGCCGCCAACAACGGCACGGGGACCGCCACCGTTTACAACGGCTTTGGCGAGCGTCTTCCGGCCTCCAAGCCGCTGGTGGTCACCATCCCCACCCCCACCGGAACCGGCACGGCCGCCCCGACCGGCATCGTCTTCAACAATACCGGCGATTTCCCCATCACCTCCGGCGGCAAGAGCGCCAGCAGCAGCTTCATCATCGCCTCCGAAGACGGCACCCTGTCCGGCTGGAGCCCTTCGGTCAATGCGACCAAGGCCGTATTGGCTGTGGATAATTCCGCCACCGCCATCTACAAGGGACTGGCCTTGGCCAGCACCTCCAACGGGAATTTACTTTTTGGAACCAATTTCTCCGCCGGCAAGGTCAACGTCTTCAACCAGACGTTCGGCCCCATGGTTATGCCCGGCGCTTTCAGCGATCCCAACCTGCCGGCCGGCTTCGCCCCGTTCAACATCAAGCCCGTCAACGACAAGCTCTTCGTGACTTTTGCCAAGCAAAACGCGACGAAGACCGATGACGTCCCCGGCGTCGGCAACGGCGTCGTTGACGTCTTCAATACCGACGGCTCGCTGAATCGGCGGTTTGCCACCGGGGGCGTACTCAACTCGCCCTGGGGCATCGCCCAGGCCCCGTCCGATTTCGGCAAGTTCAGCAATGCTCTGCTTGTCGGGAACTTCGGCGATGGAAAGATCCATGCCTTTGATCCCAATACCGGAAGCTTCCTGGGGACACTGGATACCGCCAGCGGCCAACCTTTGGCCATCAGCGGTTTGTGGTCCCTGGCGTTTGGAGACGGTGCGCTCAACGCCCAGAAGAACGCCCTCTACTTCACCGCGGGGATCAATGGCGAAACCAACGGGCTGTTTGGCACCATCACCGCCAACCCGATCGCCATTCCGCTGCCCTCGGCGGCCATGCTCGCGCCTGCGGGGGCTGTGGTGGCGGCATGGGCGCGGAGGCGGATGGGACGCCGGGGTTGAGGCAAAAAACGCGGGCTCGAAGGGCCGCTGCGAAACAGGGGAGGGTTGCCTTGCGGGTGCGTTGGATGCACCCGCAAGGCGACTTTCTATCGCCAATAATCCATCCTTGAAACGCGGGCACATCCGATAATAATCCCCCCTTGGCCTGGTTAATTGCTTCCCGGCGATCTTGGGGTATTATGTCTCAAGCGCAGTACATCAGCTTGGAGTGGAATGTCCGGGAGTATCCTGCCAACGAATCGCCCTCTTGGGCGGGCTCTGATTATCGGAAGCCCTGCTTGCCGAGGTGAACCGCTGAACATCCTTCAGCGGCTGGGGTTCTCCTGTGTGGAGATCGACGATCCATACACCGCAGCTTTTGAACTTTTTCACCAACCCCTGCCCTATGGGTGTTTAGTTCTCAGCCTTGCGAGCCTGTATCGTGAAGAGCTGGCCTTGATTGGCCTTGCCAAGCGCCGGATGCCCGAGCTTGATATTTGGCTGGTGCATACGGACGGGCGGCAAGCAGCACTTGCCGAGGCCTTGCGGCTTGGCGCCGATGGTCTGTTGGCCGAGGATGGGCCGCACCGCACCACGCCTCCTGTTTCAGCCGCCACGCCCTCTCCCGAATCGGAGCCGGAGCCTGATCCCGAGCCGGAGCCGGAGCCCGAACCCAACCAGAGCCTTTCGGGGGCGGGCGAAGTTCTGGTCGAGTCCGCTTCCGGCGGCCGTGCGGACGAACCCGTTCTGACCGCCGATGAATTACGCGCCCTGCTTCAGGAACAGCCTTCTTTCCCGGATGGTGGCGAATAGGATTTGCAATTTGAGACGCGGGAAACTTTGACATGGTCCGCATTACGAACCAACACATCCTCCTGATCGGCGACACTCGTCGGCAGATGTCCGCATCGCTGGCGCAGGCGCTGCCTGCGGTCAGGATCACCCGCGCGGACAGCATCTTTGATGGCGTTGCCGAACTCGCCGCCCACTCCTACACCACCGTTCTTGCCGCCGTCGAACCGATCGAGCGCCGGCCCGAGTCGGCCGTGAAAACACTCCGCCAGGCGGCGGGCAACGCCCGCCTGATGCTCTTCGGCCACGCAACCCTCGAACCGCTGTCCCGCAAGATGCTGGCCTTCGGCTGCGACGATTACATCCTCACCCCCGCCTCTCCGGCCGAGTTGATCAAGTTGCTCGATTCCCACCCGGAGCAAGCCAGTTCCGCCAAGCCTGAGCCTGCTCTCCAGCCAACCGAGCCCAAGCCTCGCACGGATCATCCGCTATTGATGTCCTTGCCCCTGGCGGACATCTTTCTTGAGGCCCTCGTTCAGCATCCGCATCAGGCCACCGGCTACATCCTCGAACAGCTTAATGCCCAACTGCGAAACGGGATGCAGGTCCAATGTCTGGCTCCGGGCAGTCCGCTTTCGACGCTGCCCGCCGGTCTGATTTCCCTGGCCCAGCCGATCCGGGCTGACGACCAGAGCTCCCCGGTGCTCCATCTGGTTTACCCGCGAAGCGAGGAAGAGGCTTCGCTTCGCCGGTTCCTGACCCAACTCGGCGAACTTCTGGCCAAGGCCGATGCGCTTCAGGACCGCCACCAACGCCTTCAAAAGCTCGCCATTACCGACGAACTGACCGGCGTCTACAACACCCGCTATTTCCATCACTCCCTGGACCGCATTCTCGAACGCGCCCGCGCACGGCGCTCCCCGGTTACGTTGCTGCTGTTCGACATTGATAATTTCAAGAGATACAACGACCAGTACGGCCACGGCGTCGGGGACGACATTCTCCGGCAAACGGCCGCCCTCATGCGCCGCTGCTGCCGCGATCATGATCTGGTTGCCCGCATCGGCGGCGATGAATTTGCCGTCGTCTTCTGGGAAAAGGAAGGCCCCCGCCAGCCCCGCGATCCCAAGGCCAGCGCCGGCCCTTCGCGGCCGCCGCAAACGCCGCTTTACATTCTGGAGCGATTCCGCCGGCTGATCGCCACCCAGAACTTCTCCGGCTTAGGCCCCAGCGGTCGGGGTACTCTGACGATCAGCGGCGGACTGGCCGTCTATCCGTTCGACGCCCAGGCCCGCGACAGCCTGATCGAAGCCGCCGACAAAGCCCTCATGTTCGGCGCCAAGCAGGCGGGAAAGAATTCCATCTTCCTCGTCGGCGGCAACGAACGCGTTCCCCTGCCTGACAGCGACCCGTCCTGACAAGCCGGGCAAACCACCCGATAAAGCCAACAAAAAAGCACCCTTTTCAGGGTGCCTTCAGTTTCCTTGTTCAATCGGCCTGTTCAGGCGTTGATGGCCGTGATCGTCACTTCGGTGTACTTCTGACGGTGGCCGATCTTCTTGTGGTAGCCCTTGCGGCGTTTGTACTTGTAGGTGTCGATCTTCGGGCCCTTCTTGGGGCCGACCACGTCCGCCGTCACGGTTGCACCGGCAACCAGGGGTTGGCCGACCTTGGCAGCGCCTTCGCCGCCGACCAGCAGAACCTGGTCGAAGGTAACGGTCTTCTGCTCGGGGGTGCATTCCCGATCGATCAGTAACCGATCGCCACTGCTTACCTTGAACTGTCGGCCCCCGTCTTGAATAATCGCGTACATTCTTATTTCTCCACTGAGTCTAAAGAGTCCGGTATTTTGGCGATTCATTTGCCAATGTCAAGTGTCACGGACCCTATTGTTGAAGCCGGCGTAATCGTTCCATTTCATTTGCCCGATACTCCCGCGTCTTCTGGACTTCCGCCTGCAACATTTTCCGGGCATCGGCATCGGGAGTCAGGTTTATCGCCTGCTCCAGTGCGGCCAGACGGGCGTCGGCCTGCTTGATGTTCCGCTCGGCTTCGGCAATAGCCTCGGCGTTGGACTTCGGCTTGAAAAAGGGCTGGTCGTTTTTGAAGGGGTTTTCACTGATCTTGCCGGACTTGAGCGCATCCTTCAACCGGCCAATCTGCCCTGTGCCACTGCCCTCATTCTCCGCTTCAGCAGGTTTTTCCGCTTCGGGCGGCTTGGTCGCCACCGGCACGGAGGGTTGGGCTCCACCGGCCAATTGGCGGACTCGACCGACCTGGGTTTCTGCCGCCAGGACCGAGCGACGACCCGCCTCAAACGCGGGCTGAAGCGATGCCAAGGCTTTGGGGGCGGATTGGGCGTATTGGGGTAGCGCCGAATAATCGGGCGATTGCGGCAACTCCACCCGCCCCAACGTGGTCATCGCCCGAGCCTGATCCATGTAAGCCTGGGCATGGGGGAGATATTTGGCGGCCAATCCCGTGGGCACCCGGCACTGCTCGGCCAGTTTCCGCAGACGCAGCAGCTCGCGGTCCTTTTCCGCGTTGATGCGGGAGTGTTCGTAGAAATAGTCGATGCCGCGAAGCACCCGCGAGCGCAAGTCGTCTACCCGAGCCGTTTCCTGTTGAATCAGGTTCACCAGGGCTGAGAAGTTTTTCGAGGCCCGGGTCATGTCGCTGGCGGCCAACTGAACCGTGCTCTGATTTTCCGTGGCCTGCACTCGGGCCGTGTTCACCTGATGATACAGGGCCTCGCCCTGGCTGAGCTCTGCCAGTTTGTTCATCGTGGCTACGCACTGGAGACACGAGGTCTGGACGCTTTGAAGTTGGGACTCAAAGGCCGGCAAGGCGGCTTTGACGTCCGACAAGATAAGGGCCTGGCTCTGATAGCCGGCGACTGTTTTGCCCGCGGCGGAGGCCAGATTGTCGGCGTCCCGACCCAAGGCGGGCAGACGGGTGTTGAGCCCCGCCTGCAACTGGCCGGGCGGATTCTGCGTCAGGTTTGTGACCAGGGCGAACAGGTCCGCGAGCGTGGCGGTATCCTGATCCCGGGCGGCCTGCATGCGCAGCAGTTCGCGATCCAAGCTGTTCAATTCGCTGTCGCCCTCGAGCATGGCGTTGGTCAACTGGGTGAGTTTGGAGGTTTCCGTCTGCAACTGGGCCGTGAGATCGCGAGCGGCGGCGATGGCCGATTCCAAGGTCTGCGCCTGCTGCAATTTATTTTCGTTTTCGTTCACCTGCCGGTTGTATTCATCGACGGCAAATCCGTAGACGCCGCCGGCCTTTTCCCAGGCGGTAGCCAGCGGATCCCAGGTCATGGCTTTGACCATTCTCGCCGCGCCGGTTCCGGCGCCGCGGGTCTTGGCCCAGACCCATGAGGGATTTTTCCCCTCGGCCTGCTCACGGTAATAGCGGTCCATCGACTCATTACCGGCCTGCAATCCCATGTCGATGGCGCCGGGAACGCCGCTGGCGTACCACGCGCTGTACAAGGCGACTTTCGCGGCCGTCTTCGTGGCCGAATCGCCTTCCTGGTATTCCTCTCCCGCCCGGGCCGCGCCTTCGGAAACGCCGCTGTAAACCTGATGCACCGCCACCACAATCCCCGCCCCTTTCATCACGGAGCTTTGCGGCGGGACATCGACTTCGGGCGTCCGCACCGACTCGGCCAGCTTGGCCCGAGAGGCTTCCAACACCGGCTCCTTCGCCTGGCTGGGCGAGAGCGTCTCGCCGGTCTGGGGATTTTTGAAGGCGGTTTCGCCGTTGGACTTCACGACCTTTTCAAAAGTTCGACCTTCTCCCTCGGGGAGAAACTCGACGCTTCCGGGTTGATTGCGGAGCAGGTTTTCCTTGGCCGCCGTCTGCATGTTTCGGTATTCGATCCAGTCCTGCTTGCTCTGCGTCACCTTCTGGCGTGCCGCCTGCAATTCACCTTCCGTGGCGCCGGCGGACTGCTTGGCCGCAAACTCTTCCCGTGCCTTGTCAAACTCGCCGTAGCGTTTTGTCTCCTCGGCCGCCGCCTTGGCCTGGGTGATGCCCGCCGCCTCGCGGTTGGACGCCTTGCAGCGGGATTGGAAGTTGGCCAGGTCCAGCAGGCGCTGGTCGTCGGTGGCTGCCGGGCGAATGATTCCCGCGGCCTCCGGCGAATAGCCTTTCTTCAGCAGTTCGCACTGATACCGCAGCGTCGGGTCTTCCATGCCTGCGGCCTTGAGGTTCCGCATGGTCATCTTGCCCATTTCCTGAAGCGATTCATCGCCCAGTTCTCCCGGCGGATTTTCCAGGGTGTGGCAGGCTTTTTTCAGGTTGTCGGTCACTTCCACGTTGGCGTCCTTGCCGCCGAGTCCCAGGGCGGTTTCCTTGCCCAGACCGCGGGCCGTCTCGGTTTGTGCTGCGGAAGAACCGGTCAGGGAGCCGAACTCCGTCGCCTCGCGGTGGAAGGTCATGTTCAATTCTTTGATCGTGCGGTAGTCTCCCTTGCCGCTGACGGTGTATCCCATCTGCCGGGCCGTTTTCATCACCTTATCGAATTCCGCGCCCTTCAGACTCCGCGTGTCCACGTCGCCGAAGATACCGCGGCCTTCCTCCGGCAAGGTTCCGGCCGAGCCCTGGCCGAGATTCTCCACCTTGGCGGTTTGGGAAATTTCCTTGATCGCGTCGGTTCGCTTGAACTCCCGTTGTCTGGCCAGATTCAGGTATTTGTCGTCGATCGCCTGGAACTCGTCAGCCGTGGCGTTTCCGCGGGCGCGCAGGGATTGGATTTCCGCATCCTTTTGCGCCTTTAATTGCGCCGCCTCGCCCACGACGTCCACCACGGCCAGCGCCCGCCCGCTCAACACGAGCGCCAGCATGACGCCCAAAAGGGGGTATTTTCGATTCATTGTGCGGCCTCCGTCTTGAGCCACTGCGTCACCCGCGAGCGATTTGCCGCCGAAACCCTGGGCAACAATTGGCGGAAGAATTTTTCTCCCCGCTCCGACTGTGAATCGGCCCGGTACGCCGCCGCCATCTCATCGATCAGCGGGGAGCCGGCCAGCGACAGATCCTGTGAAACCGCCGTCTCGAATTCCGTCAACGCCCGGTCGTAGCGTTCCTGCCGCATAAAAATCCGCCCCAGCAGCAGCCGGGCCGTCACATAGTCGGGCTTGAGTTTGATGGCGCATTTTAATGCGTCTTCCGCCAGAAGTAGCGCCTTGCGATTCTCCGGCACGTCCCAGCACGCCCGTCCCAGGAAGAACCAGTATTCGGCCTTCTCCGGCGCCAGCCGCGTTGCCGACTCCACGTAGGAAATCGCCAGTTCCACCGCCTCGGCTTTGTTCTCCCGCCATCCGTACTCCGCCAACTGCACGGCCCGACAGTAGCGGATTCGCGCCAGATTCCGGCGATTCTCCGCTGTCTCGCTTCTGGCCAGGGCATCCATCGCCGCCTGCTCTTCGGGGAAGGCCTCGAGCGAACCCTTCGCCGCCGAAGGTTCCTTCGTGGTGCTTCCCGGTTCCTTTGCCACGGCGGGTTTGGATTTTTCTTTCAGCGTCACCAGGAACAGGTCCATCTGCTTGAGGTCGGGGCTGATCATCTCCAGTACCATGGCCGAGCCGTCGGGCGTGAGGTGGTTGTGATCGCCCAGCGACCAGCTTCCCATTTTCCAATCCGGGGCAAGTCCCTGCTCTCCCGGACGCAGAATCACTTTTTTACCGCCATCGCCTCGGACCAGGGTGAGTTCCTGCGTGTCGCGTGCGAAGAACGGCCGGGTTACCGCCCCCGCGGCTCCGTCCCAGAAGGGCCAGGACCACAGGCCGTTGACCGGGCAGGCGAAGTGCAACGGTTCGCCGCCGCCGCGGTCGTACAGATGCCACTGGCCGTTGGACGGCAGCGCCACCCGTCCCTCCCCCACCACCCGGGGCCAGGCGTCGGATTTGGTCAGCAGTTTGATTTCGCCTTTATCCAGGCTCGTCACGAAGCAACTCTCTTCGCCGCCGAGGAATTTGCCGATGACCGCCACGGTGTTTCCCATTATGTCCATGCGGCTGCCGCTCATGAAACAGGGGGATTGGGGATCGACCTTTACCGCATTGTCGCCGCCGAACGAGACGTAGCCCATCAGACGTCGGGCTTTGCCGCTCTCCAGGTCGAGGGCGGCCAAGGCGAAGGCGTTGTAATAATCTCCGGCGCCCCAGCAGGTGAAGGGGTAGACGATGAATCGGCCGTCGCCGCTGACGCCGAAGGTGGCGCCGTTGTTGCAGAACTGCACGTTGTCGTGATCGGTGCCGTGGAAGCCCATTCCTTCGGGGATGACCAAGGGCACATATTTCAACGTATTCTTTTTCAAGTCGGCCACCCCGTAGCCGTAGCACCACCCGCCGGGGTAAATTTCGCGCATGTTCATGACGAGGACGGACCCGTCGGCGGAAAGCCGCAACTGAGGGTCGTCGTTGTAAATACAATAATTGTTATCGTCTCCCGGGGTGGCGTGGGGGCCGTGGAGCTTGTTGCCGCCGGCGGTGAACTTGGGATCGGTATAACGGGCGCCCTTGGGGGAGCGGTAGATTTCCCGGGTCCAGCTTCCGTCGGTGGCGGCGGCCTTGACGACGCTGAATTCTTCGCCGGGGACGTTGGGGATAGATGCCGTTTCGTTCCAGGCGACGGTGGAACCGTCGGCGCTGATCTGCACGTGCATCTTGATCGTCTTGTCGTTGGTGATGCGTTGCACGCGGACTTGCGCCGGTGCCGCGGTTGCGAGCAAAAGGTTTACGCCGACAAGCAGACTCCCGAGCCGAAAAGCCGCCCCGATTTTGAAGCCCATGGTAGTCGCTCCCATCCCCCCACTCGCGGATACGTCAATCTCGTTCCATTACACCAATCGCGACGGGCAATAGCAAGAAATCACGGGCGCAAAAAAGAGGACCGGCCAATCAATCTGGCCGGTCCTCTGACTGCGCCTTGTGGGGATTGCCGTTTATACCTTGTGCTTCAGCCGCAGGGTGTTTTCCACGGCGGGACGGCCCATGGGGTAGTACTGGAAGCCGTTTTCACGCATGACGTCGCGGTGCAGGCAGTTGCGGCCGTCGAAGATGACCGGGGCGTTCATGGTGGCGGCGATTTTCCGGAAAGGCAGCGTGCTGTACTGGGGCCAATCCGTCAGCAGAGCGATGGCGTCCGTCCCGGCCGCACAACTCACCGGATCGGGGGACCATTCCACTTCGTCCTTGAAGATCGCCTTCATGTTTTCCATGGCCTTGGGGTCGGTGGCCTTCACCCGCGCGCCGCGTTCCAGCAGGTAGCGGATCACGTCCAGGGCCGCCGATTCGCGGATGTCGTCGGTGTCGGCCTTGAAGGCCAGACCCCAGACGGCGATGGTCGAGCCTTCGATGGGCCGGCCGAGTTTTTCGGCGACTTTGTCCACGAAACGCTTCTTCTGGTTTTTGTTGGTGGTCTGGATCGCGTTGACGAACAGGCTTTCGTGCCCGGCCTGGCGGCTGATGTGCTCCAGCGCCGCCACGTCCTTGGGGAAGCACGAACCGCCGTAGCCGCACCCTGCCCGCAGGAAGGCCGGCCCGATGCGGTTGTCGCTGCCGATCGCCTTGCGAATATCTTCGATGTCGGCGTTGAACGATTCACACAGAATCGTCATTTCGTTCATGAACGAGATGCGGGCCGCGAGCATGGCGTTGGCCGCGTACTTGCACAGTTCGGCGGATTCCCAGCTCATCGTCAGGAAGCTTTCTTCCCGCTTGATGATCGGATCGTACAGACGGCGCATGATGCGGAAGGCTTCGGGGCTTTCGCCGCCGACAACGATCCGGTCGGGGTCGAGGAAGTCCTTGACGGCCGAGCCTTCGCGAAGGAACTCGGGGTTGGACACCACCAGCACGTTGCCGGTGGCTTGCTGGCGGATGAAGTTGTGGAACTTTCGATTGGTTCCGGCCGGGACCGTTGACTTGATGACGGTCGTGACGATGTAGTCGCTGCCCAATTCGGCCAGGGCATCGCACACATCCTTGCCGGCGGCCTCCAGGTAGCTCATGTCCACCGTACCGTCGGACTTGGGCGGCGTGCCGACGCAGAGGTAGATGACTTCGGCGTCCTTCACGGCGGTCTTGACGCTGTCGGTAAATTGTAGTTGACCCGAGGCGTAATGTTCCTGCATCAGCTCGGCCAAACCGGGCTCGAAAATCGGGCAGTGGCCGTCCTTGAGCATTTTGAGTTTGCGCGGGTCTTTTTCCACGCCTCGAACCGTATGACCGATTGAGGCCAGGCAAGTCCCGGTAACCAGACCGACATAACCACATCCGATAATCGTAACGTCCATACTTCGCCTTTCTTGAATCCGTAGTGCATTCCTGCCGGTTGCTTCCGATGCAGTTCATCCACGCGAGGCCCAAGGCCGCCATCAACATCAGAGCTCGCAAGACAAGGGTTTTGCAGAACTCTTACCGCCGGCTCGGTATTCTACTTCTTGCTCCATTTCATCGACAACGGGTCTGTTGGCGCCGACCTGATCTGGCGATCGAAGTCTTCATCCCGAATTTCCAGCACCGAAGCGGGCTCGAGCTTTGGAGAAGGCGCCGATGCGTCGGCATTGCTCAATTGCCGCGGTTTATCCACCACGGTTTTCTCGTGAACCATGCCCATCTTGTAGGCGGCCACAATAATTGATCCGAAGATGACCAGATAAAACGCCACCACGAAACGGGTTCGGATGAACACGATGGCCGCGCCCAGGACCGCAAAGCCGATGGCCAGGGCATAGCTGACCAGCACAGTCTGCTTCACGGTGAAGCCGCGGGCCAGCATCTGGTGATGGAAGTGGAAGCGGTCGGGGCTGAAAAACGGCCGGCCGTTGACCCACCGGCGGGCGAAAGCCAAAGTGGTGTCCAGCACGGGCAGAGCGAACATGACCATCGACGCCAGGAACCAGCGCGGGTGCTGGTTCTGGCCCATCAGAATGATCAACGTGCCGCAGATGAAGCCCAGGAACATGCTGCCGGTATCGCCCATGAAGATCGAGGCGGGGTTGAAGTTGTAGGGCACAAAGCCCAACACCCCTCCCAGCAGCGACAGGGCCAGGACGATCCGCATCGCGTCCCAGTTCGTGTTGATCACGCCGCTGTGTACCGCCAGGTGCGTTGCGAGGAACAGGAAGCCCATGACCATGATCGCCGTCACGCCGCCGCACAAACCGTCCAGACCGTCCATAAGGTTGGTGGCGTTGCAGCATCCGACGATCACGCAGACCACCAGCACGCTGCTGCTGACGAGAATGAACCATTCGGGGATGATGGGGCCGGGTTGGCTGATCCAGCCGAGTTGCGTAAGCCAGTTATGCAGACGGAGGTCCACCGGTTCCAGCAACGCCGCCGTGCAGCGCGTTCCGATGCCGTCGAAGAGCAGGAACACCGCCGCCAGCACCTGGCCGGCGATTTTCATCCAGGGTTTGATTCCGCAGCGGTCGTCCCACAACCCCAGGAGCACGATGATGCACGCCCCCATGATGACGCTGAACTTGATGACCAGGTGATCGGGCCGGCCCACGTCCATCCGGTGCAGGTGCAGGAACTGGCTCGTGGCCATGCCCCCGATCCAGCCCAGGAATACGGCCACGCCGCCCAGATAAGCCACCGCCGACTGGTGCATCTTGCGAACCCCGTCCGGCTGGTCGATGATCCCGTAATAGATCGCCACCGCGCGCATGACGGGGGTAAACACGAAGGCGATGATGAACGCCGCGTAGAAGACGTAAATGTACGGCGAGAGAACCATGCTCGCGTCCATTTCCGGATCGCTCTGTGCAAGCAGATAATTAATCATGGCAACTCGCTTTTGAAATACGGCTCGCCGTAAAAACAACCCAAGCCACGTAAGCCCGATACATTTATCGACCTGAATACGGCCCGGCTCAAATTGCCGGTCGATATTTCACATTGTCATTTCGAGGCCAGACATGCTCCCTCGCCCGGTCCAATAAGACGGCGTGCGGTTGACCTGCCGTGATCCGATTCCCAGGCCCTTGCGCCCGTCATCCCAATGCACCTTTGTCCATAGCCAACTTCTGATCCGCGATCACCGATCGGATAATCTGATCGAGGTCGTGTTGCGGGTGAAACCGGATGATGGAACGAATTTTATCCAGACTCGGAACCCGCCGCAACAGGTCATCGAAGCTCCGTCCGTAAGCTTTCTCATACGGCAGCCATTCGATTTTGCTTTGCGAGCCGCATAACCCGATCACCCGGCGAGCCAGGTCGTTGATCGAGACTTCCTGGTCGCTGCCCAGGTTATAGACCTGCCCCACGGCCGCCGGCGCCGCCATCAATCGCGTCATCGCATCCACCACGTCGGTCACGTGGCAGAAGCACCGCGTCTGCGCTCCGTCGCCGTAGACCACCAGCGGCTGGTTTCGCAGCGCCGCCGCCACGAACCGGGGCAACACCATCCCGTACCGCCCCACCTGCCTTGGCCCCACGGTATTGAACAGCCGCACGATCACCACCGGGTGCCCGTACTGGTGGTGGTAGGACAGTCCCAGAAATTCGTCGATGCCCTTGGAATAGGCGTAACACCACCGGCTGAAACGCGTCGCCCCCAGCGTTACGTCGTCGTCCTCGCTGAAAGGGACGCGGACGCCTTTGCCGTAGACCTCCGAGGAACTGGTAATCAGCACCGGCCTGCCGAAGCGGTACGCCGACTCCAGCACCACTTCCGTGCCGTGGATCGTCGTGCGGATCGTCCGCACCGGCTCGTCCACCACGAGTTGCACCCCCACCGCCGCCGCCAGGTGGTAGACCGCGTCACACTCGCTCATCAGCAAATGGACCGTCGCCTCATTCTCCACCGAATCGCGGACGAACTGAAAGCGGGGATTATCCTTCAGCGACGCGACATTCTGCGCCCGTCCGGTTGACAAATCGTCCAGGACCACGACGGCATGTCCGTCGGCCAACAGCCGCTCCGCCAGATGTGATCCGATGAATCCCGCCCCGCCGGTAATGAGAATTCGTTTGGACATGGCTTGAGAATACGCTCTCCGCCCGGCGCTGCCTAGAGGGGCTTTAATGCCGCGTTTCCCGGCCGAGGTTCCCGCCCTCCTCTCGCTCTTTCTTCCTCTCCCGCGCGGGGAGAGGGGAGAAGATACGGGGGAGAAGGGAGTTCTATGCCTTGGCCGGGTATCGCTTGGGTTTGGGCTTTCGCGGATTCAGGGCCCGGTCCAGATTCCGCATCGCCTGGCGCAGACGGTGTTCGTTTTCCACCACCGCGATGCGGACGTACCCTTCGCCGTTTTCACCGAAGGCGCGTCCCGGCGACAAGGCCACTTCGGCCTCGTCCATCATCCGCAGGCAGAAATCGATCGTCCCCTGGCCTTTCAGATGTTCCGGCTTGATCTTGGCCCAGACGAACATGCTCGCCCGCGGCTTTTCGTACGTCCAGCCCAGCTTGTCCAGGCCGCGGCAGACTTCGTCCCGCCGTTTGGCGTACATCTTGGCCTGCTCGTTGACGCTGGAATTGCATTCCCGCATGGCGATGATGCTGGCGATCTGAATGGGGGCGAAAATCCCGTAATCGTAATAGCCCTTGATCGTCGCCAGCGCCTTGACCATCTCCGCGTTGCCGGCGCAAAAGCCCACGCGCCAGCCGGCCATGTTGTAGCTCTTGCTCATCGTGGTGAATTCCACGCCCAGGTCCTTGGCGCCCGGAGCGCTGAGAAAACTGGGAGCCTTGTACCCGTCGAAACAGACTTCGCCGTAGGCAAAGTCGCTGATGATCATGATGTTCCGCCGGCGGCACATCTCGATGGCCCGCTCCCAGAAACCGGGATCGACCGTCATAGCCGTCGGGTTGTGCGGGTAGTTCAGGATCAACAGCTTGGGCGTGGGATACAAGCCCTCGATGGTCCGCTCGACACGATCCAGAAATGCCTGGTCGTTGCCCAGCGGCACGCGGATCACGTTCGCCCCGGCCATGGCCACGGCGTACAAATGGATGGGAAACGCCGGATCGGGCACGATTGCCGTGTCCCCCGGCCCCAGCATCGCCAGGCACAGGTGGCTGAAGCCTTCCTTGCTGCCGATGGTCGCGATCACTTCCGTTTCGGGGTTCAGCTCCACGCCGTACTTGTTCTTGTATTTCTTGGCCACCTCGCGCCGCAGGCTGGCCACGCCGTTGCTCACGCTGTAGCGGTGGTTGCGCGGGTCGCGTGCGGCGTCGGCTAATTTCTCCACCACCGATTCCGGCGTCGGGTCCGTGGGGTTGCCCATGCCCAGGTCGATGATGTCGATCCCGGCCACCCGCTTGTCGTACTTCATCTTGTTGATCCGCCCGAACAGATAAGGCGGAAGCCGGTGAATCCGCGGCGAAACTTCGATCTTGAAAGGTTGCTGAGTCATGGTTTATCCGAAATAGTCGATAATGGATCAGTAGTCATTGGTCAGTGGCCGGTAGTCGCGAGATAACTGATTACCTGGCTTGGTCCGGCGCGGCGCCGGACCTGGTAGCTGGGGGATGGGCGGTCGGGCGGGTGGCGGGTTGCTGGCGTTCCTGGTCCATTTCTCGCCGGACCTGCTCGGGGTTTTTCATGGCGGCATTCTGCTGCCGGAGTTTTTCCTCGAACTGGCGCTTCAAGACCGGCTGTTCGATCTGCATCGTCGCCAGCGCCTTCTGCGCCAGTTCCTGGCGCAACTGGTTGACGGTCGCCTGGAGCCACCGGTCGTACAGTTCCTTCTCCACGGCGGCCTTGACGTCCTCGAACTTCACGGCCTTGGGCGCTACCTTCCGCTCCAGCTTGATCAGGTGGTAGCTCTCGCCCGTCTGCACCGGCTCGGAAACTTCCCCTTCCTTCAGCGAGAACGCCACGTCCTTGAACGCCGCCGGCATGGTCGGCGTGTTCCGGCTGAACAGCGGCAGCTCTCCGCCCAACGCCGCCGTCTGCTTGTCCCGGCTCAACAGCATCGCCACCTTTTCGAAGCTCTCCCCGGCCTCCAGACGCCTCCGCACCTCGGCCACTTCCTGAAGGTTCGCCACCTGGATGTGGCGCACCTTCACGTTTTCGCCGTACAGCACGCCGAATGCTTCCCGCAGGTTTGCCTCGGTGATCTTTCCTTTCAACAACGGCTGGGCCATCTTCCGCAGGTGCGTGTTGGTCTGGATCACCAGATCAAACTCGGCGCGGCTGATCCGCTGCCGGGTCAGGAACTGCTCCAGCAACTGCTCGTTGTCTTTGCGAATCTGCTCGTGCAAACTGGCGGCCTTCTCCGCATTGCCCTTGGCGGCCGCCTCGTTGGCTTCGTCCTTCAACCGCTGGATGTTCTCCCCGAACAACTTGTTTTGCGTCAGCTCCAATTCCTGCTGGACGTCCTGCGCCGAGACGACCACGCCCACTTTGGCGGCTTCCCGCCTGGCAAGTTCCAACTGCATCACCTGCATCAACACGTTCAGTCCGTAAGCGTCAATCAGCGGCTTCTGCAACTGATCCATCGTGATCGGCTGCCCGTCCACGCGGGCCACCACTTCCACCCCGGCGGGCGCCACCGGTTCCGCCTTGGGCGACTGCGTTGTTTTGGATGAAACAGGAGACGTCGGCGGCTTGGTTGTCCCGATCTGAGCCTGCCGGGTTGTCGGCTGCGCTGCGGTCGGGGCCGTGTTGACCCCGCTCCGGCATCCGGCCAACACCACCATACCCGTCAAGATTATCGCCAAATTGCGTTTCAAAGCAGTCTCCTCACTGTAATTCGTCAAGTATCAGACCCCTAACCCCGGGTGTCAAGTTGCCTTTACCCTTGCCACGATGCCTCATTTCCGCTTTACTGGCCTGCATGTCCGTTTTAGGCCATGGCATTGATATCGTCGAGACCGCCCGCATCCGGCTGCTCGTCCAAGAGCATGGCCAGCGCTTTCTCGACCGCTGCTTTACCGCCAGCGAACAGAAGTATTGCGCCCGAAATCCCAAGCGCTATTACGAACACCTGGCCGGACGATTTGCCGCCAAGGAAGCCATTCTTAAAGTCCTCGGCACCGGCTGGCGCGGCGGAATCGCCTGGACTGACATGGAAATCCTCCCCGAACCGTCCGGTCAACCCAAGCTTTGCCTCTCCGGGGAATGTCTTCGCGTTGCCAGCGAGCTGGGCATCAGCCTTTGGCATATCAGCATCAGCCACATCGAAACTCACGCCACGGCCAGCGCACTCGGCCTGCGCGGCCAAATAATTCCTTTTCTTTGAACTCCTACTATTCATGTACGTCCCACTGAATGGTCCGTCCATACGTCCGAGGGGAACATGAACTTCTTCGACATCAACCAATACGTCATCCTCCGCGACGACATGCCCGAATACGAGCTCCGCAACGGCGATATCGGCGTGGTCCGCAACCCCGTCTTCACACCCGATCTGGCTTACGAAGTGGATTTCTATCCCACGCGTCCGCGTCACCAGACCCATGCGGTTGTGCCGGCACAAAACCTTGCGTTGCAGCCGCCGCCGCCGCCCGAGGAGCCGGTTGAGAACAATGCCGTGGACGTTCGGCTTTAAGAGATTCTTCGCGGGGACCGTATAAATACTACCCTTGGTTTTTCCCTGTCCCCAGTTCTTTGGCGATCTCGCTCTCAAGCTCATCCAGTTTGCCCAGTTCCGCCTTTTCGGATGCCAGTACGTCGGCCTGGATCATCCGGTCGATCTCCTCGTCGCTCACCAGGCCTTCTTTTTCCCCGGCCCCAGTGGCCGCGTTCTGCTCCATCGCGTCTAGAAACAGTTCCATCCGTTCTTCCATGCTTCCCGCTTGCGCCACCGCTCGCTCCCATTGCGTCTGCGTGCGGACCAGATCCGTCTCCCCGAACATCCGGCCGATTTCCCGGGCCATCATTCCCATCGCCTCGGCAAACTGCTGGCTGGCCTGCGCCTGCTTTTGAACCAGCAACGCATTTTTCATCGCCAGCAACTGCCGCTCCAGCATCTTTTTGACCGCGGCGGTCTTTTTCAGCGATCCCCGGATGAACCGATACTGCCCCTCGTCCCCGATTTTTCGGGCATGTTGCGCGTTGCGGATGAAGTCCTCGGCGAACTGCTCCTGCTGCCGGATCGACTTTTCAATCGCCCGCATCCCCCGCCGGACGATCATCTCCCGCTCGATCCGCTTTTCTTCCCGGCTTTTGAACCATCGCATGGGGCCTCGCATTTTTTACCGCAGAGGACGCAGAGGAACGCAGAGAAAAAACTATTTAACCGCGGATGAACGCCGATACACGCAGATAAGAAATAGCTGTTTCTTTTATCGGCGGTTTCATTTTTTCACTGCGTTTCTCCGCGGCAAAGATTTCCATGACATCAGCCTCGCAAGCAACATGAAAGGCAGAAGTACGGCGTACATCAGCCACTCGGCGGCGTTGTTTTTGTGCAGGTTTTTTTGATTTTCAGCCATGGAGGCCTCCCTCGGCCGAGCGGCGGCGGACGGCCTGGTCGGCTTGTGTGAAGGCGTCGTCGTGTGTGATGATTCCGCGATCCATGTCATTCCAGATGGCCATCAATTCCATTCCCGCCGGCGTCAATTCATTGGGTGCTTGCTTGTCCGCCTGCGAGCCGGCGGCCAGGATCGCATCCAGCCGTTCCTGGTACATTTCACGGCTCACGCCGTCGTCTTCGATCCATCGGCCGATCTTCGCCACGTCCTTGTCCGCCAATCTCAGCCGGCCCAGCATGCGCCCGTCGGCCTGGTTTTCCTTCGCCAGCCGCAAGCGGTTCACTGTCAGCAGTTCCTTGCTGCGAAGGTTCAATTCCCTGGCCGCCAGAAGCTGCTCCTGCGATTTCAGTTCAAACTGCCGGGCCAGGGCCTTGCGCAACTCCGGCATCTTGTTGCCCTCTCCCTGATGAAAAATCTTCTGTTTCTCGGCGCTCAACTGCGCCACGCGGTTGAACAACCGGTCGCAGTGACGGCTCAACAGGATTTCCTCCTTGCGCAGTTCCTGCCGGCCCATGTCCCCCAGCGTCTTTTTACGGGCGAAGATATTACTGATCAATGCCATAAGTTTCGCGGCCTTTCGGTTCGTCCGCCGCACTGGGCCTGGGCGTGGGTTTCCGCGCCACATCGGCCGGGGGTTTGCCGACGCCTTGGGCTTCCTGTTCCAATTGCTCATACAAGGCTTGTTCCTCGGCCGTCATTCCCGTCGGTCCCACGTTGCCCACGCTCTGGGCCAATTCGCCGTCCGCCTCTAATTGCGCCAGCATTTCCTCTGCCGCCCCGGCGTCGTGAGCGATCTCGTCGGGGTTGACCGTTCCCGCCGTTTTGCCCTGCTGCAACAGTTCCAGGTGATGCAAGTGGGCTGCCACCAGATTGACCTGTTGATTGAAGATGCTCAGAAGCTGCTGACGCCGCTCGATGTCCTTGCGCAGTTGCAGCAACTGCCCGGTCAGCCGCCGACGGGTCAGGGCGTGTCGGATCGTTTGAATTGCTCCCGCAGGTCGGACTCCTGACGTTCCATCGCGCCCAGGTCGTCGTAGGCGAGATCGCGTTGTTGTCCCAGCTTTGCCCGGCGTTCGGAGAGGAAGGCGATTTTCTTTTCCGTTTCACCCTTGCGGGCGAAGAGGGTTTTGACGCGTTGCACGAAGGACATTTCGCCACCTTGCTCGCTTTGGGCCGGCAAGGCCCCTTCGCGGAAGAGGACGATGCGCCCGTCCAGCCGCCGGGCCGTCAGCCCCGCATTGGCCTTCGCATACGATTTTAGCTCCTGCTCCACCCATGGCAGCGGCAATTGTGTCCACAGCGCCACCCGATCCGCCGCCAGGCCGCTATCCATCACTTCAGCCCGCTTGGATTGGATGCATTCCCGCAGCCGAGCCCGCTTCGCTTCGTCCGTCTCAGGATCAAACAGATCGGCCAGGGCCTTGGTCTGCACCGGCCCGAGCACGTTCCATCCGCCGGCGTCATTGGGTTCCACCAGAATGACCGTGCGATCCACCCGGCGGTCGGCCAGTTCGTGCGCTTCAGGCGCGAACCCGCTGCTGGACATCAGCACCACCGTCGTCGGCATCTCCGCTCCGGGCGTTTCGCTCAGCAGCCGCTGCACGTCCTGCGAAGCCGTCGGATTCACCGGCTCTCCCGCCAGCAGCGATTTGGCTGGCGACACGCACACCACCCGCAGCCGTCCCACCGCCTGCTTGCCGCCCCACCACTTTCGGCGTGACAGGACCACGTCCAGCGTCCGCCCCACCGGCATTCGGCTTTGGAGCTGTCGGTCGGGCAGGTTCATTTCGCTCATCAGGCGTTTGAGTTCAACGCCCCGGTCGGTGGCAGTGACGTCGCGGATCAGTTCCGTCACCGGGCGTCTGCCACGCAGGGTGTCCACCCGCAGACGACTGTCCGTCAGCAGCCGCTGAACGTGTTCGATGAATTGGTTTTCCCGGTTCTGGTGAATCGTCGAATCAGGAATGCTTTTCATGATCTTTCTTCTCGCCCCCGCACGACCAAACCCGCCACAACAAAAACGCCCCCAGTATCCCCGCCCAGGCCCAGCCCCCGATGCCCAGGATCAAATAGATTCTTCCCATTTCGTTATTCTATCCGGTTTTCTTCAGCGGGGGAGAGGGCGAAACGGAGGTTGCTGATTCGCGAAACCGCAAGCGAATTCGAGAGTGTGGGAGCGAAAGGGAATTTATGCGCCGAAACCCGCAACGCCGAGCATGACGTCCATCGCGCAGCAGGCTTGTTCGCGGACGTAATCGCTGGGGTCGAGCAGGGCGCGGTTGATGGCGGGCGCCACCACCGCATCGTCCAGGCAGCCGTGGACGGCGGCGACGTAGCCCAGCGCCCGCACAGCGCCGCCGCGAATCTGTTCGTCGGGGTTGTCGATGTGCTTCAGACAGAGCCGCCCGGCCAGCATGCCGTCGTCGCCGTAGAGGGCCATGGAGAGCAAGCCGCGGACCACGCGGGTCGCCCGGCCGCTGGCGATGGCGGCCATCGCCCCGGCGTGGGTCAGGCGTTTTGCCCTGGGACGCCGATGGGTCATGCCTTCGCCTCCGCCGGGTCGGCCAGTTTCATCTGATGCCGGGCCATCTTGAAGTACAAACCGTGTTGGGCAACCAATTGATCGTGCGTGCCCTGCTCGACGATCCGGCCTTCATGCATGACGAAGATCCGATCGCAGTCGGCCACCGTACTGAGCCGGTGGCTGACGAGAATGATCGTCCGGTGTCCCTTAAGCCGGCGAAGGGTTTCGATGATGAGTTGTTCGTGCTGGGGGTCCAGGGCGCTGGTCGGCTCGTCCATGACGATGATCGGCGCTTCGGTCAGCAGGGCGCGGGCGATGGAGATGCGCTGCCGCTGCCCGCCGGACAGGTTCTGCCCCGATTCGCTGACCTGCTCGTCGTACTTGCCGGGCAGTTTCTCGATGAACTCCGCCGCCCCGGCCATCTCCGCCGCCTTGCGGACCTGCGCCAACGTGGCCTTCGGCCAGCCGTAGGCGATGTTTTCCGCCACGCTGGTCGGCAAGACCACGTTTTCCTGTAGCACTAGCGCCACATGCTGCCGAAGCGAGGCGATCTTCACGTTGCGCAGGTCGTGGCCGTCGAGCAGAATGCCTCCCTGCGTCGGGTCGTAAAACCGCGGCAGAAGATTCAGCAGCGTCGTCTTGCCCACCCCGCTTTGTCCCACGAACGCCACCATCTGCCCCGGCTGGATCGTGCAGGAGACGTCTTTCAGGATCGACTGATCCGGGCGATAGCCGAAGCTTAAATGATCCAGCGTCAGCGCGCGAGGCTGTCTTGCCAGCGTCACCGCGCCAGGGGCGTCGCTGATGACCGGGTCGCGATCCAATACTTCGAACACCCGCCTGGCCGCCACCACCGCACCGGCCAGCGCCACCCCGGAACTGCTCAGCTTGTTCAGCGGTTCGTACAACTGGCTGATGAAGTAGGTCATGAACACGAACAGCTTGCCCGTCGTCATGCCCATGCCGCCCAGAGCCGGATGGGTAACGTATTGATCGCGGTAGACGGTGTATCCGCCGTACCCGACGATGAGCGTCGTGCCCAGCCCGAAGGCCGAGCCGATCAGCAGCAGGTACGTCACTTCCTGCCAGTGCATCTTCATGTAGGACTTGACGGTGTTGCCGACGGCCGACTGGAAATTCTGATATTCGTCATGTTCCCGGCCGAACGCCTGCACCAGGCCGATTGTCGCCACCGAACGCTGAATGGCCGTGGAGAGCTGCGTGTCGTACGCCTTGGCCTCGGTCGCCCGCTCCTGGAAAATCTTCGTGTAGTGGTTGGTGATCCACAGCAAAATCGGCGTCACCGACAGCGCCACCAGCGTCAGCCTCCAATCCATGGAAAACATCAACCCGGCCATAATCACCAGCGTCACCGCGTTGACCAGCACCGTCTGGACCACGGTGTTGTAGACGTTCTGCGGGCCAAAGGTGTCGTAGCTCAGGCGGTAAATCGCATCGCCCTGCGGCTGCGACTTGTGATACGCCAGCGACAGCGCCTGCAACTTGCGGAACAGATCGCACCGCACGCGCATCGTCCCGTTGTAACCGACGCGGATGTTCAAAAACGTCTGGAACATGCCGAGCAGTTCGCGGACGAACCGCAGCGCCAGCACCATGCCGGCCAGCGCGACGATCTGCCCCGGCTTGCCTTGCGGGAGCAAGGCCACCATCGCCCGGGGAATCCGGTCCACCGGCCTCACACCGCCGAAAACGTAGTCGAACAGCACCGCCACCGGGTACGGCTGGAGCAGCCCCGCGAACGTCGCCAGCGCCATCAGCCCCAGGGCGACAAAGATCAGCTTCAGGTCCGGGCGGAAGTACGAAATTGCACGCCAGTAAAGTCGCATGAATAGTCCGGTCAGTCCTTCTTTTCCGCCGGCACGGGATAGAATCCCGCCCCGGCCGCGGCCTCGTCGATCAAACCCACCACCGGGTCGATCACCTTCCGCCGGTTCACCAGGTACATCGCGTACACCGCCAGAGGGATGAGCACCGCCGGCCGGCTGAACGGCCACAGGTGCGCCAGGAGCAGCAGCGTCAGCATCGACGCGGCCACCAGCAGCACCATGCAGAACTTGCTCATCTGCGGCACCACGCGCACGCGGGTCAATTTGCCTACGCCATGATGATGCTCGGTGGCGGTGACGAGTTGGACCTTGACGTAGCGGCTGCCGTAGATTTCCATGTCCCATCCGCCCCAGCCGCTATCCAGCCGCAATTTCCAGCCGGCCGCCTGCACTTCCTTTTTGATCTGCTCCAGCAGGACCAACCGGTCTTGTTCGTAATGCCAGTAGCGCAGCGTATAGCGATCCAGCGGATCCCACGGCAAGGCCGAGCGCCGATAGCCCTTGGCCTGCTTCATGACCTTGTTCTTCAACCGCACCGAATACCGCGCCCACCCCGCGCGATCGGCTGGCGGTAATGCAGATAGGCGATCAGCGGCCGGGTCAGCAGGTGCCGGTGCGCGGGCATGGGAGCTTGAATCGCCGCCACGATTGCCAGCACAATCGGCGTCAAAAACATCAGCATCGCCACCGTCAGCAGCGGCGTAAACGCCAGACCCAGCACGGCCACGAACCCAGTGAGCAGGTGCCACTCCAGGCTCATAATCATCATCGCCATCATGGAGGCGGGCTTGCGGTAGATCGTCTGGAACAGCCCCGTTCCGAACACGCCGTGGTAGATCACGTCCTGGCCGAAACGCACGCCGATCTGCTCGCCGCCGTAAATCCGCCCGCGCCAGTGGCTGGCGCCCAGGGTGTTGAAATGGTCGGGATGTTTGTATTTCAGCAGCGCCTCGGCCTCGCCGTAGCCGCGCTGCTGGTTCAGGTAGGCTTTGATGGTGTTGCGGCGGTAATGCCAGACCTGTGACGCGGGGGCAAAGCCGATGGAATAGCCGCGGTGCTGCAACCGCCAGATGAAATCGACGTCGTCGCCGGCCTTGCGGTACTGGGGGTCAAAACCGTTGATCTCCCGTGCCGCCCAGGTGTAGAAGGCCATGTTGCAGCCGGGGACGTGCTCGGCGGTGCGGTCGTCGATCATCACGTGCGTCGGCCCGCCTGGAGAAAGCCCCACGCAATCGGCGACCCAACTGCCTTCGTCGGGGATCAGGTTCGGCCCGCCCATGCCGGTGTGGTTGCTGCGAACCAAAGCCAGCGCCAGGTAATACAGCCAGTCCTCGTCGGCTTCGCAGTCGCTGTCGGTGTAGATGAGAATTTCGCCGCGGGCGGCGTTCATGCCGACGTTTCGCGCGTAGGAAAGACCCATGTTCTTCTGGGTGATGATCCGCAGCCAGGGGCAATGCTCGAATTTCTTGAGGATGTCCGGCGTGTTGTCCTTGCTGCCGTCGTCAACGAAGATCACTTCGTAGTTGGGATAGCGCAGCCGCTGCATCGATCGCAGACACGATTCGACCGTGCTGGCGCCGTTGTAGGAGCAGATCACCACGCTGCACATCGGCAGCGTCTCATCCGCCAACTGCGGGGCGCGGCGGAAGACGTCCTGCACGGCGGTAAACGCCGGTTTGGGCGTGCGGTCCCGCCGAGTCAGCCCGAAGGCCCAGTCTTCGATCTGGTAGCCGTGGGTGAACCAGTCGTCGGTGAAGCTGAAGATGAACGTCCCGACGAGCCCTTCGTCAAAGACCGCCTTGACGTGGGCGGTGAGAAGCTCGGCCTGTTTCTGCTCGGAATATTCCCTGTTGGTGTCGATGCCGTACTCGCCCAGCATGAGCGGCTTTTCACCGGCAATGTGTTGCAGACGCACCAGGTAATTCTTGAGGATGCCCGGGTCGTGCAGGTAGACGTTGTAGCAGTAGAAATCGACGTTGCGCGGCCGGAGGTATTCGGTGGTGGGAAAGTTGGCGAACGTCACCAGGCAATCCGGGGCCACCGACTTGGCGGTCTCCACCAGATCGTCGATAAATTCTTCGATCTTCCCCGCTCCGACGAAGCGGACGATGTCCGGCGGGATTTCGTTCACCACGCTCAGCGCCAGCACCGCCGGATGGTTCCCGCAGCGCAGGGCCGCGTTGCGCACGGCCTTGTGCGCCTGGGCTTCCAGTTGCGGGTCGCCCACGAACGTCAGATTCTTCGGCCAGGCCACGTCCAGGAATATCTTCAGCCCGCACTCTTCGGCCAGGTTCATGAACCACAGCGGAGGCACGGCGTAAATCCGCACGCAGTTGGCCCCCATCTCCCGCATCAGCTCAAAATCCCGGCGAACCCGCTCCCGGTCAGGAAACGGACGCCCGGCGCGGTCGAGGGCGAAGGGGCCGTAGGTGACGCCGCGAACGTAGAACTTTTCCGTTCCCAGACGAAAAAATTTCCCGTCCCGGCGCACCCGGTTGGTCACCGGTTCACTTCGCCGCTGCCGACCTGTGGAAACAGGCTCGGCGGTAACGACTACCGGCTCATTTACAACAGTGGACATAGTGGTTAATCCTGTGCTCCCGGCTGCCATCCAATCCTTCCGACTGGAACTTCAAAGCCACATCCCATGAGAGCAGCTTGGTGTCCGGGCGATCCTCCGACCGCCAAGACTTGGCCATAATATCCGAAACCGCCTCAGCTCGCATCTGCATCCCGAGCTTGCCGCCGAATCTTGCGAAACGATTGACGAAACGCCCTCGGTGGAATAGGACATACGCACATGGAATACAATCCCGACGAGATCATCGAGACCTTCCAGAACGCCGCAGAGGAAAATCAGCTCAACTCGCTGCGCCAGCACCAGCTTGTCACCCTCCCGGCCGAGGGTGAGCTTTGGGTGGCCGGCGACATCCACGATCATCGCCGGAACTTTGACAAGTTCACCCGCCTTGCCGACCTGGCCAACAACCCCCAACGCCACCTGATCCTTCAGGAGCTGATCCACGGCGACCACTATGATATCGACGGGACCGACGGCAGTTGGTGGATGCTCTATCAGGCCGCCCGCCTCAAATGCGACTTTCCCGATCAGGTCCATTTCCTTCTGGCCAATCATGATCTGGCCCAGGTCCACGGCGAAGGCATCATGAAGGCCGGCCAAAGCCTCTGCGAAGCGTTCAGTGCCGGGGTCAAGAAAGAATTTGGCGACGACGCGCTGGGCGTCAACGTCGCCATCAGCGAGTTTTTTCTTTCCTTTCCGCTGGCTATCCGCACGCCCAACGGATTGTTCTTCTCTCACAGCCTGCCTGCTGACGACCAGATGGAGGGTTTTGACTTTTCCATCTTCAACCGGCCTCTGACCGGCCCCGACTACAAGCGTCGGGTCGGCAGCGTTTACCAACTTATCTGGGGCCGCAACACCACCCCCGCCGGCGCTACGGCTTTTGCCAACAAGGTGGGTGCCCGCGTCCTCATCACGGGTCATCAGCCTCAGGAAGACGGTTACGCCATCAACGGCCCGCGGCATCTGATTGTCGCTTCGGACCATAACCAAGGGGTGTTTCTGCCCGTAAACCTTTCCACCCCTTACGAGATGCCCGCGCTGGTCCGACAATTGAAAAAGTTCGTCGCACTCGACTTATAGCCAAGACACGCGGCGAACTGGCTCATCGGCTTTTCCATGGGAAATCACTGGACATTGGCGCATTCGTCCGATAAAAGCTAGGAACAGGTCCGTGCCGGACGAGCACGGGTACGATCTCGCGAACGCCGCCGGGAGGTTTACTGGTGTTTTCAGGCAAAGGGCCACGGATGGCTAGATGGCATATAACTCTCTTGGCCGCAGCGACTTTTGTCCTCAATAGCTGCCAACAACAAGGCACCGTTGTCGAGGTTCCCGGCCCGAATTTCAACGGGCCGATCATCTCCTCCCCCTGTGCCCCCTCGGCCCGGTCGCCATCGGATGCCGGATCGTCATCCCGCCAAGGTCAATCGCGTACTTACAGCAATCACTCCAACCTGCCCAAGGGTTGGGTTCCCACCGCCCAGGCCCGGCCCTGGCGATGGATCGTCATTCATCACAGCGCCACCCCGACGGGAGGAGCCGCTTATTTCGACCGCCTGCATCGCGACAAGGGCTGGGACGAACTCGGCTATCACTTTGTCGTCGGCAACGGCACCCAGACCGGCAACGGCCAAATCGAAGTCGGCCCCCGCTGGCCCAAACAAAAATGGGGCGCCCACACCAAAACCCCCGACAACCGCTTCAATGATTTCGGCATCGGCATCTGCCTGGTCGGCAATTTCGACCTCACCCGCCCCACCGACGCCCAGGTGAAATCCGTCTCCCGCCTGGTGGCGTATCTGATGCGCACTTACCACATCCCTCCCGATCACGTCCTTGGCCACGGCGACTGCAAACCCACCGATTGCCCCGGCCGCTACATGAACGTCGCCACCGTCCGCCGGATGGCCTGTCAAATGCTGGCCGATTCCGGGCAGGACGCCACCCCCGACGTTCGCACCGCCATTGTTGACGTCCCGGAACTGGTGGGCGGCAAGCCGCAATGATCCGGTTCATTTCTTTTCCCCGCTCCCGGCCTACCATGACGTGTCTCAACCAGCCGTGAGCGACGGTCCCGCACAACTTCCCCAACCCAGCGACCGCGGAGACGCGGCCGATTTGACGGCCGTTGATCCGGTGGCCGGAGTGAATCGGGTTCCCCTCCCCCGCCGACTGATGGGACCGGCCACGACGGCAACCGTCCTGGCGCTGGCGACGCCCACGATCATCGAACAGATCATTCAGGCCGTCATCGGTCTGACGGATACGATCATCGCCGGTCATGTGCCCGGCAACGCCAACACGGTGGCCGCCGCCTCCGCGGCCGTGGGGGTCATGACTTACATCCAGTGGTTCGCCGGGCTGATGGTCAGCGCCTTCGGCGTCGGCGCGACGGCCATCGTCGCCCGTTCCGTCGGCGCTCATCGCCCGCGCGTCGCCAGCCGGGTCGCCGGCACTTCGCTGTCGGCGGCGTTCCTCGTGGGGCTGTTTGTCGCGGCAGGGCTGTTCGTCTTTGCCCCACAAGTCGCTCATGCCTCCGGGCTGCATGGGCAGGCGGGTCTTTTCGGCCGGCAGTACCTGCACATCATGACCGCCACCATCGCCATCCAAACCCTCGCGCAGATCGGCATGGCCTGCCTCCGCGGCGCGGGCGACACCGTCCGGCCCATGCTCATCACCATCGCCGTCATGCTCGTCAATGCCGTCACCTCCTCCGCCTTCTGCTTCGGATGGTTCGGCGCGCCGGCCTGGGGCATCCAGGGCAACGCCTTCGGAACCATGGTCGCCTTCCTCATCGGCGGCATGGCGACGCTCGTCGTCCTGATGCGCGGATCGAATTCCCTTCGCCTGCAACCCCACCACCTGCGCATCGTGCCCCACGTGCTGATGCGCGTCCTGCGCATCGGCACCCCCAGTTGGCTGGAAGGCATGCTCCTCTGGCTCGGCCAATTCCTCATCGTCGTCTTCATCATCAGCCCCAACGACCGGGCCATCGGTATCTCCGGCGTGACCATGGCCGCCCACAACGCCGTGCTGCGCATCGAATCCATCGCCTTCCTTCCCGGCTTCGGCTTTGGCATCGCCGCCTCGGCGCTGGTGGGTCAATATCTGGGGGCGCACAAACCACGCGAGGCCCGTCGCACCGCACACCTGGCCAACCGCCTGGCCTTTGTGACGATGACCACCGCCGCCATTCCCATGGTGCTTTTCCCCGCCGCCCTGCTCCGCATGCTGATCAAGTCCGAGCCGGTCGTTCAAACCGGCGCCTGGCCGATGATCCTCGCCGGCCTGGCCCAACCCGGGTTTGCCATCGCCATCATCATGGGCAGCGCGCTCAAGGGCGCGGGCGAAACTTTCTGGCCGATGCTTTCCACCATCACCGGGATGTTCGCCGTACGCCTGCCGCTGCTTTTCCTGGCCCTGTACGCTTTTCGCGCCACGGGGCATCCGCAATGGGGCCTGATCGCCGTCTGGATCGGCATCCTCGTGGACCTCAACTACCGGGCCGTGTTCAACGGTCTGGTCTTTCTCCGCGGCCACTGGCTGCGCAAGCAGATATGAGACGGCCGCTTTTCAAAAACACAACATATCGCTAAATTAATATATTGCCCCGCTCGGTGAAAAAGTCACGGCCGTTGTCCCGGCTGTCCGAAATCATCTACGGAGGCGTAATCGCACCCGGCGAATTCTCCGATAAACAGAGGGGAAACGCTGCGAACTCAAACAGGCAGTCACGATGAATAACGCATCCCGTGGTTATCTTCCCGGCACGCAAGGTAAAACCGCCCGCGAGATTCTTCCCCAAGACATTTACAGCCCCCTGGCCGCGATGTACTCGCCCCGCAAGATGGAATACATCGCCCACGTCCTGCCGCTGGACGAACTGAGAATCCTGCCCGATCTTCACGACGCCCTGATTATCGCCCGCATCAAACGCATGCCCCCCCAGCGGCTCCATCGCTTTGACGAGTTCATCCCCGCCGACCGCACGCAGCTCAAGGCCTACGAGCAGGCCCAATTGCGATGGATCAAGGACGAGGAATATCTGCTGGGCATCCGTCTGGGCCACAGCCCCACCCCCCGCGAACTGTTCAACGACTTCACCACCAACCGCAACGGGCTGCGATTCCGAGCCTACTACGTGCTCAAGCATCCCGGAGTCATGCGGCGGAGCGTTTCCGGCATCGAACGCCAGCCCATCCCCGTGGCCTGTTGAGCCGCCGATTTGCCCTTTCATTTCGGGCACTTCGCCCGCCGTCGCTTTTTTGGCGGCGTCCTATCCGGTACAATCGCCCGACGAAGGTTGGAATGACGTTGACGCATCCGACGGTTCGCGCAATGGAGTCCTCATGGCCGATTTCCTCGATACGGATCACTTTGAAACCCGCACGGCGGATTTGAAAGCCCAGATCGGAACCGTCAAGGGAACCATGGAGGTGTTGTGCCGGACCTTCGTAGCCGCCGCCGAGCGGTTTCTGACCCAGTGGCTTCAAGACGAAATCAAGCGAGCCCGCGACACCTACCCGGACGTCATCCTCAGCATTCCGCTGGACCAGTTGCACCTGCTGAAAGAGGAATTGAAAATCCTCGCCGGTAATTTCTCCGATCACGTTTCATCAGCCTTGAACAACGAGCGCGTCTGGTCCCATCGGATTGAACCCTTTCATTCCACCGACAACCCGCCCAACCGCTATGCCTTCGTGCGCGGCCGGCCGCCCCAGGAAATGGACCGCCTTATCCGCGGACTGATGGGCCAGCTCGGCGCGATCCTGCTCAAGTACCAACTGGGCAACGGGGCCAACGATCTGCGATGGGACGTGCAGGTCTACCCCCCACGCTTTGCGGGGCCGCTCGAATGGCCCGATACGATGACCATGGCCTTGGAGCGGTTCTCCGGCATGCACGAAAAGCTGACCCGGCTTTACGATTTCGCCTCCGACATCATCCACAAGCGGCAACAAATCCTGGCCGCCGCGAGGTGGGAAGAAGCCTGAAGCGGCGCATCTCCTTCCCCTATCCATCACGAGCACGAGTCACGCATCGACCGCCCCGGTCATTCTTCTTTCTGACCAGATCCTGAATCCAGCGGCGAGCAGTTCACCTGGAAGGAGAGTTGTTCCAGTTGCACCGCCAGGTCCACCGAATTGGCCGCCACCTCCGGCGGCAGCGTCAGCGAGACGGGAGCGAAATTCAACAACCCCCGCACCCCGGCGCCAACGAGACGGTCGGCCACTTCCTGGGCCACCCCCGCCGGCACCGCCAGGATCGCCATGCGGATGTTCTGCTTTCTGACGCACTCGGCCAGTTCTTCAATCCCCTGAACGACGAACGCGCCGATTTTCCGACCGGTCTTGCCCGGGTCGTTATCGAACACGGCCACCATGCGGAATCCCTTGGCGTCGAACCCCTTGTAGGCCATCAAGGCCCGGCCGAGATTCCCGGCCCCCACCAGCAGCACGTTCCAGGTTTTGTCGGTGCCCAGGATGTGCTTGACCTGCGGGATTAACTCATCGACCCGGTATCCGATCCCCGGATGCCCGAACTGTCCGAAAACCGCCAAATCCTTGCGCACCTGGGCGTCGGTCAGACCGAGGCTTTCCCCCAGTTGTTTGCTGGAAATCGTCGTGCATCCTTCGCGGTGCAGGCTTTCCAGTTGGCGCAGATACAGGCTCAGACGTCGAACGACAGGACTGGGAACAAGGTCAGGCCGTGGCTGCTCCATCGATCTCCCGAAAAATGCTCATATTTCCGCATGCGATTATTCCAACCATTCACAAACCGTCAAGCCGCCGCGGAAAGTCGTTACCGGCAATGGGTGCGGCCAAATCGTTCCTTGTTTTTCGCGGTTCTTCATTGCTTGACACAACTTATGGCATCTGTTACGGTTCGCGCTGTGTGTTGCTGACATCGGTAGCCGCAGCCGTTGGGTCGGGTGGCTGCAAAGGAACAATCCACCGAATGCCGTCCTGGGGCATCACCGGATGGACAGTTTTCTGCTTCATTTTCGGTCGCTGGAGAATCACCTGATGAATCGCCACCACAAACCCTTCGTTGCCTTGGCTTTCGTTTGTGCCTCGTTGGCTTTGAACGCGCTCGGACAGACTCAACCTCCGCCGGCGCCTCCCGGCGAATCCATCCAGACGGCGGTGGCCATCAGCTCCCAGCAGATGGAAGCCATCCGGGCATTCATCGCCGGGCAGGTCGCCATCCTTAAAGGCGGAACCCCCGGCGAGCAGATGGCCGCCCGCGACGCTCTGGTCGCCAGCGCCATGCTCAAGGGTCAGTCGGCCTCTCCGGCGTATACCGACGCTTACGCCTCCGAGCTGAATTCGGCGATGTTGTCCATGGTTTCGCATCCGAACCTCGGCTCGCGTCTGCGGGCGGCCATCGTGTTGGCCAAGGTTTCCGAAAGCACGCAGAGCGCCCGTCTGCTGCCGGCCACGCTGGCGTTCATGAAAGACAAGAGTGATCCGGTGGCGCTGTGGGGCTTGAAGTCCGCCCGGACCATCGTCCCCACCGTTTTCAGCAACCCCCTTCTGCCCAGCCGCGAGCTGGCCCAGACGATCGTGGATCTGGCGCAGGGCCGGAGCCTCGGCAACATCACCTACGAAGCCTACAACGCCCTGGCCGCCGCCGAAAGCAGTCTCGTCGTGCCGCAGATGATTACCCTGCTGCAACGCCGCGTCGATCAGTACGCTCAGCACATCCCCGACGATCCGCTGGCCGAAAATCGCGCCGTTGCGTTTCTTTCCGAAAGCAACATCTGGTCGGCCATGACCCCCGACCAGAAAACTCGGACGGTCCAGCAACTTTACAATCTTGTCGTTCAATGCTCCCGGCGGACGGACAGCCCCAGCAAGGCCGACCGTCAGGCGATGATTTCCGTCGTCCACCAGTCCGCCAGCGCGGGGATTGTCATCGGTGAAATCATCAAGGATGACGCCTTGGTCGCCGGCTTCAGCTCCCTCAAGAAGGTCAACGGCGTTTCTCACGACCAGACCGTGATGCTGGCCGAGGCCCTTCTGCCGATCATTCAGGCCAACCCGCTGTTCACCGGCAAGGTTACAGCCACCCCGGCCGTTAAGGCCCAGTAACAAGGTCGCATGCAAAGGCTGCTGCTCATCCCCCTGGCAATGCTGATTCTGCTGGCCGGGGCTCTGATCTGGTCCGGCGGCGGCGCCCTTCGCCCCGCCGACTTCACCTTCATCAACCGCGGCGACGTCGGCACGCTCGACCCCAACCGCATGTCCTGGCTTCAGGACATCCGCATCGGGTACGCCCTGTGGGAAGGGCTTTATACTCTCGACAGCCAGACCCTTGAGGCCGTCCCCGGCTGTGCCGATCGGATCGACGTCAATCCCGATAAAACCGCCTACACTTTCCACATCCGCCCCGCCGCCCGCTGGAGCAACGGGGATGACCTGCTGGCCGAGGATTTTGTCTTTGCCTGGCGGCGGATGCTCCAGGAGCCCGGCGACTACACCTACCTCTTTCACTGCATCAAAGGCGCCGGCCAATATCAGGAGCATTTTGCCGCCCGCAAAACGAACCCATCCGAGCCATGCGACTTTTCCTCCGTCGGCATCCGGGCCCTGGACGCCAAGACGCTGCAAGTGACGCTGACGCATCCGGTGGCTTACTTTCCCGACCTGTGCGCGTTTCCGCCGTTCTTTCCGCTGCACGCCGAATCCATGCGGCCGTTTTTCATCCCCGAAGCCAACACCTACCGCAAGGAATTCACCCGCCCCCCGAACCTGGTCACCAACGGCCCCTACCGCCTGGCCTCGTGGGAATTCAAACGCCGGCTTCGCCTCCAGGCATCCTCCTTCTACTGGGACCGGGCCAACGTCCGCTCCCAGACCCTCGAAATGGTCACCGCCGACGATCCCCTATGGGCCTTTTTGAAATACGACAGCCAAACCGTGGACTGGATGGCCGACGCCTCCGGCCCCATCGGGGCCGAGCTTCATAAAACCAGCCGGAAAGACCTGCACGTCTTCCCCGCTTTCGGGACTTATTTTTACAGCATCAACTGCCGGCCCCGGCTTCCCGACGGCCGGGTTAATCCCTTCGCCGACGTGCGTGTGCGGCGGGCGTTTGCCCTGGCCATCGATAAACGCCCTATTGTTCAGACCGTCACCCGGCTCGGTGAAGCGACCGCCAGCACTTACATTCCTCCCGGCGTCTTTCCGACGTACCCTTCGCCGCCGGGTTTGGGGTTTGATGTGGCCGAGGCTCGACGGTTACTGGCCGAGGCCGGCTATCCGGAGGGGAAGAATTTCCCTGCCGTCTCCATTCTCTTCAACGGAGAATTCCAGCACGCCGAGATCGCCCAGGTCATTCGCCGCCAGTGGCTCAGCAACCTCGGCGTTGACGTGCAACTGGAAGGCGTCGAGGTGAAAATCTTCCGCCAGCGGCTGCACGGCAAGGATTACGTTCTCGCCCGCGCCAGTTGGTACGGCGACTACAACGACCCCTCCACCTTCACCGATAAATACCTCTCCGACAGCGAAAACAATGATTCCGCCTGGAAGAACGCCGACTACGACCGGCTCTGCCAGTCCGCCGCCACCGAATCCGATACCCTTAAACGCATGAACCTTCTGGCCAAAGCCGAGGGAATCCTTCTGGAATCGCAGCCCATCATCCCTCTGTATCATTACGTCAACGCATCGCTGTTCCGCGAAAACGTCACGGGGATCCCCCTGAATCCCCGCGGCATGGTCATGTTCAAATCCATCAAGGTAAACCGTTGAGACGCGTCTCACGAGATTGCGGGTTTGATTCGCGAAACCGCAAGCGAAGGTGAGAGCGTGATGGAGTTCGCAGCCCCGGATGTACATCCGGGGCTTTGTGTACATCGGGGGCATTGTGTATATCGGGGAGCGTTGAAGGGGGATTCACCTCCTTAAAACTTCCACGTCAGCGTTAACAGGACCGCGTGGGTAACGTCCGTATATCGGCCCGGCGGGCTGTTGGCGCTTTGCCCGATGTCGCGAGGGTTGCCCAGGATAAGTCGGTAGGCCAGATCCCATCCCCAGTGCGGCTTGGAGTAGCCTATGCCGGCCGTGAAAATGTGCGAATCCAGATCAACCACCAGCGGCGAAAAGGTTTTATCGGGAACCGAACTTTCGTTATAGACGTACCCGCCGCGCACGCGCCAGGTGGGATCGAGCCGGTATTGTGCGCCAAAGCGATAGGCGAAGCTGTCGTGGTATTCAAAGCGGATGGGCGGGAGCGAATTGAAAATGGGATCGCCGGAGGTAATAAACGACTGATTCAGCGTATCCCAGTTGGTCCACTGGACGTCGAATTCCAGCGTCAACCGTTCGACAGGTCGGTAGGCATACCCGACGGTGACGACCTGGGGCAAATCCAGCCGTTCCCGCGTATCGACAGGCCCGATGGAGCTTTGCCCGGCGCGGTCGATCTGCGACGAGCCGTCAAAGTCCATTTGAAAGGGGCTGCGATACACCAACCCGATGGAGTGGCGAGGGTTGATGCTCCAAAGCGTCCCGGCCGTCAACCCAAAGGCGGTGTCGCTGCCTTTGACGCGAATCGACGAGTCGGTCGATCCGGGAAAAGGGATTTTGTTATTCAACTCCACATCGCCCGCATACACATCCAGACCCACTCCCAGGCAAAAGTGCTCATCAACACGGTACGCCACGGTTGGGGCGATATTCAAAATTCTCAGGTCGGCATTGGTGACGGAGCGGGTAAGCGAACCCGTATCGCCCCAGTCTTCGTTAAGGCCGAAAACATCGTTCACCCCCAATCCAAATCGCCAGTTGGCAAGCCCCAGATCGGTTACGGTATAGAGATGGGGAACGTAGGACGGATCGTTCATCTGCTCATGGTCGGAAATCCCTTGGAACTGAAAGTCCGGGAAAATGGCGTACACCCCTGCGGAAATCTGAGTTCCCTGAAGCTGGGTGAGGCCGGCGGGGTTATAGTAGATTGCGGAAGGGTCATCAGCCTGTGCGGTAAAAGCATCGCCCTGCGCCGCAGCCTTGGCCCCTTGGCTGTTGATCTGAAATCCGTTGGCCAAGGCCAGGGACTCATTGAACATCAGCAAAGCGACCCCTGCCAATGCCGCAATACGGCGGAAAGATGTCGCATCCATAGCCTGCTCCCATCCGTATGGTAACCCGCTCGCCTTAAGTGGGGAGCGGCTATTATTTATGCAAAGTCAGAAGATTAACTTTCATCGAATACAGCTTTCCCGAACCCGACGTTTGACGGTGCGCCTTCGCCCGGTTACATTCCCGGACCTTTTGCAATGGGAAAGCGTATTAGCAAATGTCTATGATCGTCGGTAGATCGCGACTGACTCATGACAACTGACCACTGACCGAGGACTGGATCATGCGAGCAAGTGACATTCGTAGAGGACAAGCCGTTATCGTGGACGGCAAACTGTTCGTCGTAACCAACGCCGACCACAACACCCCCGGCAACCTCCGGGCCAAGGTGCAGTTCAAGCTGCGCGACGTCAGCAAGGGCACGATCATCGACAAACGCGTCGGCGCTACCGACGACATCGATACCGTCAACCTCGACCGTCGCAACGTCGAATACCTCTACAGCGACAACGACGGCCACGTCCTCATGGACACCGACACTTACGACCAGACCACCATCCCCAAGGAAGTGTTCGGCGACGACATTCTCTACATGAAGCCCAACACGCCGCTGACCGCGCTGTTTCACGACGGCAAGGTTGTCAGCTACGAAATGCCCAAGACGGTTGACCTTCAGGTGACCGACACCCCGCCGGGCATCAAGGGCGCGACCGCCACCAACCAGCAGAAGGAAGCCACGCTGGAGACCGGCCTGAAGACGCGCGTCCCCCCGTTCATCGAAATCGGCGAGGTCATCCGCATCAACACCGAAACCGGCGAATACCTCAGCCGCGCCTGATCGATCAAGTGCAAACCCAATAAAACAGCCCCCGATATGCATCGGGGGCTGTTTTATTTGGACCGTGCAAACCGAGCATCGGCATTCCGCGTTTCGCCGTCGCCTGTAAGGCGATGTATCTTCACCGACTTTACCAACGCACAGGTTCCAACGATCGCTTATTTCCGTTCCGCGGCCTGCTCCACCGCTTCCTTGATGGGAACCAGGGCTTTGACGATCTCGCTATGGACGCGGATCATCGACTGATTCGCCTCGATCTTGGCGACCTTGTCCGCCGGGTAGAAGCCCAAAACGGGGCTGGTTTCCTTTTCGTAGACTTCCATGCGACGCCGGATGACCTTTTCATCCGCATCATCGGGGCGGTTTTCCTTCAGCGCCCTGGCCCGCAACCGGGCCACCATCGCATCCATGTCGCTGGTCGCCAGGTAGATGATCTTCTGCACGTCGATGGTGTCCGCCAGCAGTTCGGCCTGTTTGAGATTGCGCGGCACGCCGTCCATCAGAATGATGCCGCTCTGGGGATCGAACTTTCCTGCCGCCACCTGACCCTGCATGAACTGCTTCCAGAGGTTGATGGTGAACTCGTCGGGAACCAGCTCGCCGCGAGTGGAATATTGCAGGAAGACCTTGCCCATTTCGCTGTTTTTATCCAGAGAACGGAAGATGTCTCCCGTGGAACTGTGGTAAAAGCCGGGGATGACCCCGATCATCTTGCCCTGGGTTCCCTTGCCGCTGCCCGGAGCGCCGAAGAGAAGAATAGCCTTGTACTTTTTTCCGCCGTCGTTCGTTGCGTGCATGCCTGGCACCTGTGAAAGAAAGGTTTCGTTACGCGTCGCGTGCAACCCACACGGACTTACGGGTTGGCATTATAGCCGAATACGACGTATTGCAACCGTTGTCGATATGGCAAACTCAGGCATATATAATAGTCCGTATCGGGATGGGGGTCGGACTTTCTAACGCGGGAGAAGTCATGTCACGGTTTTCTTCAAGGCTCATGCGCTATGGCGTAACGATCAGCCTCGGATTCAGCCTGGTGTTCATGCCCGGATGTTCGCTCTTTGCTCCTGACCGGCAGGCGATTCTCGTTACCGCCTCCGATCCGCAGGCAAAGATTACCGTTGATAACGAGCTGATCGGCACCGGCGCCGCCACCGCCGAACTCAAACGCAACCGCGAACACGTCGTCATCGCCAAGGTCGGGGACCGCTCCGGGACCGCCCGTATCGACAAGCACATCTCCACCACCGGCGTGCTCGATCTGGTCGGCGGCTGCATCATTCTGGTCCCGTTCCTCGGCGCCTTCGGCCCCGGCTTCTGGACCCTGGAGCCGCAGAGCGTGAACGTGCTCGTTCCCAACAAGTAAAACAAAATCAACCGCCGATAAACGCCGATGCACGCCGATGAAGAGAAGATTTCTTTCTCATCGGCGTGCATCGGCGTTTATCGGCGGTTCACTCGGTTTTCCCCGCGGCGAGCCACACTCCCTCACCCTTCCTCTCGCTCCTTCAACTTCGAGATCACCGCAAAATCTTCCAGCGTGGTCACGTCGCCTTTGACGCTGCCGCTGCCGGACAATTCCTTCAGCAGACGGCGCATGATTTTCCCGCTGCGGGTCTTGGGCAGCCCTTCGGTGAAGCGGATCTGGTCCGGGCGGGCCAGACCGCCGATCTGCTTGGCCACCCAGTCGCTCAATTCCTTTTTCAAGGCATCGCTGGGTTTTCGCCCCGCTTCCAGCACGACGAAGGCGGCGATTCCCTGGCCCTTCATCTCGTGCGGAATCCCCACCACCGCCGACTCCACCACCGCTTCGTGGGCGACCAGGGCGCTTTCAATTTCCATCGTTCCCAGGCGGTGGCCCGAAACGTTGATGACGTCATCGACGCGGCCCATGATCCAGAAGTATCCGTTCTCGTCCCGCCGGGCGCCGTCTCCGGTAAAATACATCCCCGGCACGTCGCTCCAATATTGCCTGACGTAACGATCCGGGTCGTTCAAAATCCCGCGCAGCATCGCCGGCCAGGGCCGGCGCACCACCAGCAGACCGCCTTCGTTGGCCCGCAGTTCCTTGCCGGTGCGGTCTACTACGGCCGCGTCCACGCCGAAGAAGGGGAGCGTGGCGGTGCCGGGTTTGATCGTGGTCGCGCCGGGCAAGGGGCTGATCATGATCATGCCCGTTTCCGTCTGCCACCAGGTATCGACAATCGGGCACTTGCCCTGTCCGATGGTCTGGTGATACCACATCCACGCCTCGGGGTTGATCGGCTCGCCCACCGATCCCAGCAGGCGCAACGACGACAGATCGTAGGCATCGGGCAGTTCACGTCCCGCATGCATAAACGCGCGGATGGCCGTCGGCGCGGTGTAGAAGACGCTGACCTTGTGTCGCTGGATCATCGCCCAGAACCGTCCGTAATCGGGGTAGTTGGGCGCGCCTTCGTACATGAATGTGGTCGCGCCGTTGGTCAGCGGGCCGTAGATGACGTAGCTGTGTCCGGTGATCCAACCGACGTCGGCCGTACACCAATAGACGTCCTCGTCGCGCAGATCGAAAACGTATCGGGTGGTGAGATAGACGCCGGCCATGTATCCGCCGGTGGAGTGGATGATTCCCTTGGGTTTGCCGGTTGATCCGCTGGTGTAGAGCACGAAGAGCGTATCCTCGGCCTCCATCGGCTCGGCCGGGCATTCGTTGCTCTGACCGTTGGTCACGTCGTCCCACCAGATATCCCGATCCGCCGCCCACTCCACGGCCTCGGCGGTTCGCTTCAGGACAATCACTTGCTTGACGCCGGGGATGGTCTTCAGCGCTTCGTCCACGTTTTGTTTCAGCGGAACCAACTGCCCGCGGCGGTATCCGCCGTCGGCGGTGATGACCACCTCCGAGCGGGCGTCTTGAATACGGTCGGCGATGGCCTGGCTGGAAAATCCGCCGAAAATCACCGAATGCGGCGCACCCAGCCTTGCGCAGGCCAGCATCGCCACCGTGGCTTCCGGCACCATTGGCATGTAAATAGTGACCCGATCTCCCTTTTTCACCCCCAAGGCCTTCAAGCCATTGGCAAAGCGATTTACCTCGTCGCGCAGTTGGCTGAACGTCAATCGCCGCACCCGGCCGCTCTCGGACGACGAACCGCTGGTTACCGGTTCGCCTTCCCACAAGACGGCCGTTTTGTCGCCCCGCCCTTGCTCGATCTGCCAGTCCAGACAGTTGTAGGCGACGTTGGTTTTACCCCCAACAAACCACTTGGCGTAGGGCGGGTTCCACTCCAAAACCTTGTCCCACTTACGGAACCAGTGCAGTTGCCCGGCCACCCCCGCCCAAAACTCCTCCGGCCGATCAATCGATTGCCGGTAGAGTCGTTGATACTCCTCCATCGACTTAACATGCGCCTTGCACGAGAACCCCCTCGGCGGTTCAAACGACCGATGCTCCTGCAACGACGATTCAATCGCTTCCTGACCTGATGTCATACACCTATTCCTCCGCGGATGATTTGAAGCAGGGTCCGTGAACGAGGAATTATAGGTGCCCCCCCGGCCATTCTGACAACGGAGAATATTACAGTCCGTTATCGGTGCCCAACATCACTCTTCCCACACCGCCACGCCCGCCGGCTCAACCTGATAGTCGCCGACGAGGAACCTGGCCGTGGGTGACGCCGGGGCGTCAACCGCGGTGGTCAGATAGTTCAGCAGAATGTGGTATGGCCCGCGGCGCAGCAGCCGGACCCTGGGCGGCAACGGATTGATCGGCAGCCGCGCGGCGTTGGCGTTTTTTCTCGCCTTGGTCGGGGCCTCCACCGTCAACAGTTTCCGCATCAGCGCGTCGGTGAGTTCCTGATGGCCGTACACGCCGCAGTACGTCACCGTGCCCGCCGCATGCCGCTTTTGAATCACCGCCGCCGCCCCCGCGTAGAATTGGTCGGCATACCTGGCCAGCACCCGCGTGTCGGGCTCGGCGTAGAGCAGGTCGCCCCACACGCCCCACGCATAGTTCTGGTCGTCCATCTCAACCTGGCCTGACATTCCATCCGGCAGGCCGTCATAGGCGTCGATGGTCCCGCCGATCAGCGACAAAATCGGTTTGGCCGTGGGGCCTTCCCACAATTGCCCGGATCGATCCATCAAGCCCGTCCGGCAGGTCAACACCAGATGCCCCCCGCCTTGGACGTACTGTTCGAACTGCCCGACCAGCGCGTCGTCCACCATCTGCAATCCCGGCGCGACGATCATCGGCAAATCCTTCGGCCAGGGCTGGCGAGGATGCAGAATCTTCACCTTCAGCCCCAGCCGCGAAATCGCCCCGTACCACCGCGTCAGCCATTCCGACTGGCTCCACTGCTTGGCCTGCGGCAGCGTCTGGTAGTACCACAACTGCTCGAAATCAAACACCAGGCCCACCGTCGCCCGGGCGTCGTACTCCTGCCCGGACGGCGTTTGCTTGAGACGTTTGATCTCCTGAATCACCTGCATGAACTGACGCCCGCCGGGCGTGGGGGTTACGCCGTCGGTTCCCACCAGACCGTCGTGAAACAGCTCTATCCCGAACCGCGGCTGACGATACCGGTACGTCGTGGCGAACTCCGCCCCGTGTGCAAAGGCCGTCCACAGCCACAGCCGAACCGCCCCCGGATACGGCAACACCGGATACCCGCTCCAGTTCACCTGACCCGGTTGCAATTCCATTAAACCCCACCGATTTTGATAGCTGGCCATCGCATCATGCATGAACCCGATGCCGTCGGGGTCGGCGACGCGGAAATTCTCGTCGGCCGGGTGCTTCTCGCGGCCGTGTACCGGGTAGCTGTCCCACGCCATCAGCGTCAGATCGCCGGCCATGTCCGCCGGGTTGCAGTCGGGATGGAACGGCATGAAGTTCGTCGTGATGAACCGATTGCCGATCTTCCGCTTGAGAATGTCGGCCTGCATCCGGTTGAAATTCGCATACGTCCAGGACCAGAACCGCGAGGCGTCCAGATGCTGATGCGGATTCCCGTAATCAGGGTTTCGCCCGGCCGGGAAAAGAATCTGCGAAAAGTTCGTGTAACAGGTGCTCCAGAACTGACAACCCCAGGCTGTGTTGAGGTTTTCGATAGTTCCGTACCTGGCTTGCAGCCAGCGGCGGAACTCCTGATGCGTGTGTTCCGCCTGGTCGAATTCACCGCCGTATTCATTATCGATCTGCCAACCGATCACCGCCGGGTGGTTGCCGAACCGATCCGCCAGGGCCGTGACAATCGCCCGCGACGCCTCGTGCATGGCCGGCGAGGTGGGCGAATAGTGCCGCCGGCCTCCGAACCGCTTGCGCGTTCCGAACTGATCCACCGGCAAGGTTTCGGGGCAGCGTTCCGCCAGCCAGATGGGAGGGGCGGCCGTCGGCGTGCAGAGAATCACCTCCAGCTTGCGTTTGCGAGCCATCTCCAGGCATTCGCCCAGCCAGTCCAACTGGAAATCCCCCGGCTGCGGTTCCAGCTTGAACCACGCGAATTCCCCCATGTGAACGATCTGCAACCCCATCGTTGCAATGTTCTCAAAGTCCCTCTCCCACTGCTCCCGGGGCCATTGCTCGGGGTAGTAATACGTGCCGATTTTCATTGCTCACCTTGATCGCTCCGCGGTTGGTTCGCCGAATGTTATCAGCTCTCCATGCCCCCGCGTCAAGCGACGCCCAGCGGGAGATCGGCGTTTCAATCCCATTCCCACTCCACCGTCCCCCGGCGTTGCAGATACCGCGTCACCAGCCAGCAGATCAGGGCCCACACCAGACCCACCGCCCAGCCGGCCAGAACGTCCGTCGGCCAATGCACCTCCATGTAAACCCGGCTCACCCCCACCAGGAACGTCAGCACCAGCGCCACCAGCAGGAAATACCATTTCACCAGCCGGTCCTTGGCCATGTGCGCCAGCATGCTTCCCAGCGTCAGGTATACCACGGCCGACAGCGTCGAGTGGCCGCTGGGAAAGCTCTGGCTGTACGTCGTCATCCGAGGCGTGCCGATGTTCGGCCGGTTGCGGTTCACGGATTCTTTCAACACCGCCACCAGCAGAATTCCGCCCACGGTTGCGACGATCATCAGCCACATGGCCCCGTATTTTCGCCGGATGAGCATGTACCCCACGACCGCCGCCGTCACCAGGAGCAACACTGTAACTCCCCCCAGGGCCGTGATGTCCCGCCCCACCTCTTCCATCCACGGCGGACCCCGGTGCTGGTCGATGACGCGGATGGCCCACTCGTCAAACCCCCGCGTCTTGCCCGCCCGCACCTCGTCGAGCAGTTCCACGAACCCCCACGTGCCCATAACCACCGCCAGCACCGCAATCAACACCAGAACGCTGTGGCCGCCAAGCCACTCGAAGTACTTTCGGGGTGCGTGCGTCGTCTCCATGGCATTCACAGAATACCCAACCCACCATCAAATATGGAAGACAAATGCTGAAAAGTATGTCCTTTTGTGAAATCGTCCTCTACCGGGAGGGCGACGCCCATCCGATCCGGGTCGGACGGAGAGGGTTTGCAAACCGCCGAGCGTGGTCTAAAATCCGGGCCTATGCCCCGCACACTGGTTATCGTCCGCCATACCTTCAAGGAAGCCGTTGCCCAGCCGATTTATCTGTTGTTGATAGGGTTGGGGGCGGCGGTCTTTGCGGTTTTCGCGCTGCTGCCGTTCTTTACCTTCGGCGAAGACACGATCATGTTCAAGGCGGTTTCGCTGGACGTGGTCATGATCCTGGTCTTGATCGCGACGCTGTTTGCCACCAGCAAATCCATCTACGAAGAGATCGAAGACCGAACGATGCTGACGCTGATGAGCAAGCCGGTTAAGAAGTGGGAAGTGTTGGTCGGGAAATACCTCGGCATCATGCTGGCGGCGCTGCTGGCGGTGGCGGCGTTGGGAGCGGTGCTGATCTTGTGTACGTGGATGCGCATCCCGGGGGATTACATGATCCGCGCCAACTCCCTGGACGACCGGGAAGTGCGGCGGCTATTGGACATCCGCATGATGCACATCGCGGGACTGATTCCCAGCCTGCTTCTGGTGTGGATGCAAATCGGCGTGCTGGCGGCGGTGGGCGTGGCGCTGTCCACGCGGTTCTCCCTGGTGGTCAACCTGCCGGCGGTCATTCTCCTGTACTTCCTGGGCAACCTGACGCGGTTTCTGTTTCCCCTGGATACCGGCCCCCTGGCCGACCGCTCGGTCTTTGTGAAGGGAGCGGCCTATCTTCTCAGCCTGATTACGCCCTACCTGGAAACCTTCGACCTGCGGACGCTGACGCTCTACCGGCCGATCGCGCTGGCCGGGACGGAATTCACCAAAGACCCCCGGGCGGTGACGCCGGGGGCGATCTGGCTCTACGTGGGCGCGGCGGCGCTGTATGCGGTCACGTACAGCGTTTTCGTCTTGGGCGCGGGAATGTGGATGTTCCAGAATCGCGAACTGGGCGGGTCCGAAAGCTGATGGACTACGGGCGGGCGGAGAATCGCAACGATGTTCGGATCGCACCTGTCGATTGCGGGGGGAATGCATAACGCCCTCTTGTCAGCGGAAAAACTCGGCTTTACGACGATCCAGGTGTTCACAAAAAACCAGCAGCAGTGGCGCTGCGCCCCTTTGGCGCAAGAGACAATCGAGGCGTGGAAAACGCATTGCGATCGGCTGGCGTTCACCAAGACCGTCAGCCATGACAGCTATCTGATTAACCTGGCCTCGTCGGACGAGCAGTTGTGGCTCAAGAGCATTGACCTGTTCCGCGAGGAGATCACGCGCTGCCAACTGCTGGGGATTGCGTACCTGGTGACGCATCCGGGGGCGCATCTGGGTGCGGGGGAAGACGTGGGATTGCGCCGGGTGGCCGAGGCATTGGATCGGCTGCACGCGGAGACGCCGGCCGACGGCGTGACAACCTGTCTGGAAATCACCGCCGGACAGGGCACGTCGCTGGGCTATCGGCTGGAACATCTGGCCCGGATCATCGAGCGGGTGAAGTGCCCCCAGCGGTTGGGGGTCTGTTTGGATACGGCGCACCTGTTCGCCGCCGGGTACGATTTCCGCGGGCGGTTGTATGACAAATTCCGCAAAGAAATTGAGACGACCGTGGGGATGGATCGGGTGAAGGTCTTGCACCTGAACGATTCGAAAAAGCCATTGGGCAGCCGGGTGGATCGGCACGAGCATATCGGACACGGAACGATCGGGTTGGAGGCGTTCAGACCTTTCGTGCAGGAGGCGGCGTTTCGCAACGTGCCGAAAATTCTGGAGACGCCCAAGGAAAAGAACCCGGACGGCCGGGATTGGGACGAGATCAACCTGGAAGCCTTACGCTCGCTGATGTTCGTTCAGCACAACCCATGACACAAAGCCGCACGCGTGATTTTCCTCACGGTTGAGCCCGCCGCTCAGCAATTTCCGGCGTTGACCCGTGCCGCGCGCGTGGTAGATTTGACCGTTAGAGCTGTCAAACCTCATGCAGCCTCGCAGTCGCCCGCTCGCTGCCCGTTACACAAGGTCAAATCCCATGAGCGATCGCCCCTCCATTTTCGCGCGTCTCAACAACTGGTTCCGATGGCCCGCCCCGACCAACGGCAACACCCCGGCCCATTCCAGCGCCATTCAACGCGTCGCCCCGACCCGATACAGCATCTTCCGGCCCTGGGCCCGTCGCGACGCCGCCATTTCCGGCCTGCAACAGGGTTTCATGGCCCTGAACGAATTGATGATGACCATCCGCGACCATCTCGACCGGCAAAATCAGCGGCAGGATGAACTGCTGAACTATCTGTCCCACCTGCCCGCCGCGCTGGAAACCATCCCCGAATCCAACCGCATCCAAACCGAAACCCTTCACGCCATCCGCCAGCAGATGGAATCGCAAGGCGCCCAGCAGCGACAGCTCGCCGACATCCTCTCCCGCATTAACGACGCCTCCGTCGGCCACCGTGAAAGCCTCGACGCGCTCCATGACCGCCTGGAACTGCTCACTCAGCACGATCAAGCCATTTCCGCCAATCTCGGCGGCGTCGGCTCCGCGATCCAGTCGGTCAGCCAAAACTCGCAGACCAGTGCGGAAATTCTCCAGCAACTGCGCGATACGATGACCACCCATGACACCCAGCTTCAGCAAGTCCTTCGCCGGCAGTCCCGGCGGTTTGGGGTTCTGCTTGCGCTGGTCATTTTGCTGATCCTCGCAGCTGTCGGGGTGGCTGTGTATCTGTATTTGGTTCGGCCTCGATGAGCAAACGGGGGATGAAAGTGCGGCCCGATGGGCCGCGGCGAAACGGGGGAGGGGTGTAGAGATACGTCGTTGATCGCAGCCATCCTGAATTGACATCCATCTCGCGGGCAGATAATTTTTTCAACCTCAGCGGATCGGAAGGGCGTATCCCTGCCTGACCGGCACGTTTGTCAACCAAGGATAAAGATGCCCACTTTCACTGACGTTACACCGCCCGCAGGCGGTCAAGCCATCACGATCTCGAGCGGCAAGCTCAACGTGCCCGACTGCCCCATCATCCCCTTCATCGAAGGCGACGGCACCGGACCCGACATCTGGCGCGCCAGCCAACGCGTCTTCGACGCCGCCGTGGCCAAAGCCTACAACGGCAAACGCAAGATCGCCTGGATGGAAGTCTACGCCGGGGAAAAAGCCTTCACCAAGTTCGACAACTGGCTGCCCGATGACACCGTCACCGCCTTCAAGTCCTATCTCGTCGGCATCAAAGGCCCGCTGACCACGCCCGTCGGCGGCGGCATCCGCTCCCTCAACGTCGCGCTGCGCCAGAACCTCGACCTCTACGTTTGTCTCCGCCCGGTACGCTATTTCCGCGGCGTGCCTTCGCCGGTGAAGAACCCCGAAAAGGTGGACATGGTCATCTTCCGGGAAAACACCGAAGACCTTTACGCCGGCATCGAGTACGCCGGCGGGTCTGCCGAATCCGCCCGCCTGCTCGAACTGCTCAGCCAGCACTTCGCCAAGGAATTCAAAAAAATCCGCTTCGGCACCAAAGAAGCCCTCGCCTCGTGGAACGCCGCCGCGTCTCTCCCCGCGGCCGCCAACGACGTGTGCGTCGGTCTGGGCATCAAGCCCATCAGCCGCCAGGGCACCGAACGCCTCATCCGCAGCGCCATCCAATACGCCATCCAGCACAAACGCAAAAACGTGACCTTCATGCACAAAGGCAACATCATGAAGTTCACCGAAGGCGGATTCCGCGACTGGGGCTATGCCCTGGCCAAACGCGAATTCGGCGCCGTGGAGATCGACAAAGGCCCCTGGTGCAAAATCCCCGACGGCAAACCCGGCGCGGGCATCGTCATCAAAGACGTCATCGCCGACATCGTCTTCCAGCAGGTCATCACCCGCCCCAATGATTTCGACGTCATCGCCTGCCCCAACCTCAACGGCGATTACATCTCCGACGCCCTGGCCGCCCAGGTCGGCGGCATCGGCATCGCCCCCGGCGGCAACATCAACTACGTCACCGGCCACGCCATCTTCGAAGCCACCCACGGCACCGCCCCCAAGTATTCCAACCTCGACAAGGTCAACCCCGGCTCCGTCATCCTCTCCGGCGTCATGATGCTCGAACACATGGGCTGGCAGGAAGCCGCCAACCTCATCGTCAAAAGCCTCGAAGCCGCCATCTCCGCCAAGACCGTCACCTATGACTTTGCCCGTCTGATGGACGGCGCAAGGGAGATCAAGTGTTCCGAGTTCGCCTCGGAGATGATCCGCCACATGGGGTGATTCCCATAAGGGAATAACGCCCACCGATTCCAATCGGTGGGCATCGGAAGGCCCCCTCCCGTCTATACCCTTTCACGCCCGAGCGGTTCCGCCGCGGCAGGGCGGCGGTATTCCGCAACCCGCTGGATTGGCGTCAGCTTCCGCGCGGGGCGTCTGCGCCGGTAGCTCGGCCTCGTCTGCGTCGTCAGGGACGCCAGCAGATAAAACGCCCCGACCCCGGCCATCGTGCCTCGCACTGCCCGGGATTCCCGGCGTGACATGGCCGCCGACAACAGCAGGAAACATCCCTGGGCCGCATCAATCGCCAGATGCGTCCGCATCGGCAGCACCTTTACCACCCCCAGCTCATAGTTCGTCATCAGGCTCGCACAGGCCGTTCCCCCCGCCACGATATCGTGTGTGCGCTTTGCCGCCCGGTCCCATCCCATCGCCCGCGGCACGATCGGCAGGACCGCCGCCGACAAATAGTCCAGAATGCCGTGTACCCTTGTCGAGATGAACCGCATCTTCATGGGCGTCCGCCTTTCCGCATTCCCTTCCGCAATGCCGATGCCAACCCCCTCGCCGGCCCAGCCCGCTCCCTTTGAGACTGTCGGAAAATCGGGTAATGTCTAATCCCATGAGCACCGATTCTCCCAACAATCCCGATTCCTTCTCCCAGAACGTCCAACACTCCCAGGCCACCGCCCGCGTTCCCGAGAAAGTCGCCCGGGGCGTATGCAGCACCGCGGCCATCGTTCTCCAAGGCCCCCACGAATTTGCCATCGATTTTCTCCAGCGTGTCAGCCCCCCCCATCACCTCGTCGCCCGGGTGATCCTGCCCACCTCGCTCATGCCTGCCGCCATCGGCGCTTTGCAGGAAAACATCAACAATTACACGCAGCGATTTGGCCCGCCTCCGGCACTGCCGCCCATTCCGCCCAACACCCCGATGCCGCGCATCGAGGAAATCTACGAGCAGATCAAGCTGGTCGACGAAACCCTCGCCGGCGACTACGCCAACGCCATCATGGTCGCCCACACCCCCGCCGAGTTCTGCTTTGACTTTATCCTCAATCTCTTTCCCCGTTCCGTCGTCTCCTGCCGGGTTTACATGTCCGCCTTCCACGCACCCAAACTGCTGGAATCCATGATTCGCTCCTGGAACCAGTATCAGCATCGCATTGCCAACCCTCCCCCTCCCGAACCTCAGCTCTGATTTTTTCGCCATCTCACGCCCAAGCCTCCCTATCATTGCTGCACAAGGGAGGCCTACCATGAGCAGGCGCAAGCGCCACGTCCTCATTCTCGGTGCCGGTTTTGGCGGCGTATACACCGCCCTGCACCTGGAAAAACTCCTGAAAAACACTCCCGACGTCGAAGTCACCTTAGTCAGCCGCGACAACTATTTCCTGATGACTCCGCTTTTGTTCGAGGCCGGAACCGGCGTCCTCGAACCTCGCCACGCCGTCAGCCCCATCCGTGAATTGCTGCGGCACACGCGGTTCGTCGAATCCGACATCGAAAGCATCGACTTCGACCAGCAGATGGTCTTTGCCCGCCTGGCTCCCGGCGAGCCCGGCTATGCGCTTCCTTACGACCAACTCGTCCTGGCGCTTGGCGGCGTCACCAACCGACAGCACGTCCAAGGCGCCGAATACGCCCTGACCTTCAAAGCCCTGGCCGACGCCATCTTCCTGCGCAACCACACCATCGACCTCTTCGAGCGGGCCGACGTCGAACTCGACCCCCAGCGCAAACGCGAACTGCTCACGTTCGTCATCGTCGGCGCCGGTCTGGTCGGCGTCGAACTCATGGGCGAACTCACCGTCTTTGTCCGCCGGCTTTGCGATTACTACCCCCGCGTCCACTGCTCGGACGTCCGTTTTGAAATGCTCGAAAACGGCCCCCGATTTCTCCCGGAAATGGACTTGCCGCTGGCCAACTATGCCGCCCGCGTTCTGACCGGCCGCGGCGTGCAATTGCGCACCTCCACCGCCGTGGACCGTCTCGAACCCGGCAAAGTTCATCTGGCTTCCGGCGAATGCATCACCGCCGCCACCACCATTCTCTCCACCGGACTGGTCGCCAATCCCCTCATCGCCAGCCTTCCCCTGCCCCGCAACCGCCGCGGGCAGGTCATCGTCGAAGGCACCATGCGCAGCGCCGAACGCCCCGAAATCTGGGCCATCGGCGACTGCGCCCAGATCCCCGATCCCCACGGCAAACCCTATCCCCCCCTGGCCCAACACGCCCTTCGCGAAGCCCGCGTGCTGGCGCAACATCGCCGCCGTTCTGCACGGCCGGCCCGATCAAGTCAAACCCTTCGTCTTTGAAACCCTCGGCACCCTCGCCGCCCTGGGCCACTACAAAGGCATGGGCCGGATCAAGCGTTTTCGCTTTCACGGCTTTTTCGCCTGGTGGGTCTGGCGCACCTACTACCTGCTGCAAGTGCCCCGCTGGAACCGCCGCTTCCGCATCGTGCTGGATTGGACTGTCGCCCTCTTTTTCAAAAACGACATCGTCAAGCTCGACCTGTTCGGCGCCGAGCACCCCCTGCAAAAGCTCGCCCACCAGCACGTTCCCCCCTCCCGCGCCAAGCCCGAATACGTCTCATAGCAAGGAGCCCCGGCCTTTCAATCTGACTTTCTTTCCTCAATCGCCCCCGGCAGCGCATCGCACACCTCCCCCGCCAGCACGCTCCGCAAACCCCACTTTTCCCCGGCGATTTCCCCGGCCCGTCCGTGCAGGTAAACCCCCAGGCATGCCGCCTCAAACCGCTCCATCTTCTGCCCCAGCAGCGCCCCGATAATCCCGCTCAACACGTCTCCCGTCCCGGCCTTGGCCAAGGCGCTGTTGCCCGTCTGGTTGACGTATACTCTCGCCCCATCCGTCACAACCGTACGATGCCCTTTCAGCACCACCACCTGCCCGAACGTCTTGGCGGCTTTCACGGCCACCCCGATCCGCCCTGCTTCATCCTTCGGCACCTCGTCCAACCCCAGCAATCTCCCCAATCTTCGCATCTCCCCCGGATGCGGCGTCAGCACCGCCCGCCCCTTGAAACTTCCCGGCCAACGCTTCCCCGCCGCCAGCATGTTCAACGCATCGGCGTCAATCACCATCGGCTTATCCAGACGGATCAACCGCATCAACCGCCGCTTGGCCGCCGGCGACTGCCCCAGCCCCGGCCCTATCACCAGCGCATCGGCCGCCATTGCCGCTTTCAGCAACTTTCCTTCCGACCTCCCCCCCGCCAACCCCAGGCCAATCAGCTCCGGCGTAATTGAAACCGCCGCTGAAAGAATCGACATCGGCACCGCGATCTGCACCAACCCCGCCCCCATGCGCAAGGCCGCCCGCCCGGCCAGCGCCGGAGCGCCGATCATCTCCTCCTGCCCCCCCACAACCAGCACCCGCCCGAACGTTCCCTTGTGCCCATCCACAGGCCGAGCCGGTAACCCCGGCAATCCCTTCACCCGCTTACCCATTGCCGTATCTCCTTCCAAAGTTTTCTTCCCTCTCCCCTTGCGCAACCTATTTCATCTTCGCCGCAAGTCATGGTTTTACAAACCCTGTCATGCCGAGCGCAGCGAGACATCTTGCCGCGAATGCAACCGGCCTGCATATGCCGTTAGATGCCTCGCTGCGCTCGGCATGACACCTTCCGTGAAAACCACGACTCACGGCGGAGATGAAATATGTTGCCTCCCGGGGAGAGGGAGACGATGCTTCATCACCTGCTGATGCACCAACCCCGCCACCATCGCCGCGCCAAAACCATTGTCAATATTCACCACCGTCACATTCGGAGCACAGCTATTCAGCATCCCCAGCAGTGCCGCCAAGCCGCCAAAGTTCGCCCCGTATCCCACGCTCGTCGGCACCGCAAACACCGGACACCCCACCAAGCCTCCCACCACACTCGGCAGCGCCCCTTCCATTCCCGCCACCACGATAATCGCACACGCCCGTTGCAGCGTCTCCACATGCGCCAGCAGCCGATGCAATCCGCTCACGCCCACGTCCACCACCCGATGCGCCGGCACACGCATCGACCGCAGCGTCATCATCGCTTCTTCCGCCACCGGCTGATCCGCCGTTCCCGCCGAGATCACCAGCACGCGCGGGTCCGCATCTTCCGCCGGACCAGGCTCGTTCACAATCGCCGCCCGCGCTCGCTCGTTGATAATCGCTCCCGCGAACGCCTCCCGCACCGCCGCCAGTTGTTCCGCCGACGCCCGCGTCGCCAGCACATGCCCTCCTTCGGCCGTCAGCTTTCGGGCGATTTCCACGACCTGCCCGACGGTTTTCCCCGGACAGAAAATCACTTCCGGGTGTCCGCATCGGATCGCTCGATGATGATCCACCGTCGCGGCCTCCCCCTGCTCAAAAGGCAGCCGCCGCAATCGCGCCACCGCCTCGTCAATCGGCGTCTTCCCTCCCGCCACCCCTTCCAGCAACTGTTGTAACTGTTCAATGCTCACGCCGCCATTCTATGCCCCGGCCCATCGTGACAACACCCGCTTTCCTTTACAATCCGCCCGTGGCCGACGTCCCTTACATCTCCCTGGACAGTTCCCTGCCCGACGAGCACAGCCGATCGCGCTGGACCTGTCACCCTGACGCCCCTCAGGCTCTGCTCTCATGCGATCCCCAATCCCTGCTGACCACGCTTACGGCCCAGGGCAAGCTCATCCGTCAATGGGCCAACCCTCTCGATGCCCTCGCCTGGATGGCCGACGACATCCAACACGCCGCCAACCCTCGCGCCCGCTGGATCGGCTATCTCGCTTACGACCTGGGCCGACTTTTTGAATCCCTCCCTTCCCGCGCCACGGACGATCTGAAGCTTCCGCTTTTCGTTTTCACCCGCCACGAATGCACCGCCGCGCCCGCCATGCCGCCGGCCGACCATTTCCCCCGCGGCAACCTGCCCCTCCGATCCAACTTCTCCCGCACGGCTTACCAAAACGCCGTCCAACGCGCCATCGACTACATTGCCGCCGGCGACATCTTTCAGGTCAACCTCTCCCAGCGTTTTACCGTTGGCCTGCGTCACAATCCCCTGGAAATCTACCGCCGGCTGCTCGCTCATTCCCCTGCCTGGTACGGCGCTTGTCTTTGCTATCCTCGGCACGCCCTGCTCTGCAATTCGCCGGAGCTTTTCTTCCACGTCGCTCCCGCCCGCCCCGGCCCCCGTCGCATCCTGACCCGTCCCATCAAAGGCACTCGCCCGCGAATGCCCGGCGCCGACGTCGAACTGCTCCATTCCGTCAAAGACCAGGCCGAGCTCAACATGATCGTGGACCTGGAGCGCAACGACCTGGGCCGAATCTGCCGCATCGGCTCCGTCGCCGTCACCCAACCCCGCGCCATCGAAACCCACCCCACCGTCTACCACGGCGTGGCCGGCATCGAAGGCATCCTGAATGGCGACGCCTCGTTCGTTGACATCCTCCGCGCCGTTTTCCCCGGTGGAAGCATCACCGGCGCACCTGAAAATCCGCGCCATGCAGATCATCGAAGAACTCGAGCCCACCCGCCGCGGCCCCTACTGCGGGGCCATCGGTTATCTCGCGGCCGACGGAACCATGGAATTCAACATCGCCATCCGTACCATGGTCGTCGAAAACGACCGGGTACACGTTCCCGTCGGCGGCGGCATCGTGGCCGACTCGCTTCCCGCGGCCGAGTACGAAGAAACCCTGGTCAAAGCCCGCGCTCTGTTCGCGGCTTTGCAAATACCGACCGACGCACTGAACCCGGAAAGGTGAGATAAAAACCCATGCCCATCGCCTGGATCAACGGCAACTTCCTCGACGAATCCCAAGCCTCCGTCTCCCTCCACGACACCGGCCTGCTCCACGCCGCCGGCGTCTTCACCACCATGCGCGCTTACAACGGCCGCGTCTTCCGCCTCGCCCAACACCTCGACCGCCTGCGCAGCTCCTGCGAGGCCCTTTTCATCCCCCTGCTGCCCAAGGACGAACTGCTCGCCTCCGTCGTTTCCGAACTGCTCCAGAAAAACAACCTCGCCGACGCCCGCCTGCGGCTCACCGTCACCCGCGGCGCAACCCGGCAAGACCCCCTCCACGGCCTGCGACTCGAACCCAACGTCTTCCTCACCGCCACCGAACTGCAACCCTATCCAGAGTCCTACTACCAGACCGGTATGACCGTCGTCCTCAATGACGAGCAGAAACTCAACCCCTACGACATCCAGGCCGGTCACAAAACGCTCAATTATTTCTCCCGCCTGACCGCCCTGCGCGACGCCACCCGGCGCTCCACCGGCGAAGCCCTCTGGTTCAACGTCCACAACTACCTTCAATCCGGCTGCATCAGCAACGTCTTCATCGTCAAAGACAACCGCCTCATCACCCCGCCCACCCCCCATGAAATGCTCGACGCCGCCCTGCGCAACGCCATGCCCTATCCCAAAAGCGCCGTCCTCCCCGGCATCACCCGCGCCGCCGTCCTCGAACTCACCCGCAGCGCCGGCATCGAAGCGCAGACCGCTTCCATCAACGTCAACCAGCTTCTCGAAGCCGACGAATGCTTCCTGACCAACAGTGTCATGCAGGTTATGCCCGTCTGTCGCATTGAACGCCACGCGTTCGGCAACGACCGCCCCGGCCCCGTTACCCAACGCCTTGCCGCCGATCTTGCGACTCTCATTGCCCGGTAATTGCGCCCCTACGCCGCCCGATAGGATATTTTATAATCCCCCGGCCGTCCCATCATCGCCTGCCGGCCCAGAGCGCCATTCAGCACCACCCCCAGCAGCTTGTGCATCCGTGGATTGCGGAAATCCGTATCCGTAGCACCTTCTCCCCCGACTCCCCCAACGGTAAAGTATCTCACGGATCCTTTGGCCTTTTTTTTAAGGCAGCCCGTCATGATTTTTCGCGACCTTGCCAATCTCCTGGAACAAATCGCCCCCATCCGCTACGCCGAATCGTGGGACAACGTCGGCCTGCTCGTCGGCGATCCCGACCAGCCCATTTCCGGCGTCCTGCTCACCATCGACTACACGCCCAACGTCGCCGAGGAGGCCGAGCAATTAAACTGCAACGTCGTCATCGCCTACCATCCCCCGATCTTCGCCCCCCTCAAACGCATCCCCTTCGACAGTCTCATCCATGACGCCATCCGTCGCGGCGTCATCCTCTACAGCCCCCACACCGCCCTGGACATCGCCGACGGCGGCACCAACGACATGCTCGCCGACGCACTCAACCTGATCGACCGCGCCCCTTTGCGCGAAATCCAACCCAAGGCCACCCAATACAAGCTCGTCACTTTCGTCCCCGAAAAAAATGTCGAGCAAGTCAGCCAGGCCCTCTTCGCCGCCGGCGCAGGCCGCATCGGTCAATACTCCTCCTGCTCCTTCCGCTCCCCCGGCACGGGCACCTTCTTCGGTGAATCCGGCTCCAACCCCACCGTCGGTCAGCCCGGACGCCTCGAACAAACCCCCGAACTCCGCCTCGAAACCGTCGTTCTCATCAGCCACCTCGAAAACGTCTTGCGTGCCCTTCGCCAATCCCACCCCTACGAGGAGCCCGCCTTCGACCTCATCCCTCTGGCCGCCACCCCCGAAGACCGTGGCATGGGCCGGATCGGCCGGCTCTCGCCCCCCGTCAACCGTCCCGACCTCTTCGCCCGCATCAAGCAGCAACTCGGCCTGTCCCACCTCCTGATCGCCGGCCCCACCACCGGCCCCGTAACCCGCGCCGCCGTCTGCGCCGGCGCCTGTGGCGACCTTTTCAAAGACGCCCTGACCCAGCAAGCCGACCTCTACCTCACCGGCGAAATGCGCCACCACGACGCCCTCCATGCCGCCCAAGAGGGCATGACCGTCGTCTGCACCCTCCATTCCAACAGCGAACGCGCCACCCTCCGCCGCCTCCAGGCCCGCATCGCCCACCACTTCCCCAACCTCCCCCTGCACCTCAGCCAGATCGACCGCGACCCCTTCTCGATCACATAGCCATTTCGATTTTGGATTTTGGATTGCGGATTTTGGATTGAAAGGCGCCGTTCGATAGCTTCTTCAAATCCAAAATCCGAATTCCAAAATCCCATTTGCTCTCCCTCCCTCTCTGCCTCACAATACGCGACATGGACTACCAACTCGGTGTTATCGGCGCCGGCAATATGGCCGAGGCGATTGTTCGGGGCGTTTTGCGCAGCGGCCTGCTTGATCCCTCCCGGATCATCGCCGCCGACGTCTCCGCCCCGCGACGAGACCTGTTCACCAACGACCTCAAGATTCACTGCGTCCCCGACGCCCCCGAGGCCGCCCGCCAATCCCGCGCTATTCTTCTCAGCGTCAAGCCCCAGCAGATGCAATCGGCCCTCGCCAGTCTTGGCCAAACCCTTCAGCCGCAAACCCTCATCATCTCCATCGCCGCCGGCATCAGCACCGCCTACATCGAACGTATGCTCGGCCAAGACCATCTATGGCGAGTGATCCGCACCATGCCCAATACCCCCATGCTCGTCGGCGAAGGCATGGTCGCCATGGCCCCCGGCCGCCACGCCACGGCCGACGACCTCGCCGACGCCCGAAAAATCTTCGAGGCCGCCGCCGCCGTCATTGAAGTGACCGAAGACAAAATCGACGCCGTCACCGCCGTCAGCGGTTCCGGCCCGGCCTACTTCTTCTTCCTCGTCGAACAGATGATCAAAGCCGGGATCGACATGGGCCTCACCCCCCGGCAGGCGCACACACTGGCCACCAAAACCGCCCTGGGCGCAGCCAAAATGCTGACCACGTCCCCCGATTCCCCCCAGGAACTTCGCCGCAAGGTGACCAGTCCCGCCGGCACCACCCATGCCGCCATCACCCACATGGAAAGCCGCGACTGGCCCGCCATTACCATCGACGCCCTCATGGCCGCCTGCCGCCGAAGCAAAGAACTGGGCGTTTAGAGCGTCTTTGAATATTTCAATGCAATGGCTCAAGCCCACCGATCGCGATCGGCGGGCGTTGGAAGGTCTCAAGCAATCCGCACCCGTCGGCCCTCGATCTTCAATCGGCCCTGCTGAAACATGCGGATCGCCTCGGGGTAGGCGAGCTTTTCCTGCTCGAAAACCCGATGCGCCAGCGTGTCGGCGGTGTCGTCGTCCAGGACCGGGCAGGTTCGCTGCACGATGATCGGGCCGGTGTCGTAGGCGTTGTCTACGAAATGCACCGTGCAGCCGCTGATCTTGCACCCGTGATCGATCACCGCCTGATGCACCTTATGCCCGTACATCCCCTTGCCCCCGAAACTCGGCAGCAAGCCCGGATGGATGTTCATGATCCGCCCCTGATACCGATCCGGCACGTCCACCAGGCACAACCACCCCGCAAGGCAAACCAGATCCGCCTTCGCCTCGTCGCACAAAGCGAACACCCGCCGGCTGAATTCCGCCACCGTCGCAAACTCGCGGCGGTCCACCACCACATGCTTTAACCCCGCCTTGGCGGCCCGCTCCAATCCCACCAGGTTGGGCGCGAGCCGATGACGATCTTGACTTGCGCATCCAGCGTCCCGGCGGCGACGCAATCCACCATGTTTTGCAGCGTCGTTCCCGAGCCGCTTAACAAGACCGCCAACTTGATAGAACTCGGCGTCATGAGCTTTCTCCGATCCTGTCGTGGCCACGCCTATCCCACCGCCGCCGCATCACGTAGCGACAGGTCCGGGTATGCGGGGTTCTCGCCTACGTCGGGCCTGCGTTTCCAGCTTCGTGCGCATGCGGGGTAGGTCTCCCGGCGATCCACCACCTTGACCCGAACCGCGGGATGCCCGGCGCCTTTCTCGGCGAACGCATGGTGCCCCGCCCCGACCATGTCCTCCAAATCCGCGCCATACGCCTGCAACTGCTGGCGGATTTTGTCGTCGTCCACTTCGTAAATCACTTCCGCATCCAACGCCTTGTTCAACCCCACTTCCTTCTTCAAGGCATCCAACTGCAACAGCGCCTGATTGCGCAAATCCATCAGCAGCTTCCACTCCTCACGCTGCTCGTCGCTGACAACCGCCCCCGACCGCTCCGGCAGCAGCGCCAGATGCACGCTGGGCAGTTGCGCCTCGTCGGCCGGCTTGTGCGGGATATGCTCCCACGCCTCGTCGGCCGTGAAGACGATCATGGGGGCAAGCAGTTTCGTCAGCGTCAGCACCATCCGGTGCATCGCCGTCTGGCACCGCCGTCGCAGCGGCGAAGCGGGCTTCTCGCAATACAGCCGGTCCTTCATCGCGTTGCCGTACATGGAGCTGATCTGCACCGAACAGAAATCATGCAGCAGCCGGAACGCCCGGTGCAACTGATACGCATCATATGCCCCCCGCACGTCCCCAATCAGTTGATCTAGTTCCGCGCTCACCCAACCATCCAGACTGTTGGGCGGAATCTCCTGCGCGTCCGTGGCGGGGTTGAAGTCATACAAATTCGACAGCAGATACCGCAGCGTATTGCGGATTTTGCGGTACTTGTCGCCGAACTCCTGCAATACCTTCGGGCTGACGGGGATATCGCCCTGATAATCCACGCTGCAACACCACAGCCGCAGCAAATCCGCGCCGTGCCGGTTGATCTCCTGCGTCGCCGTCACGTATTCCTTGTCGCTCTTGCTGACCTTGGTGCCATCGGGCTTCACGATGAACCCGTGCGTCAGCACCTGCTTATAGGGCGGCACGCCGTTGAACCCCAGGCTCGGCAGCAGCGACAACTGGAACCACCCGCGATGCTGGTCCGAACCTTCCAGGTACAAGTCGGCCGGGAATTTCAGATACGACCGCTCCTGCAACACCGCATGCCACGAACTGCCGCTTTCAAACCAGACGTCGAAAATGTCCGTCTCTTTGCGGAGCTTCTCGGCTTCAAACCCCGTCGGATACTTGAACTCCGCCCCCAGAATCTCCGCGGGCGATTCCGTAAACCAGACGTCGCTCCCCTTTTCCTTAAACCGCCGGGCCACCGCCAGCACCGATTCCGGCGTCAGCAGCGCCTCACCCTTGTCGTTGTAAAACACCGGGATCGGCAATCCCCACGCCCGCTGACGCGAAACGCACCAGTCCGGCCGGGATTGCAGCATCCCGTTGATCCGATGCCGCCCCCAATCCGGGATAAACTCCACCTTGCACCCCACCGCGTCCAGCGCCCTCTTGCGCAGCGACGCTCCGCCCGCAAACGGCTTGTCCATCGCCACGAACCACTGCTCGGTCGCCCGGAAGATGATCGGCGTCTTGCTCCGCCAGTCGTGCGGATAGCTGTGGCTGATCTTCGTCTCCTTCAACAGCAGCCCGTCCGTCCGCAGCCGCTCGATAATGACCGGATTGGCCTTCCACACCACCAGCCCGCGCAGCCACTCCGGCGCCGTCTCATCAAACGTGCCGTTGTGCAGCACCGGGCAATACACCGGCAGACCGTTCATCACGCCGGTCAGATAGTCATCCTCCCCATGTCCCGGCGCGGTATGCACCAACCCCGTCCCGTCCTCGGTCGTCACGTATTGCGCCGGCAGAATCCTCCCGGTGCGGTCGATAAACGGATGCTTGTAGACCAGTCCCGACTCAACCAGCTTCTGTCCTTTGAGCGGCTGCGAAACCGTCTCCATCGCAACATCGCCGGCCACCGTCTTGACCAATTTCTCGGCCACCACCCCAATGCGCTTTTGTCCCCCCCGCTCGTAGGCGACCGCCACATAATCCACATCCGGCCCCACCGCCACCGCCAGATTCGCCGGCAGCGTCCAAGGCGTTGTCGTCCAGACCAGCAGGTAAACCGGCTCGTTGCGATCCACGCCCAGAACCTTGCGCATCTTCGCCGAGTCCGCAACCGGAAACTCCACGTAGATGCTCGTATCGGTCACGTCCTGATATTCCAGCTCCGCATCGGCCAAAGCCGTCTGATTGGCGATCGACCACGGCACCGGCTTGAGCTTCTTATAGACCAACCCCGCCTCGACGAACTTGGCGAACACCTCCAGCGTCGATGCCTCGTACGTCGGCACCATCGTCAAGTACGGATCGTTCCATTCCCCCAGGATTCCCAGCCGCTGGAACTGCTCGCTTTGCAGTTTCACATACTTGGCCGCGTAGTCGTAGCACAGCTTGCGCACGTCCACCACGTTCATCTGCCGCAGCTTCGGGCCAAGTTCCTGCTGGATTTTGTGCTCAATGGGCAAACCATGACAATCCCACCCCGGCACGTACGGCGTCTGATACCCTTCCATCGAGCGGAATCGCATCAGCACGTCCTTCAGCGTCTTGTTGATCAGATGCCCCATGTGGATGTCGCCATTGGCGAACGGCGGCCCGTCATGCAGCACCCACTTTTCCCCTCCCGCGCGCAGTCATCAACTTCTCGTACAGCCGACCCTCCTGCCATTGCGCCAGCCGCCTGGGCTCGTTCTGTACCAGCTTCGCCTCCATCGCAAAGGCGGTCTGGGGCAAATTCAACGTCTGCTTGTAGTTCTTCTTTTCGTTCGCTTCGCTCATATGACTTTCACCCATCATCTTGTTTAGAAATCGTTTCGGAACCGGCAAGCAGGTCGGGCAAGCCCAACCGCTAAACGGGTTCTGAAACTGCTTTCTTTCCTCACTTCACCGCGAATCCTCTTTCAACGCGATCCGTTTCCACCCGCCTCGCTTAAACCGCAGGTAGATGACCAGACCCAGAATAATCCCATAAGTCGTCGCCGCCGTCCACGGCCCGGCCGCCCCCAACTGCGGCAGCCACACCGCCACCCCATATCCCCCAACCACCGTCACCCCCCAACACAGCACACCCGTCGCAACCGCCGGAAACAGCGTATCCCCCGCGCCCGCAGCGCCCCGTTGTAGTTGATATACAAGGCGTCAAAGAACTGGTACACCGCCGAAAAGGTCATCAACACCGCCCCGATCCGCACGACCTCTTCGTCCGGCCGAAACACCCGGATCAGCCATTCCCTTCCCACAAAAAACGCCACCCCGCACGCCACCATGTACGCCGCCGTCAGCACAAACCCCAGATGAGCCCGCCGCTCGGCCACGTCCGGCTCGCCCCGCCCGATGTACCGCCCCACCAAAGCCGTCACCGCCGTTCCGATCCCCACCGCCGGCATGAAACTCACCGCCATATACCGCAGCATAAACGCGTTGGCCGCCATCGCCGCCGTCCCAAACTTGGCCATCACCCACAGGCTGAACAGCGTCCACGCCATCACGTCCGCCACCGCCTGCGCCCCCGAAGGCAACCCCAGCTTCAGCAGCAGCCGCATCTCCTTCCATCGCAACCGCCACTGCCTCACTCCGAATACTTTCCGTACGCCGCCCCGCATCGCCAGCATCACCAGAATGAGCGTTTCGACCGTCACCCCGATATTCTGCGCCCAGGCCGCCCCCTTCACGCCCATCGCCGGCAACCCCCAATGCCCCAGGACGATTCCCCACGCCGCCAGCGCATTCACCCCCACCCCAAACACCGTCGCCATCAACACCTGGCCCGGCCGATTCGTCGCCAGCAAAAACTGCCCGAACGCCGTCCCCACCATCTTCACCAGCGTCGCCGCCAGCACGATCTGAAAATAAACCGTCTCCCGCGCCGCCAGCGCCGGCTCGTGCCCGAACGTTTTCAATACCGGCCCCGCCAGCGGCACCAGCGGCGTCAGCAACGCCGAATAAATCACCGAAAACCAAATCCCCTGCCAGAGATATTTCCCGCACGTCAGGTAATCCCGCTGCCCGTAGTTCTGGCTGACCAGCGTATTCACCACCCACAGCACCCCCATGCCAAACGAGATCGTGGCAAACGCAAGCAGGCCCATGTTCGCCGCCGCCGTCGGCTCATCCACCCCCACGCGCGACAGCATCCATACGTCGATGAACTGCATGAGCGTGTACGACGCCATCTGCACCACCGTCGGCCCCGCCAACAGCAGCAGTTCCACGATCGGCCGATGCGCCTTTTCTCCCACGCTCAATTCGGGTTTTACAGCCATCTCTGCCATAACAGCTTCGTTTCAATAAAAAACCCCGAAGCCTTCGCCTCCGGGGTCAATCGCGATGATATCTCCCCACCCCCCCAAGTCAAACCGTCCTCCCTGCTTCAGTGTTTGTCGCAAAATACAATCCCGCATACACCCGCAGATCGATCATCCGCCCGGTGCGCCGCATCCGATCCAGCCACGCCGGCACCTGCCCCAGAGGCACTTCGTGAACGCGAATGGATTCGCTGTCGTCACCGCCGCCGGGGCCGACTTTCTTCAAGCCCCTGGCCAGATAGACCGCCGTGGTTTCGTCGGTCAGTCCCGGCAGACCCGCTCCCTCGGTAATATAAATCATCTCCTGCGATTCATATCCCGTTTCTTCCAGCAGCTCCCGCCCGGCGGCCTCGGCCATGGCCTCCTGCTCACGCCCGGCCGTATCCCCGGCCAAGCCTGCAGGAATCTCGATCACCCACTTGCCCACCGGCGGCCGATACTGCTCGATCAAAATCAGTTTCCCCTCCTCCGTCACCGCCACGATCCCCACCGTCCCGGAAACACGCCGCCGCTGCACGTACTCCCACGACCCTTTACGCACCAGGCGCACGAACCGCCCTTCCGCCAATACTTCCGGCCGCTCATCGTGTTCCATATCGCCTTCCCGTCTTCAGTGTACCGCCATTCCCCCGGCTTTCGGCCGGGCTCGCTTCATCATGAACACCAGCGGGATCATCGCCAGAAACACCACCCCCATCACGCGGTAATCATCCAGAAACGACAGCATCGCCGCCTGCTTCTGCATCATCGAATACAGCAATGCTTGCGCCTGCGCCGTCGCCTGCACCGGATCGGCCGTATGCACCCCCACCGCCTGCCGGGCCGACGCCAGCATCGCACGATACGCCGGGTTGTACTCGCTCAGATGCCCCACCAGCATGTTGTGATGAATCTGCTCGCCCCGCGCCAGCATCGTCGTCGCAAACGCGATCCCGAAACTCCCGCCCAGATTCCGCGACAGATTAATCAGCCCCGACGCGTTGTTGTTCTTGTCCCGCGGCAGATAAAAATACGCCGCCGTATTGATCGGCACGAACATGAACGCCAGCCCAAACCCCATGATCATCCGCGCCAGCATCGCCGTCTTAAAATCGATCCCCAGTGAAAAATGCGCCATGTAAAACATCGACCCCGCCACCGCCGCCAGACCGACCATCACCAGATACCGGGCCTGATACCGCCCCACCAGAAACCCGATCACCGGCATCATGGCCATCGTCACCATCCCTCCCGGCGACAGCACCATCCCCGCACTCGTCGCCGTGTACCCCATCAACGTTTGCAGCATCAGCGGCAGCAGCATCGTGCTCCCGTACAACACGAACCCCAGCGAGAACATGATCATCACCGCAATGGCGAAGTTCCGCTCTTTCAGCAAATGCAGATCCACCAGAGGATGCTTGCTGCGCCACTCCCACAAAACCGCGCCCAGCACCCCCGCCACGGCGATCACCGCGGCAACGACAATGAACCGCGATTCAAACCAATCCTCCCGCTGCCCCTTGTCCAGCACCACCTGAAGCGTTCCCAGCCCCAGCGCGATCATCCCCAGCCCGATGAAGTCGATGCGGAATTTGCCGTTTTTCCGCTTGGCCTTCAAATAAGGCGGATCGCTCACCAGTTGCGAAGTCAGAATCAGCGACAAAATCCCCACCGGAATGTTGATGAAGAATACCCACCGCCAGGAATAGTTGTCCGTGATCCATCCCCCCAGCGTCGGCCCCAGGATCGGCGCGCACACCACCGCGATGCCGTACACCGCCATCCCCATGCCCCGTTTGGCCGGGGGAAACGTATCCACCAAAATCGCCTGCTCGCTGGGCTGCAATCCTCCGCCTCCCAACCCCTGCAACACGCGGAAAAACACCAGCCATTCCAGGTTCGGCGCCAGCCCGCACAAAAACGAGCTGGCCGTAAACATCACCACGCACGTCATGTAAAAACGCTTGCGCCCGAAAATCCCCGACAGCCACCCCGACAGCGGTAGAACGATCGCGTTGGACACCAGATAACTGGTCAGCACCCACGTGCTTTCGTCCACCCCGGCCGACAGATTCCCTGCAATGTGCGGCAGCGCCACGTTGGCGATGCTCGTATCCAAAACCTCCATGAACGTCGCCAGCGTCACCGCCACCGCGATCAGCCAGGGATTGTGCCCCGGCGTCCACATCGCCTCATGCTGACCGACCAGCGGCAGCTTCTTCTCCCGAGGTTCTATCTGCGCCAGAGTCATACGATACCGCCCCGCCCTACCGCACCTTCACGTCCGGCACCACCGACATCCCCGGCCCCAGCGGATGATTCGGACTCGGCTTCTCGTCAAACACGATCTTCACCGGCACCCGCTGCACCACCTTCACATAGTTCCCCGTCGCATTCTCCGGCGGCAGCAAACTGAACCGCGCCCCCGTCCCCCGCTGAATGCTGTCCACATGCCCCTTGATCGTCTCGCCCGGATACGCATCCACATGCACTTCCGCCGGCTGACCCGGCTGCATGCGCGTAAGCTGCGTCTCCTTGAAGTTGGCCACCACCCACACATTATCCGGCACAATCGCCATCAACGCCTGCCCCACCTGCACGTACGCCCCCGGCTCCACATTCTTCCGCGTCACCCGGCCCGACTCTGGGGCCACTATCTTCGTATACGCCAGGTTCAACTCCGCCTGCTGAAACGCCGCCCGCGCCTGGGCCACGCTCGCCACGGCCTGCTGGGCCTGCGACTGACTGATCGACACCTGCTGCGGGGCCGATCGGGCCGACTCCAACACCGCCTTCGCCTGCCCCACCTTGGCCTGCGATTCGACCAGTTGCGCCTGCGCCTGGTTCAAATCCTCCGCCGCCGACTGCTGCGCCGCCCGGGCCTGCGCCACTTGCGCCTCGGCCGCCAACGCCTTTTTCCTCGCCGCCTCCAGCTTCGCCGACGCCGACCTCGACGCCGCCGTGGAATTGGTCAGTTCCTGAGGCGATGCCGAGTTGCTCTGGGCCAGTGTTTGAATCCGACCCAACTCCGTCTCCGCCCGCGTCGCTTCCGCCTGCGCCACCGTCACATCCGCCTGCGCCTGGGCTGCATCCGCTTCCGCCGCCCTCACCTGCGCCTCGGCCTGCACCTGCTTGCTGCGCACCGCACCCAGCATGGCCCGGGCCGTCTCCACGCCCGATTGCGCCATCTCCACGCCGCTGCTCGCCTGCGACACCGACGCATCCGACGTCGTGCGCGTCAGCTCCACGTTCGTCGTCGCCGCCTTCTCGCGGGCGATGGCCGCGTTCAGATTCGCCGCCGCGCTGTCCAACCTGGCCTGGTAATCCCGCGGATCGATTTCCACCAGCAGATCCCCCGCCTTCACCGCCTGATTATCCGTCACATATACCTCGGCCACCTGCCCGGAAACCTTCGGGCCGATCTGCACAATGTGCCCTTCGATAAACGCATCGTCCGTCGATTCCCACGCCCGGGCGTGCAGGTAATAAGGAATCCCCACCACCAGCCCCACCACGACCAGAACCGCCGCGATAATCGCGGCGATCTTGCGCCTGCGGCCCGGAATCTGCGACTTGCGGTCTTCCACCCGCTGCGTTTTCTCCGCCGTCTCTTCGCTGGACATGTTCTGCTCACTTTCCATAGCGCTGTTAATCCGTTACGAACCCACAAAGGCCGGCACGCCCGCCCCCACCTTCTTGAGAACCGCCACGAGCAGCTCCCGCTCCGACGCCGTCAAATCCGACATCAAAGACGAAACCCGCCGGAAATAGTCCGGCAGCCGCGCATCCAGATACTGCCGCCCCTTGCCCGTCAGCCGAACCGTCGTCTTCCGCCGATCCACACGATCCGTCTCCCGCATCACCAGCCCGTCGCGTTCCAACCCGTCGATCAAACCGGTGATCGTCGCCCGCTTCACTCCCGCCCGCTCCGCCAGGTCCGAAGGGTTCAAACCCTTCTCCGGCTCTCGGTTGAGCAGCATCAGCACGGTAAACCGGCCCTGCGACATCCCATACCGCGCCAAATTCGCCTCCAGCGCCGTCAACGTATCGCTGGCCACCCGCAGCAGCGTCAAACACGCCTCGCAGGCGCTGGGATCAACCTGCGGATAACGCCTGGCAAACAAGCGGAGCATTTGCGGCGACGGAAGATCGCGAAGCTGAAACATACCCATCCTCGGTGATACGCTGCCTTATAGTAAGGCGCCTAATCATATCTTTCTTTCGCGTCTTTGTCATCCTGCGACAGGCGACGGCGAAACGAAGCTTCCGATACAAGATCGAAATAAAACGCCTCAACCCGCTCCCGCTCGCTGTCTTAAGGCAAGGCGTCTATAATTACCCGTCTTACGATATTGGGTTTACCAGAGGAGTTCAGCATCATGCCCTTATCACGTGGAAGCAGTTCCGACTCCGCCTCCGACGGGCGTCTGTCCGGCCCCGATGGCGCCGAGCCCGTCAAGGTCGATACCCTCCGTATTGAAAAAGCCGTTCGTGAAATCCTGCTGGCGATCGGCGAAAACCCCGACCGCGAAGGCCTGCTCAAAACCCCCAACCGCGTCGCCCGCGCTTACGTTGAGCTCATGTCCGGCTTGAAGGAAGACCCCCGCCGGCATCTCCGAACCGTCTTTAACGAACGCTATGACGAAATAGTCCTGCTCCGCGACATCGAATTTCACTCCCTCTGCGAACACCACCTTCTGCCCTTCACCGGCAAGGCCCACGTCGCCTATCTCCCCGACGGCAAGGTCGTCGGCCTCAGCAAGCTGGCCCGGCTCGTCGAAGGCTACGCACGCCGGCCTCAGGTTCAGGAACGCCTCACCACCCAGATCGCCGACGCCCTCATGGAAGAGCTCAACCCCATGGGCGCAGCCTGCGTCATCGAAGCCACCCACACCTGCATGACCATCCGCGGAGCCAGAAAGCCCGGCAGCGTCATGGTCACCAGCGCCCTGCGCGGCATCTTCAAGGAAAACCCCTCCAGCCGTGCCGAAATTCTTTCCCTCATGTACGGCCCCAACGAAAACCGGTCCTGATCCAAGGAGTTTGCCCCATGACCGAAAACGCCCGCATCGAACAGTTTCGCAAGATGACCGAAGCCGACCCGGACAACGAACTGGGCCATTTCTCTCTGGGCCGGGCCTACCTCGACGCCGGTCGCAATGACGAAGCCGTCGCCTCTTTTGAACGCGCACTGAAGCTCAATGCCAACCTCAGCCGGGCTTATCACCTGATGGCCACCGCGCTGCTCCGCCAGAACCTCCGCGATGCCGCCATCGCCCGCCTCTCGCAGGGGGTTCACGTCGCCGACCAACGCGGCGACCTCATGCCCAAAAACGAAATGATCCGCATGCTTCAGGATCTCGGCGCGCCCGTGCCCGAGTTGCAACACAAAACCGAAACTCCCGTCGCCACCGCCGAAAACCAGGTGCAATGTCAGCGCTGCGGCCAGGTCGGCCCCAGGCTCCCCCGTCCTCCCTTCCGCAACGCCCAGGGCCAGCTCATCTATGAAAAGATCTGCGCCGACTGCTGGAAGCAATGGATCGGCATGGGCACCAAGGTCATCAACGAATTGCGCCTCCCGCTCAACGACCCCCACGCCCAGCGCATTTTCGACCAGCACATGATGGAGTTTCTTAACCTGAAATAAACCCCGACCAGTTCGCTTGGGCCGGAGAAAAAACACCTCGAATCGCTTCGGAAACGGAAAGTTTTTCTTGACGCGCGTTTCCCCTCCTGACGACAATACGGCCATGAGGCAGCAATACCACACCATCATCAAGCCCGAACCAAACGGATGGTTCATAGGCTGGGTCGAGGAAATTCCCGGAACCATCACCTACGGCCGATCCCTGGAGGAATGCCGCGAGCATCTCCGCGATTCTCTCCAGCTCATGGTCGAAACGCACCGCGACGAGGCCCGCCTGGGCCTCAGCGAAACGTGCATTCAAGAGATGATCGAAATCGACGTCGCCGAACCGCCGCAGGCGTCCCCGCCCATGGCTTGATTTCATTCGGAACGGATCTCCGCCGGCGCCGGCGCGCCCTCTGCGCCGATCAGTTGCTGAACGCCGCGATACCGCTGCACAGGGTACTTCTCCTCGACCTGCCGGGCCGCCGCCCGCAGGCTGTCCAGCTTCGCCAGCAGTTCGACCCGCGCCCCCGCCAAACGCTGATTGTCCCGCTGCAATTCGTAATAGATCGACGGATAAGGCAAACGAATGTACCGCCCGTCGGCGTCCCGCATCCACGTGTCGGCCTCGATATTGCGCAGCGTGCGATTGTTGGCCTCGATCTCCTTGCCGATCCGCTCGATCTCCCCCCGGGCCGCATCGTACTCATTCGACAGCGCCGCACGCCTCGCGTCCGCTTCCTTCTGAATCGCCAGCAACCGATCCATATCGTTCTGCGCCACCCAGGTCGCCCCCCAGCGGAGCAAGCCCGTTTGCCGCATCTTTTCCTGCAACCGCGCGTCCTGCTCATCAAAATGACGCCGGGCCTTCTTTTCCACCGGCGTCCCCTTCTGCGCCGCCGGCGTTGCATTCAACGCCTCGGCCACGTTATTGAGGATGACCGTATTCATCGGACTCGCCAGCATCGCCTTGTCGTAATAGTTCAACGCCCCGGCAAACTGATTCTGCCGCCAGAGCACCACCGCCAGATTGTTCAGCGTCGGCGCATGCTCCGCCACCAGGGCGGCGGCGGCCTCAAAACTCTTGCGCCCGCCGGAATCTGTTCCTGTTGATACGACAGAACCCCCCGCACATAGGCCGCCGCCGCACTGTCAGGATCGGCGGCGATCGCTTCGTCCAGCAGCCGCTCCGCCTCTTTCAACCGCCCCTGCTTGATCATCTCCCCCGCCTGCACGCCCATACGGCCTGACCGGGCGTGCAATTCATCCCGCTGCCGCGGCGTCATCCACATCGCCCCCACGCGCACCAGCCCGCGCCCAAGCCGATCCGTCCATGCCGCCACGTCCTTCTGCGCCTCCGCCAAAACCGGGGCGTTGCGATCCTGCGACGTAAACTGCTGATACCGTTCCAACACCGCCTTGGCGTCGGTCATGTTTTCGCACGCCGCCCGCAGGGATTGCAACCGGGATTCCGCCTCCCCGGGCTCGTTGCCCTTGGCCGATCCCGTCGCCTCTATCGCCGCCACCTGTCCTGCCGCCACTTGGGTTACTTTCCCATCGGCCCCCGTCACCGTCCATCCGTCCTCGCTCCTTTTGACCTGCCCTTCCAGCCGCTGTCCGTCTTTCAACCGGACAACATCGGACCAGACCGGCGACGCCAGGCTCAACACGATCAACCATCGGAGCGTTTTCACGTTTCTTCCCTTATAAACGAAACTCCACTCGGGGAAACTTACTACCGCCGCATGAACCACTGCCACAACCAGATGATAGCCGTCACGACAATGGATAGCACGATGCCGGTGACAACGGGAAAATAAAACCGCACGTTCTCCCCTTCGTAGCGGATATCCCCCGGCAGCCCGCGAAAACCCACACGCCCCAGCCCCCAGACAGCCGCCCCGACCGCCAGCAGGATCAATCCCGCGATCATCAGCAGCTTGCCGATTGCGATCATGCCGTCCTCAATACCGATGCGGCCCGGAGGGCCGCCGCGAAACGGGGTTGCTATATCTCCAGGGGGGTGATCCGCCCATCCAGAAACGCTTGCAGAAACCCCGCGGCCGCCAGCGCATCCAGTTGTTCCTTCTTTCGCTTGCGCGTCAGCTTTTCGCCGCCGCGCCGTCGCTCGGCCAACTGCTGCTCGGCCTCGAAGCTGCTGAGACGTTCGTCCACAAACACCACCGGCTTGCCCGCCCGCACGGTCAATTCCCGCCCCCAGGCGATCACGCCCCGTGCCGCGGGCCCCAGCGTATCATCCATGTTCAAAGGCAACCCCAAGACGATCCGCTCCACCCCTTCTTTGGCCAGTACCTGCAAAACCAAATCGGTCGCCTGTTGCGGCGAGCTGACAAAAAGAACGTCGTGGGGCGTGGCAAACCGCCCCCCTTCGTCACTGAGCGCCAAACCCACCCGACGCGCGCCAAGATCAACCGCCAACGTACGCATCATAATCCGTATGCACCGCCTTACCGGCGATTACTCGTAGCGATTCCCGAACCGATCCCTCACCTTGGCAACCAGCTCCTTCATTCGCTGGGCGTCGTTCTTGGGACACACCAGCGTCACGTCGGCCGTCTGAACGATAATCATGTCGCTCAGGCCGATGGTCGAAATCAGATGGTTGGGATCGCTGCTGACGATGATGTTGTTGTCCGAATCCAGCAGCACGCACGTCGAAGACTCGATGGCGTTGTCGTGCTCGTCCAGTCGCAAAACCTCGGCCAACGCCGGCCACGAACCCACGTCCAGCCACTGCACCGGCATCTCCACCATCACCACCCGGGCCTTGCCTTTCCCCTGCGAGGCCGGCTCCATCACCGCATAGTCGATGCTGATCTTGGGCAACTGCGGATAAACCTGCCGCAGAACCTCCTCCTGCCGCGGCGTACCCCACGCCTCGGCGATCCGCATCTGCCCCCGATATCCTTCCGGCAAATGGGCGGCCAGTTCCCCCAGAACCGTATCGCACCGCCAGACGAACATGCCGCTGTTCCAGTAATACCGCCCCGATTCCACATAGCGATCCGCCGTCGGCTTGTCGGGCTTTTCCTTGAACGCCTGCACCCGGTATCCGCCTTCCGACCCGTTCCGCAACGCCAGTTTTTCGCCCCGGTGGATATAGCCCAGCCCCGTGTGCCCGTGCGTGGGAAGGATGCCGAAAGTGACCAGCGACTCGGGACACTCCGCGACAACGCCGAACGCCTGCTTCAACGACGCCTGGAATCGCTCCGCCGGCTCGATCACATGATCGGCCGTCACCACCGCGGCAACGGCCTGGGGGTCTCGCTTGTGCAACACCGCCGCGCTAAACCCCACGGCGTTGGCCGTATCCCGGCCCACCGGTTCCCCCAGCAGATTTTCCCGCGGCAATTCCGGTAGATTCGCCAGAACCCCTTCCGCATGTGCGGCGGCGGCGCAGACAAATATCCGCTCCGCCGGCAATACGCCGCGCATCCGCTCGTAGCTGAGTTGCAACAAGCTCTTCCCACGGATGATCGGCAGCAATTGTTTGGGTCGGTCGCCTCGAGACAACGGCCAAAGCCTTGTCCCCGCGCCCCCAGCCATGATCACGCCGTATTCCATGTGACAGTCCCTTGTTGATCCACTGCGAAAGTGCCCATCGACGGCCAATCCGTCACGCCGCCAAACATTTCGCACATCACTTATTATAACACATCCTGCACCAGATACTTCCTGTCCCGACGAATTACCGCCTGAATCTTTTTCACCAGTTCCACCTGGTGCCCCCTGCCCATCAAACCCCGCGCCAATTCAGGAAGCATATGGAACCTGACCGCCCAAAGGCAAAACCGTATTCCCAGGGACGATAAAAGCCGCCGGGAAGGAATGTCCCATTAAACCACGGAGGCCAACTTGTGGAGGAAGGTCGCAGAAGAAGTTGAACCGCCAAGGCCGCCAAGATCGCCAAGAGAAGAGAATGATGAAATATGAATGATGAACGATGAAGGTGGAAAGAAGAGCAGTTAATAAAAGCTGGTTTGCTTCCTCCTTCATCATTCATCATTCATCATTCTGACTTCTCTTCCGTGCCTCCGTGGTTTGATTAGAGCGTCCCATCACCGATGCCGCGGGCGACGGATGCGCTGACGAGCTTTGGCTTTGACGGCCGGCTTGTCCCCAAACGCCGGCCCTCCGCCGCTGACCGTACTCTCCGCCGGCGCCGGTGGCGGTTGGAAAAACGTCAACTCCGGATACCAGAACTTCATCACCCCCCAGTTCAGATCGTCTTCCACATTCCACAACCGCGCCAGCTTCTTCCCCTTTAACGCCGGATTTTCACTCTCCACCACTGTGCCCGCCGCACTCCAGAGCGTGTGCGTCTCCTTGTCGGCCAGCACCGCTCCGGGACGCAGGCTGTTGCCCCCGGGCAAAAACGTGGGCGTCATGTTGTCCAGGCGACGATCAAACGCCCGCAGGCTTCCGGTCGTGCGATCTCGAAACAGCAATACCGGCAGATCGGCAACCGGCACATTGATCGGCGCATCCGCAATCTCTTCGCTCGCAACCGCCACCGGCCGCGTCGTCGCAATCACCGCCACCCGCGTATTGGCCGGCACGTCCAGCTTCATCGGCGGCATCTTGTAATACGGCATCACCGGCTCGGTCGGTCCCGGCGGCGCATCGGGCACGGGCGACAGCATCACACGCGTCCCCGGATGCAACGCCCGCCACTCCTGCCAGCGCATCTTGCTCGTGGCTATCGGCGAATGAAAACCGACCGGCCTGAGCCCCTTCACCGTCTCGCCCTTCAAACCATTGATGAATTGGCCCAGCCGTGAATCGTAGAGCAGAATCGCGTTGGCCGGGCTGGAGACAATCTCCAGGTCACGCAGTTTCAATTGCCGACCGATGTTTACCGCCACCGCCCGGTTGGCGAACGCCGACCACATCAGCATCATGCGCCGCGCCTGCTCCGACTGGATCACCACCGGCGTGCGATACAACACGCTGAACGGATAGGCGTAGGCGCTGTCGCCAAACTCCACCCCGACTACGTAATCTTCCGGATGCAGAAAATTCGCCTCCCCGGCCGAAACGTACGGCGGATCCTCGACAATGCCCATGCTGTATCGCGAGGCGTCGTCAAAGCTGTGCATGAACAACGCCAAAACCGGACCCAGACCGATCAACCACCACGCCCGACGCTTCCCGGCTATCACCAGCCCGATCAGGATCACACAGAGAATCAGCGAAACCCCCACCAGTGGCCATTGCAGCGTCCGCGACCAGACGATCACGTCCAGACCATGCGAATACTGAGCCCAGTTGGGGTGCGTACCGTACGCCACCACCATCCCGGCCGTCATCGCCAAGGCAACTAGAATGACTGGAAGCACCATGAGCGAAAAGCGACTCCACAGACCCGTCGAACCCCGCACGCGGCGGCCATCATAACGCCGTGGCATCCGTGCCACATCCCGCCGGACATAATTTACGCCCTTTTAATCCGGTTGGCCAGACAAACGCCGGGTGTTTTCCCCAAAACCCCCTTCAGGTACAATCCGCACAATGCGCTTTCGTCGCCTCGGTCCAAAACCTCTACAAAATCTACCGCAAGCCCGGCACAGACGTCGAGGTCGCGGCCTTGCACAACATTAATCTCGATTTCGTCGAAGGCGAATACACCGCCATCATGGGCGCATCCGGTTCGGGCAAAAGCACGCTGATGAACATCCTCGGCTGCCTCGACCAGCCCACCAGCGGCCGCTACATCCTCGGCCAGCAGGATATCAGCACCACCCCCGACGACCTGCTTTCCGAAATCCGCTCCCGACGCATCGGATTCATCTTCCAGAGCTTCAACCTCATCCCCCAGCTCACCGTCCTGGAAAACCTGGAAGTGCCCATGTTCTACCTGCAAATCCCCCACGCCGAGCGCCGCCGACGCGCCCTGCGCCTGGCCGAAAGGGTCGGACTGATGCAGCGGCTCGACCACCGCCCCACCCAACTGTCCGGCGGACAGCAGCAACGCGTCTGCATCGCCCGCGCCCTCGTCAACGACCCCCTCATCATCCTTGCCGACGAACCCACCGGAAACCTCGACAGCAAAACCGGCCAGGCCGTCCTCCAACTCTTCGACGAGCTCGTTACCGAGGGCAAAACCATCCTCATGGTCACTCACGACCCGACCATCGGCCACCGGTGCCATCGCGTAATCCACCTCCACGACGGTCAAATCACCCGCGACGAACGCAACGCCCGTCACCCAGTCCAAGCCGAGGCCGGTCAATTATCACCCCAGTAATAAATGTAACGTTACCCTTCCGTCAGGACGATGATTGAGGTTGCAGTAGAAAACAGGTTCCCAAGGAGCTGCTAATCGATGCGATCACTTACGCTAATCACATTATCGGTCCTGGCCGGTCTGGTCTGTGTCGCCTGCGATAAATCCCCCCGCGTTCTTCCGACCCCAAGCACCGCCCCTCAGGATGCCCAACCCGCCAAGCCCGCCGAGCGTCCCACCGCCCAATCGCTGCTCAACGGCCCGCAAAAACGCATACCGCTCCTCGTCCTGCCCCTCAGTGTTGAAGTTCCCGAAAGCTGGAAAGTCACCACCCTGGGCAGCGCCCACATGCTGGAAGGCCCCACCTCGCAAACCGACATGCGAATCCTGCTCAACCAACGCCCACGCATGACCGCCAGCCAGATCGATCTGCTGCTCCAAGGCGCCCGCAGGGAAATGACCGAAAAAGCCGGCGTGGTGAAAATGGTCGAGCTCCGCAGCCTGCGAAACGTCAAGATTCTCGAACGTCAGGCCCTCGGCAGCCGCCCCGCAGCCACCGACATCGACGGCACACCCCTGGCCGACACCTCCCCCGTACTCAACTGGACCATCACCGTCTTCGCCCCCCAGGACCAGGACAGCTTCAAGTGCTACGAATTGAACTTCCTCGTGCTCACGCAACAGCAGTACAACGCCGACGAAACCCTCCTCCGCCGCATCATCGACAGCATCCAATTGGATGGCATCAATTAGGCAAATCCGTTTTCACCACGGAGGCACGGAGGCGCTATCGTGTCCAAAAGATTTTATTGAACCGCCAAGAGAATGATGAATTATGAATGATGAACGATGAAGGTGGAAAGAAGAGCTGGTTTAATAGCTGGTTTTCTTCCTCCTTCATAATTCATCATTCATCATTCTGACTTCTCTTCTCCCTCCGTGCCTCCGTGGTTCATTTGATCTACCGCCGCCGATACAATCTCCCCATGCGAGTCACACGTTTGGCCCCCTCGCCCACGGGAGCTTTGCACCTGGGCAACGCCCGCACGTTCCTGGTCAATTGGCTGCTGGCCCGCCAGAACGGCTGGAAGATCATCCTGCGCATCGAAGACCTCGACGGCCCACGCATCAAAGCCGGCGCAGACCGCCAAGCCATCGAAGACCTCGCCTGGCTCGGCCTGAACTGGGACCAAGGCCCCTTTTATCAATCCCCCCGCATCAACCTCTACAAGCAATCCGTCCAGCAACTGCTCGCCCGACAACAGGCGTATTTCTGCGTTTGCAGCCGCAAAGAAGTTGACTCCGCCGCCAGCGCACCCCATGCCGAAGACGGCTCCACCCGATACCCCGGCACCTGCCGGAACCGCTTCGCCTCCCGGCAGCAAGCCCTCGCTCACGCCAACCGCCCGCCCGCCATCCGCTTTCGCGCCCCCGACCAAACCGTCGAATTTGTAGACCGTTTCCGCGGCCTCCAACGCTACAACGTCCTCCAGCAGTTGGGCGACTTCGTCATCGCCAAGGCCGACGAAACCGCCGCCTATCAGTTGGCCGTCGTTCTCGATGACGCCGAAATGGGCGTCACCGACGTCGTCCGCGGCGACGACCTGCTCGATTCCACCCCACGCCAGATCCTTCTCTATCACGCCCTGGGCTTAAGCCACCGCATCCCCGACTATTACCACCTGCCCCTGATCGTCGGACCCGACGGCCGGCGTCTGGCCAAACGCCACGGCGACACCCGCCTGGCCTTCTACCGCGAGCAAGGCGTCAACCCCCGCCGCCTGCTGTCGCTGCTGGCCCGCTGGTGCGGCATGACGCCTCCCCCCCTCGCCACCCCAGCCGAATTGCTCGACCTGTTCAATTCAAGCAATATCCCGCCGAAACAGCTCGTTTTTACCCCCGCCGACGACCTTTGGCTGCGACAATAGCCCTTCCAGTGCCGATAATCGTTCATCCCCCACACCTTCTTTTGCCGAAAATAAGCCTAGGGAACGGATTCCCAACCGGCCCGCGTTGCATGCTCGACGCGGCCAGTGCGGTAAGCAGATACGCCCGGCCGCTTCCGGGCCGAGAATATCGCCATGGACCTGGCAACCATCATTGGACTTGTGCTGGCGTGGGGCGCTGTCGCCTTCTCGATGTTCGAGAATTCCGAAGGCGCCATGGGCGCTTACATCAAGCCCCTGGAAATCTTCCTGGTTTTCGGCGGCGCCCTCGGCGCGACCATGCTGTCGCTGCCCATGCACTCCATCACCGGCGTCGTCGGCTTCCTGAAAAAGTGGATGTTCAACAAGGAAGCCCACGTCCCCCACATCATCCGCGAAATGGTGCAATACGCCGAAACCGCACGCCGCGACGGGGTGCTGGCTCTGGAAACCGTCGCCCGCGAAGCCGCCGACCCCTTCCTCCGCCGCGGCCTCCAACTCACCATCGACGGCACCGATCCGGAAATCATCGAACGCATCATGCGCATCGAAATCGAAGCCATGCTCGAACGCCACAAGCACGGCAAACACTTCTTCGCCATCATGATGAAATTCGGCCCCGGCTTCGGTCTCATGGCCACCCTCATCGCCCAGGTCGCCATGTTCCTCCACCTCGAAGGCGGTAGCGCCGGCACCATCGGCAAAACCCTCTCCAGCGCCCTCACCGGCACCCTCTACGGCTGTCTGCTCCAGAACCTCATCGCCGGACCTATCGCCGAAAAACTGGCCATCCGTTCCCGCGAAGAAGCCTTCACCAAGGAAATCATCCTCCAGGGCGTCTTGAGCATCCAGGCCGGCAACAACCCCCGCGTCGTCGAAATGCAGTTGCTCAGCTTCCTGAGTTCCCGGCAACAGGCCGCCCTGCCCAAGGCGGCATAACGAACAGCCGCAGCTTAGTTGCGGAAAGCGCCTAAATGTCCAAGTCCTCCTGCAAATGCGAGCAAGAAGAATGTGAATGCCCGGAATGGATATTCACCTTCGCCGACCTCGTCATGCTCATGATGGGATTCTTTGTGCTGATGTGGGTGCTCAAGCCCAGCGGAAATCCCAAAGCCGGTGACGGAAACGCCGCCGCCGCCGCCCAGCAGGAAGAGTGGCTGGTGACCGTTGGAGAAATCCGCAGCGGCTTCGGTTGGTCGCCCAATCCCAGCAGTTCCGACCCCGTCGATCAGGCCATGCTCCGCCGCCGCCGAAATCCCGCCGGTCCCGGTCAGGGCGGCAAAACCCTCACGCCCCGCGATGGCGCAGAAGGCACCGACCCCGAAGTCACCACCATCCGCGCCGGCCAGCAGGCAACCGTCGGCGGACGCTTGCTCTTCAACGTCGGCGACGCCGCAATCCTCCCCGCCACCCGCCAGACCCTCGACCAGATCGCCGACCAGATCCGCGGCCACCGCACCATCGTCATGGTCAAGGGCCATACCTCTGCCGACGACTTCCCCGAAGGCACCTCCGCCGAACGGAAAATGGCCCTCTCACTCCGCCGCGCCCAAGCCGTCGCCGACTACCTGACCGGCCGAGGCGTCGAGCCCGACATCCTTCGCGTCCAGGGCTGCTCCACCTTCGAGCCGGTCGTCCAGCACGCCTACACGTCCAACGTCCAAGGCCAAAACCGCCGCGTCGAAGTCGAAAGCACCAACACCCTCGTCTCCCAACGGCAAAGCGCCTCCAAGCCCGCGCACTAACTCCCCTACACCAAAACCGCCCCAAAAAAACCTCAATCCACCAGCTTGAACTTCTCCTTCTTGGCATGACAAACCGGGCACGGTTCCGCCGGCATGGTTTCCGTCGTAAACCCGCACACCTCGCACACGTAGAAAGCGCGGTTCCCGCCCCGCCAGCTTTCCAGGTTATTCAGCGCTTCCTGATACAGCCGGGCATGTTCCGCCTCCGCCGCCAGCGCCCCGCCGAAAGTCATCAGCGCGGCCTTGTTCCCTTCCGCCTCGGCCTGCTTGATGAACGCCGGATACATCACATCCCGCTCGTGCGTCTCGCCCGCGATCGCCGCCAGCAGATTCTCCCGCGTCGATTTCACTTCCGGCCTGGCGATCTCCGCCTTGGGCGATGCGCCCATCTTCTGGATCACCCGCGCATGCCCCGCCGCATGAATCTTCTCCGCTTCCGCTGCCGCACGGAACAGGCTCGCCACCTGTCCATATCCTTCTTCGTCCGCCTTTTTCGCAAACGCCAGATACCGGTTATGGGCATTGCTCTCGCCGTTAAACGCCGCCTGAAGATTGTCGAGGGTCATGTTATCCTTCCGTAAAATAGGGGATGAGAACGTCCGAGCAATCCTATCAGGATTGCTCTGCTTGCCAAGCACGGCAAAACATCCCATCCCGCCAAAGTTGACGATGAGTGATTTTCCCGTTACTGTTGTGTGAGAAATCCGGGGCGTAGTTCAGCTTGGTTTAGAACGCTAGACTGGGGGTCTAGAGGTCGCAGGTTCGAATCCTGTCGCCCCGATTTTTCGCCCCCGCGGGCGAAAATAGTGCCGGAGAGAGTCGAAAGTAGAGAGCAGAGAAGACGGCCGGTCTCTCCTGCGGTCTTCTTTCTACTCTCTCTTTTTTTATCGCTATCCCCAGCCAGACACCTTCACCTTCAACCTTGCGGTGAATGTTGAAAGGGCTCGAAACAGGGTTAATGGTATGACTCAGTCGCTTCATGTTGAAATGCCCGCTCCCCAACCGTCGCAGACGATCCGCCTGGATTCCGGCCATCAGCGGCAAGCCTGCCTGACCAGCCTGCTGCGCGAGGCGGGGATTCTATTAAACACACGATGCGGCGAACGCGGACTGTGCGACGGCTGCCACATCGAACTGCTGGCCGGGGAACTGATCCACCGCGGCAACGGCCAGATCGTCCGCAGCCAGGGAACGGCGATAACGCTGCGCGGCTGCGAATATCGGGTGGGCGAATCAGAAACAATCCGGGTGAATTTGCCGGGCCGCTCGCTGTTGACCTACGAACCGCAGGTAGTGTCCGATTTCAAAATCAACGTGCCCTGGGCCATCGATCCCCTGGAACCGGCCAAACCGCTCGTCGCCCCGCCGCTGGGGGTCGCCATCGACATCGGCACGACAACCGTCGCCGTGCTCCTGGCGGACCTGACCACCGGCAAAATCGTCGGACACGCAACCGGGTTCAACCGGCAAATGAACATGGGCGACGACGTGCTGACGCGGATCAACCTCTGCTACACCGACAAGGCCATGATCCATCGCCTGCAACACGCCATCGTCGCCGACACCCTCCAGCGGCTGCTCCCCAAGGCCCTCCGCGCCGCCCAGGCCCACGAAGACCAGATCACCTGCATCACCGTGGCCGGCAACACCATCATGCTGCACCTCCTCGCAGGCGTAGACCCTTCCCCCATGGGAATAGCCCCCTTCACCCCGCCCTTCCTGGAACACCGGGTGACAAACGCGTCCTCGATCCACCTGCAACTGAACGGCTCGGCATCACTGGACCCGACAGTGCATCTTCTCCCCAGCGGCGCAGCCTACGTCGGGGCAGACCTGACAGCCGGAATCTTCGCCACCGGACTGGCCTACGACGACGGACCAAGCCTGCTGGTGGACGTGGGAACCAACGGTGAAATCATCCTCAAACACGGCAAAACCCTCCTCGGCTGCGCGACAGCCGCCGGGCCGGCGTTTGAAGGTTCCCGACTGGCCAGCGGCATGCGTGCCGGCCATGGAGCCGTCAGCCGAATCCGCATCCACAAAAACCCCTTCACAATCGAAACGGAAGTCATCGGCCAGACCAAACCCTCGGGAATTTGCGGCTCGGCCTACGTGGATTTTCTGGCGCAGGCCAGGTCCGCCGGTCTGATCGGACCTACCGGACGCTTCGATGACCAGCTCGCTCAAGACCGCATGACCACAACCAAAAACGGATCGCGCGGATTCCGCATCGCCTCCGGTCACGGACACGCTCCCATCCTCATCACCGAAAGCGACGTCGCCAGCCTGCTGCAAGCCAAGGCCGCCATCGCCGCCGGCATTCTCACCCTGCTGAACAAAGTCGGAATAACGCCGGCGGAAATCAAAACGCTTTACCTGGCCGGTGGATTCGGCATGCACATCGACGTCAACAACGCCATCGGCTGCGGTCTGCTGCCGGGTTTCCGGCGGGAGCAAGTACAGGTCGTCGGCAACACCTCCCTGGCCGGCGCCTACCTGTCACTCCTCGACAGCGGCGTCATGAACGAACTAAAACGCATCGCCCAATCCCTGCAAGCTGTGGAGCTGAACCTCGATCCCGATTTCGAATCGCGCTACATCGATCAGTTGCAATTGGACGCCTCGTTCCAGTAATCACGGAGTCTCAAAAATGCGTCTGAAACTGATTTCGTGCAACGTCTTCCAACGCGAAGCCTGCTTGTGCATCGCTCAATCCCCCCACGTCGTCGATGCGGAATTTACCGAGCTCGGCGAACACGCCCACAGCGCCACTCTCCGCCAGACCATTCAGTCCCGGATCGACGCCGCCGACGCCGGCGGAAAAGCTTACGACGCGATCCTCCTGCTTTTCGGCCTGTGCGGCAACGCCTCGGTGGGTCTGCAAGCCCGCACCACGCAACTGGTCATTCCCCGCGCCCACGACTGCTGCACGATTCTGCTGGGATCAAAGGCCAAATACCAGGAGCACTTCAAGGACGCCCCGAGTACGCCGTTCGGCTCGGCCGGCTATTTCGAGCGGGGCGAATATTTCCTCCGCGTCGAAGACGGCCAGAGCGTCGTTCACTACGGGGACTCCTTCGCCGCCCTGGTCGAACAATACGGCCCGGACGACGCCAAATACATCTGGGAAACCATGCACCCCCCAACCCTGGAGCAGGCGCAGGATACCGCCGTCTTCATCGACCTGCCCGAAACCGCCCCCCTTGGATACGCCCACAAGTTCCAGGAAAAGGCCGAAGCCGCCGGCAAAAAATACGTCCGCCTCGAAGGCAGCCTGCGCCTGATCCGCAATCTGCTCAATGGCCAGTGGGATCCGAACGAGTTTCTCACCATTCCCCCAGGCCATCAAACAATCGGCGTATACGACTTCTCAGAAATCATCCGCGCCAAGCGTCCATAAAGCCCTTGGCGATCGCCCTCGGGCGACGCTGCGACTCCCATACGCCATACCCCCCCATTCACCGCCCAAAAGTCGATGGCCCCTCGATCGGCCCAAAGTTAACCAGCGTCGTCGGTCCTTGCGCCGAATAAATCTCTAGCGCCTTCTCAACCCCGTCTTCCGTCTCCGCCAGCATAACCTTCGTCGGCGAATCCACCTCGTGCGTAATCAAGGTGTCCGGCGCATCGCCCGCACTGACCTCTATCCGATACCGATCCGTCTCCTTCTCATCGCACACGATCCCGATCAGCGGCAGGTTCTGCGATTCCGGCTGCGCCCCATATTCCACGCCAAGCAGTTCCACCGTAACCGGCTCCCCGACATGCCGGCGGTTAAAGTCGTTGAAAAACGGCGTCCACTGATCCGATGGAATTTCACGCGTCTGCAGCATTGAAACCTCCTGTGCGTTTCCTGCGAAGTGATCCGATTCCACCCCGCAGAACCGCAATGCCGCAAACGCCATACCGATTCCCCCGTCTTTGCTGGCGCCTTCTCCGCCCCCCGTGTTGTTTCTCACGTCCGAACCGCCCCCCTCGCAGCCCCCGCTCCCGTCATTCATCAAATCATCCTCGCCCGGCAACCGTTCTCAGGATTGCTGCTCCCCCTGTTGTTCCTGGCCTTCCACCGGACTGTTCATCCCGAACTCCGCCGATCCTTCCGACGGCACGTCCGCCTGGGCCACTTCCGATTCCTGGTCAGTCACCGCCGGCGACACGGCCGTTCCCTCAATGTCAGGAGCCGACGCAACCGGCTGCAACTCCTCGTCCGCCGGAGCCCCGTCGATCTGCACAATGAACGCAATCGGCCCGATCTGAATCGTATCGCCGGGCTGAACATACGCTTCCTGAATACGCTCACCGTTGTACAGCGTGCCGTTGGAACTGCCCAAATCTTCCAGCCGCAACACGTCCCCCTCCTTAATCAGCCGGCAGTGCTTGCGCGAAACCTCGCCAAGCGGAATCCGCAAGTCGCAGTCTTCCCGCCGCCCCAGAACGGTTATGTCGCGAGCCAGCGAAAAACTCCGCCTCTCGCCATCCGCCTTGAACATCACCAACACTACCTGCATAAACACCTGCCTCACACTTGTAAGACACGGAAGCACTCACCCCATTTCCCGGCGACAAGAGTATAACCTAACGCCCGGACGTTTCACGGGCAAGAACAAACCGTGCCGACGAATTAAAACCATTCGGACCTCCCGGGTTTCTTTTCTCCCCCCTTGCCTCTAGCATGTACCGCCGTCTCAATCCAGACCCATGGCCACATCTCTTACCGTCTCTCCCGCCTCCCTCGCCCCCGGCGACTTGCCCCCCGTCGCCGTGCCCGGCCTGTACGTCCACGTCCCCTTCTGCTTCCACAAATGCCATTACTGCGATTTCTACAGCATCACCCGCCAATCCGAACAGCGAATGAACCAATTCGTTGACCTTCTGCTCACCGAAGCCGACCTCTGGCTCGCCTCCCACCCCGGCCCCACACCCCGCCCACGCACCGTATTCTTCGGTGGCGGCACGCCCACCCTCCTGCCCCGGCCTGCCATGCAACGGCTTATCCTCGGACTCCGTTCCCGCTTTGATTTCTCCGACCTGCGCGAATGGACCCTCGAAGCCAACCCCGCCACCGTCTCCCTCGATTACTGCCAGATGCTACGCGAAGCCGGCGTAGACCGTCTCAGCTTCGGCGCCCAAAGTTTCCATCCCGCCGAGCTTGCCATTCTCGAACGCCATCACGCCCCCCCCGACGTCCCCCACAGCATCGATCTAGCCCGCCAAGCCGGCTTCCATCGCCTGAATCTGGACCTGATCTACGCCATCCCCGGCCAAGACCTCCCCGCCTGGTCCGCTTCCCTCGAAGCCGTCATCGCACTCCACATCACCCACGTCTCCTGTTACGGCCTGACCTACGAACCCAACACCGCCATCGCCGTGAAAAAAAAACTCGGCCTCCTCAAACCCATCGACGACCAGCTTGAACTGGCCATGCTCCACCACACCCGCCGGCGTCTCACCGAGGTCAACTGCCCCCCCTACGAAATCAGCAACTACGCCGCGCCCGGTCAGGAATGCCAGCACAACCTTCTCTACTGGCAAGGCGAGGATTATATCGGCTTAGGCCCCTCCGCCGCCTCGCACGTTCAAGGCCATCGCTGGCGCAACCGCCCCCATCTTGGCCAATGGGAACAAGCCATCGAATCCGGCCAGCTTCCCGCCATCGACGCCGAAACCCTCTCCCCCCTCCGCCGGGCCGGCGAACTGGTCATGTTGCAATTACGCCTGACGCCCGGAATCAACTTCGCCGACTTCACCCGTCGCACCGGCTTTGACGCCGCCCGCCTCTACGCCCCCCAACTGGAAAAGCTCACCAGCCTCGGCCTGCTCCTCCTCGACTCCACCAGCTTCCGTCTCAGCGACCGCGGCTTAGACGTCGCCGACGCCATCGCCGCCGAGTTTCTCGACTCCGACGCATAACCCCCAGCAGAGATAACGCTTACAAAGGATAGTCTTCTATTCAGCCCCGTCAGGGGCGGCAGCCTCTAGTCCACGGCGTCAGCCGTTGGGAAACCCCATCGCCAAATCCATCAGCCCCGTCAGGGGCGTAAGAACCTCTTACGCCCCTGACGGGGCCGAATAGAAGCCGACCCTCCGTAAGCGTTACCCTTCCCAGCAGCAAAGCACGCTACCCTCAATAGCCGCGACGCAACGCGTCGCGGAGCCCCCACATACAAATCCCCCTCGCTTTACCCCATTTGCCCATCCCGCATTTATATCGTAGGTCAAACCCCAGGGAGGCACGGAGAGACGATGCTCACGTTCGTTCAGAACTGGTTCGCTCCCAAGGCCAATCCAATCGGCATCGACTTCGGCACTGATTCGCTTCGCCTGGCCCAGGTTCAACTGATCGACAACGAGCATCACCTCGTCGCCGCCGCCTCAACCGACGTCCCCCCCCACGTCCGACACGATGCCGCCGCACGCTGGCCGTTTTTCATCGACGCCGTCCGCGACCTGCTGGCCGGCAACAATTTCCGCGGCCGCCAGTGCGTCCTCTCGCTCCCCGCCGCCATGACCTTCATCCAGCACCTGCGCCTGCCCCGAATGGACGCCGAAGCAACCCGAAAAGCCATCCCCTGGGAAGCCCGCGGTAAACTCCCCATCGATCCCTCCCGCGCCCTGATCCGCCACGTCATCGCCGGCGAACTCTACCACGACCAGGAACCCCGCAACGAGGTGGTTCTCATGGCCGCCGCCCGGGATCTGGTCAACCAGTATCTTTCCGCCGCCGCCCACGCCCGCCTCGACGTCGTCGGCATGAACGTCGAAGCCAGGGCCATCGTCGATTGCTTCTCCCACGTCTACCGCCGCAAAACCGACACCGCGGCCACCAACTGCTTCGTCGATATCGGCTGCACCGCCTCCCGCGCCATCATCTCCCGCGCCGGGCTGATCCACTTCGCCCGCATCATCCCCATCGGCAGCGAACACCTGACCCGCGCCGTCGCCTCCGCCTTCGATCTCTCCTTTGACAACGCCCGGCTCCTTCGATTCCAACTCGCCCAGGCTCAGCCCAGCATGGACGAGCATCGCGAGCAGCGGACGCTCCTGCCCGCCCCTTCCGAGGACAACCACGCCTTCCCGCTGCTCGACTCCGCCCTGCAAAACGCCGCCGCCGTCATGCCCCGCGCCGTCCCGGCCGATCAGGATCGTGCCCGGCAGGTGGATCAGGCCTGCCGCGAAACCCTCAATCATCTCGTCGAAGAACTCGATCTGTGCCGCCGATACCACGAATCCACCTTCCCCGACAAACCCCTGGATCGCCTGATCTTCGTCGGCGGCGAAGCCCGCCAACGCTCCCTCTGCCAGCACATCGCCCGCGAAATGCAACTCGCCGCACAAATCGGCGATCCCATGGTCCGCATGGCTCGCAATGCCCGCCTTGACCCCGACTGCGGACTCGACCGCCGCCAGCCCCAACCCGAATGGACCGTCGCTATCGGCCTCAGCATGGGGCCGGCAACTCCCGAGGAACAGCCATGAACTCCCCCAACGAACTCAGCTTCCTGCCCGATGATTACCTGGAACAAAAAGCCCAGCGACGCACCAACATCATCTGCTCGGTGATGTTCCTCATCGTCGTCGTCGCCATCGGCGCGGCCTTCTCCTCCCGCCAGCGATCCATCCGCGATATCGAAAAAATCCACGCCTCCCTCGAGCAGGACTGCAACATCGCCGCCCGGCAGATCGAACAGGTCCAGCAGATGCAGGAAAAACAGCGGACCATGGCCCGCCAGGCCGAGCTCACCGCCTCCCTGATCGAAAAAGTTCCCCGCAGCGCCCTGCTGGCCGACATCACCAACGCCCTCCCCGCCCGCACTTCCCTCGTCGATTTCTCCCTCGACGCCAAACGCCGCCTCCCCACGCCCGCGCCCAAAACGACCAACGCCTTTGAACAAAAGAAAACCGAACCCGACGCCAAATCTTCCGTCCCCGAGCCGCAGGTCTTCGACGTCACCGTCAAAATCACCGGCATGTGCGACACCGACCTCCAGGTCGCCCAGTTCATGAACAAGCTCTCCCGTTCCCGCTTCCTCAAGGACGTCAATCTGGTCATCACCGACGTCTTCCAGTACGCCGACGAAAAACTTCGTAAATTCCAGATCGAGGCCGCCGTCAACCCCGACGCGGAGGCCGCCGCCCCCACCACACGTCCCAACCCCGCTTTCACCGCGGAACTCGATCCCCACTGACGCTACGGAGGCCCTATGAAACTCGGATTACGCGAAATCCTGTTTTTCAGCGTGCTGATCGGACTCCTCGGCTTTACCTGGTTTTTCGTTCTCAGCAAGGCCACCGCCAAGTACGAAGCCGTCCAGGCCGATTGCGCCGCCATGCAACAGAAACTCAGCAACCTGCGACAGGCCACCGCCGGCATCGACGACATCAACCGCAAGCTCGTCGAGCTTCAACAGGCCATCACCTTCTTCGAATCCAAGCTCCCTCAGGAAAAGGAAATCGACAAAATCCTCAAGGAAGTCTGGCAGATGGCCGAATCCAACTCCCTCCAAACCCGCACCATCAAAACCCTCAAAAGCGACCGCGCCGCCTGCTACAGCGAACAGCCCATCCAGATGAATCTCACCGGCAACTTCACCGGCTTTTACACCTTCCTCCTTCAGTTGGAAAAACTGCCCCGCATCACCCGCGTCACCCAGATGAAGCTCGAAAAAATCAACGCCAGCGAAGGCGACATGCAGGCCCAGATGACGTTGAGCATCTTCTTCGAACCCGATTCCTCCGGGCGAACCGTCGCCTTGACCCACTAACCCCGGCTCGATACGCGGAGACCGCCATGCAAGATTTCCAAAACAACGACGTCAGCAACGACGACCAGGCCCCCGCCGACGACCTCAACGCCGCCCTCAACCCCGCCGACGTTGCCTTCGTGGCCGAAGAAAAAAAAACCATCAACAGCAGCACCCTCCTGCTCCTCGCCATCCTCCTGCTCAGCGCCGCCGGAGCCTGTTTCATGTACCTGCGCACCGGCCCCGCCTCGGCCGGCGCCGCCCCACTCAGCGCCGCCAACCAGACCATCAACCAGTTCCTCGACGAACGCGGCCAGAACATCGCCCGCATGCACCAAATGCTCCAGAACACCGAAAAAATCGTCCAGCAGTTCGCCCGCTACCCCAGCGTTTCCCAAGTCCCTCTCGAACAACTCGGCGCTAACCCCTTCAGCCACGCCGGTTCCAAAACCGAACTCGCCGCCAACGGTTCAATCCGAAAACAGGATTTATCCAGGTCCGCCGCCCTCAAGGCCGCCGCCGCCTTGAACCTCCAGTCCATCCTTTTCGGCCTCTCCCGGCGCGCCTGCATGATTAACAACACCCTCTGCCTCGAAGGCCAGAAACTCGACTCCGTCCTCGTCGAACGCATCACCCCAAATTCCGTCATCGTCAAAGCCGGTGCGTACCGCTTTGAACTGAAAATGCCCAAATAAAAAACCATCATGTTCCGCCGACACACAACTTCCGCATCGCCCGTCCAAGTGATCGATGACCCGTCCCAGGACGTCGAGCCGCTCTGGCAACCCGCCGTCGGCCCGGCCCGCAAAAGCGTCGCCGACCTGCTGCTGGAACGCGGCCAGATCACTCCCGACCAGCTCGCCCAGGCCCGAGGCGTCCAGAGCCAGACCCCCGGCAAAAGCCTGCCGCAAATCCTGCTGACCATGAACGCCGCCAGCGAGGCCCAGATCCTCTCGGCGCTGGCCGAAACCCTCGGCCTGCCCTTCGAAATCCCCGACCGCTCCCAGATCGATCCCGCCGCCTTCGAACTGCTCCCCCCCGATTACATCCGCAAGCAATTGGTCCTGCCGCTGCGGTTTGACGCCCAGACGCTCGTCGTCGCCACGTCCGATCCGTCCAACGTCTTCCTGCTCGACGAGGTCCGCCGTCGCACCCGCCGCGAAATCCGCACCGTCGTCTCCATCGCCGCCGACATCACCCGCATCGTCGAGCAGATCACCAGCGGCGCCTCCGACGTCCGCGTTGACGAGATCATCAAGGACATCGCCGAAGACGACATCCAGCTCGTCCAGGCCGCCAAGGACGACATTGCCGACCTGGAAAAAATGGGCAACGAATCGCCCATCATCCGCTTCGTCAACTACCTCATCTTCGACGCCATCAAGCAAGGCGCCAGCGACATCCACATCGAACCCAAGGAAAAAGGCCTCAAAGTCCGCTACCGCATCGACGGCGTTCTCTTCGAAACCATGAATCCCCCCCACACCATGCACCCGGCCATCGTCTCCCGCCTGAAAATCATGGCCAACCTCGACATCGCCGAACGCCGCCTCCCCCAGGACGGCCGCATCCGCGCCGTCGTCCACGAACGCAAAGTGGACCTGCGCATGAGCACCCTCCCCACCGCCAACGGCGAAAAAGTCGTCATCCGCATCCTCGACAACCGCTCCATCAACGTCCCCCTCGAAGACCTCGGCTTCGGCCCCGAAGCGCTGAACGTCCTGCGCAAACAGATCGAAGAGCCCCACGGCATTCTCCTCGTCACCGGCCCCACCGGCAGCGGAAAAACCACCACCCTCTATTCCTCCCTCCGCTGCATGGACGGCAACAAACTCAACATCAGCACCGTCGAAGACCCCATCGAATACCATCTCCCCCAGGCCAACCAGGTCCAGGTCCACGACAAAATCGGCATGACCTTCGCCGCCGCCCTCCGCAGCCTGCTTCGACAAGACCCCGACGTGGTCATGCTCGGCGAAATCCGCGACGCCGAAACCGCACGCATCGCCGTCCAGGCCTCCCTCACCGGACACCTCGTCCTCAGCACTCTCCACACCAACGACGCCCCCTCCTCCGTCACCCGCCTCATCAACATCGGCGTCGAACCCTATCTCATCGCCTCCGCCGTCAACGCCATTCTCGCCCAGCGCCTCGTCCGCCGTATCTGCCCCCACTGCCGCGAACCCTACAACCCCACCGACGAAATGCGCCAATTCCTCTCCACCCGCGGCTTTGACTGCAACGCCCTCCTGCACGGCCGCGGCTGCGACCGCTGCCGCCGCACCGGATACACCGGCCGACTCGGCATCTACGAACTGCTCGTCCTCGACGACACCCTGCGCGACCTGATTACCCGCAATCCCAACGTCACCGACCTGCGCCAATATTGCCGCCAACGCGGCCTGGTCACCCTCCGCCAGGACGGCTTCGACAAAGTCAAACAGGGGCTGACCACGATCGACGAAATCCTCCGCGTCACCGAAAGTGAAGGTTGACTCTATGAGCCTGCTCCACGACATTCTCAAAACCGCCGTCGATGCCAAAGCCTCCGACATCCACCTCAACGCCGGCCTCCCGCCGCTTTTCCGCATCCACACCATCATGCAACCCAGCGACTTCCCCATCGCCACCGCCGAGGGCATCAAAGCTCTCCTCCGCGAGATGATCACCGAAACCCGCTGGAACGATTTCGAGCTCCATCGCGACGCCGACTTCTCCTACGAAATCCCCGGCCTCTCCCGCTTCCGCGTCAACGCCCACTACCAGCGCAACTCCATCGCCCTGGCCTTCCGCGCCATCAACGACCGCATCCGCCCCATCGAACAATTGTTCCTGCCCGAAATCTGCAACCGCCTGACCTACCTCCCCCGCGGGCTCATTCTCGTCACCGGACCCACCGGGTCCGGCAAAAGCACCACCCTGGCCGGTATGATCGACGCCATCAACCGCCGCGAACAAGGCCACATCATCACCCTCGAAGACCCCATCGAATACGCCTTCGCCAGCGCCCGCTGCGCCATCGAACAACGCGAAGTCGGCAGCGACGTGCCCGACTTCGCCTCCGGCCTGCGCCACGTCCTCCGCCAGGACCCCGACACCATCCTCGTCGGCGAAATGCGCGACCTCGAAACCACCAGCGCCGCCATCACCGCCGCCGAAACCGGCCACCTGGTCTTCAGCACCCTCCACACCGTCAACGCCCCCCAGACCATCGAACGCATCATCGACATCTACCCCGCCGACCAGCAAAACCAGATCCGCTCCATGCTCGCCAACACCCTCCAGGCCGTCATCAGCCAGACCCTTTTCAAACGCGCCGACCAGCCCGGAATGATCCCCGCCGTCGAAGTCATGCTCTGCACCCCCGCCGTCCGCAACTGCATCCGCGAAAACCGAATATTCGAAATCCCCAATGTGATCGAAACCAGCCGCGCCCTGGGCATGCAGACATTGGACAGTTCCATCAAACAATTGTACGTCAATGGGTATGTCAGCCGGGAAGACGCCATCGCCCAGGCCGCCCACCCGGAAAAACTGGAACGGGCCCTGGTGGCTTAACGAGAAACACATGAGACGGAGAATGATGAATGATGAACGATGAATGATGAAGGAGGAAAGAAGAGCTGATTTAATAGCTGGTTTTCTTCCTCCTTCATAATTCATAATTCATAATTCATCATTGATGACGATGAATTACCGCTACGAAGCCAAAGACGCCACGGGAAACGTCGCCGCCGGCGTGCTCAGCGCCGCCAGCCTCGCCGCCGCTTCCCACCAGCTTCGCTCCCGCGGTCATTTCATCCTCGCCCTCGCCCCCGCCGAGGAATCCTCCAGAACCGGCCTCTCCCTCAACGCCCGCCTCTCCTTCGGCCCCAGCGCCCGCGAGGTGCAGAACTTCACCAACCAGCTCGCCGTCATGATCCGCGCCGGCATCTCCATCCGCGCCGCCCTCGAAGGCATCGCCGATCAGGCCGAAAACCCCCGCTTCAAATCCATGCTCCTCCAGATGAAAAAGGACGTCGAAGCCGGCAAGCCCTTCTCCGACGCCCTCCTCCGCTACCCCAAGGTCTTCTCCCCCCTCTACATCAACATGGTCAAAGCCTCCGAACTCTCCGGCGGATTCAGCAAGATGCTCGACCGCATCGCCACCTACCTCGCCCAGCAGATCGAAACCCGCTCCATGGTCCGCGGAGCCATGATCTATCCCGGCATCATCGGCGCCATGGCCGTCTCCACCACCATCTTCCTGCTCACCTTCGTCCTGCCCCGCTTCATGATCATCTTCAAAGGCAAGGAAGCCGCCCTGCCCCTGCCCACCAAGATGCTCCTGGCCCTCTCCAACTTCATGGTCCACTACTGGTACATCCTCATCGTCGTCGCCGGCGCGACAATCTGGGGCCTGGTCCTGCTCCTGCGCACCGACAAGGGACGGCTCTGGTGGGACAAAACCAAACTCACCGTCCCCCTGTTCCGTAAGCTCTTTCGCGCCCTGTACATCACCCGCAGCATGCACACCATGGGCCAGCTCATCAACGCCGGCGTCCCCATGCTCGACACCCTCAGCATCACCGCCGAAATCTCCGGCAACACCCTCTATCGCCGCATGTGGCGCGCCGTCTACGCCGCCGTCAAACAAGGCAAAAAAATCGCCTCCCCCCTCCAGCGCAGCCCCCTGCTGCCCCGCGCCGTCGTCCAGATGATCTCCGCCGGCGAAGAATCCGGCAAACTCGGCGAAGTCCTCGACGAGGTGAGCGAATTCTACGCCCGCGAACTGCGCGCCGTGATCAAAAGCGTCACCGCCATGATCGAACCCCTCATGATCGTCGCCATGGGCTCCATCGTCGGCTTCATCGCCATGAGCATCATCCTGCCCATCTTCAAACTCAGCAGCTTGGTGAAGTAAAGCCAATGCAACCGCGAAGGCGCGAAGACGGACGCGAAGAGGAAATTAAGATTTGGAATCGCCGATGAACGCCGATGCACGCCGATAAAGCCCCGATAGCTCCCTCTCCCCGCGAGGGGAGAGGGCAGGGGTGAGGGGCGAGATATTCGATTTCTACTGGCGTACATTCGCCAACCGCATCCAAAACTTTCCCCCTCACCCTAACCCTCTCCCGCAAGGGGAGAGGGAACAAACAGCCCTTTCATCTGTGCCAATCTGTGCCCCATCTGTGGCTAAGTAAAGTCTTTCCTTGTCGCTCTTGGCGGCCTTGGCGGTTCAAAGTCTTCTTCGCGTCCGTCTTCGCGCCTTCGCGGTTTTCCCATTTGCCCTCGCACTTTTTTTATCGGATATCGTTACTGATGATCTCCCCCCTCCCCATCCTCCGACGCGGCTTTACCCTCATCGAAACCGCCATCACCACCACCATCGTCGGCGTCAGCATCGTCGCCCTGCTCCAACTCATTGCCGCAGAAACCGTCGCCAACGCCGACAGCGCCGAACTCACCACCGCCATCAACCTCGCCCGCAACGTTCATGAAATGTCCCTCACGCTCCCCTACGACAGTGTGCGCGCCCTGTCCGGCAGAACCTGGTCCCCTCCCATCGACAGCCGCGGCCAACCCATCGCCCAACCCATGCCCGGCTGGTCCCAATCCCTCTCCATCCAGCCCGTCAGCCCCGACAACCTCACCCTCGGCATCGTCGATTCCACCCCCGACGCCATCCGCGTCACCGTATCCGTCATTCATAACGGCCAAGTCGTGTGCAGCCTGAACCGACTCCGCTTCACCCCCAGGAATTGACTCCGCCGCACACGGGAGGTTCGCCATGAACCGACTTCACCACCCTCGCCGACGCGCCATGGCTTCCGTCCTGGCCATGTTATACCTGGTCCTCTTTTCCACCATGGCCATCGGCGTCTATGCCGCCGCCACCACCGGATCACAACTGGCCGTCAACGACCAGCGCATCTCCCACGCCCTCCTGGCCGCCGAATCCGGACTCGACTTCATGCGCTACCAGCTCGCCCGCGTCCACATCCCCCCTTCCACCCCGCCCACCCAGGTCATCGACAGCCTCTTCCAGAACCTCCAATCCCAGCTCAACTCCACCACCAACCTCCACGGCCAGCCCGTCGCCCGCTCCGGCAACACCATCACCATCCCCGGCAACGGCAACTACATCTCCCTCGATTCCGCCGGCCTCACCGCCTTCCGCGCCACCATCACCGATTGGGCCGGTGAAATCGTCGTCAAAATCGACGGCCGCTACGGCAACAACGCCCCCGCCCGCGCCATCAGCATGGACTTCACCCGCCAACCCCACTCCACCACCGTCTTCGATTACGCCGTCGCCTCCAAAGGCCAGATCGTCGGCTCCAAAGGCGCCGTCGGCTCAACCGACCCCGCCCACCCCGAAATCGCCACCATGATGTCCGCCTTCTCCAGCAGCGACGCCATCTTCAACTCCGGCACCGCCATCGGCGGCGACCTCTACTACGTCGATGGCTCCGGCGTCCGCATCACCGGCGGCTCCGTCGCCGGCTACTCCCCCGGCTCCTCCAACCTCTATTCCCACATCCACTCCCTCGACACGCCGCCCGAATTCCCCATCATCGACACCAGCATCTTCGCCCAATACGCCACCAACACTTATTCATCCCACTCGAACACCCAGCAAAACATCCGCATCCCCCCCAACACCAACCCCAAATTCAACGGCAACTCCACCGTCCAGGGAATCATGTACGTCCAATCCCCCAACTCCATCACCTTCAACGGCAACTTCAAACTCCAGGGCTTCATCGTCTTTGAAAACGCCGGCAGCGACGCCGTCAACTCCCTCAACTTCTCCGGCAACTTCACCCAAAGCCCCCTGCCCGCCGGCTCGCAGTTCGACGCCCTCCGCGCCACCAGCGGCATCTCCATCCTCGCCCCCGCCGCCAACGTCTCCATGACCGGCAGTTCCGGCGGCACCCTCGTCGGCAACGTCATCGCCAGCACCTTCTCCACCGGTGGCGCTTCCGCCATCATCGTCAGCAACGGAACCCTCATGACCCTCAACCCCAACGTCAACTCCTGCGTCTTCGGCAGCTCCAAACAAGTCCTTTTCAGCAACAACGGCAGCCAAAACCAACCCACCCAGGGCCTGAGCTACAGCTTCTACTACTCCCCCAAACCCGTCACCTACCAGGAGCTGTTGCCATGACCACCCGCCGCCGTACCGGGCTCAGTCTCGTCGAGGCCATGCTCAGCCTGGCCATCTCCGCCTCGCTGCTCGTCGCCGTCGCCGCCGCCTTTTCCGCCTCCTCCGCCGCCATCGAAACCAACGACCGTTTCTTCCGCGCCACCCAGGCCGCCCGCGTCACCATCGCCCAGATCGTCAACGACGTCCGCCAGTGTCAGTCCGGCAGCTTCACCTCCACCGAATGCGACATCTTCACCACCGCCGCCCAGCACCGCGTCTATTTCTACAACGCCACCGAACAACAATTGCAGATGAAATTAACCGACTTGAACCCCATCCCCGTCTACACCCTCGCCCACGACGTCGTCTCCGCCACCTTCAACAGCGACGGACACTCCCTCGCCATCACCCTCACCGTCAAAGTGGATTCCAGCCAGGTCACTCTCTCCGGCTCCGCCGTCCCCCGCCGAACCCTGACCTACAACTGACAACGCCGCCCTTCACGGCCACAAAGGCGTCCCCTCCAACCCCGCCGTCTCCGCCAATCCCATCATCAGGTTCGCATTCTGCACCGCCTGGCCCGCCGCCCCCTTGCCCAGGTTGTCGATCGCCGCCAGCGCGATCACCAGATTCCGCTCCGGGTCCGCCGCATACGACACGTACACCAGGTTCGACCCCGTCGCCCACTTGCTGTGCGGCGCCTTCTCCACCACGCGCACGAACGGCCGATCCGCATAAAACTTCCTCGCCGCTTCCATGCACTGCTGCGTCGTCGCCTTCCCCTTGCCATAGCAAGTCGCCAGAATCCCCCGCGTCATCGGAATCAAATGGGGCGTAAACACCAGCGACGCCGCCGACCCCGCCAGCTTTGTCAGCGCCTTGGTCATCTCCGGCACATGCGCATGCTTCAGCAGCCCATACGCCGACACGTCTTCATTCACCTCCGCATACCCGAACGTCGATCCCCCCCCGCGACCCGCGCCGCTCACGCCCGACTTGGCGTCAATAATGATCGAACCCGGATCGATCAATTGATTCGCCACCAGCGGCGACAACGCCGCCAGCGAGGCCGACGGATAACACCCCGGATTCGCCACCCGCGTCGCCTTGCGGATCTGCTCCGGCCACACGTCCGCCAGCCCATACGTCCACCCCTCCACAAACCGATGGTCCCCCCCGATATCCACAATCTTCGTCCGCCCCGGCACCCGCGCCAACGCCTCCTTCGATTCCCCCGACGGCAGCGACGCAAACAACACCTCCATCTCCGGCAGCGCCGCCACGTCCCATTTCTGAATCACCAGATTCCCCAGCTTGCCGATCCCCGGAAACTTCTCCACCAGCTTCGCCCCCGCGCTGGATTCTCCCGCCACATACACCACCTCAAACTCCGGATGCGTCGCGCACAACCGCAGCACTTCCCCCCCGCCATACCCGCTCACGCCAACAATCCCAATTCGAATGCTCATAACCATATCCTAAAAAATTCCAACCCACCGCAAAGGCCCCAATCGCCAGAAAAGACGAAAGACAACGATGAATTATGAATTATGAAGAAGGAAGCAATCCGTTATGTAACTGCTCTTCTTTCCACCTTCATCATTCATCATTCTGACTTCTCTTCTCCCATCGGTTCCTCTTCCTTCCCCAAAATTATCCGAACCCCCCCGCCAAAAACAACCCCCGCGCCGCATTTGGTCCCAAGCCACTTTCCCCATACAATCGCCCCATCATGTTTCGCCACGTGCCCAACCTCCTGACCGGCGCCCGGCTCCTGCTCGCCGTCGCCTTCTTCGTCATGCTCGCCTTCTACCAATACGAAGGCCGCGGCGACCCCACCTTCCTCAACATCGCCTTCCTCGTCTACCTCATCGCCCTCATCACCGACTTCCTCGACGGCTACCTCGCACGCCGCTGGAAAGTCGAAGGCATGTTCGGCCGAATGGTCGATCCCTTCGTCGATAAAGTCCTCGTCCTCGGCAGCTTCGCCTTCTTCGCCGGTAAAAACTTCATCATCCCCGGCACTCCCACCCTCGGCCAACCCTTCGTCGTCAGAACCATCACCGGCGTCGCACCCGCCGTCGTCGTGGTCCTCCTCGCCCGCGAACTGCTCGTCACCACCCTCCGCGGCTCCAGCGAAGCCAGCGGACAAAACTTCGGCGCAGCCTTCAGCGGAAAACTCAAAATGGTCTTCCAGTCCGTCACCATCCTCGTCATCCTCATGTACGTCAACTACCTCCCCTGGCTCGACAAACACCACCACCTCAAACACTACGCCACCGCGTTCCGCGATTTCTGCATCTGGGGAACCGTCGTCATCACCGTCCTCAGCGGCCTGCTCTACATCCAACGCGCCGTCGCCCTCTACCGCGGCCAAACCCAAACCCCCAGCGCCGACCAATCGGCCGCCCCTGCCGGAGATTGACCGTGCGGCGATGGATTGTCACCTTCGGTGGTTCAGGCATGTCCCCCGTAGCCCCCGGCACGGCCGGTAGCCTCGCCGCCATCCTCGTCCTCTCCCTTCTCTTCGCCGCCATCCATCACTACGCCCCTCCTGCCCAAATCTACCCCCTCTGGCAAGCCGCCCTCCTCCTGGGCCTGCTCACTTCCTGTATCTTCTCCGTCTATCTCGGCCCCTGGGCCATCCACCACTACCAATGCGACGACCCCTCCTGCTTCGTCCTCGACGAGGTCGCCGGAATCTGCCTTTCCCTTTTCGCCCTCCCCATGTACAACGGGTGGACCCAGCTAATCGTCCTCTTCGTGGCCTTTACGCTCTTCCGCCTCTTTGACATCCTCAAACCCCCGCCCGTCAGGCAATTGGAACGTCTGCCCCTCGGCTGGGGCATCCTGATGGACGACCTGGCCGCCGGCGTCTACGCCAACATCCTCGGCCAAATCCTGATCCGAAGTCTAAACCTGTGAGGTAACCGTGAACGACTACCTGTTAAGCGTCATCCTGGGCATCGTCGAAGGTCTGACCGAATTCCTCCCCGTCAGTTCCACCGCCCACTTGCGCATCTGCGAAGCCCTCTTCAACATCCGCATGGACAGCAGCTACTGGAAAATGTACTCCGTCGTCATCCAGCTCGGCGCAATCCTCAGCCTCCTGGTTTATTTCCGCGAGCGTATCATCTCCTTCCTGGCCACCTTCCCCCGCGGCCAGCGCGGCAACCGTACCCTCCTCACCCACCCCCTCAGCCTCGTCCTCATCGCCTTCGTCGTCACCGCCTTACCCGCCTACCTCCTCCACAAACGCATCGGCCAAAACCTCGAAAGCCTCACCGTCATCGGCTCATCCCTGCTCGTCGGCGGGCTCATCATGTGGATCGTCGATGCCGTCTACACCCACCCGCGCATTCTGCACATGGAAGACATGGGCCCCTTCCAGGCCATCTGGATCGGCGCCATGCAGATATTCTCCGCCGTCTTCCCCGGCACCTCCCGTTCCATGTCCACCATCGCCGCCGGGCAGGTCGCCGAAATGTCCCGCTCTTCCGCCCTGGAATTCTCCTTCTTCCTCTCCATCCCCACCATGATCGTGGCCACCGCTTTCGAGTTCTACAAAACCGTCCTCTCCAAACACCCCGACGCCGGCAACCTGGCCCCCATTCAGATGAACGCACAGCGTTGGATCGTCCTGCTCATCGGCTTCGTCGTCTCCTTCATCGTCGCCCTTGGCGTCGTCGCCTGGTTCATGCACTGGGTCCGCCGCCGCGGCTTCACCCCCTTCGCCGTCTACCGCATCCTCCTCGGCATCACCGTCCTGATCTGGGCCTGGCGCTAGCCTCCCCCCATACAAGTAATTCATCGCCAGACCCGCAGGGGCGACGCACGCGTCGCCCTCCTCCTCCCCTTCTCCCGCGAGAGGAGAGGGAGCTATCGAGGCTTTATCCGCGTATATCGGCGTTCATCGGCGGTTCCAAATCTTCTCTTGGCGCTCTTGGCGGTCTTGGCGGTTCAATCTCCTCTTCTCCGCGTCCCTCTGCGTCCTCCGCGGTTAAAACCTCTTCATCTTCCCCCTCATCCTCCGCGGTTAAAAGTCCTCCCCATGGATTTAACCCCGGATTCGTCATATATTCCCCCCATCGTCATTTGCCCAACGGGGAAACACTATGATCGTCCACATCCTCCGAGCATTGTTCATTCTGCTCATGGCCGCCGTCGGCTGGTCCTACCGTCAGGGCTCCGCCGAATCCTGGCTGATGATGGTCCTGACGCTCACGCTCGGCGTGCTGCTGGTCTGCGTCGACATCCTCTCCCCCCGCAAAAAACTCGCCGCCTTTTCCGGCACCTTCCTCGGTCTGATCGTCGGCCTGTTCATCGCCTACGCGCTCAGCTTCGTCGTCCAGCTTCTCATCGTCGAATACCTCCCCGCCATCAGCCAGTCGGCCGCCAAGCACCTGATCGCCAAGCTTCCCGACGGCAGCAACATCACCTACGGCGAAATGATGGTCCGATTCATCAACCTCGTCGTCGGCATCATCAGTTGTTACTTCGCCATCAGTTTCATCCTGCAAACCAAGGACGATTTCCGTTTCATCATCCCCTACGTCGAGTTCAGCAAACAGACCAAGGGCGCCCGTCCCTTCCTCCTGGACACCACGCCCTGATCGACGGACGCATTGACGACATCGCCTCCACGGGCATCGTCGAAAGCCAGCTCATTGTCCCCCGCTTCGTCCTCCAGGAACTGCAAGACGTCGCCGACAGCGCCGACAAACTCAAACGCAACCGCGGCCGGCGCGGCCTCGACGTGCTGGCCAAGCTCCAGCACAACAAACGCATCGACGTCGTTCTCTACGACTCCTCCGTCCACGAACCCGACGAGCCCGGACTCGTCGATGAAAAACTCATGACCCTCGCCTCCCAACTGGGCGCCCGCGTCCTGACCAACGACTTCAATCTCAACAAAGTCGCCCAACTCCGTGGCGTGGACGTCATCAACGTCAACGACCTCGGCAACGCCCTCAAACCCATCCTCCTGCCCGGCGAACGCATACGCATCCGCATTCTCAAGCCCGGCGAAGAGCCCGGCCAAGGCGTCGGCTATACCACGGACGGAACCATGGTCGTCGTCGATCAAGGCCGGCCTTATCTCAACCAGGACGTCGAACTCACCGTCACCAGCGTCCTGCAAACCTCCGCCGGGCGAATGGTCTTCGGCCGGGCCGATGATTTGTCATCCTTCGCCTCCCGCCGACCCCGACCCCGTTCCGATTCCTCTTCCTCCGCTTCTTGAGCCAATCTATGAACTCACCCGCATTGGCCCTCATCCTCCCCGCCGCCGGCTCCTCCAGCCGTTTCGGCGGACCCCGCAGCAAGCTCCTCGAACCTCTCGACGGCATCCCCGTCATGGCCCGCGCCCTGCGCGCTTTCCTCAACCGCGGCGACGTCGCCGCCGTCATCATCCCCACCAACCCCGCCCTGGACCTGCCCGGCCAAGACCACCCCATGCTCAAGCAATGCCTCGCCGACAACCGGGTAAAACTTTGCGCCGGCGGCGCCAGCCGCGCCGAAAGCGTCCGCAACGCCCTGAACCACGTCCCCGCCGATATCCAATGGGTCGCCGTTCACGACGCCGCCCGCCCCCTGATCTCGCAACAGTTGATCGATCAGACCTTCGCCGCCGCCCAGGCCCACGGAGCCGCCGTGCCCGCCATGCCCGTCCACCTCACCATCAAGCAGGCCGTCGGCCCCCTCCCGGCCAAGGTCCAACGCACCATCCCCCGCCACGAGCTTTGGGCCATGCAAACCCCCCAGATCATGCGAACCGCCGCCCTGCGCAACGCCTACGCCTCCTGCCCCATTCCCCTCCCCCAAGTCACCGACGACGTCCAACTCATCGAACTCGCCGGCGGCGAAGTCTGGCTCGTCCCCGGCGAAGAACGAAACCTCAAAATCACCACCCAATCCGACCTGCGCCTGGCCGAACTCTGGCTGCAAACATAAAGCCCCAACGCAACAAAACTTGCCCCACGACATAAATTGTGTAGATATACTTCACTTATGGACACTTCATCCAAAATCCTCGTCGCGGTCGTTATGGGCAGCAAGTCCGACTGGGACACGATGCGTCACACGGACGAAACCCTCGCCCGCTTCGCCGTACCTCACGAATGCAAGGTCTTATCCGCCCATCGCACCCCCGACGCCCTGGTCAAATGGGTCCGTGACGCCGAGGCCCGTGGCGCGGAAGTCTTCATCGCCGCCGCCGGCGGCGCAGCCCACCTGGCCGGCGTCGTTGCCGCCTTCACCACGATCCCCGTTCTGGGCGTCCCCATGGAAAGCCAGTCCCTCAAGGGCATGGACTCCCTGCTGTCAATGGTGCAAATGCCCGGCGGCATCCCCGTCGGCACCCTGGCCATCGGCAAAGCCGGCGCAACCAACGCCGCCCTGCTTGCCGTCTCCATCGTCGCCAACTCCCGACCCGAACTGAAAGAAAAGCTCCGCCAGTTCCGTGCCGAGCAAGCCGAAAAAGTACTGAAAGAAACGCTGCCGTAAGCTGCAGAAAACCCGCGCCTTTAACCCCCTCTCCCCGCGAGGGGAGAGGGTTGGGGTGAGGGGCGAAAGCACCGCATTCTACTGGCGCACATTCGCCACCATTCACACAATGCGAACCGCCACCCCATTGTCGCCGAGATATTGCTTGACCTGTTGAATGCTGTACGTCCCAAAATGAAAGATGCTTGCCGCCAACGCCGCATCCGCGCGCCCTTCGTCAGCACGTCCAGCATATGCTTAGGCGAACCGGCTCCCCCGCTGGCCACCACCGGGATTTTCACCGCGTCGCTCACCGCCGCGGTCATTTCCAGGTCATAGCCATCGGTCGTCCCGTCGGCATTCATCACGTTCAGGACGATTTCCCCCGCTCCCAGCGCCTCGGCCTGCTTGACCCAGTCCATCACCCGCACGCCGGTATTCACCCGGCCGCCGTTGACGAAAACGTCCCAGCTCTCCACCCCGTCCTTGACCACGCGGTTGGCGTCCAGCCCCAGCACCGTCGCGCACCGGCCGAACTTGTTGGCGATTTCTCCGATAAGCCCGGGATTTTTCACCGCCGCCGAATTGACGCTGACCTTTTCCGCCCCCGCCTGGATGAGCCGGGTCGCATCGTCAAGCGTCCGGATTCCGCCCCCCACCGTCAGCGGCATGAAAACGTGTTCCATCACCCGGGTCACCAGGTCCGCCATGATCTGCCGGCCTTCGTGGCTGGCGGTGATGTCGTAAAACACCAACTCGTCCGCCCCATCTGCCTGGTAGCGCTTGGCCTGCTCGACAGGATCCCCCGCGTCCACATGGTCAAAGAACTTCACCCCTTTGACGACTCGGCCGCGATCCACGTCCAGGCACGGAATGATGCGTTTGGTCAGCATAAAACGAAAATTGCTAGTTGCCGGTCACTGGCCGTCGGCCAAAGCGACGTTTCGCTCGACACCGACAACCGACAACTCGCAACTAGCAACCGCTTAGTCAGGGTGGTCAACGGGGCTCGAACCCGCGACCCCAAGGACCACAACCTTGTGCTCTACCAACTGAGCTACGACCACCATTAGAAACTATTGAAGCCCTCCGCTCCCGGCCGCCACATCATTTTCTGTGGTTTTGGATCGAATTAGATGCGAACGGAAGATACGAACACAACTGCAAGGGCCTTAAAGAAAGCGGGTGAAGGGGGTCGAACCCTCGACATTCACGTTGGCAACGTGACGCTCTACCACTGAGCTACACCCGCGAAGGTCAGAGAATATTATCTTGGCCTGACTTGGATTGCAAGAGCGCCAGTCTAAGCCGAAATCCGAATCCTCCGCCCAACCTCCTGCTTACAAACCGACGATGTTGAACCCGCTGTCCACGTAGATGTTTTCCCCGGTAACACCGCTGGACAAATCGCTTAAGAGGTAAATGGCCGTCTTACCGACCTCATCGCCGTCCACGTTCCGATGCAGCGGGCTCTTGCGTTCGACGTGGTTGAATACGTCTTCGATCCCGCCCACCGCCATCGCACTGAGCGTCCGAACCGGGCCGGCCGAAACCGTATTGACGCGGATTTTTTTCTCCCCCAGCTCAAAGGCCAGATACCGGGTGGCCGATTCCAACGCGGCCTTGGCCACGCCCATCACGTTGTAACCGGGCACGGCTTTTTCCGCCCCGTGGTAGCTCATGGCGATAATCGACCCGCCCTCGGGCATCAACGGCGCTGCCGCCCGCGACAGGGCGATCAGGCTGTAGGCGCTGATATCCAGCGCTTGCTTGAAAACGTCGCGGGGCGTGGCGGTGAATTTTCCGATTTGGAGGTACGTCTTGTCCGCAAACGCCAAAGAATGCACCAGAAAATCGATCGTCCCGAACTGCTCCCTGGCCGCGGCAAAGAATTTTTCGATGTCCTCATCCCGGCTGACGTCGCAGGGATACAGCCATTCGTTGCCAAAGCCCCCCTCTTCCATCGCCTTGCGGGCTCGACGCTCCATCTTTTCCAAAGGCAGATACCCAAAACCGCACTTGGCGCCTTGCTTGATCGCATTGTTGGCGATGTGCCACGCAATACTGCGATCATTGGCAATGTTAAGAACGAGTCCTTTCTTTCCTTCCAACAAACCCATGCAATCTCCTTACAAGAAAGTCCGGTAGCTTAGCCCTTGCATGCGTACTCGACAAGCGGCCAGGATTATCGGACCCCACAAACGCCCCAACCGACCGGGCCGATTTATGCCCGGAGTGAGGTATAATTGTTTGTTCTATCAGAAAATAGATTACTTGTCGTCGCCCGCCAACGCCCTGAGCAAGCCCAGTTCGTTCAGGACGTTTCGCAGGTCATGGATAATCTTGTCAGGCGATTTGGTTCCCAACAGTTTCATCACCTCGTTCTGGGTGCGGACCATCTTCTCCTGTTCGCTCGACGATTCCGCATTACCCTGCACCCCGGCCTGCGGCAGTTCGGCAATCCGGGCCGTGATACGCCCGGCCACCGCGCTATCCAGCCCCATTTCCCGGCAAACCGACTCAACTTGTAACTTGATTGCTTCGATATTCATGGTTCATCGTGCTCCCGGAGAACCAACCCCTTGAAGCCCCCAATCACGTTTCCAACTTCCTCCCCTTGCGGAAATGAGCTCGGTGGGATTCGGACCCACGACCCTGCGATTAAAAGTCGCATGCTCTACCAACTGAGCTACGAGCTCGCCAAACGCTGCCTTCCGGCAGCGACTGACAGACACTATAGGGAATTTCCCCCTCTCACTCAACAGCCGCGCACCTTAAACTCTTCGAACCGCGGACCTGACGGGAAATCCTCCCGCCCCTATAATGCCATCATGGCGATGGTTTCCGACCGCTGCATCTGTCTCCGCAAGACGGAATACAGCGAAACATCCCAGATTATCACCCTCTTTTCCCGCCAGCACGGCCTGCTGCGCGTCATCGCCAAAGGTGCGCACCGCAAAACCAAGGCGGGCTCCAGCAAGTTCGACGGCGGTGTGGACCTGCTGGACTGCGGCAACGCCGTCTTCACCCATTCCCTCGATAAAGACCTGGAAATCCTGGCCGAGTGGCACCTGACCGAAGGGCACCTCGAACTCCACCAGACGCTTCGCGGCATATACCTCGGCCAGTACAGCGCCGAACTCGTCAGCATGCTCATCGAAGAACACGACCCCCATCCCGATCTGTTCGACCGGCTCGAACAAGGCCTCATGGAATACGCAACCCCCAGACTGGAGGAAGCGTTCCTGGCCTTCGAGCTGGACCTGCTGCGGCAGTCGGGCTATCTGCCCGAACTCTCCGCCTGCGTGCAATGCGGCTGCGCCATCGGCCCCAGGGAATTGAGTTATTTTTCCCCCGCCCGCGGCGGCATCGTCTGCCGAAACTGCGAAGGCGCCACCCCCGACCGCATTCCCCTGGACGTCCGGTTTCTGCGCATGATCCAGACCATTCTCGCCCTGCCCCGCAGCAACGGCGCCATCCAGCGGCTTCCGCGATTGACGCGTCGCCAAACCGACCCGCTCAATCACCTTTTCGCCGAGCATATCGAACATACCCTGGGGCGGCGTTTGAAACTCCCCCGCTACGTGCTGGCCTTGTGATACGTCGCCCCTCGGGCGACGGCGAAACGGAGTTATGGACGCAACCTCTGGATATCGAGCAACGGGTCCGGTATACCAGCGCAGTATGGATATCGAATCGGCCACGACTCAAGCTTCCACCTGGCGTGACTATTTCTTCAACCCGCCGATCCGTCATTGCAAACTGCTGGCCGTCCTGGCGGTGGTGATGGGCGTGGCCTACCGGCTTTCACAGTACCTTCCCGACCGCTCCTTTTGGCTGGATGAGGCGTTTCTGCTGCCCAACATTCTCAATAAAAACCTGTTCCAGCTCCTGGGAAAACTCGACAACGGACAGTCGTCGCCGCCGCTTTTTCTCTGGGCCGAACGCGGCATGGCTTTGGCCTTCGGCCCCTCCGAACACGTCATGCGGTTCGTTCCCCAACTGGCCGGGATCGCATCAATGGCGCTTTTCGCCATCCTCGCATGGCGGGTGCTTTCGCCGATGGTCGTATTCTGGGTGGCCTGCTGGTTTGCCTTCTCCTCCGACCTGGTCTGGCATGCCGTCTGCGTCAAGCAGTACAGCGGCGATGCGATGGTTTCCGTCCTCCTTCTGCTGTTAGCCATCCCCCGACCCGGTCAAGACGCAACGGCTTCAAACCATCTAACCCGGCGGCTGCTGCTGGTCACTGCCGTCAGCGCCGTTGCCGTCTGGTTTTCTCAGCCGGCCATCTTCATGTTCACCGGCATCAGCCTCTGTTTTCTACCGGCCTTCTACCGCCGGGGCTGGCGTAGCTGGATCACCTATGCGGCCTGCAACCTGATCGTTGTGGTTCCGTTTGCTCTCTTATACTTCGCGGCCATGCGGCATCAGCGGGTGGATGGGCTGGTCAGTTTCTGGGCCGATGACATGGCCGACTATTCCCGCCCCTGGACCATTCCCTGGTGGATTGCTCGCGAAACCTACCGGCTGTGCGAACTGCCCTACAAACCCTTCGGCCCGCTGGTCGTCATTCTCGCCGCCGTCGGAGGCTATTCCCTCTGGCGGCGCGACCGCCGACTTCTGGGCTTTTATACCCTGCCCGTGGTCATGACCATTCTGGCCGGTTGCCTGCGGGCGTATCCGTACCATGGCGGGCGGGTCACGATCTTTCTGGTTCCGGCGGTATTGCTGCTGTCCGGCGAAGCCTTGGTGTTTCTCCGCCAGCGGCTTGCTGAAAACTGGCGTCCGTGGTGGTGGGCTCCGGCGCTGCCCTTTTTGGTTGTCGGGGTGGGCGAAGCGGCCATGAATCAGGTTCATCCGATGGGCCGATGCCATATCCGTCCCGTCGCGCAATACATCCGCCAGCATCGCCAGCCCGGGGAGGGGCTCTACCTCGTCAACGAAGGCGGTTCCCCGGCCACGCCCATCCTCGACGGCGGCGGCATAGAATTTCTCCTGTATTGGCCCGACTTTGATCCGCTGATGCACCGAACCCTGCCCGCGCCGCAGCTTATCCCCGAGCGGCGGTTCTGGATCGCTTTCCCCTTTCATCCGCGTCACGGCACGCGTTTTCTGGAGCCGACGCTGAATCTCGTTCGTCAGCACGCTGTCGAAAAAGATCGCTTCGTCCTTAAAACCGGCGGCGCGGCTTATCTGTTCGAGCGGGAAGATACCGCCGTCGGCAAATAGAAGATTCGGGTGCGATGAGAGCAGACGCTGCCTTTCAGGCAGCGGCGAAACGAAGATGTTAGCGGCTGCGCGACATCACCCACTGCACCAGCGTGCGCACGCCCCAGCCTGTGGCGCCTTTTGTATATAGCGTCTGTTCCGTTTCGGTGTCGGCGACCCCGGCGATGTCCAGGTGCGCCCACGGGACATTTTCGGGGATGAAATAGCTTAGAAACGCCGCTCCTTGCAGCGGGCTTCCTTCTCGCCCGGCGGAGTTGACGATGTCGGCCGAGTCCGATTTGATCTGATCCCGCTGGGCCTCTCCTACCGGAAGCCGCCAGATCTTTTCACCGGCCAGTTCCGAAGCCTGCTTGAGCTCGTCGAACAATTCGTTGTCATTGCTGAACACGCCGGCCATGGTTTTCCCCAGTGCGATCACCACCCCGCCGGTCAATGTCGCCAAGTCGGCGACCGCGGCCGGCTTGAAGGTTTCCACGCCCCAAGCCAAGGCATCGCCCAGCACGAGCCGGCCTTCGGCGTCGGTGTTGGTCACTTCGACCGTCACGCCGTTGTACATCCGCAGGATGTCCCCGGGGCGATAGGCCGTTTCAGAAATGTGGTTTTCGGCGCTGGAGAGAATTCCCACCACCGGCACCGGCAGCTTCAACCGGGCCACCGCGTACATCAAGCCCAGCACGGCAAGGCCGCCGCACTTGTCGAAAATCATCCGGCCCATTTTCTCGGCCGGCTTGATGGAGATGCCTCCCGTATCAAAGGTGATCGCCTTGCCCACCACCAGCAGCGGGCACATTCTGGCGGCCTCGCGGCCGGACGGCTTGTACCGCAGCGCAATCAACCGGGGCGGAGTGGCCTGGCTACCCGAGCCCACCGCCAGAATCCCGCCCATCCCCATCTTCGCCAACTGTTTCTCGTCAAACACCTGGCATGAAAGCCCGGCCTCCCGAGCCAATTGCCGGGCGACGTTCGCCAGTGCCGGCGGGTTGATGTTGTTCCCGGGCCGGGAAGCGATCGTCCGCGCAAAGTTCTGCGCCTCGGCCACGATTCGTGCCCGTTCCAGAGCCTGGCGGATCAAACGGTTGGCGGCATTGGCCGATACGATTGTAAATTCAGCTCGGCCGGTTTGGTTGAGCCCGTTTTGTTCACTGTTTTTCCGGCTGGCAACACCCTTGTATTCCTGATAGTTGAAACTGCCCAACAGCAACCCTTCGGCCAAAGCGCCGACCGCGACCTCATCGCCCTTGCCCGCCAAAGCCGACTCGGGCGCGCCCGGCAGCAAGTCGGGAACGTCCGGGACCACGACCGCCAGGGAACGCAGTCGCTGCTTCGCGGCCGCCTTGGCGATGGTCGCGCCCGCTTCGCGCAGGCATTCGGCCGAGAACTTGCTCCGATCCCCCAAGCCCACCACCACAATTCGGCGTTGCCCGTCGCCTTCCAGCAGATGGCTCGTCACCTCGTTGGATTTTCCCGTGGCTAGCTTTGAAGCGATTAACTTTCCGACCGCCGCCCGCTCGCGTTCGCTTAAGAAGGGCTGCGGCGCATCGGCCTTGACGCCCTTGTGGATCAACACCGCCAGGGCCTGGGCCCCGGAGGAAACACGGCTTTGCAATCGAACGTCGGCATTGGTGCTGGTTGGAATCATACGCGAAGTCTCCTTGTCTATTCATGAGTATACGCCATAACGCCGGACCCATCATCAGCGTTTCGACCTTCGCCCATGGACCGCCGTCGCGCGGCGCATAGAATGCTGGGGGCTCTGCCGCGTACAAAGGGCTTTGTTTATGGCTACGGTCTGTTTTTACTTTCAGGTTCACCAACCATTTCGCCTGCGCCGCTACAGCGTCTTCGATACCGACCCGAATTATTTCGACGAATACAAGAACCGCGAAATCTGTAGAAAGATCGCGCATAAGTGTTATCTCCCGGCCAACCGCATGCTGCTGGAGATGATCGAAGCCCACGAGGGCCGTTTTCGCGTCGCCTTCTCTCTCACCGGCGCGGCAATCGAACAACTGCGGCGGTTCGCGCCCGAAGTCATTGAATCGTTTCAGCGGCTCAGCCAGACCGGCTGCGTCGAGTTTCTCGGGGAAACCTATTATCACTCGCTGGCCTTCCTTTATTCGCGCGATGAGTTCCGGGACCAGGTCGAACTGCATCAAAGGGCGATCAAAGAACTTTTCGACCAGGAGCCGCGTGTCTTCCGTAATACCGAGTTGATCTACAACAACGACCTGGCGCTTTTCGTCAGCCACATGGGCTACGATGCGGTTCTTGCCGAAGGGGCAGACCAGATTCTCGCCGACCGCAGCCCCAATTTTCTTTACCATCCGCCCGGCTTGCCCAAGCTCAAGCTGCTGCTCAAGAACTACCGTCTCAGCGACGACGTCGCCTTTCGCTTCAGCAACAAGTCCTGGGAGCAGTGGCCGCTCACGGCGGAAAAGTTCGCCAATTGGATCAACCAGATCAACGGCAACGGCGTGGCGTGCAACCTGTTCATGGATTACGAAACCTTCGGCGAACACCACTGGTCCGACACCGGCATCTTCGAGTTCATGCGCCATCTGCCGGAACAGATCGTGCGGCACCCGGACAACGATTTTCTCACCCCCTGCCAGGTTGCCGACCGTTACGAATCCGCCGGCGAGCTCGACGTTCCGAACGCGATCTCGTGGGCCGACGCCGAGCGAGACCTCAGCGCCTGGCTCGGGAATGCCATGCAATCCAACGCCCTGCACGAGCTTTACAAGCTCGAACCCGCGCTGCGAAAAAAGGGCGATGAGAAACTGCTGGCCGACTGGCGGAAGCTCTCCAACAGCGATCACTTTTACTACATGTGCACCAAGCACTGGACCGACGGCAACGTCCACAAATACTTCAGCCCTTACGAAAGCCCCTACGACAGTTACATCAACTTCATGAACGTGCTGGATAACATTCAGTCGCGCGTGAAGTGAGAACATGAAGTGAGAAGTGGTGCGCGTGCGGGGGCTCCGCGACGCGTTGCGTCGCGGTTATAAGGTTCACCGCCTCCCGATTACCCCCAGCCAGGACAGCATCACCAACAGCAATAGCACCGCGAAGATCCCCAGCAGGATTTTCAGCTTCAACCGTTCGCGGCGTTGATGGGTGGTTTCGGCAGTTTGTTTGACCTGTTCCCGGCGGACTTGCTGGCTGCGTTCTCGGAAACATCGTCCGCACAGCAGCGCCTCGTCCAGACGATGGAGCTTGGCCTCCGGAACGATCCGCCCGCATCCCGGACAGCGCACCCCCACCGCCTCCCGCCGGATGACGTCCAGACGGTGACACTCCTCACACCAGTATCCGCGGCTGTCCTTGTACCGAAGCTGCCTGGAGACGTCCGTTCCGCAGACACAGCACAACTTGGGCCGATCCGGAGGCGGAGGCGGCGTGAATCCCGCCGGCGGCGGAGGCGGCTCGAGACACCGGCATGGGTATTGCTCGTCCGTGCTGGTCGCGCCAATAACTCCCCCGCACGTGGGACACTTGATCGAAGCCTGCATAGCTGCAATCCCCTACCCCGCGATCCCCGCCCTCCTTTGATTTGCCAGTCCCATCATCAATCCAATAACACTTTAACAAAAGCCACCGCCCGCGCCGCGCCATTTTTAGCCGTTGAGGCGGTGTTGAAGATCTCGGGCTCCTGAGGAAAGAGGCGAAACGGAAATTGCTGATTCGCGAAACCGCAAGCGAGGGTGGGAACCGAGGGGCGAAGGAAACGCGGGGGGGACGCGAAGAGCAAGCCTCATCGAGAAGTCGGGGGCGAAATGAAGGGTTTCAATAAAGCGGGCCGTTGACATTGAATACGCTTAGGCGTATATATCTGGCATGACCACTCTCCGCGACACCAACTTGGTCTTTGCCGCTTTTGCCGATCCAACCCGGCTGAGGCTGCTTAACCTTTTGTCCGGCGGAGAGGTTTGCGTCTGCAAGCTGGTGGACGTTCTGGCCGTGCCCCAGCCGAAAATCAGCCGGCATCTGGCCATTTTGCGCAAGGCCCAACTGGTAACCGACCGGAAATCCGGGCGTTGGGTTCATTACGTCCTGGCCAAGCCCGCCTCCCCGCTGCATCGCCGGCTGCTGGGATGCGTCGTCGAATGTTTCGGGGACGTGGAGTTGATGCGAGACGATCTGAAACGCCTTGGGGCTTGTTCGTCGGAAAAAACGTCCGGCCAGCCGTGCGCGTAACGGCGTATTTTTTTCGTCTGTCGTATTCGCTTTAAGGAATATTATGAGTCAGACCGCAAACCAACCCCTCAACCTGCTTTTCGTGTGCGTGGAGAATTCCAACCGTTCGCAGATGGCCGAGGCTTTCGCCCGGCGTCACGGCGGGTTGAAAGTCATGGCTTGCAGCGCCGGTTCCCGCCCTTCGGGTCAGATCAATTCCAAGGCCGTGGCGGCCATGAAAGAGAAAGGAATTGACCTGCTCGCCCGGCAGCACAGCAAGGGGCTTGATGATCTGCCCAAGGTTGAATGGGACTGGGTTATCACCATGGGCTGCGGGGACGCCTGCCCCGCCCTTCCCGCCCGGCATCGTGCGGATTGGGCCTTGCCCGATCCCAAGCATCTGCCGCCCGATCAGTTCAACGCCGTCCGTGACGAGATCGAACGGCGGGTTCTTCAATTGTTGCAAGACGAAAAGATCGAGGTGCAATTATGAGCCGGGGCATTGCCGGGAGATTGTCGTTTCTCGACCGCTATCTGACGCTGTGGATTTTTCTGGCCATGGCCGCGGGCGTTCTGCTGGGTCGGTTTGCCCCGGACGTCGGGCGGTTTGTTGATCAGTGCAAGTCCGGGTCTACCAACATCCCCATTGCGGCCGGCTTGATCCTTATGATGTATCCGCCTCTGGCCAAGGTGCGTTATGAAGAGTTGGGGGATGTGTTTCGCAACTGGAAGATTCTGGCCGTATCGCTGCTGCAAAACTGGATCATCGGCCCGGTGCTCATGTTCCTGCTGGCCGTCGGGTTCCTCGGACACAATCCGGCACACCATCCCTACATGGTCGGGCTGATCCTCATCGGCCTGGCCCGCTGCATCGCCATGGTCATCGTCTGGAACGAACTGGCCGGCGGCGACAGCGAATACGCCGCCGGGCTGGTGGCATTCAACAGCATTTTTCAGGTTTTGTTTTACAGTCTTTTCGCATGGCTTTTCGTCACGGTGTTCCCGCCGCTTCTGGGCTTGAAAGGCGACGTCGTCCGCGTCGGCATCGGGCAGATCGCCCGCAGCGTATTCGTCTACCTCGGCATCCCCTTCGTCGCCGGCATGATGACGCGGTTTGTGCTGCTGAAGATCAAAGGCAAGCCGTGGTATGAAAGCCGGTTCATTCCGCGTATCAGTCCGATCACGCTGGTGGCGTTGCTGTTCACGATCGTGGTGATGTTCAGCCTTCAGGGCAACCAGATTATCGCCCGGCCGCTGGACGTGCTGCGGATCGCCGTTCCGCTGCTGATTTATTTCATTGTCATGTTCCTGGTCAGTTTCTGGATCGGCCGGCGGGTTGGGGCGGATTATCCGAAAACCGCCACGCTCGCGTTCACCGCCGCCAGCAACAACTTCGAACTGGCCATCGCCGTGGCGATAGCCGTCTTTGGCATCAGCTCCGGTGCTGCGTTTGCCGCCGTCATCGGGCCGCTGGTGGAGGTGCCGGTGCTGATCGGGCTGGTGAACGTGGCGTTGTATTTCCGGCGGCGGTACTTTGTCAGAACTTCTGGCTTGGAAGTCGGTTCGGAACGGGTCGGGCAAGCCCGACCGCTAAAGGGGTTGTGAAACTGCTTTTTAGTACCCAACTATCAAACTAACCTTGTGGGGACCGATTATGAGTAAAACAACCAAATCCGAATCCATTCATGGGGCTGTTCAGGACAAGTATGGGGCTGTGGCGCGCAGCGGGTTGTCTACGGGACATGACGGGGTGCGGGCCGTGGCTCAGGCGTTTGGGTATACGCCGGAACAACTGGCCTCGATTCCGGCCGAGGCGAACATGGGATTGTCCTGCGGAAATCCCACGGCTTTTGCCAGCCTGCGCCCTGGCGAGGTGGTGGTGGATTTGGGCTGTGGCGGAGGGCTGGACGTGTTTCTGGCCGCGGAGAAAGTTGTGCCGGGCGGCCGGGTTATCGGGATCGACATGACGGCGGACATGATCGCCCTGGCTCGGAAAAACGCCCAGACCGCCGGGTACGGGCTTCCCTTGAACAACGTGGAATTTCATCTGGCGAAGATTGAGCAGATGCCGCTGCCTGATGCTTCGGTGGATTGCGTCATCAGCAACTGCGTCATCAATCTTTCGCCTGACAAGCCGGCGGTGTTCCGCGAGATCGTGCGAGTCCTCAAGCCCGGAGGTCGGCTGGCCGTCAGTGATATTGCGTTGAAGCGTCCGTTGCCCGCGGAACTGGGCGGCGACCTGATGGCCTATGTCGGGTGTATCGCCGGGGCGATCATGATCGAGGAATACCGGCGTCAACTCTGCTTGGCCGGGTTTGAAGCCGTGCAGGTTGTGGACAGCGGTTCGGACCTCAACGCCTACGCCAAGGTGGAGAACCAGTCGTGCTGCTGTTCTCCGACCCGGGGTGATGACAAGGCCCTGCACAACCGTTTGGCTGAATTACTGCGGAAGTACAACGTCAACGACTACGCGGCCAGCGTGCGGATTTATGCCGTCAAGCCCCGGTGAGTTCCTCCCCATGGCGTTCGTTTACCGGCAACCGTATACTATGCCGCGAGGACGCAAGGAATGACTCATCGAGAAATCGCAGACACCCTTTCCCGGAAATTTGGCTCGCGGATTCTGGCCTGTTTCCCGGAAGACAAACACCCCCGAATCCACCTTAGCGCCGCCGACTGGCGGGAGGTGGCGGAATTTCTTTTCGGCGAACCGGCCCTGCGGTTCGACTGGCTGGCCAACCTGTCGGGCGTGGACTATCTGGCGGATGATAAGCTCTGCGTTGTATACGACTTGTACAGTTTTGATCTGAAGCACACCTTTGCGGTCAAGGTCTTCTGCCCCCGCAACGATCCCCACATGCCGACGGTATGCGACCTGTGGCCCGCGGCCGACTGGCACGAACGTGAAGCTTTTGACCTGTTGGGAATTATATTCGACGGGCATCCGGACCTGCGGCGGATCTTGTGTGCCGACGACTGGGTGGGGTTCCCCCTGCGGAAAGATTACGTCTACCCCAAGGAATACCACGGAATCCCCGCGGGAGTGGAGATGGACTGGCAAAAGCCCGCATCCGGCGCCAGCCCCTCGCCCGGCCCTGCAAAATAAAATTTTTCATCGGGTCGTTTTTTTCTTGATTTTTTAAAACCGGGCTCTATATTTCTTTTGTTATTCTCTTGTCGATAGGGCCAAGGGAGCGGTTACCAGTTATCAGAACTTCGTCGCTTAAGCGGTGTCGGAGTTTTTTTGTCGGGGGTACTCCCCGAAGAAGGTTCCCCCCCTCCTTCTTCAACCCCCGACATTATTTCATCCGTCCGGGTCCCCCCACCCGGACATTCCCCTTAGACGGGGAACATCCGCCGCGGAGCCCCCCCTCCGCGGCTTTTTTTTATGCGCTAGTGAACTGCGGGTTAGGTAAAGCCCACGGATTGGAATCCGTGGGCGTTCTTTTTGAGATCGTGGGTGTTCTTTTGTGTAAACGAAGAACCCCCAGGGTACATGATACCCTGGGGGTTTCGTTGTTGCGTTGGTGCGATGGTTCTCGCGTTAATCGAGGTTCATCGACATGAGGAACTGGGCGTTGCTGGGAACCTTTTCCAAACGGCCCTTGAGCAGTTCGACGGACTCCACCGGATTCATGTCGCTGAGCACGCGACGCAGCCGGTAGACCAATTCCAATTCCTTCGGGTCCAGCAGCAATTCTTCGCGGCGGGTGCCCGAGGCGTTGATGTCGATGGCCGGGTAGGTCCGGCGATCCACCAGCCGGCGGTCCAGGTGCAATTCGGCGTTGCCGGTGCCCTTGAACTCTTCGAAGATCACTTCGTCCATCTTCGAGCCGGTGTCGATCAGGGCGGTGGCCAAGATGGTCAGCGAGCCGCCATCTTCGATGTTGCGGGCCGCGCCGAAGAAGCGTTTGGGCTTCTGCAGGGCGTTGGCGTCCACACCGCCGGTGAGGATCTTGCCCGAGTGCGGCACTTCGGTGTTGTAAGCGCGGGCCAGACGGGTGATCGAGTCGAGCAGGATCACCACGTCTTTGCCGAACTCGACGTAGCGTTTGGCCTTTTCGATGACCATTTCGGCGACCTGGACATGCCGGCTGGCAGGCTCGTCGAAGGTCGAGGAAACCACCTCGGCCTCGGTGTTGCGCTGCATGTCGGTGACTTCTTCGGGACGTTCGTCGATCAGCAGGATGATCAGCACGCACTCCGGATGGTTCTTACTGATGGAGTTGGCGATTTTCTGGAGCAGCACCGTCTTACCGGTGCGCGGCGGAGCGACGATCAGCATACGCTGGCCCTTGCCGATCGGCGTAACCAGGTCCACGATCCGCATGTTCAGGTCTTTCGGATCGGCTTCGAGGGTCAGCCGCCGATTCGGATGCAGCGGCGTAAGGTCTTCGAAGTTGCTGATGTCGGTGATGCGTTCGGGGTCTTCGCCGTTGATGGCTTCGACGCGGAGCAGCGCGAAATAGCGTTCTGATTCCTTGGGCGGACGGATCTGCCCCTGCACGACGTGGCCGTTGCGCAGGCCGAAACGTCGAATCTGCGACGGGCTGATGTAGATGTCGTCCGGGCAGGGCAGGTAGCTGTACTCGGGGCTGCGCAGGAAGCCGAAGCCGTCGGGCAGGATTTCCAGAACTCCTTCGCCGTACATCAGGCCGTTTTGGCGGATTCTGGCGCGAAGGATCTGGAAGATCAGGTCCTGTTTTTTCATCCCGATGTAGTCGGCGATATTTTCCTGCTTGGCAATCTCGTGCAACTGATGGACGTCCATCTGCTGGAGGTCTTTGATGTACAGTTTGCCGCCCTTGACCTGCTCGTAGCGGGCGTTGGTTTCCGCGTCCAGGGTGGCCACGTCGTCACCGGCAGTGGAGGCGGGAGCGGGGGCAGGAGTGGCAGCAACAGCCGCGTCCTTCTTCACTTCCCGGCCCTTGTCTTTTTCTTTCTCGTTGCGAACCGGAGCCGCATCGGGCTCGACGGCCACGGCAACGGGTTGTGCTTGTTGTTGTTCGACTTCCTGCACGCTCGGCTCCGACTGCGGAGCAGCGGGGGGTTGCCGACGTGTTCGTGTTGTAGCTTTTGCCATAAAAATTGGCCTCCAAAAATGAAAGGTGTGATTTGAACTTCGGGTAGGTGTCTCTCCCGCCGGCCTGTGGCGGGCATAACCGCCATGGTTGATGCCGCCTCGACCGAGCCGCATTGACGCCGACAAAGCCCGTTTAAGTGCCTTCGGTCAACCGGCTTCCCATAGCAGGAAGGTAGGACCTGATACCGACTGTTCTCCTAAATGGAATTAATAACTGTGAAACTCCCGCCCGAAAGCGGGAAACCCAAACTCGTTCGGGGGAATAGTAACCAATAGTACACTCGGCCCCTGCCGAATGTTCACTATACCGCATCCTTCCGCCCGGGAAAATTCGGCCGCGTCTCCCGGTCAAGGCCCCGCTTCCCGACTTGGCCTTGATAAAGCCCACCGCCGCTCAGCCCAGACGGCCACAGGTTAGGGGTACGATTCTTTCGACCGTTTCGCGAAAATTCGGGAAAGTACGTCTCTGACTTGTTCGCGGATGCAGCCCGCGTCAGCGGTATTTACGACTATATAATGGGCCATCTCACGCTTCTTGTCCAGAGGCAATTGAGATTTTTCTCTCTTTTTCAACTCGCGATCGGCCCAGCCTCGGGTCTGACTGACCCGCTGCAAGCGCAGCGGCAGCGGCGTATCGACGAACACGACCGCATCGCACTGGGCGTGCAATCCCGTTTCATAGAGCAGCGGCGTATCCCACACATAGGCAAGGACTTGCGGATCGTCCGCCGCCTCTTCCATCCGCCGGTTTCGCTCTTGGGCGATCAGCGGATGCAGAAGCTGTTCCAGCCGCTGTCGCTGCTGTGGCTGGCTGAACACTTTGGCGGCAATTGCGGCTTTGTCCACTTGGCCGTCGGGCTGGAAGATTTCTCCGCCCCACCACTGGCGGAGCGTCTGCAGGATGGCCGGGCTCTGGTATGCCCGGCGAATCTGCTCGTCGGAATCAATGACCAGGCACCCCATCTCGCCAAACAGATGCGCAACGAAGCTTTTGCCGCTACCGATGCCGCCGACGATCCCGATGATCGGTTTACCTGCGAACATTCAATGATTTTAGCAGAAAAATACGGGGTCTGCCGCAATATGCGTAGACAATTGCGTTTCCTTTTGGGTTCCGTTCGCTACTTCTGGGCGGGAGCTTTTGCGGCGGTCTCCGGCTTGCGCGGCTCGGGCACGCGGAACATCGTCTGACAGTGCTGACACTTGACCAGTTTTCCCCGAACCGTATCAGGCACAGCCAGGATTTTTCGACAGCAGAGATTAGGGCAGATTAACTGTACCGGCATAACAAGCACTCCACCCTCTTTATCGTCAAAGCCACCCCCCTGCTTGAACAGCTTGATTACCGGTCGTGCAATTAATTTTTGTCGATGCCACAGCCTGCCCGAAGGGAAGCCGGCAGATCACTCACTTTCAATGCCGGGTTCATTTTATAGGGCGTATAGAGCGGATCGCCTATGGCGCAGATCATCCAACTGCTCATGGGCGTTGTTTTCCAGTACACCTCGGCCAGCGTCAATTTTCCCGTAAACAGCAGCGGGAAAAATTCGTCCGGCCGGGGGAAGGCGCCCAGATAAGGTTCCGCGACCGGCCCCAGCGTCGCCACCACGCCGTCATTCAACAATCCGTGGCACCACTCGTGATTGGCCGCGCCCCGCAGGCTGGTCAACTCGAAACTGGCGATATGGTAGCCGATCGCTCCCGTGTTGAACGAGAACGCCGGCACGTAGTTCCGCACGCTGTACCAGCCGCAATAGACGGCCACGTTTTTGAGTGAATTGACGGGGAAGACTCCCGGCAGTTCGTCTTCTTTCAACTCCAGCCGGGTTTGGCGTGAAACCACGCCCCCCATGTTTCGCAGCAGTTGATCGAATGCCGAGTACGCATCGTTGCCGCCCCGCAGGCCGCGTGTGTCCACCGCCACGATTCCCCGCAGGCCTTCTGATTCGGCCTTGATTGAGGAGAGGACCATGTCCCGCACCATTCCCGGCTGCGGTGCATCCAACCGCATAACCATCAGCGCCGGCGGCAGCGTTCGGGGCTGAACATGGCAGCAAAGGGGATTGGCTATCCACCCCACGCGGGGATAGGCGTTCCACCACAACAAGGAGAGTTCGCTGTCGAGCGCCGCCCCCGTCCGCTGTGTTTGCAGATACTCGCCATGCCACTGCAACAGGCGGGCGAGTTCCACCAGACCGAAATTTTCCCGCACCGTGTCGCGCAGCCGGCTGCGCGACTGCGGGTCAAACCGGCGGGCCGAAAGCGATTCCACTTCCTCCGCCGCCTTTTGCAGGCGCAGGCGTGATTGTTGCCATGCCCGGGTCTGCTCGGGGGATTCCGGCTGATCGATCATCGGGTCGTGATCGAACTGCCTGACCAGCGACGCCGGGCCACCCAACTGCCGGAGGATCTCCGCCAACTGTCTGATGAGTTGCCGCCGCTGCGTCGCATCGGACAAGGAGACGTCCATGGACGCCTTGGCCACACGGGCAAGGGCCACATCCGCCCGATGGGCCAGGTCTTGAATGCTCGCGCCGACGCCGGGCCGGAATGATCGATCCGTCGAGCCGGCCAATTCTTCGGCACGAACCACGCAGGCCGCAAGTTGCCTCAGGGCATCGGCGAGTCGCGTTTTGATTTCGCTCAGTTCCTGTACATCTTCCGGCGAGTTGGCGCGATCGGCGATCCGCAGCGGCACGCCGTAAAAGGTCACCAGGCATCGGGTCGTGTTTTCCAGGCCGTTTTGCCGCAAGAAATCCCGCACTGGTCCCACCACGTTCTGCTCATAACCGGCGAATGAAATCTCGTCGGTCCCCGGCAGGTCCAGCGACACGATCCGGTTGTCGGGGATCGAGCGCGTGCGGGCGTAAAATTCCGCCAGTTTTCGGCTGTCGGCGACGTTGCGGTTGACCACCAGAACGATCTGCTCCGCCGTCAGCGGCGCGGACTGAGCGCCCGTCCCCATCGCCAGGCAGCAACATACCCAACCGGAAAGGAATACGACGGGGAATTTCATGGGAAAAATGCTACGTCAAACCCAGGCGGGAAACAAACGCGGCGGTCGCTTCGGTCAAAAAAAAACCGGCCGGCGGATGGCTGACGCCATCCGCCGGCCGGTTTTTGGTTCAACCCGGGAGCGGCCTTATTCCTTGGCCGGTTCCTTGGTGGTCGTCGCAGGTCCGACCGACGCCGTCAGATGTTCCGGCGGCAGTTGCTGCTGCTGTGCGTTTTCGATCAATTCCACCAGCGCTTTGATTTCGCGGATGGATTCGGGGCTGCCCCACATCAGCACGCGGTCCACGTGCCAGTTGCAGCGTTCGAACGTGCAGCCTTCCAGGTGGTAAAGGGTTTCGCGGAGGATCAACGTGCAGGCCACGAAATTGCAGCGAACGAACGCCTGCCCACTAATGTACACCGTCTGGTTGAGAAACGTTTCCCCTTCGTGCTTCGTCAGCAACATGCCAGAACCTCCCAATCGTTAGGACTATAATGGACCAAACACTGGCCCCACGGCCCCGACGATGGGGAAATGGGCGTGATATCCATCCGTTCATCGGCTATTAAGGTAGCATACTACACTGTGTCACGGCTTTTTGAAGCAGTAATATTCGAAATTGTCCCGATTTATACGGATAACAAAGCGGAACCATTATGGCTAAACGACCCTCCGGCGGCACAAAAACCCGACGCCCCCGCGAAAGCGGCTTTTCTTCGAGCAATGAACCGATCCCCCTGTATATTTTATCGGACTCGACCGGCAACCTCGCTCAGCACATGCTGACCGCCATCCTCACCCAGTTTCCCCCCGACCGGTTCGCGTTGTACCGGCAAAACTTTCTCCAATCCGACATGCTCCTGCAACGGGCTTTGGAGCAGGTGGCGAAAAAACCGGGGCTGGTGTTTCATGCCGTCGTGTCCCCCGCCGCCAAGAAGATGATCGCCGACCACTGCGCCAAGCTGGGGCTGGCGTGCCATGACCTGACGGGGCAGACTGTGGATTTCCTGATCCGTGAATCGGGCGTCCAGCCCCAACCGGACCATTCCCGCCTGCACGACGTCAGCCACGAGTACCATCAGCGGATCAAGGCGTTGGAATTCACGCTCGAACACGACGACGGGCTGGGCGTGGACACGATCCACCAGGCCGACATCGTGCTGGTGGGCGTCTCGCGAACCAGCAAAACCCCCACCAGCATCTACCTGGCCCAGCAGGGCTATCGCGTGGCCAACGTCTCTTTGGCTTTGGGCGTGGAGCCTCCCCGGCAACTGATGCAACTGACTTCCCGCAACGTCATCGGCTTGACGATTGAGCCGCACCACCTGGTGGAAATCCGCACCAATCGGCAGGTGCAGTGGCGCATGACCGACACCAGCTACAACGACGAGGACAGCGTGGCCCGGGAAATTACCTGGAGCCGCCGGCTTTTCGCGTCGGCCGGCTGGCCCGTGCTGGACGTCACCGGCCGGGCCGTGGAAGAAACCGCCGCGAGGATCATCAATATCCTGAACCTTGCGGGCCCGCCGACGGCATGACGAAATTGGATTTTGGTTTGGGGAAGCGGCGAAAGGGAAGTTGCTGATTCGCGAAACCGCAAGCGAGGTCGGGAAGCGGGCGGCGAATTTGAGGGATCTCAACAGGGCAAGATGGCGGTCGATCGCTTCTTCAAATCCAAAATCCGCGATCCAAAATCCAAAATCGACAGCCTCTCTGGCAGGGAGGGGTGGATTTTTCTACAATTGCGGCTCTATTTTCGAGGACTTATTTGAGATGAAAACCGCTTCACCGTCATCGAGCGACCCCGCGACCCGGGTAGTGAACTATGCGCTGTTGCCCGGGGCGGGCAACGACGAAGTTGACGTGCAGACCGAAGAGATGCTCGTCAACATGGGGCCGCAGCACCCCTCCACGCACGGCGTGCTCCGCATCGTGCTTCGCACCGACGGCGAAATGGTCCTCGAAGCCGTCCCCCACCTTGGATATCTCCACCGCTGCAAGGAAAAAATCGCCGAGAATCTGGCCTACTACCAGTACATCGGCTACACCGATCGGCTGGACTATCTGGCGGCCATGAACAACAACCACGCCTGGGCGATGGCCGTGGAAAAGCTGGCCGACGTCCAGGTTCCCCTCCGGGCCGAATACATCCGCGTCATGGCCGCCGAGTTGAACCGCATCGCCTCGCATCTGGTCAGCTTCGGAACTTATGGGCTGGACCTGGGGGCCTTTACTCCCTTTCTCTATTCCTTCCGCGACCGCGAATACATCCTGGACCTTTTCGAGCAGCTTTGCGGCGCGCGTCTGACCCTCAGCTACATCAACGTCGGTGGCGTGACTTGGGATCTGCCTCCGGGGTTTCTGGACAAGCTCAGCGAGTTCCTCGATTACTTCGAGCCCAAGATCGACGAATACAACGACCTGCTCAGCTTCAACCACATTTTCATCAAGCGCACCGGCAACGTCGGCGTCGTCACCAGGGAGCAGGCCATCCGTTACGCCCTGAGCGGCCCGATGATCCGCGGCAGCGGCATCCCCTTCGACCTGCGCAAATCCCGGCCCTATTCCGTCTATGACAAACTCGAATTCGACGTCTGCGTCGGCAATGGCTCACGCGGCACGCTCGGCGACTGCTGGGATCGCTATTGGGTTAAAATGGCCGAGATGAAACAGTGCGTCCGCATCCTGCGTCAGTGCATTGCGCAGATGCCCGAAGGGTCATTCCGCGCGAAGCTTCCCCGGCAGATGAAAGTCGCCGCCGGCGAAGTGTATGCCGAGTATGAAAACCCCCGCGGGCACCTGGGCTTTTTTATTGAAAGCCAGGGGGGACCGATTCCTTACCGCGTGAAGATCAAAGGGCCGTCGTTTGTGAACCTGGCTGTTACCGGTGAGCTATGCCGGAATGTGCTGCTGGCGGACGTGCCGGCCATCGTGGGGTCCATTGATATCGTCATGGGGGAAGTGGATCGGTAAACGACGAGTAGGACGGGGGTTGCGATAGCGAGCGGGCGCGTCGCCCTGCGGGCGACCGCGAAACAATCATCACCCCACCGAGGAGAATTGGGAGTATAATTGTTCTCATCGGAGGGTTGTATGAAAACATGTCTACTTGCGTGTCTGGCGATCTTAATCGGCAATTGGGCTCGGGCGGCTGGGCCGACTACCCATCCGAGTTCGCCTCAAGTGACGGTCACTCCCTTTGTTCAGATCACGGCTGAAAAATCGCAGGACTGGGTTGGGCGGGCGGTGCAACAGAGCATGCTGTCCGAACTGGCTCGCGTGCCGGGGTTGCAACCGGTCGAACCCAAACGATCCGCATCCGAAGCGCAGTTCATCGTCTCCGGCAGCTATCAGATTCTCAACGATGAAATCCGCATCACCGGCCAAGTCATTGATTCGCGGGCGAAAGCCACCCTCGGCGGGTTGAAGGCCACCGGGTCGCTGCGGGAATTGTTTTCGCTGGAGGACACGCTGGCCATGCAGGCCAAGCGCATCCTGGCCCGCGTTAATCCTATTGCAGCCGCCCAGCCGCCGTCGCCTGTTGGGGAAACCTTTGCCATCGCCCCCAGCGGCCCGTTATGTGTGGCCACACGCGCTCGGCCTTGGATCGGGGATGTGAATGACGCGACCCCGTCCGGGCAGGCCAAGGTCAGCTACGACTATTACTACGGACGTTACTACGATTGCTACTACTGGGGATGCTGCGGATACGCCCCGGCGTACTGGTGCGCACCGGTTTATTCCCCCTGCGGATATTCCCGCTTTATTGATCCCTGATTTGACGAGGCGGCCTTCCTTCCGCATATTGTGCGGCATGACACACGAACAACTGGCCAAACGGATCGCGGAAGTCTCCCTGTTGCGCGGCGAATTTACCCTGCGCAGCGGACGCAAGAGCAACTACTACCTCGATAAATATCGCTTTGAAACCCAGCCCGACGTGCTGGTCGAGCTCGGTAAATTGTTCGCCAGCAAGATCACGCCGGCCGTCAAGCGCATTGCCGGCGCGGAGCTTGGGGCCGTCTCCCTGGCTGCCGCCACGTCGATGGCGTGCGGCAAGCCGTTTGTCATCGTCCGCAACCAGAAGAAGGATTACGGCACCAGCAAGCTCGTCGAAGGCGTGCTCGAAGCGGGTGACGTGGTGATGATCGTCGAAGACGTCATGACCACGGGCGGACAGGTGCTGGAAGCCGTCAAGAGCCTCCAGGACGCCGGGGCCAAGATCGAAAAGATCGTGGCCGTCATCGACCGCATGGAAGGCGCGAGGCAGAATATCGAGTCGGCGGGATATAAGTTTGAATCGCTGTTCACGACGGCGGATTTGGGCGTGAAGTAAGAGTCGCGCAGGCCCCACCGATAGTCATCGGTGGGCTTTGGGGGAAAGTAAGCCGGCTTCGTACTTTTCCTCGGCTTCGGGCTTGCGGATGTAGATCGGGGTCAGGGCGTAGGCATCGGTAAACCGCCCGGCTCGCGCCATCTCCATTCCCAGGCGCGCCACGGCCGAGGCGCGCGCCCGCCAGGTTTCGGGGGCGGTTATGATCACGCCGGGATCGTCTTTGGAGATGAATTTTTCGTGATAGGGGATTCCTTCGCCCAGCAAATGCACGGGGCGAATCGCCCGCTGGAGCATGGCGCTGAGACTGTCCAGGCGGGCCGGTTCCCGCTCCAGCCACGTCTGGCCTGAGCATTCGAAGCGGGCGGTGAAAATCTGCTCCCGCTTGGCGTCCAGCACCACGATCAGATGCCGCGCCTCGGGCGGGGCGTTTTCCACCAGCACCCGGAGGGAGGGGACCGCCACGATTTTCACGCCCGTCGCCAGGGCCAGGGTTTTGGCCATGGTGATGCTGATGCGCAGGCCGGTGAACGATCCGGGGCCGGCCGAGACGTAGAGTTCTTCGATGTCGCTGGCTTTCCACTGCCGGGCTTGGCAGAGGCGATCGACCAAGGGGATGATCTCGGCGGCGTGCTTCAAGCCGTGGGGGAACTGCTCTTCGACAACAACTTTCCCCCCGTCGGCCAGGGCGACCGATCCGATGCGGCCTGAAGTTTCAATGGCAAGACCACGCGGCATGGTTGAAGATGATACTCCACTGCGGCCGTTCCCGCTTTAAGAAGTCGGTTCGGAATCGGCAAACGGGTCGGGCAAGCCCGACCGCTAAAGGGGTTCTGAAACCGTTTCTAAGCCACATCTTCTTTGTGTGGCGATCCTCCCAGGACCAATCCCGCGGCCACCAGCATCAGTCCGATGCCGATCAGGCGCAGCCGGATTTTCGGCTCCCGGCACATGGCCGCCAGGCGTCCGCCCACGGACTTGTAGGCCGGCAGCGGTTCGGGCGGGGGGAGGTGAGTCAGCAGGAACGGCGAGACGTTTTCCTTGCCGTACTCCCCTTTCAGGTCCAGGACGGCCGAGCCTTCGGGGATGACCTTCATCTGCCGCTGGGCGAGGCGCTGGGCGAGGTTGGCGTCCTGGCCGATTTTCTTGAGAAACTCGTCGTTCACCTCGATCTGCTTCTGAATCTGCTCCAGATCGCGGCGGAGTTTTTCCTTCTCGTAAGTCAGCCGGTGATTTTCGTCCGCCTGGGGGATCAGCAGGCAACAGGCGATGATCCCGATGCCCACGCACAGCAGCGGGATAGTCCACGATCCGCCGCGTTCGACCGAATTGGAAATCGAATCGGTTTCGGAAATTTCCATCGGCGCAGAAAAATCCGCGGACGACGGTGGAAGCTCGCCCGGCGCCGGGGCGCCGGAATCTCAGCGGGAGCCGCTGGTTCCGAAGCCGCCTGGGGTGTCGCGTCGAGTTTGCCGCCGTCGTCCGCGGTTGTGTCCATAGTCATGCCATCCTTGGCATCAAGCGGGAGACGGTTCGCTTTTATTCAGCGAACGCCGTCCGCTTACTTGTTCCAGAACTTGGCGCCGTACTGGGCCCGGTCGCCGAGCTGTTCCTCGATGCGGAACAGTTGGTTGTACTTGGCCACCCGGTCGCTGCGGGCCGGGGCGCCGGTCTTGATCTGGCCGCAGTTGGTGGCCACAGCGATATCGGCGATGGTGGCGTCCTCGGTTTCACCGCTGCGGTGGCTGAGGACGGCGCTGTAGCCGTTTCGCATGGCGAGGTTGACGGCGGCGAAGGTCTCGCTGAGGGTGCCAATCTGATTGACTTTGACGAGAATCGAGCTGGCGGTGCTGGTCTTGATCCCCTTTTCGAGGAACTTGACGTTGGTGACGAACAGATCGTCGCCGACGAGCTGGACCTTCTTGCCGACCATGTCGGTCAGGGTCTTCCAGCCGGCCCAGTCGTTTTCGGCCATGCCGTCTTCGAGGGAGCGGATGGGGTACTTCTCGCACCACTTGGCCCAGTATTCGGCCATCTGTTCGGGCTTGAGGATTTTGCTCGGATTGGACTTGAAGAACTTGTAGCCTTTCTTGTCCTTGTCCCACAGTTCACTGGCGGCGGGATCGAGGGCGATGAAGACCTGCTTGCCGAACTTGTAACCGGCGGCTTCGACGGCTTCGCCGATGACCTTGAGGGCGTCTTCGTTGTCCTTGAGGTTGGGGGCGAAGCCGCCTTCGTCACCGACGGCGGTGCTCATGCCGGCCTTGTGCAGAACTTTCTTGAGGGCGTGATAGATTTCCACGCCGGCCTGCATGGCTTCGGAGAAGCTGTTGAAGCCCCAGGGCTGGATCATGAATTCCTGGAAATCGACGTTGTTGTCGGCGTGCTTGCCGCCGTTGAGGATGTTCATCATGGGAACCGGGAGGGTGACGGCCGAGGTTCCGCCGAGGTAGCGGTACAGGGGCAGCGAGCAGGCTTCGGCGGCGGCCTTGGCGACGGCCATGGAGACGCCGAGGGTGGCGTTAGCGCCGAGCTTGGACTTGGTGGGGGTTCCGTCCAGTTCGATCATGAGCTGATCGATGGCTTCCTGGTCGCGGGGATCGAGGCCGATCAGTTCCGGGGCGATCTTGGAATTGACGTTTTCAACGGCTTTGAGGACGCCCTTGCCCAGGTAGGCCTTCTTGTTGCCGTCGCGCAGTTCGACGGCTTCGTTTTCGCCGGTGCTGGCGCCCGAGGGGACGGCGGCGCGGCCGAGGGTGCCGTCTTCGAGGATGACGTCCACTTCGACGGTGGGGTTGCCGCGGGAGTCAAGAATCTGCCGGGCCTGGATAAATTCGATAGCGATGCTCATGTGCCTCTTCCTTTGGTTATCGGACGATCGGTTTGAAAAACTGTAAGCGCAGGGCAACCGTGCCCCGCCCACAGAGGGGGAAGTGTATTCGATGCGCGGTAGGTGTCAAACGATTACTTTCCGGTGAATATGAACCGCATGCCCGGCGGGCGAAATATTGCCCTTGGTTTTGCGAGGGAGAGTGTCGCCCTTTGAGCGACGGCGAAACGAAGAATCGGTAATGTCATGTTTCTGGCTTTGGGGGTGTTCGCTGGCGCATGGCTTCGGCCATGATGATGGCGGAGGCGTGCGACAGCGAAAGCGAGGTGGCCTGGCCGCGGGTGGGAATGGTTACAAAGCGGTCGCAGATGGAGCGGACGGCCCCGGAGAGCCCGCGTTTTTCGCCGCCGATGGCCAGGATGCAGGGGCGGCTCAAGTTTGCCTCGTAAATGCTTCGCTTGGCTCCGGCGATGCAACCGAATAGGCGCAGGCCGCGGCGTTGAAGCTGCTTGATCAGTTCCAAGTCGTCGATCTGCACCAGCGGCATGCGTTCGTAAGCGCCCGATGCCGGGCGGGCCACTTCCACGGCGTCGAAGTCCCACAGGTGCTTTTTGATAAGCACCGCATGCACGCCCACCGCCTCGGCCGTGCGCAGCGTGAAACCCAGGTTCCGCTCGTCGTCCACGCCTTCCAGCAGCAACAGCAGCGGCGGTTCGCTTAACCGGTCCAACATCTCCAGCAGTTGCTCGGCTGTCATCCGCGGTTTGGACGAACAGACCGCCAGCACTCCGCCGTGGGTTGCGCCGTGGGCCAGCGCATCCAGTTCTTTGCCTTCCACGTAGCGGATCGGCACGCCCAGTTCGCCGGCCAGGTCCAGCACGTCCTGAATTTTCTCGGCATGGGCGCCATGACGAATCAGGATGACCTGAAACCGCCGCTGACGGGCGTTCAGTGCCGAAACCACGGATTGGCAACCTTCCAGGTGTTCCATCGGAGATAACGAGTTCCTTTGATCGGGTTGGCCTCGGATTGGAATCCAAAGGCGCTTGAATGAGAGGAGTGTTACTTGATTGGGGTCGCCATGGCAACTATGAGCAGATCGATCAGCACGTGCGCCAGCCACGGCACAAGCAGTCCTTGCGAGCGACGGCGGAGCAATCCCATCATCATTCCGTACGCCACTGCGGCACTTACGCCCGGGAGGCTGTGGGGAAAACCGTAGAAGTGATACATGCCAAAGGCAAGAGCCTGTACGATCAGCGATGCCCAGCCCGGCCCCCATAGTTCGTCCAATGAAGAGAAGATGATGCCGCGGAAGGTCAGTTCCTCGGTGGCCGCATTGGTGACCGCGAACGCTACAGCCATCGCTCCGAAGAACCAACCTCGGGCTACCGGCCGCAGGTGAATGTTCTCCAGATCAAACCAGGCATAAATCGCCACCTCCGCCAGCAGGGCCATCGCTAGAGTCAACAGGATCGTTCCTGTTGTCAGTTTGCCGAGACGAAACCATCCCCCCACCATCTGCAAGCCCGGCAGTCCCCACGCCACCAGCGCATAAACTGCCAGCGCCAGCAGAAGCGGCAGCGGCCATGTGTTGGCCAGCGCCCCCCACCTCATCCATGCGACCACGGCCGTGCAGCAGACGCCCAGCCGGAGCCCGGGCGTCGCGCCCAGCGACAGACAGGCGATGCTCAACACGGCCAATATCGCCCCCAGGGCCGTCAGCCGCTGCGGATGCACCATCGGCGCAACACAGAACGCCGCCATGATCGCCAGCGACAACAAGGCCGGCGCCACGTCCGAGCGGTTCGTCGCCATCCGCGTGGCTTTCTGCATGGCGGGCTACGAGGCCAGGTTTTGGGGAGGGATTAATCCATCGACAGCGCGCTGGTCGAGCACGCGTCAACGCACGCCCCACAGTCGATGCATTCGGGTTCGTTAATCACGGCGACCGCTTCCGGCACCGTGATCGCCCCGTTCGGGCAGGCGTCAATGCACGACTTGCAGGCCGAACACTTGTCCTGGTCAACTTTGGCAGGCATCGTTTTCTCCAACAGGTTTCCGCGCCCCCTTTGGTAACTCGCACTACATTGAAGAAGATAATTAGACGTTTTTATCCTGTCAACCTTAATTCGCACCATCCTTGTGCCCTGCCCGGCTCGACGCAAGCCCTGCAAGCTGATACGCTTAGTGCGCTTAAACCGCCGCCGGTTGGTTAGCTTCTGGCGGAACAGGACTTAACGTATCACAAGCCTATGTCAAACACGCTCGTCGTTGTCGTGAAGATCGCCGCCATGTTCATGGTCATTCTGGTTGGGTGGCTTGCCCGTCGGCGGTCCTACATTGACGCCAAGACCACGTCCCTGTTGGCCACCTTTACCACCGACGTGAGTTTGCCGGCTTTGGTCTTGACGCAGATGCTTCAGACGGTGAGCTGGCAAACCCTCAAAAGCGGCTGGCTGTTTCCCCTGCTGGCGATAGTCGTCCTGCTGCTGGGCGAGCTGATCGGATGGATCGGCTGGCGATTGTTCTGCACACGCAGGCAGGCACCCACTTTTATCTTTGCCGTTTCGCTGGCCAACTGGATTTATCTGCCGCTGCCTATCGTGCAGGAACTTTACGGCCCCGCGGGGGTGCAAATTCTGCTGTTGTGCAACATCGGGGCGCAGGTTGCGCTGTGGACGCTGGGCGTGGCCACGTTGCACGGCGGACGCCTGGACCGGTCGGCGATGTTATCACTGGTTAAAAATCCCGGTTTGATCGCCACGCTGTTGGGAATCCTTCTGGGCATCACGTTGCCGGCGGGCAATGGCGTCGGCGCTGTCGGGCTGGGGTCTCTTGCCGGTAAGGCGGTGTTTGAAGGGCTGGCCCTTCTGGGCAGTCTCACTGTACCGCTGGCGCTGGTGTTGATTGGGGCTCAGCTCGGCGCTATTCCGTTGGCGGGTTCCAGACCTGATCGGCCCTTGAGCGGGATTGTCTTTCTGCGGCTGGTGTGCGTTCCCTTGGCCGCACTGGGCTTGATCTGGCTCGTCCAGCATAGCGGCCGGCCGCTACCGCGAATGCCGGTGGCGATTCTCTTTCTCATTGCCGCGATGCCGGTGGCTGTGAATTGCAGCATTCTTACGGATCGGTTCGCACAGGACGCCCGGCTTGCCGCCCAAAGTGTTTTCTATAGCACCCTGCTCAGCATTGTCACAGTTCCGGTCGGGTTCTGGTTGTTTAATGTGCTTGTGCCGTGAAGGCTCCCACGGTCTCAAAGGCAGTGCATCTTGTTCGATAAAAGACGCGCTGCCCTGCGGGCAGCGGCGAAACGGAGTAACGAGCGCTTCGTTTATTTACCGGGCGGAGCCGTGTCGTTCCCGCCTTCGCGCAGGCCGCCTTGCTGATCGGAGCGGTCGGGAATACCCCATCGGCCAAACGCCCCCTTGGTTTGTCGGCGGGCCAGTTCGCTGGACATGTCCCATACCGGCTCGGCGGCCTGCTCCCGCAGCCGGCCGGCGGCGCGTTCCTTCTTGTCATCCAGCGAGGAATTTCGGCGACTGTTACGACCTTGTCCCATGATGTACTCCTTAAAACCGCCCTGTTGATCGTAGGTTGGTCGGCGAGGATCTTCGACTGCGCAGACGCAATGTCTCCCATAAAGAAAAGAACTGAGCTGTGCTAAAATTTGATCTGCCGCGGCGGTCTCATTCCAGACAATAAATCGCCCCGTCGCCGCAGCCAACCACCAATCGGCCGGCCCCAACCGCGGCCGACGCTTTGATCTCCGCCCCACAGATAAACCGCCAGACCATCTTCCCATCCGCCATGCTCAGACCGTACAAAGTTCCATCCCGCGAGCCGACGTATACGACGTCTCCCACGACGACCGGCGATGCTTCCATCGCCCCTGCGGCCTGGAACGTCCACTTCACTTTTCCGCTGTCCGGCTCGGTACAAAAGACCCGTTGGCCCTGCGAAGCAAAGATCACGCCCCGGGCATCCGCGGCACTGCTGGCGAGGATCTGGCCCATCTGCCGCTGGGGCAGATCACCCTCGACTTTCCACACCGCCGCTCCGTCCTTCAGACGCACGGCCAGGCAATCGCCCTTGAGTGTGCCGACGAAGACCGTTCCGCCCAGCGCCGCAGGCGATGCGGCACAAGGTCCGTCCGTGGAGACGCTCCAGAGGGGCTTGCCGGTCTTTATGTCGATGCCGCGAAGCTGTCCGTCGCATCCGGCGATTATCGCCAGATTGTCCACGACGCAGGGCGAGCAATGCACCTGGGCGTCGGCCTGAAAAGCCCATCGCAGTTTGCCGCCGAGTCTGTCCAGACAATACAGGTTGTGATCGTATGATCCCACCAGCACCGCACCCTCGATCGGGGTTGCCGATGAAATGATTTTGTCTTTTGCCTGGAACTTCCAAGCCAGCCGGCCGGTTTCAAGCCCGACGGCGTAGAAGTTTCCCTCTTCGTCCCCTATGTACAGCATTTGATCCGCCACACACGGGGAAGCCGAGATTGCCCCGGCCGCCTTGAACTTCCAGGCCAGTCGGCCGTCGTTCAAAGACAGGGCCAGCAATTCGCCCTTTGCGGTTCCCACGTATACCCGGCCGTTCGCAATTGCCGCGGTTGATTCGATCGGCGAGCCTGCTTCGTAGCGCCAGACTTTTTTGAGTTTCCCGGCCAGCGATCCTTTTGCCACTCCCGTCATGTGCGCATCGCCGCGAAAGCTCGGCCAGTCCGCATCCGCGGGCGTCTCGTTCGCCATCCCCCATCCGGCCAAAGCCAGCAGCAACGCCAAGGCGCTCCATCGCCAGTTTGTGCAACCTGATTTCAATCGCATTATTCCTCCCGCAATGCCGCCGCCGGGGTTCGGCTTACCGAAGCGTTTGCCGCCACCATGCAACACACCAGGCCCAATATAAAGATACCGCCCAACAGTGCGCCGATGTGCGGCCATTGTGCCTGACTCTGCCCTCCGAGCACGACGGGCATTGTCGCCACCCAGGCCGCCACCGAACCGCAGACTAATCCCGCCAGCAGCAATCCCGTAAATTCCATCACCACCAACCGCACCAGAACGGGCCTGCCGAATCCCACCGCCGACATCAAAGCCAGTTCGCTCCGCCGCTCAAAGACGCTGCGGAAAATCACCGCCAGCATCCCGACCGTCCCCAGCAGGGTTCCCAACCCACCCAGCACCATGAAGATGGACAGGTAAACATTCTGAACGTCGAGATAGCTTTTGAGAATCTCCCGCGTCTGGCGTAACTCAACGCCCCAGTCGGCCAGGGCTCCGCGCAATGCGTCCGTCAGGGCCGCCGTCTTTCCCTGATCGCAGGCAAGGAGAAAGTAACTTGTCCCTTGAGTATTGGGATAGAGCCGCCGGAAGTTCTCTTGCGACACCAGCAGTTCGCCGCCAAAGATGCTCCCGGAAATCACGCCCGCAATTCGCAGTTTGATCGGTTGGCCCGAAGGGCCGGGCGTGGTCAGGACGTCGCCTAATCCCACATGCAATTTCCACTGGACGGATTCGGCATCCCCGAACGCGGGGATTGCATCATCCGCGTCTGGCTTTTCCAGCAGCGCATTCCAGGGATTGCCCGCGAGTGAGCTGTTCGCCGGACGAACGGGAAACCCGCCCCGGTTGATGAACTGTCGCGACACGCCCAGCAATCGGGGCTGCTGAGGCTGGGCCAGATTCAGACAACTGACGTCATCGCCCGGACTGGCCAGCAGCGGCATCACCGTCGCCCCGGCGAAGGCCGCTTCGTCCTTGGCGGAAAATCCCAGGTTTTTCCGGCCCTCGATGCTGGCCAGGTCGTAATGCAGCGGCACGGAGGTTGTGAACCGCAGGGTGAAACCACCGGTTCCCGAGCGGATGTCTGCCGGATCCAGGTTCGAGAGGTTGCGGCGATTCACCGCGACCGTCATCACAATGAACATCGCCGCGGCGAACAGTCCCACCGTCAGCAGGCTGCGGCCGCGATTGGCGGCCGCACTTCGCACCGCCAGCGAGGTCAGCGATAGCGTATGCCGCTGCCGCATTGCCCGGTGCAATATCACCGCCGTCAGCAACAATCCCGCCACCAGCAAAGTACTTCCGCCTGAGAAGAAGCCGATCTCCGGCGGAATCTTTCCCGCTGCCGACAATCCCATCGCGCCCGCCGCGAGAACCGATACACCCACCAGCAAACGCCCGGCCCACCGGCCCTCGCCGGGCCGGTTTTGCACCGCCATGGCCTGCCAACCCGAAAGCAGTTCCAACACCCCTCGCCGCCGGGAGGTTCGCATGCTCCAAAGGGCGCATCCCATCCCGATCGCCAGACCGCTTGCGCCGCTGTAGAGCAGGGTCATCGGGTCGATGTGCATTTGCAGCGTCAACCGATCCCACGGGCTCATCCACCACCGCTGCATCGCGTACAACAATCCCCGGCTGTACAACACGCCCAACGGCAGGCCCGCCATCACCCCGACTGCGGAGAGGGCCAATCCTTCCCCGAGAATCACCCCCGCCACGGCAGCCCGACGCCAGCCACAGGCCAGCATCATGCCCATTTCCTCGGCCCGGCGCTGCACCATCAGCCGCATGATCGCGCCCGCTAGGGCCGCGGCCGAGATCACCAGAAAGAAGCTCATCGCCAGAAATAACTGGCCGAATTCTCCCGCCCCCTTTGACGCCTCCAGCATCATCTTCCGCAGCGGGCGGAAGGCCATCTGACTGTCCTGGGGCGACAACCGCTGCAACAGCGATGACGTCAACCGTTGCGGCAAATCCGCCAATCGCGTCCCCGGCACGGGGATCATCCGCATGGAGGTGATCCAATCCGATCCTCCCGCGGGCGAGCTTTGCCCCCAGACGTCACGCATCGTATCGAGGCTGACGAAAGCCTTGGGCGTCGCACGATATCGTTCCCAGTAAGCGTCATCGCGCTGCGTCACCCGGCTTAGATCGATGGGAAAGGGCGCGGACCATTCGTCGATCCGCGTGGCGTCGGTCAATCCTTCCAGCGTGGGAGTAAGCTGCGGATCGTCCGCCGCACCCGATAGGAGGATGACGCCCTTTAACTTTCGCCGGAGGGTTTTCTCGTGGTACGTTCCCTGTGGCGTCGGGACCAGGTACGTCAGCTCCAGCGATTCCCCGACGTTCGCGCCCAGATCGGTCGCCGCCCATGAGTTGAGCCAGACGCCGTCGGGGTCGGCCAGGCGCACGTCACCTGTGCCGGGGCACGGGGACGGAGGATCGGCCAGGCCGGCGACCACTGCGTAGGAAATGCTTCCCGCCTGGTTCCCGGTTCTGGCAATGCGCGTCGCCAGGTAGACCGAGGCGGGCGAAGCTTTCGCCTTGCAATCGGCCGCGGCCTCGCGGGCCGCTTGGCACTGCGACTCGTTCAACACCAGCGAATCGCTTTCCATCGCCACGTATCCGCCGGACTCGCTGGGAACCAGTTTCAATCCGTAATCCGCCAGTGTGCAGGCTTGCGACATGGCCCACTGCAAGCGCGACTGCCGGTCTGCTTTTTCTGCTTCGGTCCAATGGATCAGGATCAGGTTGGCCAGGCCGTTTTTATCCATCGCCTCGGCCAAGGATTCGCGGGAGAGAAAGACGTTTTTGGGCTCGGCCGTGCGCGGCGTCGAGCCCGAATCCGCCCGCCGACTGGTCATCCAGGACGGCCGCCACTTCCAATCGCAGAGTCCGCGACGTTGACTCCCGCTTGCGGCGGGCAAACAGCGACTGGTCCGCCAGTTTGCCTTGCCGATCCACCGTCAGCAGCAAATCATCGCCCACGCGCAGATGCAGTTCCTCCGCCAGTACTCGGCTGATTGCCGCCTGTCGCCCCGTCAACGACAGCGGTTTTTGTCCCGGGGAAAATCGCCAGAAGCCGTCATCCACGCCATAGACCGGCGCACTGACGCCGGCGGTGTCCGAATCCGCGGCCCGCACGACTCCCCGGCTGATGATGCCCGCTGAGATGTCTGCCGTCTGTTTGATTAAAAGCGGATTGCCGGCCATCTGCCCGGCCAAGGCGGCTCGAAAGAAATGGGGCGAGATCAGTGCATGATCCACGTTCCCCAGACGCCTGAGCAGATTCTGCCGGAGACTGGCCGTCATACAATCGCCCATGAGCAGCGAGCCGGCAATCACCGCTACTGCCACCGACAGGCCCAGGGCGATGAAAACGCCGGTTCGCCGGTAGTACCACAGGCTGCGAAAGATGAACCGGATTGCACTCATGGCATTGCGCCCGAACTTTTAGTCGTTTCAGGACCGGCAAACGGGTCGGGCAAGCCCGACCGCTAAAGCTTCTAAACTCCGCTTCGTAATGCTGCCTCGAGCTTTCCTTCTTTCAATTCCAGGATTCGGCCGAAGCGCCCGGCCAGCTCGAGGTTGTGCGTTACCATCAGCACGATGGTGTTTTGGCGTCGCGCCAGTTCCAAGAGCATCTCCACCACCCGGCAGCCGGTTTGGTGATCGAGGTTTCCCGTCGGTTCGTCGCAGAGCAGCACGGCCGGGTTGTTCATCATTGCCCGGGCGATGGCGACCCGCTGGCGCTCGCCGCCCGAGAGTTGCGAAGGGAATGCCACGGCCCGGTCGAGCAGACCTACCAAATTCAAGAGTTCCCCGGCGCGCGAGCGGTTTTCAGACTTGTTTGCCGCCAGTGCGGGCAGAAGCACATTCTCTATGGCGGTGAGTTGTCCCAGGAGATGGTGGTCTTGGAAAACGAACCCGACCTGCGAGGCGCGATATGCCGCCAGGGCCGTCCCGTCGGTCAGGGCCGTGACCTGCGTAGCGCCCAGCCAGACCGTTCCGGACGTCGGCTTGTCCAGTGATCCGATGACGTTCAGCAGCGTGCTCTTGCCCGATCCTGACGGGCCGACGATCGCCAGCGTTTCTCCCGCGCAGGCGGAAAAGGTCGCGTCCTTAAGCACCCACGGCCCGTCGGTCTCGTAGCGTCGGCTGAGCGATTGAACCCGAAGTTGTTCGGCTGGTTGTATCATGGCAACACCGGTAGCGAAACCGCGCCGGGCCGCGTGCTGTTTCGCAGCCCGGGGTCGCGGAAAAAAGCGCCCCCGTCGGACAGGCCGCCACGCACTGCCCGGCAACCCGGTCCAGCGCCTTGGACATGTCTTCGTTGAACGGCGTTCCAACCCGCACCGTAAAGCCGCGTCCGACGTACGTCAGCCCGAGCGGCTCGGCCGCCTGTTGGGTGATCTGAACGCACAATCCGCAAATGATGCACTTGCCCGGTTCAAACCACACTGTCGGATGAGTGGCGATTCGTTCGTACGGGCGTCGCTCGCTGCGGAAACGGGTTGAATTCACTTTGTATTCGACCGCATAACGGCGCAGCTTACACCCATCCAGGCTGCCACAATCGCAGCTTTGACACCGGTGCGCCTCCTCCAGAGCTTGCTGTTCGCCGAGCCCGTCCGGCTCGTTGGCCCTCGCCACTTTTACGGCCTCGGCCATGAATGACGCCATCTCCGTTTCATTCAGCTTTCCCATGCGCGAGTTGAATGACGGCACACGCCCGCTTGATTTCCGGCCGTTCAAATAATCATCGACGTATTCCGCGACGTCGCGCCCTCGGCACAAGCCCGAACCGCGTAGCGCAGCGGCGTAATCGCCCCGCCGGCCACGAACACACCCGCCAGCGGCGCCATCATCGTATCGCGGTCCACCTGCAAACCTTTTGCCGCAAAGGGCAATCCCAGCGCCGCGGCCTTGGCCGCATCCAGTTCCCCGGCGGCCACCACCACGGCGTCATATTCACGCCGAAGTTGTTCCAGCGGCAATCCCGCCCCCACGGCGGTTCCCATCCGAAACTCCGCCCCAGGGCCTTGATCTGATTCACTTCCGCATCGATCACCTTTCGCGGCAGCACGCTCTCGGGAATGGCATAGCGCACCGTACCGCCGGCCTCGGGATGCTGATCGTAGACAACCACCGCATGCCCCGACTGCCGCAGATACCAGGCCGCCGCCAGACCCGCCGGGCCTGCCCCGACGACGGCCACCCGCTTGCCCGTCGGCGGCTTGCAGACCGGCAGATAAGGATGCGCCGAAGCCAGGTCCGCATCCGCCACGAAACGCTTCAATTCGCAGATCGAGACCGGCTCGTCGTACTGGCTGCGCCGACATCCCTTCTCGCACAAATCCGGGCAAATCCGGCCCAGGATCGCCGGCAAGGCGATCATCCGTTTCACCGTGACAATCGCCTCCCTCAGTTCCCCCGCGTTGATCTGGCGGATCATCTCCGGGATGTCCATGTGGGCCGGGCAGACCCCCTGGCAGGGCGCCAGACAGTCGCCCGTGTGGTCGGCCAACAGCAGTTCCAGCGCCATCCGCCGGGCGGAGCGGACTTCATCGGTTTCGCTCTCCACCACCATCCCGTCCTGCACCTTGGTTGCGCACGAGGGAACAAGCCGGGGCGAACCGTTGATCCGCACCACGCAAACCAGGCAGGACGTCTGCGCCTCGCAGCCTTCGAGGTAGCAGAGCGTGGGGATCTCGATCCCCGCCTGCCGGGCGGCTTGGAGTACCGTCGCGCCGGCCGGGACTTCCACTTCGTGATTGTCTATGCGAACCTTGGGCATAGCGTTGTGCAACCTTATTTCACCACAATGCAGTTCTCCGGGCAGACGCCGCGGCACACGTCGCACCGCGTACACCGCGTCAGATCAATTTCGTGTTTCATATACGGCGTCAGGGCAATCGCCCCTTCCGGACAGGCCTGGGCGCACCTGGTGCATCCGATGCACTCGTCGGTCACTTCGTACTTGATCAGCCCCTTGCACCGGCCCGCGGGGCAGCGGCCTTGCAGGTGCGCTTCGTATTCGTCGCGGAAATAGCGCAGCGTCGTCAGCACGGGATTGGGAGCGGTCTGCCCCAGTCCGCAAAGGCTGGCGCGCTTGACGGTTTCGGCCAGTTCTTCCAGTTGTTTCAGATCGTCCCGCCGGGCCTGGCCGGCGCACAGCCGGTCGAGGATGTCCAGCATCCGCCGGGTTCCCACTCGGCAGAAGGTGCATTTGCCGCACGATTCGGCCTGCGTGAATTGCAGGAAATACCGGGAAATGTCCACCATGCAATCACTGTCGTCCATGACGACCAGCCCGCCCGATCCCATGATCGCTCCGGCGGCCGACAGCGATTCGAAATCCACCGGCGTATCCGCCAGCTTCTCGGGGATGCACCCGCCGGACGGCCCGCCGATCTGCACCGCCTTGAACCGCCGGCCATCGGCAACGCCGCCGCCGATCTCTTCCACGATCTGGCGGATCGTTACTCCCATCGGGACTTCGATCAGTCCGCCACGGGCTACTTTCCCCGTAAGGGCGAAGACCTTGGTTCCCTTGCTTTTGGCCGTTCCCAGTGAGGCGAACGCCTCGGCCCCGTGACGGATGATCCACGGCGCCAGAGCGTACGTTTCCACGTTGTTGATCAGTGTCGGCTTGTCCCACAGACCGCGCTCGGCCGGGAAAGGCGGGCGCAATCGGGGCATTCCCCGCCGTCCCTCGATGGAAGCCAGCAGCGCCGTTTCTTCGCCGCACACGAACGCCCCGGCCCCTTCCATCACCCGAAGCCGCAGGCTGTGGCCCGATCCCAGGATGCTCGTCCCGAGCAGATTATGCTTCTCGCAGACCGCGATGGCCTCGCGGATGCGCTTCACCGCAAGGGAGTATTCATGACGAATGTAGAGAATACCTTCTTCGGCCCCCACCGCCAGCGAGGCGATGATCATCCCCTCCAGCACGCGGTATGGGTACGATTCCAGCAGCATCCGGTCCATGAACGCGCCCGGATCGCCCTCGTCCCCGTTGCAGATGATGTATTTTTCCTTGCCCGCCGCGGCCCGGACGCTCGCCCATTTTCGACCGGTGGGAAACCCCGCCCCGCCCCGACCTCGCAGGCCCGACGTTTCGATCATGTCCACCAGTGCCGCCGGGTTCGGCAGCGCCAGGCACTTGCGCAAGGCCGCGAAACCCTCATGGGCCAGGTATTCTTCCAGGTCCAGCGGGTTCAAATCGCCGCAGTTTTCGGTGGCGATCCGCTTCTGACGGCCCAGAAATTCACATACCGGTTTGTCGCGCACGTCGATGGCGTAGCGCGTCACCGGTTGCCAGTTTTCGTCGCTGAGCAGCCGATCCAGCGCCCCGGCCATCATCGTCCTGACCCGCCGGATCAAGCCTCGCGGCCGGAAGTGCCTGCGCACGATTCCTTCGGCCTCGCCGGCCGACACTTTCGCATACAAGATGGACGGCCGGCCCGGCTGGACGATCTCCACCAGCGGGGTCTGATGGCACATCCCCACACAGCCCACGGGCTTGACCAGCGCCGACGCCCCCAGGCGGTTTACCGTCCGCTCCAGCGACTGGCGAACCGCCAGGCTTCCGCCGGCGATGCAGCACGATCCCACGCCCACGCGAATTTCCGTCGCCCCGTCCGATGCGGCGGTTGACAAGCCGTCGTCCCCGCCCTGGCGGTTTCCCGTGTGAAGGAAATCTTCAATGGAACCTGATGCGGCGTCCGGCGTCAGATGGCCATAGGTGACGCCGTCGATCTGCATGACGGGCGCCAGCGTGCAGCAGCCCAGGCAGCCGACGCGTTCGAGTGTGAACTCGCCCTGCTCGTCGGTATCCTGACCTGACTCGATGTGCAGATGACGCCGCACCGCGTCTTCGAGCTGTTCCGAGCCCTTCACATGGCAGGCCGTGCCGTGGCAAATCCGCACCCGATGCCGCCCGGCCGGTTGATGGCGGAATTGCGCGTAAAACGTAGAGACGCCCGTCACCGCCGCCGGGGTGATGCTGGTGATCTGACATACCCGCCGCAGAGCCTGCTCGGGCAGATAGCCGTAGTGTTCCTGCAATGCCTGGAGAATCGGGATCAGCGACTGGGCATCCCGGCCGAGGCGGTTGACGACCTGATCGACGAAGTTCAGGTCCACCTCCACGGGAACAAATTGGGCCAAGGCGAGTTTCATTATTTAGCACCGATGCAATAGAGGTGTTCCTTGCCGCGGACGAACATGCGCCCTGCCGAGAATGCCGCCGATGCGCTCACCTCTTCACCCAGCGATGCCGTGCCCAGTTCCTTGTATTCCCGTCCCGCCTGGAGGAAATGCGTCACGCCTTTGCCGTCGATCAGATAGATCGTCTGCCCCACCAGCGATGGCGAGGCGTATACGCCGCCTTCAATGTCGTGCGTCCACAGCTTCTTGCCCGTTGTCGCTTCGTAGCAGGTCAGCGTGCCTGATGAGGTGGCCAGCAGGACGATCTCGTCTGTCGCCAGGGGGCTGGCGATGTCGGGCAGACCCTCCTCGGCCGTCCATACGATGTGGCTGGCGGTTACGTCGCCCTTGCCGTCAACCTTGATGGCCGCCGCCTTGGCCCGGTCGTTGGCGACGAAGACCGTGCCCCCGAAGAACGTCGGCGTCGCCGCCACGTCTCCGTCGAGGCACTTGGCCCGCCAGATTTCATGCCCGTCCGAAGGCGAATAGGCGATGACCCACGGGTTGGCCGCCGTCACCACCTGCACGTCCGACTGGTTTCTGATCACCACCGGCGAAGCCCACGAATTGGGCACGTCCCGCCTGGTCTTCCACACGATTTTCCCGGTGGCGCAGTCCAAACCGATCAGCGACGACAATCCTTCCGACGCTTCCGAGCCTTGATCGAACTGCACGATCAAACGATCCTGGTACACCGCCAGGGATGCCGCATAACCGTACTGGCTCTGTGGCGAGCCCAGGTTGGTCGTCCAGACTTGTCGGCCCTCAAAATCAAAGGCGGCCAGATCGCCGGTCACGAAGATGGCAAACACCCGCCGGCCGTCCGTGGCCATCGTCGAAGGGGCATTGCCCGTGTCCTCAAACACGTCGGGGCGTTTGACGTTTCCCGGCGTCGTCACCGCCCGATCCCACAGGAGCTTTCCGCCGTCGGCGTCGTAGCAGAACACCTTCTGCTCCCGCGGCGTCGCCCCGCTTAAAAACACCCGGTTGCCCCAGAGGACGGGCGAATTCTTTCCCGGCAACGGCACGGCGATTTTCCACACCACGCCCTTGCCCGAAGCCCCGTCCCAGCCCGATATCCGTAGCGACCCCGGCACAATGCCGCGCCCGTCGTATCCTCTGAACGAGGGCCAATTGCGAGCCATCTCCTCGTCATTCGCCCAGCCGGGCGTTACGACCACGTTATCCGTTCTCGGAGGCGTTTGCCGGGCTGACCACCATGCCGCCAGCAGCAACCCCGCCGACGCCACGCCCACGACCATAATCGCCAGCCGGATGCTTGCCGCCGTCTTCCAAGGGTCCGCGGGGGTTGGTAAATCTTCCGCCGACGTCGGCCTGTTTGCTCCGAAGCGGGCCGCACATTTCAGTGCAATCGCCAGCGACGCCAACCCCCCCAGCAGCAGGTAGCTTCCCCGACGGATGAACGCCCGCCGGGCGAAATATTCTTCCCGCACCCGCAAATCCAGCCGCCGGATTTCGTCCTGAACTTTTTTATCTTCGGGCTGACGGTTCAACTCCTCCTTCAGCCTGGGCAACCGTGCGTCCACCAGCGGATTGGCCTGCTGATCCCGCACGAACGCTTCGATCATTGCGCCGGCCACGAGCACGGAAAACACCGCCGCCAGCGCCGCCGCCCATCGCGCCACGCGGCGTGCGCCCTCGCCGGGCTGTTGCACCTTGAGATGAATCGGCTCGGTACTCATCCGACGAAGACCTGCTCTTTCTCCAGGCGTTCCCGCTCCACCGGGCAATACTGGTAACACCGCGCACACGCCAGGCAAGTTCCCGCGTCGGCCGTGTATTCGCTGCGCGTCCGGCGGACGGCATGGCCCACCAGTTTCAGCGAAATCACCAAACCCATCCAAACCCCCAGCATCGCACAGCCCCAGGCAAAGCGGTTCGGGTGCGACTGCAAATGTCGTGTTGAATCCAGCCGGGCCATTACGCCGCTGGCGTGATATCCCAACAGCCCGAACCCGGCCGACAACACCGGAACCATCGCCAGCAATACCGCCAGTCGGAGTCGATCGCGCATTTGAAGGGTCGGTCGCTTGGCCGGCGTCGGATAGCGGATCGCGTTGAATGGGCAACTCTGCTGACACAGCCGGCAGTCCACGCACTTGTCCGGGCTGATGGAGACCCTCCACTTGGAAAATGGCGACAGCAGCCGCAGCAGCACCCCGTACGGACACACGAACCGGCAATAGACCCGCCCGACGAACAGCCCCGCCCCCAGAAACACCGCCCCCAGCAGCAGCATGGACGCTTTGCCGCTCAGGCGAAAAAACGAAACGAACGGGTCGTACTGGCAGATGAAAAAATCGCTTCCCGAAAATGCGTACAGCGCCGCCAGCCCCAGATAGAAATAGGCGAACAATCCCAGCGACGTTTCCAGCCACCGCGGCACCTCAATCGGCCGCCACAACACCGCATCCTGAATCGCCCCAAGCGGACACACCGACGCACAGAACACCCGCCCGAAAAACAGCGTGAACACCAGCGGCAGTGCGAAAAACGCCCCCGCCGTCCACGGCAGCGCATAGCCTCCATCACCCAGCGCCATCGCCACGTTCTGAATGGAGCCGACCGAACAGACGCATCCTTTGCGGTAAAACCCGAAGTAAATCAGCGACGCCGCCATCAGCAGAAACACGCCCCGGCGCGACCGCTTTTTGTGTACCCAGTACGCCGACAGACCCAGCGCCAGCGTCAACGCCGCCACGTCCGCGTACGCCCACCCCGAACCGCGCGTCGCATTCAGCGGCTGCTGCGGCAGCGCATAGCCGCTACGGAAATCCGGCGGAGGAAACCGCTCCTCGGCCATCGCCCACGTTGGCAACAGCGCCAGCAGAACAAGTTGCACAATCCATTTTCGCATCAGCTCGTCCGAGTCCGGGTTTTCATTTGATAGGGTCGATCCGCCGGCACCCGGCTGATCGCCTGCGACGGACAGGCCGCCGCGATGGAACACCAGTTGCATCGCACGCACCGGCCCTGGTCGATCTGAAGGATCAACGACCCGTTGCCGAAGGTGTTGCAACCTTTGACGCACTTGCCGCAGCCGATGCACAGGTTGGCGTCAATCGTGTACTCGTAATACGGGTCTTCGATGAACTTCCGCTTCAGCGCCGCCGTCGGGCAGAGCTGATTTTCGGCGGCCGTGTTCAGGGCGTTGGGCTGGGCCTCGAAGAAACCGGTGCATAAGTCGCAGTAGCCGCAGATTCCGAACGAATGGACGCACTTCACCGCCGAGGGATTCAGCACGCAATTCGTGGCGCACTTGCCGCACTGCGTACACTTGTACGGATCGATCTGCCAGAGCGTCTGCCCGGCATGATCCCGCGACAAGGCATAGCCCAGCGCACCGCCCAACGACAGAATCGCCGCGCCGCGGATTCCACCGGCCAGGAAACTCCGGCGGCTGATGTTGTCCTTATCTTCCGCCATAACCGTCCTTCGTCATCCCGCCCCGCGCCGCCACCGCCGGGGATAGCGGACAATCCGAAAACGCCTCGCAATCGGCGCACGCCACCTGCCGGCGGCAGTTTGCCCCTTCACCGGCGCGGCGCAAGATCAATCCGCCTGCGCCCAGGAGCAATCCCCCCGTCAGGCCGTAGCGCACCAATCCGGAAAGAAATTCCCGCCGGCTTGTCTCGTTCGCCTGGCTCATCCGGCCCCCTTCTCGTTGCTCACGAACACCCGCACGGCCGACGTGCCCGGCTCCAAAACCAGAATGTGATCGCTGGGATCAACCGCCAGGTCCAACCCCGTCATGTTCCCCCCGAACGAATCGGGCGAAGCCACCACGGCCTGCAATTGACCGTCCGGCGCATACACCTTCACCCGCGGCACGCCCTTCTCGGCCGTGACGATTCGCCCGTCGGATAACACCGCAAAATCGCTCGGATTGCAGCAGCCGAAGAACGCATCCACCGTCACCCCCAGCTTGCCCCAGAAACTCTGCATCTCCCCGTCCGGCGTGTAACTTTCCAGGCTGTGCCGGCCGGGGTTGGAAATCCAAATCCGCCCGTTGGCTCCGCCGGCGACGTCCAGGTGTGCGCTGGGAACGACCAAACCCCGAACGCCCCGCGACTCATCGGCCCGGCCCAGTTCGCCCAACACCTTCCCGTCAAACCCGCACCGCTGCACAACCCGCCGGCCCGCGTCGGCAACGTACACCTCGCCCCCGATGACCGCGATGCACGTCAACTGCGAACCCTTTCCGAACGCCGGCCAAACCGATTTTCGCTTCCCGTCCGCACCGTACACTTCCACGTGGTCCTTGAGCCCCACAAAGATCGTCCCGTCCGGCGATCCCGCCACCGCCACCGGATCGCCCTCCAGCGACAGATCGGCGATACGTTCGCCCCGGCGGCTCATCACGCGGATCATCTGATCCCCGGCCACCAGCAAGCGTCCCTGTGCGTCCACGGCAATCGCGCGCGGCTGGCGCATGCCGGTTTCGATCCGGCCCGTTTCGTGATACTTGATCAAAGCCGGGTCTACCTGCCGCAATGCGCTGACGTCATAGTTGGCCCCCTCCTCCATGGCTTTGTCGGCCCGGCGTTCCGATTCCTTCAGGTGCGCGTAGAAAAATGCCGCGCCCAGCGGCACCGCAATCAGCCCCGCTCCCAAGGCCAGCTTTTGCACGCGCGACATTCCCGGCGCTGCCGGCAAACCCTGCGTTTGAAATTCATTTTCACTCATGGGCCGACTCCTTCACGTCCAGGCACACCATCCGCCGCAAATCCCGCGCGATCAACCTTCCCCCGGCCAGTGCAAACGGCCCCCAGGCCTCGTGTCCGCTCTCAAAAATGGTGCTTCGGGCCAGCGGTCGATACCCCTCGGCCGTCGCTTCCACCGCACTTAAAACGCCGGTGTCATTCATCAGCCAGATCATCCCCCCCGCCACCATGTACGGCCCGATGCCGAAGTGATCTGCGCCGCTGCTCCACACGACTTTCCCATCCAGATTCAGGCAGACCAACTGTCCGCCGGGGATCACGCCGTAAAGATAACCGTTGTAGTAGATCGGCGTCTGCTGTTCCGAGCCGAACACCTCGGGTTTCAGCCGGTACAACACTTCGGCGTCAAACTTTTCCCCGGTCTGTTTGACCCGCAGCATCAGACTTCCCGCCCCGTATCCGCCGCTGAGGAAAATGCGTCCGTCGCCGATCACCACCGGTGTGGGGACCGTGGCCATGCTGACTTTCCAGGCGTCGCTCTGCCAGAGGATCGACCCGTCCTCGGCCGACACTCCCGCCACGCCCCGGTTGCCGCAGTAGACGTACATGCGTTTGCCTTCAAGCGTCATGGGGACGATGGAGGAATGCGTCATCTCCCAACCCTTGGGGTTGGGCGTTTGCCATAGAATCTTGCCGGTCGCGCAGTCCACCGCCAGCATGAGCGCATCGCCGCCGGGCGCGAGGATCGCCCGATCCGCCTCAATCAGCGGACACTGCCCGGCATACCACGGCGGCACCTTCGCATGGAACTGCGCCACCAGGTCCATCCCCCAGCGGAACTGCCCGCTGATCGCGTCCACGCACATGACATGGCACTTGGGCCCCAGGGTCACGACGTATCGATCCGTCACGGCCGGCACCGTGCGCGACATGCCGTGGTTGCGCTTGACGTCTACCGCGTATGATCGGCGCCAGATTTCCTTTCCGTCGCCCAGCGACAAGCAGCGGAGCACGTCGGCCCGGTCCTGCTGATCGTAATCCAAGACGTATGCCCGCCCGTTGAGCACTGCCGCACCGGCATATCCTTCGCCCAGCGACAGGCTCCAGAGTTTGGCCGGTCCTTCCGCCGGCCACTTGCGCGCCAGCCGGACATTCTCCGTACTGATTCCGTCCCGGTTCATCCCCCGGAACGTCGGCCACGCTCCCGGCAGGTCCGAGGCCACCCCTTCCGACCGCACCAGCGTCCCGCCCAGTTCCGTCGCCTGGGCCGTTGTCGCGCCCGAGGCGCCGAGGCGATCCGCCCCCGGCAGGCGCTGGCTCAGCTTCATTGCGTCAGGCGGAGTGAGCAGCCAAACCGCCAGCGCCACGGTCCCACCCGCCGCCAGCACCCACGGAATGAACTTGGCCAATATCGCCATGCGCATCAAACTTACACCTTCTCGATTTTCTCCGCCCCGCCCACAACGCCAAAAGGCGCTTGGGGTATTAGAATACATCGGGATGCGGCTATCCAGTATAATTCTTAACACCAAGCCATAAAGGCATCTACATGAATCGGCCCGTCATCGCCATCTTCCAAAGCCACAGCGCCCAGCCGCACCAGTCGGCCGTTGAGCAGCACCTGCTTGCGCTCTGTCGCGGACGCGGGCTTCGCGTGCTGCTGCTTCCTCATCTGAACCACCTCGCCGAGCACGGCAGTCTCTGGGCCGCTCTCGCCCAGGCCGGCGATCATCTGGCCGTCTTCTCCTGGCTGCATCCCAGACCCGCCCGATGGATTCTTCACCGCCACCGCGTTACGCCTCATCGCTTCGATGCTTTCAACCTTGCCGACCTTGCCACATCCGAGGCCCGCACGGCTGCCTTGGATACCGTCTGTCCGCCTGACGCTCATATTTACACCCAATCGGGCGAGGTTGTTGAACTGCACGAACCGTTTTCTCCCCGCTGGTATCCCGTTGTCGATGAATCCCGCTGCACGCACTGTCTTCAATGCCTGCAATTTTGCCTGTTCGGCGTTTACGCCCGGAGCGATGACAAGCGATTGATCGTCCAGAACCCGGATCAGTGCAAACCCGGTTGCCCCGCGTGCAGCCGAATCTGCCCGCACAACGCCATCATGTTTCCCCTGTACGACAAAGACCCCGTCATTGCCGGCGGCGATGCTCCGGCCGCCGCCCCTCCCGTCGCGGTTTCGGCTTTCGCGGACCTTGATGCCCTGGTGAATGAAGTCGATGAGATGCTGCAAAGGAGACGGTAGCTTGGCCGCAGTCGAAGGTTACCCCATCGTCCTCACCGCCGACCGCACCCTGACGGCAGGCTATCGGCTTTTGTTCGATGGCATGCTCGCCGCCAGCCAGACCACCACCGCCCCGCCGGTCCTGCTGGGAAAACTTCTGATGCCTTTGTCTCCCCGCCCCGTGGCCCCGCTGGGTCTGCGGCGGATCGAAGCCGCCCTCTTGCGCGACGGTTTCACTGCCGGGCAGGTCGTCTTTGCCGGCGAAACCGATCTTCCCCGCGTCATCGGCCCTGCGACCCGCATCATCGGCATCTCCTCCGGCGAACCGCTGGGCCTGGGCATGAACACGTCCACCATGACCTCCGTTGCCGGCGGGCAAATCTATCCCCAGGCCCTGTTTCGCAGGCTGCTGAGCCGTATTCGTCGGATTCAAAAGAGAAACGGTTCCACGGCCGATCTGGTTCTGGGCGGTCCCGGCGCCTGGCAGGTCGCCGGGGATGACGAAGCCCGCCGACGATTCGGCATTGATTACGTCATCACCGGCTATGCCGAGGACAACGTCGCCGACGTCTTCCGCCGACTCATCGCCCGCCAGGTCGTCGATCCGGTCATTTCCGGCCAAGGGTCCGGCGCATCCTCCATTCCCCCCATTCGCGGCGCCAGCACCATGGGCGTTGTTGAAATCAGCCGGGGGTGCGGGCTCGGCTGCCGATTCTGCACCATTGCCCGCGTGCCCATGGTTCACCTTCCGCCCCAGACCATTCTTGCCGACGCCCGCACCAACCTGGCCGCCGGGGCTGACAGCATCGCCATCCTCAGCGAAGACCTCTTTCGCTACGCCGCCGACGGATTGCGCACCAACCCTGCCGCCCTGATCGAGCTGCTCCAGAACCTGCGGCAACTGCCCGGCCTGCGTCTCATCCAGGTCGATCACGTCAACGTCATCAGCATTGCCCAATATTCCGACGACCAGCTTCGCGCCGTCCGCAACCTGCTCGTCGGCAACACCGGCCAACAATGGCCGTGGGTCAACGTCGGCATCGAAACCGCCTCCGGTTCCCTGCTCAAAGCCAGCGGGGGCGTCGGAAAGATGCACGGAGTCGCCGAATCCGACTGGGGCGATTTCTGTGCCGCCCAGTTGCAACGACTCTGCCGGGCGGGCTTTCTCCCCATGGCCAGCCTCATCCTCGGGCTGCCCGATGAGACGCCCCAGCATGTCCAGCTCACCCTCGATTGGGTGCGCGGCCTGGCCCATCTTCCCGTCACCGTCTTTCCCGTTCTTCACGCGCCCATTAACCGTGCGCCCGCGCCTCGGTCCCTTTCGCCGCTGCATTGGGAACTGATCCGCACCTGCTACCGGCTCAACTTCCGCTGGATTCCCCGCATGTACTGGGACAGCCAGCGTGCCGCCGGCGTCAGTCTGCCCCGGCGATGCATGATGCAGCTTATGGGGATTGGCCAGATCGCCCAATGGAAAACCCTCTTCGCCTGGCACTCCTGGAGGGCTCGACGATGAATCTCGATCAGGCCCTGTCCGCCGTGCGCGACCGCCTGCTTCAATCCCTCAACAGCCAGGGGTTCTGGCAAGGCCATCTCTCCTCCTCCGCGCTTTCCACGGCCACCGCAGTCAGCGCCCTTTCGCTGGCCGAAGAACCCGCCGACCTGGATCGTATTGAGGCCGCCGTCTCCTGGCTTTCCCAAACCCAATGTTCCGACGGCGGCTGGGGCGACACTCCCGACAGCCCTTCCAATCTCTCCACCACGCTGCTGGCCGCCTCCGCCCTTTCCCTTGCATTCTCGCGCACGCAGCGACGTTTCTCCGCCTTGGACGCCGCTTCAGGCTATATCCATTCCCGCGCCGGCCGATCTCCGGAGGACATTGCCGCCGCCCTCCGCGCCGTCTACGGCCACGACCGCACCTTTGCCGCGCCCATCCTGATGAACTGCGCCTTGGCCGGCCTGGTTCGCTGGGACGAGGCGCCTCATTTGCCTTTCGAGCTGGCCGCCCTCCCCCACGCCTCCTATGGCATGCTCCGCCTGCACGTTGTCAGCTATGCCCTTCCGGCCCTTATCGCCATCGGCCTGGCCGTCCACCACCACCGCCCGCCGGCCCGTCCCCTTCGCCTGGTTCGCGAGTTCATCACCCCATCGGTCCTGCGCAAACTGCAACGTATCCAACCCGACGGCGGCGGATTCCTCGAAGCCACGCCCCTGACCAGCTTCGTGGCCATGGCCCTGATCTCCACCTCGCGGCTCGACCACCCCGTAACCGGCAACTGCCTTGCCTTCCTTCGCGAATCCCAACGCCCCGATGGCAGTTGGCCCATTGATTCCAACCTCAGCGTCTGGCTGACGACCGCCGCCGTCGGCTCGCTCCATTGCGCCGGCGAACTTCCCGGCATCGATGCCCGCCAAACCCGCGACTGGATTCTCCGCCGGCAATACCGCGTTTCGCATCCTTACACCAACACCCGCCCCGGCGGCTGGGCCTGGACTCATCTGCCCGGCGGCGTTCCCGACCTCGACGACACTTCCGGTGCGATCCTCGCCCTCCACCATCTCGCCCCCGACGCCGCCGCGAGCGAGGCCCTCGATTCGGGCATCCGCTGGATTCTCCAACTCCAGAACTCCGACGGCGGCTGGCCCACCTTCTGCCGGGGCTGGGGGAAACTCCCCTTCGACCAGAGCGCTCCCGACCTCACCGCCCACGCCCTGCGCGCCTTGGCCGTCTATAACTCCAGACAGACTTGCCCGTTGCGACCCCGCCAGAGACACAACCTCCGCCAAATTCCCCGCGCCATTCGACGAGGCGTTCGCTATCTTTTCCGCACCCAGCTTCCCGATGGTTCCTGGCTCCCGCTCTGGTTCGGCAACCAGTCCGCCCCCCGTCACGCCAACCCCGTTCTCGGCACCGCCCGCGTCCTGCGCGCATGGACGATCTGCACGTCCGCGACCCCCGGGTTCTCCTGGCCATTCAATTTCTCTTGAATGCGCAAAACCCCGATGGAGGATGGGGCGGCAACAAGGCTCTGCCCTCCACGATCGAAGAATCCAGCCTGGCCGTCTCCGCCCTCGTCGGCTGGCGGTCAATCCCCGCCGTCGCTTCCGCCCTCGACCGCGCAACCGGTTACCTGATCGAACATATTTCCGTCACCGGACTGGACAAACCCGCCCCTATCGGCCTTTACTTTGCAAGCCTCTGGTATTCCGAACAACTGTATCCTCTAATCTGGGCGATGGAGGCATTGGGAAGACTTAAAGGCTCCCATAAAACCACGGAGGCACAGAGGCACGGAGGCCAACTTGCGGCAGAACGGGATTTGACAAATCCGACTCTTAAAAAGCTTTTTTAAAAAAAGTGGTTTGGTAACAGACCTTTGGACACAATAGCGCCTCCGTGCCTCTGTGTCTCCGTGGTTAATTTCGTCAGGGCCTTTTAAACAAACCCGCTCCCTCGTGGTATCCTGCGGTTAGGCGGTGCTATGGCCACACACTCCACAACCTCTCCCGATCTCAAGCAAGTCCCCCAGGACGCCACCGTGCGCCATTCCATGCGCTACGTGGCCACGGAACTCGCTCGGCACATGCTCCGCGACAACCCGCCCACGCAGGCGGCCCTCGAAACCCAGGCCCGTCTTCTGCTTCATCGCCTTTCGCTGGCGGAAAAATTCCTCGGCTATGCCATGGTCGCCGTCAACAACGCCTTCTGGCTGGAAGCTTTTCTGGCCGTCCCCTTCGACCGGCGGCTGCTGCTTCTGCCCCATTGCCTCAGCAATAAATCCGCCTGTAGTGGAACCTACAGCGCCGTCGGGCTCCACTGCGCCCATTGCGGGAAATGCGAAATTCACGACCTGCAAACCCAGGCCCAGCGTCTGGGCTACCAGGTCATCATCGCCGAAGGCACCGGCTCCGCACTGACGAAGATTCTCGACGGGCAGGTTGACGCCATGATCGGCGTGGCCTGCATGGATTCGCTGGAAAAGTCCTTCTCCCGCATCGTCGAACTCGGCATCCCGCCTATCGCCATCCCCCTGCTTACCGACGGCTGCCGCGATACGCAGGCCGAGTTCGATGAAATCCGCTCCCTGCTGACCAGCCACACTCCCGGCCCGGCTTCCCATACCCGCAGTTACGTTCCGCTGCTGCGCCAAACCGTGCGCATTTTCCAGGAGCCGACTTTTTCCCAGTTCCTGGCCCCCAGCCTCGGCCCCGATCAGCCTCCCCGCGACGGATTGAACGCCACCAGCGATATCGCCGTCCGCTGGCTCCATGAAGGCGGCAAGCGTCTGCGGCCTTTTGTGACCCTTGCATCCTACGCCGTCGCCCGTGGCGGTCGCGCCGCCCTCGAACAGGGCAGCGAATATCACCACCCCATCCCTCCCGCCGTTCAGCGTCTGGCCATCGCCATCGAGGCGTTGCACAAAGCCTCTCTTATCCATGACGACATCGAAGACGGGGATGAGTTCCGCTACGGTCGGGAGACCCTCCACCGCCAGTACGGGCTCGGCCCGGCCGTCAACGCCGGGGATTATCTCGTCGGATTGGGATACCGTCTGATTGCCGGGGAGACTTCCACCCTGGGCGCCGGCGCCGTCAGCGACATCCTTGCCCAGCTTTCGCAGGCCCATCTCGATTTATGCCGGGGGCAAGGGGCCGAATTGCAGTGGCAAAAACAGTCTCGGCAAAACCATCGCCCCGCCGACGTTCTGGCCGTTTACGGCCTGAAGACCGCCCCGGCCTTCGAGGCGGCCATTTACGCCGGCCTTCGCGCCGCCGACGTGCTCATCCCCCGCGAGGCTCTGAGACGATTGGCCACCTATCTCGGCGAAAGCTTTCAAATTCTCAACGATCTGGATGACTGGACGGCCGACGACCACAACAAACTCACCGTCGGTCTGGACGTTCTGTCCAACCGCCCGACCCTCCTCCGCGCCTTGGCCGGCGAAGCCGACGACGGTCAGGCCCTTTCCGAAATCGACCAGGCCGATCCCGCCCGGCGGATCGAACTCGTCCGCGGTCTTTATCTCCAGACCGAAGCTTTCGCCCGGGCCGAGTCGCTTCTGGAAAACCTGCGTCAACGCGCCTTCATCGCCGCCGACGAATTTCCCTCGCCCGACTTGCAGGAATTGATGCGCTTTCTCATCCGCACTATCCTGCCCGTCAGGACGCGGCTTCATCCGCCGGCCTTATGATGAATCTCCCCTACCTGGACATGCTGGACCAACTGCTCGCCTCCGGCGTCGCCGGCCTGAGCGATCAATTCGTCCAGGCCCAGGTCGGCTTTGTCTTGCGTCACCAGCATTCCGACGGCGGCTTTACCGGCCGGCAAGGCCCCTCCGATCTTTACTACACCGACTTTGCGCTGCGAACGCTCTGCCTGTTGTCTCCGGCCCATCCCGCCCTGAATTCCGCCGCCGATTATCTTGAAGACCCGTGCCACGCCCCGCGCAATCTGGTCCCCTGTTTCAACCTGCTCAATGCCGGCCGATTGCTTCAGCAACACAATCTAACCCTGTCTCTGGACCATCCCGAACTGGCCGCCCTTGTCCTGCGGCACCTGCTCCCCGGCGGCGGGTTCACCCGCACCCCCGATCAGCCGCTGCTCAGCGCTTACCAGACTTTCCTGGCCGCCTTGAGTTTTCAACTGATGGAGCTGGATGTGCCTCTTGCGGGCAGCGCGGTTCAAGCCGTCGCTTCGCTGCGGTGCGCCGACGGGGGATACGCCGAATCGCCCGGCCAATCCACCGCCCAGACCAACGCCACCGCCGCCGCCGTCGCCTTTCTCCTCATGCAAGAGGCCCTTGGCGAAGACGATGTTTCCGCACTCGTGAATTTTCTCGTTGGGATGCAAGCTTCCGACGGGGGGCTCAAGGCCCATGCCGCGACCGCTCATGGCGATCTGCTTTCCACCTTTACCGGTTTACTGACCTTGTGGAGTTTGCAATCACTGGACCGGCTTGATTTGTCCTTGCTTGCTCGTTTCCTGCGCGGCTTGGCCATTCCCACGGGAGGGTTCCGCGCTACCGTTGACGACACGGACCCCGACGTGGAATACACCTACTACGGCATCGCCACGATGGCGCTGCTGCGTCTACGGGCTCAATCCTCCCGCTGATCCATACGCAAACGCCCGCCGATTGGAACCGGCGGGCGTTCAAAGCTGCGTGCGGATTCCTTTGAAATGCGCTTCATTTTCCCTTCAAATCCAAACAGATCAGTTCGCTCGTATTGCGAACGATCAACTTCCCGTTTGCCACGATCGGCATGGTCCAGCACTGTCCCGAGAGTGGCTTGATCCGGCCCAGTTCCCTGTAGCCTGCCGGCGTCAGCGACACCTGCGCCACTTCCCCGCTTTTTCCGTTCATCACCACCAGCGTCCCCTCCACCGCCACACATCCGCCCTTTTCAAAACCCGCCTTGCGCCACAGCGTCTTGCCGGTCTTGGGTTCCAGGCAAATCAGATCGCCCGGATCGGTCGTCCCGTAAATGTAGCCTTGGCAATAGACGGGGGTGCTGAAATGCGACTGCATCTGCGTGTTGGACCAGACCGCCCTGGCCTGCCCGCCCGACACTTCAACCAGCGCACACCCCTTGCTGTAGCCGCTGGTGATGAAGATCGCATTGTCACCGACCACGACCGGGTCGGCCGCGTTCACTCCGAACTTCATCGTCCATGCAAAGCTCCAAAGCCGCCGGCCGTCTTCCGCCACCCCGATCAGATTTTGTCCCGCAAAAGTCAGGTACTGTTTCTGCCCATTGATCGTGGCGATCACCGGGGTGGCGTACCCCGCCACATCGTCCCCGCCAGCGCATTTCCAGAGTACCTCTCCCGTCGTCTTGTTCAAGGCGACAACCGCGGCCGCCGTACCCCCCGGACACACGATCAACTTCTCCCCATCGACCACCGGCGAGCCGGAATAATCCCAGCCCGGCTTTTTCCCCTTGAACTCCACGCGAATGTTCTTCCGCCAGATTGGCTTGCCGCTGCAAGCGTCCAGACAATGCAAATTGCCTTCCCGGCTCAGCGTGTAGAGTTTCCCGTTATCGAACGTCGGCGTCGAACGCGCAAACCCGTAGTTCGCCCGGGCCGCGTCCTGGTACTCAAACCGCCAGACCTCGCGGCCCGTGCCCAGGTTCATCGCCCGCACGATATCGTTGCTGCCCGCATGATCGATTATGAACAGCTTGCCTTCGGCGACCGACGCCCCCGCGTAGCCGTTGTCCTCCAAGGCCACCTTCCACAACACCGCCGGCTTCTGCTGCGACCAGGTTTTATTGATGCCCGTCTCGGTCGATATCCCATCGCCGCCCGCCCCCCGAAACCGGGGCCAGTCCTCACCCACCGCCACTTGGGCCGCCCAGACAGCGACCCCTATCACACATCCCACGGCAACTTTCCGCATTCCACCGCCTCCTGAAACCCCAACTGTAAATCCTCCGGTCACCTCTCGCAATCATCCCGGCAGAGCGGATCGTACGCCCAGTGCAGCAAACCCTGTCTCGCCGCCCGGGCGTACGTCGGATCGTCCAAATCCCGCTTGGCTTTCGCGCACAAATGCGCCAGCATCCCCACGTGCCGCCGGTAGTTGCGCCACCGGGCGATCTGCCTCGCATCGTCATGGCACCGCCGGCCCGTGTAATACCGGCAATACCACTGGAACCAGCCCAGCGGATCGCAGGCCGCGATCCACCCTTTGGCCAGCCACTCCTCGTAGCTCAGCCCCGAGCGCACCTTGAAATAATTGAGCCTGGCATCGTACTGATCGTACGGAAGCAATTGGATCACGCCCTGACGCCATTCGGCCGGCAGTTCCTCCCAGTCCTGTGGCCGGCGCAAAGTACGTCCCCCCGAAGACCCCCATCTTCAGCATCCGCTCGGGCGACAACGCCGGCCGGAACCCTTCGTCAAAAGGCCGGCCCGTCATGTCCTTGCACAAAGCCTTGTTCAACACCCACCGCCTTCCGACCCAGTTGCAAACGGCCCCTCTACCGCCGTTTTTTCTTCTTGTTCCGGTCCTTCTTCTCCATGAAGCCGGATTTTTTTGTTCGCAGCATCGGCCCGCCCGGCATCCCCAGGTTGGCCAGGCCGCCCGACATCAACGACTTCATCAGATTCATCTTGCCCATCATGCCCATGCCCCCCACCGCCCGCATCATGTCCCGGGACATCTCAAACTGCTTGATGAACTGGCTGACTTCGTTGAGTTCCACCCCCGCCCCGCGCGCCACGCGGCGGCGGCGCGAGCCGTCCAGCAGGTCCGTGTTGGCCCGCTCCTTGCGCGTCATCGAGTTGTAGATGGCATGCATCGTCGCCATCTGCTGCTCCACCGCGCCGTCGCCCATGTTGGCCTGTTTAGCCATCTCGCTCATGCCGGGGATCATGCCCATGACCTTGCTCATCGGCCCCAGCTTCTTCACCTGCGACATCTGCGCCATGAAGTCGTCCAGCGTGAATTGGCCCTTGGCCATCTTGGCCTGCAAGCGGGCCGTTTCCTCCTGGTCAAACTTCTGCATCGCATCGGTCACCAGCCCGACGATGTCGCCCATGCCCAGGATGCGCTGGGCCATTCCCTCCGGCCGAAATTCCTCCAGCCGGTCAAGCTTTTCGCCCACGCCCAGGAATTTCACCGGTTTTCCCGTGACCATCTTCGCCGACAGCAGCGCCCCGCCGCGGGTGTCGGAATCGAACTTCGTCAGGATCAGCCCGTCCAGCTCCAACTGCTCGTTGAACGCCTTGGCGCTGTTGACGGCGTCCTGGCCGCTCATGGCGTCCAGCACGAGATAGATTTGATGCGGATTGAGCTGGGCGTTGATCTCCTTCAACTCGCCCATCAGCTCGTCGTCGATGTGCAGTCGCCCGGCCGTATCCAGGATCACCACGTCCCGCCCGTTTGCCTTGGCCTGGTTGATGGCCGCCCGGCAGACCGCCACCGCCGCGCCCTTGGTCACCTGTCCGTGTTCGGCCACCTTCGAGGGGTCCACATAGACCGGCACCCCCACCTGTTCGCCGATCACCCGCAACTGTTCCACGGCCGCCGGGCGCTGCAAGTCGGCCGCCGCCAGCATCGGGTGATGTCCCTGGGCCAGCAGATATTTCGCCAGCTTGCCGCAGGTCGTCGTCTTACCCGAACCCTGCAAGCCGCACATCATGATGACCGTCGGGGGCGGCTGAACGAAATAGATCCGCGTATCCACCGGACCCATCAGGTTGACCAGCTCGTCGTAGACGATCTTGACCATCACCTGCCCGGGCTGGAGGCTCTTGATGACCTCCTGCCCCAGGGCCTTTTCCACAACGCTGTCGGTGAAGTCCTTGACGACTTTGAAGTTGACGTCCGCCTCCAGCAGTGCCGTGCGGACCTCGCGCATCGCCTCGCGGATATTTTCTTCGCTGATCCGCCCCCGCCCCGAAAGCGAACGGAACACGCTGCCGAACTTGTCTGTTAACGCATCAAACATCGCTGTCCTCAATCAGTCAATATTACGCTCGCGCCCCTGCGCAAGGGAGATTATCCCGGGAATCGCGGGTTTTGGAAGGACTTGGCTCTGTTTGGTTTCCCACGCCCGTCAGGCCGGCTCTTCCTCGGCGATCTGATCAATCGCCTGTTCCACGTCCTTGGCGTCCAGAACGCCAAGTTCCTCCAGCGCCAGCAAGGCCGCTTTTTGTTCGGCCATTTTCTTGTTCGGCCCCCACGCCGAGGTAAACCGCCTTCCCTCCACCGCCACGCACACTTCGAAACATTTGCTGTGGTCCGGGCCTTTTTCGTCCAGCAGTTCGTAGATCGGCGTCGCGCCCATCATCTTCTGCGCGTGCTGTTGCAGGACCGCCTTGTAATTGTGCCGCGACGTGTTGGCCACGATCTCGTCGATCTTCGGGTTCATCGTCCGCAGGATGTATTCCTTGGCGACCTCGAACCCCCCGTCCAGGTAGATCGCCGCCACGATCGACTCGTAAACCGCCGCCGCCAGCGAGCTCGGCATGGCCTCGCGGTTGCTGATTCCCTTGCCGATAATCAACAGTTCCGTCAAACCCGTTTCGTTGGAAATTTCGGCGCACGTGCGCCGCGACACCACCGCCGACTTGATCTTGGTTAAATCCCCCTCCAGATACTGCGGGAAACGCAGGTACAGCGCTTCGCACACCACCAGGTCCAGCACCGAATCGCCCAAAAACTCCATCCGCTCGTTGCTTTGCAGCCGGTTGTCCGCGATCGACGAATGCGTCAGCGACTCCTTGAGCAATTGCGGGTTTTTGAACTCGTACTGCAATACTTTTTCGGCACGCTTTCGGGCTTCGGTATTCACGCTATGCACCTAAGGCAAGAGTAATGGAACCTTCCGCGCTGGAGATGGCGAGCCCGGCTTGATACAGATGAGGGGATGCGAGTTTCGACGACTGGCCGTCAACCGATCAGCGAAAATCGAACTCCTCACGACTTTACAGCCAATGCCACACCCGTTTCATCACAACCATAATGATTTTCTACGGCAAGCGGCGTACGAAAGATTGGTTGATAGGAAAAAGGCACGATTCCGAAACCGCCGCTCGCACGACGTCCCCGGCAAATTACCCCTTCGATACCCCGGTGTCAATCAAGAAACCGCCCCGCCTTTGGCTTGCGGGATGCGGCCAACAACCCTACGATGCTACGTCCTCCGGCATGGCGTTAGCGAGGTGTACATGAGACCAATGCGTGTGATGATTGCGCTGTTGTTTCTGGGCTCTCTCTGCCGGGCCGAATCGCCCCTTCCTCCGGCGGCGACCCAACCCGCCCGATCCCTTTTCAATCCCAGCCGCCATATGCTCGTCAGCGAAGTCAAACCAGGCATGAAGGGCTACGGCCTGTCCGTCTTCAGCGGCACCGCCATCGAACGCTTCGACGTCGAAGTTCTCTCCATCCTCAAGAACTTCAATCCCCGCCATGACGTGATCCTCATCAAATGCCACGGCGCCAACCTCGAACACACCGGCACCATCGCCGGGATGAGCGGTTCCCCCATCTACCTCACCGACAGCCGCGGCCGCAGCCGCATGATCGGCGCTTTGGCCTACGGCTGGCCTCTCATGAAAGACCCCGTCGCCGGCGTTCAGCCCATCCAGTACATGCTGGAAATCCCCGCCTCCACCGACAGCGCCAACCCCGGCCCCCTGTCGCACAACCCTTCGGCCTCGCCGCGCACCACATGGTCTTTGTCCGATGCCATTCCCCTCCCCGGCGCTGCAACCTGCCCACCGACTTATCCCCTGGCCTCGTGGAACGTTTTTTCGCCCAACCCGCGTCTTTCCACCGGTCGGGATGACGCCGCGCGGCTTCAGCCGCTTTCCACGCCTTTAATGACCGCCGGCCTGTCCCCCCGCCTTCTCGAACAATTCGCCCCGCTCTTCCGCTCCACCGGGCTGGTCCCGCTGCAAGCCGGTGGATCGACCGCCGCCGCTCCCGGCGACGATTGCCCCCGGCTCGAACCCGGCTCGGTCCTGGCCATCCCGCTGGTCACCGGCGATCTGGAAATGAGCGCCATCGGCACCTGCACCGAAGTCTTGGACAACCACGTCTTCGGCTTCGGCCATCCTTTCAACAACGAAGGCCCCGTCTCCCTGCCCATGGGCTCCGGTCAGATCAACGCCGTCATCGCCAACCTCACCACCAGTTTCAAGATCGGCTCCCTGAGCAGCCTTCGCGGCACGCTCTCGGCCGACCAGATGGTCGGCGTGGGCGGGCAACTGGGCCAATCGCCGCCCACCGCGCCGGTGGACCTGCGGGTCGTCTACTCCGACGGCTCAATGGACCAGAATTATCATTTCAACATCGCCCTGCACCCGCGTCTGACTCCCATGGTCAGCCTCGCCGCCCTCAGCGCCGCCGCCTCCGGCGTGCGTGAGCTGCCGCAGTACCACACCCTCGATTACGACCTGGACATGACCTTCGCCAACGGCAAGTCGCTCCACGTCAACAACACGGCCGTCAACGACCAGGCCGCCGACCTCTTCTTTGAAATCGCCGGCCCCCTGATCGCCGCCGCCGAGAATCCCTTCGAGCGAGTTCTCGTCAAAAGTATCCGCGGAACGCTCCGCGTCACCCCCGAAGCCCGGCTCGCCCAGGTTCTTTCCGTGGACGTGCCCCGCGAAAAGTTCCGGCCCGGCGAAACCGTCAAGGGCTTCGTCTCCTACCGTCCCTTCCGCGCCGCCGAGGCCATCCTTCCCCTCGAACTGGAGCTGCCCCGAGACATCGCCGACGGGAAATACCAACTGGCCATCTGCGACTGGCAAAAATTCCTGGAGACCGAAGCCGCGACCAAGCCCTTCCGCTTCACCGCGCAAAACATCGACGAGGTCTTCGCCGTCCTCAAAGACCTCTCTTCCTTCCGCCATGATGCGCTTTACCTGCGACTGGTGCGCGAGCCCGACGGCGTGGCCGTCGGACGCACGGCCATGCCCTATCTGCCCTCCTCCCGCCGACAGGTCTTGCTCGGCGCTGGCCGCAGCAATACCACCGCCTTCGTCAGTTCGACGGTGAAAGTCGTTCCCACCCCCGTCGTCATGAACGGCTCGGCCGAGTTCACCATCACCATCGACAAGGACGCCAAGGTCGAACCCGCCGGCCAGCGTCCTGCCAAATCCAGCGCCAAAGACAATTCCTCCGCCCCGTCCGCCAAGCCCGATTCCAAGGCCGGCGATTCCAAACCCAGGCCCGGCCTGCCCGAAGCCCAACCCGCGCCCGATCCGGCGCCGGAGCATTAACACCCATGCCTACGTTACATAATCCCGGAGTTCCCATGCGTTTTTTCATTTGCCTTCTTATAGGTTTCGCGTTCGGCGGCCAGGTTCTCGCCGCCGGCGCATCCCACTGGACCCACAAGACCGAAGCCGACTTCAAAGCCGGGAACTTCCATAACGTCGTCGCCACCAATCTCGGCGACCTCAAGCTCTCCCGCGCGCTCAAAACCCTTCTGGAACAAGACCCCAAGCTCAGCGCCGTCTACGCCCTGGTCGAAGGCCCCGACAAGACCATCTATGCCGGCACCGGCCCCCAGGGAGTGCTGCTTCAGATCCAGAACGGCAAAGTCTCCACCCTCGCAACCTTCGAAGAGGGAACCAGTATTTTTTCGCTGCTCATCGACCCCCAGGGCCGGTTGCTCATCGGCACCGGAGGTGAAAAGGGTCGCATCTACCGCATCGACAAGCCCGGCGACAAGCCGGGTGAAATCTTCTCCGCCGACGGCGTGCAATACGTCTGGGCCATGCAGAAGACTTCCGACGGCTTGATCTATGCCGCCACCGGCCCCACCGGCGAGCTTTATCAGATCAATCCCGACGATACCCACGAACTGTTCTACAAGACCGACGAGCACAACCTCGTCTGTCTCCTGTCCGACGGCGGGAACTTCCTCTACGCCGGGTCCGATCCCAACGGCCGGGTCTATCGCATCGATCGGAAAAACCGCTCCGCCTTTGTCCTCTACAACGCCAGTGAATCGGAGATCAGCGCCCTGGCTCTCGACGCCGACGGCAACCTTTATGCCGGAACCGCCGAAGCCAAGGACCAGATGGGCTCCGCCGCCGAAGAAACCGGAACCCAGGAAAACGTCGGTCGGCCCGACGGCAACACCGGCGGCGTCCCCATCCCCGGCGATCCGCCCGCAGCCCCCAAGCCCCCGGAACGGCCCCGCCCCAATCCCGGTGAGCCGCCCCCCATCCCCAAGCAGGCCGCCGATGGCGCATCCGATAAACCTGCTCCCGACAAGCCCGCGCCTTCCAAGCCCGGCCACGATCAACCCGCCGCCAATGCCAAGGCCGCGGTCCTCACCCCCGGCCAATCCCCCCGCGCCGAAGTCGCCGAGGGCAACCAGGCCAAGCCCGAAGGCAACGCCATCTACCGCATCGACCGCAGCGGCTTTGTCACCGAGGTCTTCCGCCAGCCCGTCATGGTCATGTCGCTGTTGATCCGCGATGGCGTGCTGCTGGTCGGAACCGGCAACGAGGGCCTTGTTTATCAGGTCAACCCCGCCGAGGAAGAAACCCTTGTTCTGGCCAAGGTTGATCCCAAGCAGGTCATGTGCCTCATGGCCGCCAGCGACGGTCAAATCTACCTGGGCCTGGCCAACGTCGGCGGCATCGCCACGATGAGCCCCGGGTTTGCCGGCGAAGGCACCTTCACCAGCCCGGTCCTCGATGCCCTGCAAACCGCCCGCTTTGGCAAAATCCATCTCGAAGGCACCCTCCCCAAAGACGCCACGTTGAAAGTCTCCACGCGGAGCGGCAACGTGCGCGAACCCAGCCAGGGGCTCTGGTCTGCCTGGTCCGATCCGGCCCCCGCCGCCGCCTATCTCCCCATCACCTCGCCTGGGGCGAGGTTCCTGCAATACCGCCTGACTTTCACCAGCCTGACTGGCAGGCATTCCCCCGTCGTCGATGACGTGGACGTGGCGTATCAGGTTCCCAATCAGCCCCCGGTAATCAAATCCATCAAGATCACCCCCGCGGCCTCCGCCCAGACCGAACCCGCCCCCGCCGACGCCAACGCTAAAAATCCCCCGATCGCCCGCGCCGCCAGCACCCTGAATATTACTTGGGAAGCCAGCGACGCCGACAACGACACCCTGCAATACAACCTCTATTTCCGCCTTGACCGACACGGCCCCTGGGTTCTGCTCAAGGACAAGCTCACCGAAGCCCAGTACGAATGGAATACCCGCACCGTTGCCGACGGACCTTACCAGATCAAGGTCGTCGCCTCCGACGAAGCCGTCAATCCGCCGGGCGCCGGCCGCACCGGCAGCCGCGTCAGCGATCCCGTCGTCGTAGACAACACGCCCCCCGCCATCGGCGATCTTCGGTGGCGCAAAGACGGCAACAGCGTCCGCATCGATCTGAAGGCCGTGGACCGCACCAGCACCATCGCCGGAGTGGATTATGCCATAGATTCGCACGACGACTGGCAAGCCGTCGCACCTTCGGATAATATTGCCGACAGTCCGGAAGAGGCGTATGGCTTTACGGTGCCGAATTTGAAACCCGGATCGCACCAGATTACGATTCGTGCTGCCGATTCGCATGGGAACCAGGCATTTGAGAACATCCTGGTGACGATCGACGAAGGCCGAGATAAATAGAAGGATTTATCAAATGCATTACCCCCACAAGAAGAGCGCTGTAAAGCGTGCCCGCAAAAGTGGTTTCCGCGCCCGCATGCGGACGCGTAACGGTCGCAAGACCATCAACCGCAAGCGCCGCGTCGGTCGCAAGGTCCAAGTCGTCTAATAACTTTCGCATTAGCGTCGCGTATGGTTGTGGCGCCATCCTTCAGCGGCCGCCTTTGGGCGGCGCGTGGGTTTTTGCGCGCAAGACGGGCCGCCCAAGGGCGGCCGCTAAACATTCTATTTGAACGCGACTGAGACGCTGACCCCGCCGGATTGCTTTGCCTTGCCGCGTTGCACGGCATCCGCCAGTTGCGCCACCAGGCTCTGTCGGCTGCGTGGGTCGGCCACGTGCCGCAGATACTCCGTATTGCCCGTCTGAATCAGCCGGGTCACCATGGCCGGATGCTCTGCGGCATTGGCCAGCGTCCAGCCGTCGGTGTCTATGTAAGTATCCTGAAAATCCGCAACGCTGCAGGCGATGTGATTCCGGGGGACCAGCACCACCGGCCAGGCGGAACGGGGTGTTCGGATTGCGTACACGCTTGCCGCCGCCACCGCCCATCCACCCAGCATCAGCGTCAGAATGGCCAATCGGAATAGAGTCTTCACAACACGCCTCCCGGATCGTAGCCCACGAATCATCTTCGATCCGTCTAGCTACCCCATCGTCTTATCCGAGGAAGGCATTAATGCATTCGGGAGTCAAACTCTTCCGCCCCAGTGAAATGAACGTCCGGCCGTATCGACGGTAGGGGTTATGATACCCCACTGGCGCTCTGTCCCATAATACGCCGCCAAACCAAGCGTGCGGCGGCGTATTCCCGCCAAAGCCTCACGATGGCTATCCGTGGGCGACGATCACCTTTTTTCCCCGCCTCCCGCCGGCTTCACCGGCGGCGGCATCCCCACCGCGGACTCCTCGGCATCGATCATGTCCTCCGGCGGCACGATCTCGCGCTCCGCCATCGCCACGTTCGGCGCGATCGGCAGCGTGCTCTGGTAGAACCCGACGGCAAACAACCCGTGCTGCTGCTGGTAGGGGAAATTAATCAGTTCGCAAAATTCACTGATCAGCGCCTGGGCCGCCTGGTCGCTCCGTTCCATCGCCTGGACCGTGCGCTGATGCTGCCGGTCCCGAAACCGCATGATCTGCACGAACCGGCCGGTCGTCTCCCCGTTCGTCCAATTCGTTCCCACCTGTTCGTAAACTTCAAAATGGTCGCAACCCAACCGCAGCAGCGCCTCGCGGAAACGACGCATCAGACGCGAATGCTCGATTCGCTTATCTTTCGGCACGATGTAGCTATTGGTTTGCAACAACATGCATTCGTTCCCAGCAAAGTGACGATCTGGCGGCAGTTCCTTATTGTGCCACAACTCCAGCCAATCATCAAATACGTCTTACCCAAGCCCGAACCACGCGGATAACTTCGGACGTGACCACTCTTTTGCACCGACAGTGACCGCAAATTCTCCTCCCCTGCCCCAACCCCAAATCACCTAGTTCGGGTCAGTATACACCAAAACTCCCCGCCTTGCCCACCCTTCCGCTTCAACGCTCCGGCAAAAAGACAATTTCCTGCATCGCCCCAACTTCCGCAGACACACTTTTGCCGCAACTCTCGGGTCGCGATTTTCATCGCCCGAGCCACAACCCCGGCGGACGAAAAGCCCTAGCCCTCCGCCCCGGTATCCGCTATCTTCTGGCTCCTATGGAACAAAAGCGATCCGCCGCGGAAGCGGCCATGAAGTTCATCCAAAATAATATGGTCGTCGGTCTGGGGACCGGGTCCACCGCCGACTACTTCCTTCTGGCTCTCGGCGCGGCCATCCGCGAAAACCGCCTTCGCGGCATCCGCGGCGTTCCCACCTCCGAGCAATCCGCCCGGCGGGCGCGTGAACTGGGCATTCCGCTGGCCACCCTCAGCCAGTGCCCCCATCCCGACGTCGCCGTTGACGGCGCGGACGAAGTCGATCCCTCCCTCAACCTCATCAAGGGATTGGGCGGCGCGCTGCTTCGCGAAAAAATCGTCGAGGAAAATTCCCGCCTCCTGGTCGTCGTCGCCGACTCCTCCAAAGTCGTCGCCGCCTTGGGCACCAAGGCCCCCTTGCCCGTCGAAGTTGCCCCGTTCGCACATGAAACCCACGCCGACTTTTTCCGCCAGCTCGGCGCCACCCCGGAACTGCGGCGTAACGCCGACGGCTCCCCCTTTATCACTGACAACGGCAATTTCATCTACCACTGCCGGTTCCCGCGCATCGACGATCCCGCCGCCCTGCAAACCGCCCTCAAGTCTCGCGCCGGAATTGTCGAATCAGGTCTGTTCATCGGCCTGGCCAAAATCGCCCTCATCGCCGCCCCCGATGCGGTCCAGCAGCTATCCGCCCCCAATAAATAAAGCTTACTGCCCCACCACCTGCACCGTCGCCGTTCCCTCCGCCACCCGCTTGACCTGCTGATCGATCACCGTCACCTTCAGCAGGTATTTCCCCGGCTCCAGTTGTGCCGGCAGCTTCGCCATGCGCACGGTGAAAAAGTCATGCCGGCGGTTGCGGGCCTGGTCCACGATCATCCGGCTTTTCTCCTGCCAGACCGCCTGGCCCGATTCCGTATAGAGCACCGTCTCCTGAGTCAGGCGGGTTTCCCACAACTTTTTTTCGTTGAGCCGCGAGGAGAAATTCTCCACCTCGCAGTAGATGATGACCGGATGCTCCCGTCCCGTGACGAACCGTGCCGGTTCGATCGGTTCGTAAACGCCAAACCCGTCCACCCGCCGGCACAGCGACACCGTCGGGACTTCCAGATCCGCCGTGCTCCGCAACCGATCCGCCATCTCCAGCATCGGACGGACCTTTTTCGACAAGAGCACGTTCCCCTCCGACCGGGCCGAGACGCGGAAGTTACTCAAGCCGTCCAACACCGTCATCAGCACTTCCCGATCCTCCGGCGAAAGCGACGCGATCACCGGAATCTGCGGAACCTGCTGATCCCCCAGGAGCTGCACGAGTTGATAATCCAGTTGGCTGGCCAGATCCCGCGGAGAATCCTTCAGCCGCTGCGCCAGCCGCCGCTCCAGCGGATCGACCGATCCGGCAAACACCGGCACGGGTGTCGCCGGACGTGTTTCCACCGTTTTCACATTGCTCGCCGCGGCGTCCGTATTGGTTTTCGGCGGCGCGACGATTATGACCTGCGGAGCCGGAACGCCTGCCGTCGCCGGCGTCGTCAGCCGCATCTCGTCGGGATCGAGCCACTTCGATGCCGCCGGGTCCGTCGGCGGTGCGTCGGCCCGAACCTGCGGCGGCTTTGCCGCGGGCTTGGCAGCGGTGGTGCGTGCAATAATCAGCGGCTGTGCCGACTGCGCGTACAGTTCGGCCTTCTTTTTCAATTCTTCCTTCGCATCCCCCGTCGCCGCGCCCCGGGTTGGCGCAGCCGTGACGACGGCCGGCTTGGTTGCCGGCTTCGGCGCGTGAGAACCGGATATCAGAGGGTCAATCCAACTGCATCCAGCCGCTACCATCACGACAGCCGGACACACCAGCGCAAGACGACGTGCGATCATGGCATCCATCCTTGGATCCGCTGCGACGGCCGGCACCCCACATCCATACAGTCCGCCTGCCGTCTGCCCGATACTCCATCTCGGTCAGTTCCAACTATACCCCCCTCCCCATCCGATGCAAGCAAAACAAACGAACCGCCCAAGCTTGGGCGGTTCGTTTGTAAACGTTCGTCGATAATTCTCTGACGACTTATTTCTTCTTGTGTTCGGCCAGCTTCAGTGACACCGTCGCGGTCTGACCCGCGGTCACGGTCACCTTCTCGTGAGCCATGCCGACCTTCTTGGCCATGGCCATCACCACATACTCACCGGCGGGAACCGAAACCGTGAAATCGCCCTGCGCATCCGTCTGGGCTTCGGCCACGGCAGCCGACTTTTCCTTCTTCTCGCCTTCTTCGTGCTTGGCATGGTGCTTGCCTTCAGCCATGACCTTCACCTTGGCGCCGGCGACGGCCTTGCCGTCCTTGTCCACCACTTTACCCTGGATCGTGCCCGTAGCGGCCGCCGGCGCATCCGCGGCCTTGACCACCGAACCCATGACCCAACCAAACATCGCCAACGCAACAACCGGAGCAATCCAACGCATGTGACGCATCATAGGAGTATCCTCTAACGCGTCCGGCCCACAACCCATCGACTTCGACGGCATGCCCTTTTGGCACGGTGTCTACCGGACGCCTATTGTTAATTTCGATTATATAAACGCCGCATCCCGATATTTATTTCCCAACCCCGAAAATTTTACGCCAACTGCCATCGCCGCCGCAAGACCCACTCCCCGGCCAGCAACATCACCACCAGCATCCCCTGCATCGGCAAATCGTATTTCTTGTCCCATTGCGGTGTGCAACCCATGAAAACAAGCAAAGTCCTGATAGTATTTGCCAGCGGCAGCGTCCTCTGCTTGGCCGCGTTCGCATTCGGATCGCTTCGAATCAACTGCTCCAGCAACACCGGAAGCTGAGGCAGCGGATAACTGAATCCGCGTGTTTGCTCGGCAATCGCCCGCATCGCCGTCGGATTGGCGGCAATTTTCAGCATCTCGTCGGCGGGTGGAATCACCGTGAACTTCAATTCCTGACGCCCTAATTCCTTGCCGTCCTTGCTTGCCGACAATTCCGCCACCCATTCGCCCTTGTCCACGCCCGGCAGCGTCACCTCGTACAACCCCACCCGCGACTCGGCCGCCGCCAGCGGGAAATTTCTCTCACTCTTTTTATCCGCCTGACCCGCCCGACGGAGCGTCAGATTCACCTGCGTATACCGCGTGGCGTCCCCCTTGTCATCCCGGACCATCGCCCGGAACTTCACGGTTTCGCCCAACTGGAATACGTTCTTGTTCTGCAACCCCTCCAGCCCCGCCCCCCGGTTCCGATTCCGCACATCTCCCCCCGCCAGCCATCGCACCAACTGGCCCCACAACCGGTTGTACGGGCTTTCCTGTCCCAGCCCGCGCAGCGGCAAATACCACAGATAAGTCGTGTCCGCCGTAAACGCCGCCGACTGCCCTTTGCCGTAGCGCTGCACCGCTAGCACGATCTGCGGCTTGCCGTCCGGCCCCAGCCGTCCCGCATGCGTCAACAGCACCTGCGCTCCACTCTTCTCCCTGGCCACCACCACATTTCCCCGGATCGGCGGCAAACCTTTTGTTCCCGCCTTGTCCTCGCTGCCGAACCATTCGCCCAACCCCTCCATCGCCGGATGCGCCGCCCCCTCGGCCGTCAAACGCGGGACAAACTCGCTCTTCTCCTGTGCCGCGTTCACATCCCCCACGAACACCGGCAGCGCCTTTTCAATGGCCGTATCCTTATAATTGCCCGGCCCAAAACTGTTTTGTCCTCCGATCATCAGCAAGCCGCCCCCTTCCGCCACCCGCTGCTCGATCATTTCCTGCTGGGACCGGCTCAGAAAACTGCTGTCCAGATCGCCCAGGATGATCACGTCAAATTTCTTCCACTCCTCTGCCGTTCGCGGCATGGCCGTAAACGTCTCCCCGTCCACCGTACCCGATGCCGCAAACCGCTGCTGCTGAATCCGCAGCAAGCTCGCCAGTTCGATATTGGAGTCCCGGGTCAGCGCCCGGTTCAAGTCCCGGTATTCCGGCCTTGCCCGGCCCTCGATGTACAAAACCTTGATCCGCGGATCGAGCGCCAGCCCCTGAAATTCCTGTCGATTGTCCGCGGTGCTGCGTTCTCCCGCGATCGGGTCCACCCACACCGCCAGGCGATGCGATCCGGCCGTCCGCGGCTTGTACGGCAACTCCACCGTCTGCCCCTCGGCCACCGGCGACAACACCAGTTTCTGCGTCACCGTCTCGCCAGTGGGCTTACCCTCGGGGTTGATCTCGCTCATCTTCACGTCCACCAGCCGATTCGCCAGCGCTGACGACTTGATCGTCACCTTCACCTTGCTTTCGTGCCCCACCACGAAATCGTCCGCCGCGTCCACGTTGTCTACCGCGATGTTGGCCACCGATGCCGGCTCGGCCTGCTCCGAACCCACCCACACCGTATGTACCGGACGCCTTGTGCCCCGGATCGCCTCCACCACGTCGGGCGATACGTTGTCGATCCCGTCGCTGAGCAGGATTACCGCCGCGTCCGCCCGGTCGCTTGCCGCCAGGGCTTTCTCTATCCCCGCGGCGACGTCGGTCGCCTTGCCGTCGGCCTGCATCGTCGCCAGTTCTTCCGGATTTTTTATTTCCTCGGCCTGGGTCGAAAACTGGAAGTACCGCGCCACAAAATGCCCGTTGATCCGCTCCAGTTGCGGGCGCAGCGTCTGCCAGACCGACTGGATCCGCGTCGGGCCGTTCTGCGCATCGGGGAACGACATCGAGCCCGACGTATCAATCACGAACAGCAGCGGCCTGTCCGGTTTGCTCCGCGACACATACCGCACCACCGGCTCGAACAACATCGGCACCAGCAGCACCAACGTCACCAGACGCATCCCCAGCAATATCCCCGCCCGCTTCCCGCGCAACTGCTCCACGATGTTCAGATAAAACGTCGCCGACACCAGCGACATCATCACCAGCGTCCAGACCATCCCCGCCAGCGGCGTATGCAAACCCGGGCTTACCAGCACCAGCACCGTCCCCCCGACCCCCAGCCCGATCAGCGGCAACGCCACCCACCCTTGAGGCCGGGTCCATAGCCTTGCAAAGATGGCGTACGACAACAACACCCCCGACGCGGCGAGGCAGACCCACAGCCACAAATCCCAGCCCGACTGACGAATGATGTCAAATTGCCAGCTATTCACGATCAATCAATTCCGAAAAAGCCCAAGGACGTCTTTGTCCTCCCCGCGACCTTTTTCCCCCTCTCCCCTTGTGGGAGAGGGCAGGGGTGAGGGGTGAAATTCTCGGATGCGGTTGGCGAACGTACGCCAGTCGTATTCGTTACTTTCGCCCCTCACCCTAACCCTCTCCCCTCGCGGGGAGAGGGAATAAAAGCCACCTCATCTGTGTCCATCTGTGCCCCATCTGTGGCTAAATAAGGGGGAACACAGTTGACCACCGCACCTCCACAAAAAACCTTATCCGCGAACGTCCCCAGAATACCCGTTTCATCAATTTCCACAAACGCGCCGGATTGAATCCACCATTACCCTGCGGTTACCATGCCCGCAACTTTGCCGGTTGGAGCAACCCGGCAGCGACGGAGACTTTTATGATCCATGGCAAGCGGCTGATCGTGGTCATGCCGGCCTATAACGCCGAGCTGACGGTCGAAAAAACCGTCCGCGAAATTCCTCCCGGCTTCGTTGACGACATCATCCTCGTTGACGATTGCAGCCGCGACCACACCATGAGCGTCGCCCAGCAACTCGGGCTCAAAACCTTTCGCCACCCCAACAACCGCGGCTACGGCGGAAACCAGAAAACCTGCTACCGCGAAGCCCTTCGCCTCGGCGCTGACGTCGTCGTCATGCTCCATCCCGACTACCAGTATTCCCCCAAGCTCGTCGTGCCCATGGCCTCCATGATCGCCACCGGACACTACGACATGGTGCTCGGCTCCCGCATCCTCTGCGGATCGGCCATCCGCGGCGGCATGCCCATCTACAAGTACGTCATGAACCGCATCCTCACCTTCCTCCAGAACCTTGCCCTCGGAGCCAAACTCTCCGAATACCATACCGGCTATCGCGCCTTCAGCGCCGAACTGCTCAAAGCCCTTCCCCTGGAGGAAAACTCCGACGATTTCGTCTTCGACAACGAAATGATCGCCCAGGCCCATTTCCTCGGTTTTCGCATCGGCGAAATCTCCTGCCCGGCCCGCTACGAACCTCAATCCTCCTCTATCTCATTTTCCCGCAGCGTGCGATACGGTTTCGGCGTCCTCTGGACAACCCTCCGCTACCGCTTGACCAAAATGCGGCTCGCCCGGCCCTCCATCTTCCACGCCAACGGCGAAAAATTAAGCCTCTCCGCCTCCCAATGAAAATCCCCCTGCCATACGCCTCCTATCATCGGGATAATGTAAATACACGCATCCCGGCCGGAGGTTGTCATGGCCATCAATTATTATCTCGTTCTGGGCGTGCCTTCCGACGCCGACCTTAGCCAGATCAAGCGTGCCTTCCGAAGTCTGACCCATCAATTTCATCCCGACCGCGCCGGAGAGGAAGGCCACGACAAGTTTCTCCTGATTAAAGAAGCCTACGACGCGTTAAGCGACCCCGTCGAACGTGAACGCCACAACCGCGAATTGGCCCGACACCAATCTCCGCCCCATCCCCCCCGCCCCATGCGGCCTCGCCCGCTGGACCTTTTCGGCTCTTTCCAACACTACGCCCCCTCCTTTGATGATCTGTTCAACATCCTCCTGCAAAACTTCACCTCCCGCCATCGACCCAAAAGCCAGCGGCCGCGGGAGCTCAACGTGGAAATTCTCCTCACCCCCGCCGAAGCCACCGCCGGAGGCCATCTTCCCATGACCGTCCCGGTCTTCACTCCCTGTCCCAACTGCCAAGGCGCCGGCCAGACCGGTTTCTTCGTCTGTCCCGAATGCGCCGGCCACGGCATATTCGAAAATTCCGCCCCCATCGACGTGCTCATCCCCCGTCAGGTTCGCGACGGCACAACCATCCCCGTTTCCCTCCGCCATCTGGGAATCGCCAATCTCTACCTCAACATCCACATCCGCGTCTCTGCATAGACCGCTCGCAAAAAGATTGAGCCGCCAAGCGGCTGCGTTCGCGCCTTCGCGATTCCCCCTCCCCGCAGGCTTGAACTTGCCGGCAGAGGGTGCAAGAATGGCGCTTACGGCATGTTACGATTCATCTTCATCCGCCTGGTCCAGTTCCCGCTGATCCTGGCGACGATCTATCTCATCACCTTCTTCCTGGCGTGGGTCGCGCCAGGCTCCCCCTTTGAACGCACCGACCGTAAGCTCGACCCCCAGACCGAAATCGCCATCAAACAGCGACTGCACGCCGAGCATTGGTACACCTTCCTGGGCCACTACCCGGCCAATCTCCTGCGCAACGGCGATTTCGGCCCCAGCCTCAACTACGAAGAATGGTCCGTCAACGACGTGCTCAAAAGCGCCCTGCCCGTATCAATCACACTGGGATTATTCGCCCTGACTATTGCCGTCCTGGCTGGCGTAGGATTGGGAACCGTCGCCGCCGTCCGGCGAGGCGGCTTCGTGGACTGGTCCAGCCTCATGCTTGCCCTCGTCGGCATCAGCTTCCCCAGCTTCGTCACCGCCTCGCTGCTGCTGGTCATGTTCTCCGTCAAGTTGCACTGGTTCCCCGTGGGCGGCTGGGGAACCCTGCGCGATCTGATCCTGCCCGGCATCGCCTTGGCCCTGGCTCCCATGGCCTACATCGCCCGCCTGACGCGCGTGGCCATGATCGACGTGCTCAGCAGCGACTACGTACGAACCGCCCGAGCCAAAGGGCTTTCCCGCTCGAAAGTCATCTGGAAACACTGTCTGCGCAACGCCTTTCTGCCCGTCCTGAGCTATCTGGGGCCGGCCGCCGCCGCCACGCTGACCGGCTCATTCGTCGTCGAGCAGGTCTTCAACCTCCCCGGCCTGGGCCAGCATTTCGTCAACAGCGTCAAAAACCGCGATCAGACGTTGATCCTGGGAACGGTTATGGTCTATTCGGTATTCCTGTTATCGCTGAACCTGTTGGTGGATTTGGCTTACGCCTGGATCGACCCGCGTATCGACGTGACTCAGTAAATTAACCCATGCCTCTGCCTCTCTCACAACCCGTCACAACCGCCCCTCCGGTCGATCACGCCTGGCGGCGGATGCTGCACAGCGGCCGCATCGTCGTCGGTGGATCGGTCCTGCTGGCCATGCTGATGCTATGCATCATCACACTCCCTTGGACGTCGCGCGAGCAAACCCACAGCGGTCTCTACTTTGATCGGCAAGACCTGAGCCTCAGTCGAACCGGCCCCGCTTTCTCCAACGGTCTGGCAACCTGGCTGGGCACCGACATTCTGGGCCGCAGCCTGCTGGGCCGGAGTCTTCTAGGTGGAGCCATCAGCTTGGCCATCGGCGTAGCTGCGGCGATGATCTCCGTCGTGCTGGGCGTCAGCGTAGGATTGTTCGCCGGCTACCGGGGCGGCTGGGTCGATTCGCTGCTCATGCGCACGGTAGACGTACTCTACGGCCTGCCCTACATCCTGCTGGTCGTGCTGTTCAAAATCGCACTTGAACCCGTCTTCTCCCGCTGGTTCACCGCTCAGGCCGGCAACCTGGTCGTCCTGTTCCTGGCGATCGGCCTGGTCAGTTGGCTGACCATGGCCCGCGTGGTGCGAGGTCAGGTCTTATCTCTTCGGTCTCAGCCATTTATCGAAGCCTGCCGGGCCACGGGGCTCACCGAATCGCGGATCTTCCTGCGGCATCTATTGCCCAACCTGATCGGCCCCATCACGGTCTATGCCACATTGATTATCCCCCAGGCGATTTTACAAGAGTCATTCCTCAGCTTTTCTGGGCATCGGCATCCAGCCCCCCATGCCAACGTGGGGCTCGCTGGCCAGTGACGGCCTGCTCCCGGCCCTGAACCCGATTTTCTCCCGCTGGTGGATGCTGGCGATCCCGTGTACGCTGCTGGCCGTAACATTGCTCAGCCTCAACTTCCTGGGCGACGGGCTGCGAGACGTCTTCGACCCAAAACGCGAGGCCGCGAAGGTTTAGGAGATGGAAGAGATTTGCAATTTGCAATTGCCGATTTGCAATTTGAATACAGGCAACGTCCGCCGCTTCTTCAATTGCAAATTGCAAATCCCAACAGGATTACCATGGAAAACCGTTTCAGCGTAAAAGACCTGATTCTTTACGTTCTGCTGGCGGCGCTCATCGTGACCGTACTGCTGGCGATGAAGCAGTATGACCGGCAGTGGGAGCAGGTGCAGGCGATCCGCGCCCGGCTGGACGAACAGGCCGGCGACCTCCGGCAGATCCAGCGCAACCTCGCCGGCGGCGTCGCCATGGCCGCCCCGGCTGCAACCCAGCCGGCCCAGGCGGCCACCACCGCCTCGGATGACCCCTTCGCCCGCATGCGCAAGGCCCGCGCGATGCCCGGCTTTGCCATGGGCGATTGGCTCGTGCAGGCCTTCCCCGGCGGCGTGGCCAAGCTCACCCCCCTGCTCTCCGCCGACGCCTACGCCTCGCTCGTGCAGGACGGCGTGCTCGAAACCCTCGCCACACGCGACCCCGATACCCTCGAATGGCGGCCGCTGCTCTCCACCGGTTGGAAAATCAGCGACGACGGCCTGACCATCGCCTTCACCATGCGCGACGGCGTGCGATTCTCCGACGGCCACCCCCTCACCGCCGACGACGTCGTCTTCACCTACGACTTCATCATGAACGAAAAGATCGCCGCCCCCCGCGAGCGAGCCTATTTCAAAACCATCGCCAAGGTCGAAAATCGCGGCAACAACCAGGTCGTCTTCACCTTCAAGGAACCCTACTTCGAGGCCTTCCAACTGGCCGCCTCCATCCAGATCCTGCCCAAACATTTCTACGGCCAATTCACCCCCGAGCAATTCAACCAATCCGTCGGCCTGCTGCTGGGTTCAGGCCCCTACCGCTTGGAAAGCCCCACCGACTGGAAACCCGGCGCCCCTATCCAACTGGTCCGCAACGAACGATACTGGGGCGTCACCCCCGCCTTCGACCGCCGGGTCTATCGTGAAGTCTCCAACGACACCGCCCGCCTGACCGCCTTCCGCAACGGCGAAATCGACCTCTTCGGCGCCGCCCCCGAACAATACCGCGAACTCCTGCGCAACCAGGCCCTGCTGTCGCGCACCAACCACTTCGAATACCTCTCCCCCACCGGCGGATACCGCTTCATCGCCTGGAACGAAAAACTCGACGGCCGCCCCACCCGCTTTGCCGACAAACGCGTGCGCCAGGCCATGACCATGCTGATCGACCGCGGTCGAATGATTCAGGAGATCATGCTCGGCTACGCCGTACAGGCCACCGGCCCCTTCAGCCCGCTCAGCAAGCAATCCGATCCGACCATCAAACCCTGGCCCTATGACGTGCGGCGGGCCAAATCCCTCCTGGCCGAGGCCGGCTTCACGGACACCAATGCCGACGGCATCCTCGAAGGCCCCGATGGCAAACCCTTCGTCTTCAAACTCACCTATCCCTCCGGCAGCGCCAACTACGAACGCATGGTTCTGTTCCTCAAAGACGCCCTGGCCAAGGCCGGGATCGTCCTCACCCCCGACCCCCTGGAATGGTCCGTCTTCACCGATCGCCTGAATAACAAAAACTTCGAAGCCATCAGTCTCGGCTGGACCGCCGGCATCGAAACCGACATCTACCAGATGTTCCACTCCAGCCAGATGGTTCCCGGCGGAGACGACTTCATGTCCTACAAAAACGACGAGCTGGACAAAGTCATCGACCAGGCCCGCCACACCGTCAAGGAAGAAGACCGCATGCCTCTCTGGCACAGGGCTCACCAGATCATCCACGAGGACCAGCCCTATACTTTCCTCGCCTTCGGCAAGAGCCTGGTCTTCCTCGATCAGCGGATCCAAAACGTACAGCGAACCAAGATCGGCCTGAACCCCAGCGAAGAATGGTTCGTGCCCAAAGGCAAACAACGATGGACGAATTAAGCGTTTAACCACGGAGGCACGGAGACACGGAGGCCAACTCGTGAAGGAAAGAAAAACATTGAACCGCCAAGAGAAGAGAATGATGAACGATGAATGATGAATTATGAAGAAGGAAGCAAGCTGTTATGTAAACTGCTCTTCTTTCCACCTTCATCATTCATAATTCATCATTCTGACTTCTCTTCTCCCTCCGTGCCTCCGTGGTAAAAACAGGTTTCCCTTACTGACCCATTAAGCCATGATCAGCTACATCGTACGAAGACTGCTGCTGATGATTCCGACGTTGATCGGGATCACTCTTGTCACGTTCTTCGTCATGGCCCTGGCGCCCGGCGGCATGACGGCCATGCTCCAGAACGCCGAAGTGAACATGCGACCCGCCGAGCGCGAAGCCCTGCGACAGTACTACAACAAGCGATACGGTCTGGATAAACCCCTGCTCGTGCAATACGCCCGCTGGATGAACCAGGTCTCGCCCGTCGGTTTTCAGGTGCATGACGACGGCTCGCTGGGGAAACTGACGCTCAAGGCTCCCAACTTGGGCGAAAGCTTCCTCCGCCGCCGGCCGGTGTTGGACGTGGTCCTCGAAGCTTTGCCCATCACGCTGCTGCTGAATCTGCTGACGATCCCCATCGTCTATGCCATCGCCATCACCTCGGGCATCTACGCCGCCCGGCAGCGCGGCAAATTTTACGACGTGGCCACCGGCACGCTCTTCATCGCCCTCTGGTCGATCCCCACCATGTGGGCCGGCGTGATGATGCTCGGCTTCCTGGCCAACAAGGACTACCTGCACCTGTTCCCCACCGGTGGCCTTCACGACACCCTGGCCGAAACCATGTCCTTCCTGCCCCAGTGGACCGCCGTCGGCTTTCAGCGCGGCTGGCTGCTGGACACGATGTGGCACCTGGCCCTGCCGGTCATCTGTCTGACCTACGGCGGATTCGCCTTCCTGTCCAAGTTGATGCGAGCCTCCGTACTGGAAAACCTCGCCGCCGACTTTGCCCGCACCGCCCGGGCCAAGGGCGTCAGCGAAAAGGCCGTGCTTTTCCGCCACGTGTTGAGTAACAGCGTCCTGCCGCTGATTACCGTCGCCGCCGGCATCCTCCCCAGTCTCCTGGGCGGCTCGCTGATTATCGAATCCATCTTCAGCCTCAACGGCATGGGCAAGTTGATGATCGAAGCCATCAACATGCGCGACCGCGAATTGATCCTGTCCGAAACCCTGGTCATCGGCATCGTCAGCCTGTTGAGCCTGCTGCTGGCCGATATTTGTTACGCCCTGGCTGATCCGCGGGTGAGTTATGAGTGATTTCATCCTGACCACCACACCTTCGCAATCGCCGCCCGGCCTCGAAGCCGGTCAGGAAACCCCGCGCACCTGGCTGGCCCAGGTGATGGCCGACACCTTCACCCGCTTCGCCGCCCGCCTCGGCTTGATGTGGATCGCCGTCATCGCCTTCTGCGCCGTCTTCGCGCCACTGCTGTCCAACAGCTACCCGCTGCTCTTGAAGATGGACGGTCATTGGTCCAGTCCAATGGTCGAACACCTCACCCCCACCGACGTCACCCTGCTAATCTCCTTCGCCGTGGCCGTCGTCCTGATGCTGCTCCGTCGAATCCCGCTGGCCAAGCGAGCCTTGATCTTCCTGATCGCCGTTCTTCTGACTCTCGCAGCCTCGTGGTTCTTCGTGAAGCCTTCGCAGGTTCAGGTCTATGAGCAATACCGCGAGGCGCAAGCCGCCGGGCGCGTGCAATATGCGATTCACGCCCCGCTGCCCTTCTCCCCCAGCGACCGTTTGCGGGATCAGTTTGATCCCGACCATCCCCATCCCTGGCCTCCCTCCTGGACGCATCCGCTAGGCACCGAGCGATACGGCGCCGACATCCTCGGCCGAATGATCCACGCCTCCCGCATCGCCATGGCCATCGGATTCATCTCCACCGGCATCGCGGTGCTCATCGGCATTTTCGTCGGCGGCTTGATGGGTTACTTCGTCGGCTGGGTCGATCTGCTGGGCATGCGACTTGTCGAAGTTTTCGGCGCGATCCCCACGATTTACCTGCTGCTGGCCTTCGTGGCCTTTTTTGGCCGGAACATCTACCTCATAATGGTCATCATCGGTTTGACCAGTTGGGTCGGCGACGCCCGCTTCGTCCGGGCCGAGTTTTTGAAATTGCGCAAGCAGGATTTCGTGCAGGCCGCCATCGCCGCCGGCCTGCCCTTGCGGTCGATCCTCTTCCGCCACCTGCTGCCCAACGCGCTGGCCCCCCTGCTGGTCAGCGCCAGTTTCGGCGTGGCCTCGGCGATCCTTGCCGAAAGCACCCTCAGCTTCCTGGGGCTCGGGCTGGTTGACGAGCCGAGCTGGGGACAACTGCTCAACCAGGCCGTCAGCGCCGGCGGCGGCTTTGACTGGTGGCTGGCGACGTTCCCGGGTCTGGCGATTTTCCTCACCGTCTTCGCCTATAACCTCATCGGCGAAGCCCTGCGAGACGCCCTGGACCCCAGATTGCGCAAGGTGGAATGATGCGACAACCGCTTTTGGAAATCCGCAACCTCAACATCGCCTTCGACACCAACCGTGGGCCGATTCGGCCCGTGCGCGACGTGTCGCTGTCGATCTACCCCGGCCAGACCGTCGCCGTCGTCGGGGAAAGCGGCTGCGGCAAGTCCGTCACCGCCCTCTCCGTCCTGCGCCTCATCCCCTCCCCGCCCGGTAAAGTCCTCGGCGGCGAAATCCTTCTGGAAGGCCGCGACCTGCTGGCATTGCCCGAATCCCAGATGCGGGCCGTCCGCGGCAAAGACATCGCCATGATCTTCCAGGAGCCCATGACCTCGCTCAACCCCGTCTACACCATCGGCGACCAGATCGTCGAAGCCATCACCCTCCACCAGCACGTCTCCGCCCGCCAGGCCTGGCAGATCGCCGAACAGGCCCTGCGCGACGTGGGCATCTCCGATCCCGCCCGCCGGCTCCACGAATATCCCCACCAGATGTCCGGCGGCATGCGACAGCGCGTCATGATCGCCATGGCCCTCTCCTGCAAACCCAAGCTCCTGATCGCCGACGAACCCACCACCGCCCTCGACGTCACCATCCAGGCCCAGATCCTCGAACTGCTGCGAAAGCTGCAAAAAGAAACCGGCATGGCCATCCTGCTCATCACCCACGACCTGGGCGTCGTCGCCGAAAACGCCGACGTGGTCGCCGTCATGTACGCCAGCCGGGTCGTCGAATTCGCCACCGTGGAAGACCTCTTCGACCACCCGCAGCATCCCTATACCGAAGGGCTTTTCCGCTCGGTGCCCAAGCTCAAAACCCACGTCCGCCGGCTGGAAACCATCGCCGGCACCGTGCCCAATCCAGCCCACTTCCCCCCCGGCTGCAAATTCCATCCGCGCTGCCCGAAGATGCTCGGCGATGCCACCTGCGCCACCGTCGAACCTCTGCTGCGGGAAGTCCGGCCGTCGCACTGGGCGGCATGCCATCACGTCAACCATTTCGCCCAATCGCCCATCACCAAACCTGCACTCGATCACCGCCGGCAAGCCACGCCCCCAAAGACAGGCAACGGCGAGCTGACCGCATCCGCTCAACAGGAGGCCGGCCAATGAGTCTCGAAAGCCAACCTCACACCACCGTCGCCTCGCCCTCGCCTGTTGAAACCGCCCCCACGCCCCTCTTGCAGGTGCGCGACCTGCGGACCCATTTCCCCATCCGTCGCGGCGTCCTCTCCCGCGTCGTCGGGCACGTCAAAGCCGTCGATGGCGTCAGCTTCGACATCGCCCCCGGCAAAACCCTCGGCCTGGTCGGGGAAAGCGGCTGCGGTAAAACCACCGTCGGCCGAACCATCCTCCGCCTCATCCCCGCCACCTCCGGCTCCGTCCTCTACAAAGGCCAGGACTTCTTCGCCTACCACGGCGAACAACTCCGCAAGCTCCGCCGGCAGATGCAGATCGTCTTCCAGGATCCGGTCAGCAGCCTCAACCCGCGCATGACCATCGGCAACATCATCGGCGAGCCCATCCAGGTCCACGGCATCGCCCGCGGCACCGAAAAGAACGACCGCGTTGCCGCCCTCCTCAAGCGTGTCGGTCTCGACCCCTCTTACGCCACCCGCTACCCCCACGAATTTTCCGGCGGCCAGCGCCAGCGCATCGGCATCGCCCGCGCCCTGGCCCTCTCCCCCGATTTCATCGTCTGCGATGAGCCGGTTTCCGCCCTGGACGTCTCCATCCAATCGCAGATTCTCAACCTGCTCAGCGATCTTCAGGAAGAGCGCCACATCGCCTATTTGTTCATCGCCCACAACCTGGCCGTCGTCGAGCACTTCTCCCACGAAGTCGCCGTCATGTATCTGGGCCGGATCGTGGAAAAAGCCTCCGCCGGCGAACTCTACGCCAACCCCAAACACCCCTACACGATGTCGCTGCTCTCGGCCGTGCCCGAACCCGATCCCCGCCCCACCCGCCAGCGGATCGTCCTCAAAGGTGAAGTGCCCTCCCCCTCCAACCCGCCCAGCGGTTGTCCCTTCCACCCCCGCTGCCCGCTGACGCGACAAGCCGCCGCCGAGGCCGGCGCCAAGGACACGCTCGAAATCCAGTCCGCCGGGGAACATTTCCGCATCCTGAGCCAATGCGCCCATCAAGCCCCGCCCCTCGAACCCAAGCAGGGCGAACCGGGACACCTGGCCGCATGCTGGGTGACAAAGTAGCGCAGCCCGGTTATTTCAAACTTGTATTTCCCGCCGACATCTCACGCCCCCGGCGCGGCTTCAAATTCGCTTAACGCAGCATCATTCTATTTCGCGGCTCTTTGTCTGCCGCATACTGATGAGGATGCTGTTATGGCGGAACAAGCCACTGTTCTGGTCGTCGGCGCTACTGGCAGTCAAGGCGGCAGTGTCGCGCATCACCTGCTGCGAAGCGGACAATTCCAGGTGCGATGCCTGACGCGAAACCCCGCTTCACAAAAAGCCGTCGCCTTGCGGGCCGCCGGCGCACAAACCGTCGCCGGCGACCTCGACGATCCCGGCAGCTTGCGCCTGGCTATGCTCGGCTGCTGGGGCGTCTTCGGCGTCACCAACTACTGGGAACATTTCGACAAGGAATACCGCCTCGGCAAAAACCTCGTGGACATGGTGGCCAACTCCGGCGTCGAATATTTCGTCTTCAGCACCCTGCCCTACGCCAAAAAAGTCACCGTCGGAAAACTCCCCGTGCCCCACTTCGACATGAAAGGCGAACTGGAGGAATACGCCCGAAACCGCCAGATCCCCGCCACGTTCGTCCACATCGCCTATTATTACGAAAACTTCCTGACCTTCTTCCCCCCGCGCCAGCAGCCCGACGGCAGCTTCGCCTTCGGCTTCCCCCAGGGCGACACGCCCTTGGCCGGCGTCTGTGTCGAAGACGTCGGCGGCGTCATCTGCCCGATCTTCCAGAACCCCAACCAATTCCGCGACCAGGTCATCGGCGTCGTCGGAGACGACCTGACGCCCGACGAATACGCCGCCGTCATGAGCCGCGTACTCGGCGTTCGCATCAATTACAACTACGTTCTTCGCGAAGCCTTCGCCTCGCAAGCCTTCCCCGGCGCTGAAGACCTGGCCAACATGTTCGAGTTCAACCGCCTCTACATCCCCAACCGCACCGCCGACCTCACCCTCAGCCGCCGGCTCTACCCCCAGATCCAGAATTTTGAAACCTGGATGCAAACCCACAAGCCGCAGTTCCAGAAGCTACTTAATCTCCCCTGAACTGCCCCCCGCGTCTCGTTTCGCCGCTGCCTGCAAGGCAGCGCGTATTTCCGTCGCGCAATACGCGCTGCCTTGCGGGCAGCGGCGAAACGAAATCATGCCTGCGGCACTACTTCAACACATCCCGCATCGCCGCTGCAACGCCCTTGCTGACAATCGCCTGCAAATCAGACGCGACCGCCGCCGTGAAGCCCGGCAGCGTATTCAGGTCCATTCCCCACATCTCGCTGCGGGCCAGAACCTTTTCCACCAGCGTCTTGATCCCGCCCTGGCTCCCGTCGCATTCCTTCCACAGCTTCTGGAACAGCTCGAGCACCGGCTGATCGTCCTGAATCTTGTACTCGTTGCCCTCGCGACGGCCGATCAGCGCCCCGTCGCGCAGTTCGGTCCCGCGATAGAACGCGATCAACCCCGCCAGCGAGAACGTCAGCAGCTCAGGCAGCTTCCCCTTGCGCTTCAGATACTCCTGCACCGACGGCAGCACGCGGGCCTTGTACTTGCTCGTGGAATTCAACGAAATGCTCAGCAGGTAGTGCTTGACGAACGGGTTGCTGAACCGCTCCACCACCGCCGCCGCAAACGCCTCCAGTTCCTGCTTCGGCAGGTCCAGCGTCGGGATGATCTCCTCGGCCACGCCCCGCTTCATGAACGTGCTGATGAGCTGATCTTCGATGCACTGCCCCACCGTATCCTTCCCCGCCAGGTAGGCCGCCAGCACCATCATCGTGTGCGCCCCGTTGAGGATGCGCACCTTCCGGCTGCGGTACGGGGTCATGTCGTCCGTCCAGATCACATTCAGCCCGGCCTGCGCAAAAGGCAGCTCCTGGGCCAGCTTCTTCGGCCCCTCGATCACCCACAGGTGGAAAATCTCGGCCGTATCCAGCAGTTGATCCTCGTACCCCAGCTTGCTCGTCAGTTCCGCAACCTCATCCTTCGGATACCCCGTCACGATCCGGTCCACCAGTGTGTTGCAGAAGTAGTTCGCCTGGTTGATCCACTGCACGAACCCGGCTCCCAGGTTCCACTTCTCGGCCAACTGCAAGACGGTCTTCTTGAGGTTGTCCCCGTTGCGGTCGATCAGCTCGCACGGCAGCAGGATCAATCCCTTGGCCACGTCTCCCTTGAACGTCTCATAGCGGTGATGCAGAAACACCGTCAGCTTTGCCGGGAAGCTCTTGGGCGGCGTATCCCGGCACTGGTCTTCCGGGTGCGTCGCGATGCCCGCTTCGGTCGTGTTCGACACGATCACTCGCAGCTCGGAATTTTCCGCTGCTTTGAGGTATGCCTCGTAATCCTTGAACAGGTTGATGCCGCGCGAGATCGAGGTGATGACCTGCTTCTGATCGACCACCTTACCCCCTTCCACGCCGCGGAGCAGCAGCGTGTACAGCCCGTTCTGCTCGTTGAGCTTGTCCACCATCCCCTGCTCAATCGGCTGCACGACCACGACCTTGCCGTTAAACAGGTTTTTCTGGTTCAGGTGATCCACCATCCAGTCCACAAACCCGCGCAGGAAGTTGCCTTCCCCGAACTGAAGCACCTTCTCCGGCAGCGCCGCCACCTTGCCCACCCCAAGCCCCTTGGGAAACTCAAACGACCCGTTCAACAGTTGCGCATTAAGACGCGGTTTGGCATTCGACATAATTGATCCTCTCGTTTTGAACCAGCATCCACCCCCAACCAACGCCGCTTTCGCCGCCCGTCTCCCGACAAGGCTTGCTCTTCGCGGCATTCCCTTACAACGTCACCCCGTTTTTCCAGATTGCGATTTCCCGATACCCGTTGATCTCATTGCGGGTCCGAACCTTCCCGCTGGCGACATCCAGAATCTGTTCCAGCAGCGCATCGGCCAGCGAATCCATCGCCACCCCATCCACCAGCGCCCCGGCGTTGAAGTCGATCCAGTTCGGCTTGCGCCCCGCCAGCGCCGAATTGGTGGCGATCTTCACCGTCGGCGCGGGAAATCCCATCGGCGTCCCCCGTCCCGTGGTAAACAGAATCATGTGCGCCCCGGCCACCGTCATCGCCGTCCCCGAAACCCCGTCGTTGCCCGGAGCGTTGATCAGCGCAATTCCGCCCGAGCGGCCCCGCACGCTCTGCCCGTAGCCCACCACCTGCTTCACCGGCGCTCGGCCGCCCTTCTGCACGCACCCCAGTGATTTTTCCGCCAGCGTGCTGATGCCGCCTTCCTTGTTGCCCGGCGAAGGGTTCTCGTCGATCGGCTCGTTGTAGCTGCGGAAATACTCGCGGAAATCGTTCACCATCTTCAACGTGCCGTTAAAGGTCGATTCGCTCTCCGCCCGCTCCAGCAGCATCGCCTCCGCCCCGAACATCTCCGGCACTTCCGTCAAAATGGTCGTTCCGCCGAGGGCGCTGAGACGGTCGGCCACGCGACCCACCAGCGGATTGGCTGTGATCCCGCTCAAGCCGTCGCTGCCGCCGCACTTCATACCCAGAATCAGTTCCCCCGCATCCACCGGCTCCCGGCGAGACTTCGAAGCGTATTCCACCAGTTCCCCCACCACTTCCATCCCCTTCTCAAACTCGTCCTCGACCTCCTGGGCATTGAAGAACTTCACCCGCTGCGAGTCATACTCGCCCAGCTCGGCCAACTGCAACTTCATCTGGTTGTTTTCACATCCCAACCCCAGCACCAGCACGCCCCCCGCATTGGGATGGCGGATCAACCCCGCCAGCACCCGCTGCGTGTTGGCCAGATCCCCACCCAACTGCGAGCAGCCGAACGGATGGGCGAAGGTGTAAACCCCGTCCACACCCGACCCGGCAAACCGAGCTTGGGCGGCGTGGGCGATCTTCTCGGCGGCATGGTTGATGCAGCCGACGGTACAGATGATCCAGACCTCGTTGCGAATCCCCACTCGCCCGTCGTTCCGACGATAGCCCTGGAAAGTCCGCCGAGCCGCGGGAGCAACCGCCGCAGGCTTGCCTGCGAAACGCAGGTCCGCCAGGTTGCCCTGCAGACTGCTGGCGATGTTATGGCAATGCACATGCTCGCCGGCCGCGATGTCCCGCGTGGCCCGCCCGATCGGGTAGCCGTACTTGACGACCGCCTGACCTGATGCGATCGGGCGCACCGCCACCTTATGCCCGCGCGGCACGGCATCGAGCAGTTTCACCGCCCCGACGATCTGGCCCGCCGAAAGGTCTTGCAAGGCCACCGCCACATTGTCCGAAGGATCGATTTGAAGAATCGGTTGTACGTCACTCATGGGTTGCTCCGTGTGGCCCGCATTGTCGCCACATCCCCACAACGGAGCAATTTCGTATTTACGACAAAGTTATCTTTTAATACCCCTTGTGCGACAAGTCCCTTAAAGCAGGCTTCGCTCATCCGGCAGCGGCTCGACCAGCCCGTCCAACGGAATGCGCATGAATTGCCACATCACCCACGCCTCAATGCCGAAGGGAATGAACCCGATCAACCCGATCACCGGCATTTCAAAATACCGCACGTGCTCCGCCGCCCCCAGAAACGGCAGGTTATACGTCCACTTGGCCAGCGCCCAGTAATTCCAGAACTCCCACAAAAACCCGCACATCAACCCGCCCGCAAACGCCGCCAGCGTCCGCCCGTACCATCCCGCCTGCCAATCGCGGAACATGCTCGGCCGGCCCAGCATCAGGTTGATCGGGTCCAGCATGAACACCAAACTTGTCCACAGTGTGAGATTCGTTACCGGATCGGGGCGCAAAATCGGCCAGGCGAACATCCCCGCCCCTGCCGCCAGCGTCACCCACTTGGCCCACGCCGGCATCCGCCAAGACGGGCTGCGGGCCCAATCGAACCATCCCAGATTCAACACCACCTGTCCGCTCATCAGCATCCCCGGCACAATCGCCCCGAACGCCACCACGTACCCCGCAAACCGATCGGCAAACCGCGGCGACATCCCCACGTAGTCCCAAGCCTTGATGTAATAAAAATTAACCCAGTCAAAAACGCACCAGATGACGATCGACGCCAGAAAAAGCGTCGCAAAATGGTGCGGCCGGCGTCGGATCGGCCCCTGCCCCTGCTGTATCGCCAGCACCCCCTCCAGAAAAATCAGGTATCCGGTCCACGCCAGCGGCGTCATATTCACCGCCACAAACCGCGCCGCCTTCCCCACCACCCCCGCCGGCCGATCCATCAATATCCGCACCACCTGGCTGTTGGAATGCACCGCCCCCCGATGCGACAACGCCACGTCCGCAAACAACAATGCCTCGCAAACCAGGATAATCCCCAGCCCCACCCAAAGCGTCCCCGGCCAGCGCCGAACCCCCCGCGATGTCTCCGGCTCACTCGCCATCCGCCACTGCATGCTCACACCCCTTCTCGTCAGTCGAAAGAGTTTTTCACCGCAGAGGACGCAGAGGGTCGCAGAGAAAGACAAAAAAGTTTTATCCGCGTTCATCCGCGTTCATCGGCGGTTTCACTTCTTCTTCTCTGCGTTCCTCCGCGTCCTCTGCGGTAGAATTTTCCGCCTCGGCCTTCTCATCGCTCAAATGCAGCGACGCATGCGCATACTGCTTACGATGCTCCTCCGGCGCCGCCACAATCTCCACGTCGCCAAGAATCTCACTCTGCTGCACCAGGATTTTCTTTTCCCGGATCAATTCCAGCAACGCCAGAAACACGCCGATCATTTCGCTGCGGCTCTTTCGACCGACGATCAGTTGCCGCAGCGTCAATTTCCCATCCCGCTTCAGGCGGTCCTCGATATCGGCCGCGTGCAGATCGATGGGCGTATCGTCATACATCACCTCGTGAAGCCGAGGCTTGCGCCCGCCCACCTCCTTCATCAGCCGGTTAAACGCCTCCAGCAGGTCCCACACCTGCACCTCGTCCAGATCAACCGGCGGTTCCTCATCACTCTGGCCTTCGATCTTGGCCGGATACCGCGGAAACCGATCCTGGTGGCTCTGGTGCTGGCGATCCAGCAGCGTTGCCGTATCCTTAAACCGCTTATATTCCAACAGCTTCTGAACCAGTTCATACCGCGGGTCGGCCAGCTCCTGCGCCGCACTCGATCCGTCGGCCTGCCCCTCCACCGGCGCCTTGGGCAGCAGCATCGCCGATTTGATCTCCATCAGCGTTGCCGCCATAACCAGAAAATCCCCCGCCAGGTTGATATCCAGCCCCGAATCGCGATGAATCTCCCGCAGCATGTTGACGTATCCGACGTAAGAATCGGTAATGCGCGAGATAGGAATGTCGTAAATATCCAGCTCGTCCCGCTTGATCAAATACAGCAGCAGGTCCAGCGGACCATTGTACACATCCAGTTCGACTCGATATTCCACGGCATTCCTTGCTTGAACTTCACTTGATTTTAGTGGAGGCCGTTCGATAATCCAACCTTGGCCCCCAGCCGAAGGCGTCGTCCGGTCCTTCCCGGATCGCCTCCGACCGGCATCGGGCCACGGGCTATGGGATAAAATGGACCAATCAACACGACAGTTCGCTCTACAGGTAATTCGCACCGAAGCCGCCGCCGTCGAAGCCATGGCCAAGGTCATCGGTGAAGATTTCGACAAGGCTGCCCGCCTCATGCTGGAATGCAGCGGCATGGTCTTAACCTGCGGCATGGGCAAAGCCGGGCATATCGCCCGCAAGCTCTCGGCCACCCTCTCCAGCACCGGCACCCCCAGCCACTTCCTCAGCCCCGGCGACGCCGTCCACGGCGACATGGGCTGCGTCCGCAAGGGCGATCTCGTCCTCATGCTCTCCGGCAGCGGTGAAAGCGACGAAATCCTCCGCCTCTTCAGCATCCTCAAAAAACTCGGCGCCCCCGTCATCGCCATGACCGCCAGCCGAAACAACTCCCTCGGCCGCTTCGCCGACGTCGTGCTGGAAATGGGCAAGATCGACGAAGCCTGTCCCCTGCGTCTGGCCCCCAGCGCCTCCACCACCGCCATGCTCGCCCTCGGCGATGCTCTGGCCCTGACGGTCATGAAGTGCCGCAACTTCACCGCCGATGATTTCGCCCTCTTCCACCCCGCCGGTCAGCTCGGCCGAAAGCTCATCCGCGTCCAGGAGGCCATGACCTTCCGCGTCGGCGAAAACCTCCCCGTCGCCTCCGACCGCCTCACCGTCGGCCAGGTGCTCCACGAAGTCAGCTCCATCAAGCGGCGCAGCGGCGCCGTCATCCTCGTCAACGAAGCCGGTCATGTCAGCGGCATGTTCACCGATGGCGACCTGCGCCGCCTCGTCACCAGCGATGACGATTCCGCCCTGAAACGCCCCGTCCGCCAGGTAATGACCCAAAACCCCAAACGCATCGGCGGCGATAAACTGGCCAGCGAGGCCATGTCCGTCATGCGCAAGTACCGTATCGACGAACTGCCCGTCGTTGACGACCAGGACCGCCCCATCGGGCTGATTGACGTCCAGGATCTGGTTCTGCTCAAAATGCTCGACGTCGAACCGGAAATCTGAGAAGTAGCTCGGGCTGGAAGCCCGTGCCCTGAATCAAGCAGCCCCCGGCGGCGCAAACGACGGACTATGGACCGACTTTAACCCTATGCGATCCCTCAAACTCACCCTCGTCACCGTCCTCCTGCTGCTGGCCGGGTTCTTTATTTACTGGTGCATGCAGCCCGGCTCCGAAGCCCGCCGCAATGCCGCGGACGCCGGCTCACCCCTGGCCCGCCCGCTCATCAACGACACCTCCGGCATCGCCGGCCCCGGGCTCAGCCCCCGCATCAAAAAATTCAACAACCGCACCGGCGCACTGATGTCCCAGTTCATGGCCGAGCAATACGTCCCCCACGAGGACGGCTCCATCCACGTCACCCGCCCCCAGGCCGAATTCTTCCTCTCCGGCGGCCAAATCCTCCGCATCGAAGGCGCTACCGGCATCATCACCGTGCCCGAAATGCCCCGCAAGGACAACGCCAATCTGAAAGACCCCGCCCCCATCCAACCCCCCAGCCGCGGCCAACTCTACGACGTCACCATCTACCTGTTCGAATCCCAACGCGCCGCCGACGCCAAACAACCCTCCCTCACCACCAAGCTCAACAACGCCACCTTCGACAACGAAACCTTCCTCATCTACACCGAAAGCTACACCGACTCCGCCGGCCGGCAAATCGCCCGCGACCAGGTTCCCGTTTCCCTCCGCGGCGCCGATTACGACTTCGACGGCCGCGGCCTCAGCATCCGCTGGAACGAACGCGACCAGCGTCTGGAAATGATGGAAGTCGCCCACGGCGAACGCCTCATCGTCAAACACCCCAACCGCATCCCGCTCACCGCCTCCTCCTCCAAACAACGGCAAACCGCCAATCCCCCCGCCCCGGCCACGCAGACTCTCGCCGCCGCCCCAACGCCCTCCGCCTCTGCCGAACCCTCCGCCGAAGCCAACGACCAGCTTTACCGCGCCACCTTCCACGACAATATCCGTATCATGCAGGACAACCAGACGCTGCTCAAAGGCGATCACATCGACATTGATTTCCTGCTGGCCAAGGACCGGCCCGCCGTCAGCCCCACGGAAGAAACATCCCAACAAGCCGCCGCCGAACCCTCACCTCAGCAACAGCCCACTCCCGCCACGTCCACGGCAGCCGCCCAGCCCGGCGTCTCCCCCGTCATCGTCACCTGGAGCGGCAAGCTGCGGCTCGTTCCCGCCACCCCCGGCCCCAACTCCCCTGCCACCGCCGGTGACGCCGTCGCCACCGTGATCGGCGCTCCCGTTCTGGTCGAACGCGACGGCAGCCGCATCACCTGCGCCTCCATCGTCTATCAAACCCAAGGCGGCATCCTTCAAGCCCGTAAATCCGACCGCTTCGGGGTCAAACTCACCGACGCCCGCGGCGCGGTCATCACCACGGACCTGATGCAGTTCAACCAGTCCAGCCGTTCGGCCGTCCTCAGCGGAATCAGCCACGCCGATCTACCCGTGCGTGACGACGCCGCCCCCGGCCAAACCCTCAAGGCCGACTGGACCGAAAGCTGCACCCTCCACTTCCAGGAAGGCAAGCACACCGGCGACGAGCTGCAAAACATGGCCATCGAAAGCGCCGCCCTGCGCGGCAACGTCAACATCGACCACCCCCAGTTGCGTCTGCGCTCGGCCTCCTTGGATTTGCACCTCGATCCTTCCGCCAAGAGCCCCTCCGGCCATCGCAAAGACGCCCCGCCACAACTTGCCCTGCGGTCGATGGACGCTCAAGGAAACGTCCTCTGCACGCTCATCGATTCCAAAGCCAAAAAGACCCGCGACATCCGCTGCGACCACCTGTCGATGGAAACGGCCCTGGCCGCGGACGCCAGCCTTTACCCGCGTAAGGTCAACGCCGACGGCCACGTCCACACCTTCGACGACGAACAGGAACTGCACGCCGGCAACCTGGCCATCCTGCTCAAACCCGCCGACCGCAAATCCAAGTCCCACACCCCCCGCCGCGAAAACGCGACCGACACGTCGTCCGTCGAACTCGAATCGCTCACCGCCTTGCACGACGTCAAAGCCGTCGCCAAGGACGGCAGCACCGCCACGGGCGACGAAGTCCGCGTGGTCATGGAAGGCGATAAGCCGCAGGTCAAGCTGACCGGCCAACCCGCCGCCCTGGCCAGCAAGGACGCCCGCATCACCGGGCCGCTCATCACCATCTCCGGCAAGGACGAACAGGCCGAAGTGGTCGGCCCCGGAACGCTCCACTCCGAACGCCTCGCCCAGGACCCATCCGCCAGCCCCCGCCCCGTGGACGTAAGCTGGACCGGCGGAGCCCTTCTCCAAGGCCAGCGAAACCTGATCGACATCACCGGCAAAGTCTCCGTCGTCACCGTCGAAAATGATGGTTCCGTCAGCACCGCCGAAGGCGATCAAGTCCGGCTCACGCTGGCCCCCAAGCCCTCCACCGCCGCCACCCAACGCCCAATCCAGGCTTCCGCCGATTCCCCCGCCCACACCGACTTCATCAAGAACAAGGCCGTCCGCAACATCCTCTTCAGCGCCGCCGACGCCAAACAATTCGCCACGCTCCAGTCCGTGCTTCCCGCCGCCGACGGCACGCCCGTCCGTCAGTTCGATCTGTTCGCCTCGCAGTTCCGCTTTGAGATGGCCGAGGACGGCCAGCAACGTCTCCAACGCATGGTCGTTCCCGTTCCCGGCCGAATGCTCTTCGTTGACCACCGTCCCGCACCCGCCCGCAAAACCAACGACCCCGCCCAAAGCAACGGCGACACCGCCTTCTCATGGGAAAAGGAAATGGTCTTCGATCAGACCGCCCATCAAATCGTCATGAGCGACAAGGTCTTCATCCGCCACGAACCTCTCGGCCAGGAAGAAAAACCCTTCCAGTTGTACGCCGACAAAGTCCTGGCCGAACTCGATTCCGCCCCCGTCGCCCAATCCGCTTCCGGCGCCACCCCCGTCCAGATCAAACGACTGCTGGCCGAAGGCTCCGTCCAATTCAAAGCCAAGGACATGACCTTCTACGCCCAGTCGTTTGAGTTCAACCCCCAAACCCACGTCGTCATCGGCCGCGGCACCTCCCGCCAGCCCGTACAGATAGAAATGGAAGGCACGCACGGCCAATCGACCACGACCGCCGAATCCATCCAGTTCAACGTGCAGACCGGCGAGCTCAAAGCCACCAACATCGGCGCGGCCGTCCGACCCTGACGCGCATCGGCGAATTTCCCCTCCTATGATTCTCAGGAGGAAAATTCACCGATGCAGTTCGATCACGTTGCCCTCGCGTCCAAAGACATCGCCGCCGACGTCCGCTGGTACGTCCAGCGTTTCGGGGCCGCCGTCCTCTATCAGGACGCAAGCTGGGCCTTCCTGAACCTCGGCGGCCACAAGCTCGCCCTGGTCAACCCCCGGCAACACCCGCCCCACCTGGCCTTAAGTGTCCGCGAAGACGAGCTCACCACCGCCTCCCAGTCCGCCGGCATCCCCATCCAGCCTCACCGCGACGGCTCCAAAGGCATCTACCTCCACGACCCCAGCGGCAACGCCGTCGAACTCATTGTCTACCCGCCAACAGCCGCGGCTCAACGAGCCGCGGAGCCCCCGCCAACCAAGTCCTGACGCAATTCCACGAATCTCGCCCCCTCCCCTTGCCACCGCACTGAAGTTCGTTATACTTTCCCCCTCTTTAAGACCGGAGTTAGACATGGCAAACGAAGTGAAGCCCGGCCAGACGGTTCGGGTAACCATCAGCAAAACTATCAACCGCGATTCGGCTCGCAAGACCCTGGAGCGGTTGTTCCTCAAGGACAAGGCTATCGCCGCCCCCATCGACGCCCGCAGCGCCAATTTCAAGGAACAACCCAAGCGTCGTGGTGGTTGCATCTGGACCAAGCGGCCCAATAAAGTGCATCCGGCCCTGACCCGCGGCACCGCCGCGACGATCACCGCCACCGCCCAGACCCTCAAGGATCTGAAGAGCGTCGCCGCGTTCGTCGAAGTCAGCGCCAAGTAATCATCCGAATATTTTCCCCAAGGTCCGCTTTAACGATCCGGTTCCCGTGTCCCCGACACGCACCGTTCCTTAAAGCGGACTTTTTTTATCTCCCACGCCCCCGAATTCGCCTGCGGTTTCGCGAAACAGCCACCTCCGTGTCGCCGCCTCTTTCCCTCTCAAAAAAGAAACCGGGCAGACCCATAAGATGAGTCTGCCCGGTTTGATTCAGGCTTACTTGAAAGCCAGTCGCGGATCGAACTTACTTCAGTTCGACGGTCGCGCCCTGCTCTTCCAGTTCCTTCTTCAGCTTCTCGGCCTCTTCCTTCGGGAGGGCTTCCTTCACCGGCTTGGGAGCGGCCTCGACGAGATCCTTGGCTTCCTTCAGGCCCAGGCCCGTGGCGGCGCGAACCACCTTGATGACCTGGATCTTCTTGTCGCCCGAGGTCTTCAGGATGACGTCGAAGGTGCTCTTGGCTTCTTCAGCCGGAGCAGCCGCAGCGCCACCGGCGGCAGCGCCGCCAGCCATCATCACCGCGCCGCCAGCGGCCGGTTCGATGTTGTAGGTTTCCTTGAGGTAGGCGGCGAGATCGACCGCCTGCTTGAGGGTCAAACCGACGATCTTGTCGCCGAGTTCCTTGATATCAGCAGCAAATTCTGCCATGACTTTCTCCGGGACCTTTCAGAGTCCCACGGGGCGTGTCGTGCCCCTAACGTGTCGAAGTTTCAATCCCGTCCAAGAGCTCGCCTCACATTGAAGCGATTTAATCCCATAGGGAGCAGTCGAACCGGTCGGATTATCAAACCAATTATGATGATGAATTATGAATGATGAAGGAGGAAAGAAGAGCAGTTTACAACGGCATTCTTCCTTCTTCATCATTCATCATTCTGACTTTCCTTACGCAGCGGCTTCCTTTTCCTTGGCCTTTTCTTCCACGGCCTTGACCAGCGAGGCAACCTTGCTGGCCTGGCCCTTGAAGACGCCGGCGAGCTTGCGGCCGGGGCTGAGGATCGCGGCCACCACGATGCCGATGGCTTCTTCGCGGGTCGGCAGCTTGCTGACCTGCTTCACACCGGCGTCGCCGGCGTAAACCTCGCCATCGAAGAACATCCCGCGCAGCTCGATCTTCTCGTCGGTCTTCTTCTCGTCCAGCAGCAGCCGGGCAATCGTCGAGATGCTCGCCTTGCCGTAGACGATCGCGCTGGGACCGTCCAGGAGCGTCTCAAAGCCCTTGACCTTGCTCTCGCCAACCGCCCGCTTGGCCAGCGTGTTCTTGATCACCGTCATGCTCACGCCCTTCTCGCGCAGGCGACGACGGATCTGATTGTTCTTGATGGCGTCAATACCGCGGGGATTGATGACGCCGAGCCCGTCCAGGTCTTTCAACTTGGCCGTCAGCTCTTTGGTAATGAGATTCTTGACCTTCTTGCTCATAATTTACCTCAGTTCGCAAACAGGCATCTGGATTTCCAATTGCCCTCTGCCTACCGCCAACTTGATTATTGCACCGCCAACAACACCGCGGGCGTCATCGTCCCCTTCAGCACGACCTTCTTGATGAACGCGCCCTTGCTGGCCTGCGGCTTCATCTTGTGGATCTGGGCGACCATCGCCTTGATGTTGTCCACGAGCTTCTGCTTCTCGAAGCTCACCTTCCCGACCACGCAGTGGACGTTTCCACCGGCGTCGTTGCGGAACTCCACCTTGCCGGCGGCGTATTCCTTGACCGCCGCGGCGACGTCCGGCGTCACGGTCCCGGCCTTGGGCGAAGGCATCAGGCCCTTGGGGCCGAGCACCTTACCCAGCCGACCGACGAACCGCATCATGTCCGGCGTGGCGATGGCCACGTCGAAGTCGGTGAAGTTCTCCTTCTCGATGGCCGCCACCAATTCCTGACCACCGGCGCGAATCGCGCCGGCTTCAGTCGCCACGGGGGCGAGGTGGTCCGGGCAGAAGGCCACGACCCGCTTGGTCTTGCCCACGCCGTGCGGCAGGGACAACGACCCGCGAATCATCTGATCCGCCTGCTTGGCGTCAATGCCCAACGCAAAAATCAGCTCGACCGTCTGGTCGAACTTGGTGGCATTGAAGCCCTTCAGGACGTCGATCGCCTGGTCAATCGTGACCGGCGTGGCAACGGCCTTCTTGGCGGCTTCCTTGTAACGTTTGGAACGGGTAATAGTGACAGGCATGCGCTTGTCGCTCCTTTCGCGGTTATTCAAAGCCCACCGCTGAAGCTCCCACTGTTACGGTCCGTGGTAAGACCTGTTGCATTTGCAATTTGCAAATGCCAATTTTCAATTTTTCACCAAGCTCAGCCTTCGACGGTGATGCCCATCGACCGCGCCGTGCCGGCAATGATGCGGGCGGCGTGATCGAGATCGAAGGCGTTCAGATCCTTGACCTTCTCTTCGGCGATCTTCTTGCACTGGGCCATGGTGACCTTGCCGATCTTGTTCTTATTCGGCTCACCGCTGCCCTTTTCCGCCTTCACCGCGTCCTTGAGCAGAACGCTCGCCGGCGGGCTCTTGAGCTCGAAGCTGAAGGTGCGATCCTTGTACACCGTCACCAGCACGCCGATGACCTTGCCCTTGAGGTGGGCCGAGGCGGCGTTGAACTGCTGGATGAACTGGCCGGGGTTCACACCGTGCTGACCGAGGGCCGGCCCGATCGGCGGCGCGGGGGTCGCGCTGCCACCGGGAGCCTGAAGCTTGAACTGTACCGTAATTTCTTTCTTAGCCATGACTCACTCAACAATCGTTACATCGATGTGTCTGCGCCCGGGGCTGGGAGACACATCTGCCATTCCTACAGGCGGCTCGCTATAACCGGCCTGGCCGCCGCCCATCAAAAACGTCAACACCCGATACACCGGTACGGTCAGCAGTAAAAGGGCGAGAAGACTAACAAGAAACACCAGGATTGACAAGCCCATCAGCACAATTCCCGGTGTCGCCGCCACCAGCAGGATGAGCTTGGCCCATCCGGGCAACCCGCCAACATTCCCGCGGAGCCCTTGGAAGCGACCATAATAGTGCAACAATTTCAGCATAACGGCAGTTGGCGCACGGCCTTGCGATTTCCGCTCGCTGCCGCCGAAAAATACCAACCCTTACATCTTTTCAATTTGCCAGTACTCGAGTTCCAGCGGAGTCGGCCGGCCGAAAATGGTGGTGATAATCCGCACCATTCCCTTATCCGGCAGAATTTCGTCCACTTCGCCCTCGAAATTTTGGAAGGCGCCGTTGTTGACCTTGATCCGGTCGCCTTTCTTGTATTCCGTCTTGAGTGACGGCGCGTCTTCCGGACGCTCCGCCTCTTCCAACATCTTGGCCTGGTCCTTGGGGCTCATCGGCGTCGGCTTGCCGTTGGAACCGATGAAGTCGCCCACCCCGTCGGTTTCCTTGATCATGAACCAGACCTTGTCGGGAATGCGCCCGTCTTTGTCCAGTTCCAGCTCAATGAACACGTAGCCGGGATAAAGCTTGCGGTCGCTCTCTCGGCGAACGCCGCCCTTCATCGAACGAACCCGTTCGGTCGGAACGAGGATTCGGCCCACGTGCTCTTCCAGAGCTTCGATCTTGACCTTCCGCGCCAACTTCTCACGGACTTGGTCTTCCTTGTTGCTTGCGACTCGGAGGACGAAAAATTGCATGTTAGCGCTCTTTACCTTCTGTTCAATCGAACGGGCCGAACTTCAACACGTGGATGAACTGGAAGAAATATCCAAAAAACACGTCCACCACGAACAGAAACGCCGCAATCAGGAACATGAAGACGATGACCACTTTCGTCGAGCCGATCAACTCCTTGCGGCTCGTCCAGTTCACCTTCTTCATCTCGCTGTCCGTCGCGATCAGGAAGTCCACGTTCCGCGGCTTGTTGAGCAGGTAAAAGCCCAGCAGCCCGTAACCGATCATGACTCCCGCCACCACGCCCAGCATCACTCGGGCCGGAACGCCCCACATCGGCAGATAGGTGTACAGGAAGTAGCCGATCATGATGCCGATCAGCGCTACCGTCCCGGCCGTTCCCATGCGCGTCCAGTATCCCTGGCCCTTCTTATAGACCGTGAAGAAGCCATGCTTCGCCTCGGTCGCGGGCTGGGTGACCGGCCGCCATTCCGGAGGGCGACGGTCCCTCACTTCCGGCGGGCGGGGAGTGCCGGAACCGCTGTCACGGGGCGAGTCGTCGTCCGCCATCGCGTTCTCGTCCATGTTTTTCGTTACTGAAGCCATGGTGTTCCTAACTGCCCACAAAACCGCGCCGCGTCCCTAATCAGATTCCCAGCCTTGCGACAAATCAACCGTACTCGGCTTTCGCCTCGTCCCGCTGACCTTCGCTCTCGAAAACACGCCAGGAGGGAATCGAACCCCCAACCTGCCGCTTTGGAGACGGCCGCTCTGCCAATTGAGCTACTGGCGTATCGAGCATTTGCAATTGCCAATTTGCAATTTGCAAATTGGCAATTGCAAATCCCGCTACTTTCGCTTGACCTTGTGCAGCGTATGCGTCCGCTCGCGGGGGCAGAACTTCTTCAGTTCCACCTTCTGCGGGCCACCGGCCACCTTGATTTCGGTGCGGTAATTGAGGTCGCTGCACTGGGTGCATTGCAACCAGACCATTTCACGATTCTCTTTTGCCATAACGACACTCTCTACAGCAAAGACCCGAGGGCCGCAGGACAGGGGACTGGGTGGTTTTCACCCAGTCCCCGATCCGCATGGCTCGGCCTTGATTTTCTACTCCAGAATCTTGACCACGACGCCGGAGCCGACCGTCTTACCGCCTTCGCGGACGGCAAAACGCAGCTTCTCTTCCATCGCGATCGGAACCATCAGTTCCACTTCCATCGTCACGTTATCGCCGGGCATGACCATTTCCGCGCCGCCCATGAGCTTGGCGGAGCCGGTCACGTCGGTCGTGCGGAAGTAGAACTGCGGACGATACCCGTTGAAGAACGGGGTATGCCGGCCGCCTTCTTCCTTCGTCAGCACGTACACTTCGGCCTGGAACTTCTTGTGCGGGGTGATGCTCTTGGGAGCCGCCAGCACCTGACCGCGTTCCAGCTCTTCCTTTTCCACGCCGCGGAGCAGCACGCCGACGTTCTCACCGGCCTGGCCTTCATCCAGGGTCTTGTTGAAGGCTTCGATCCCGGTGATGACGCTGTTGCGGGTGTCCTTCAGACCGACGATTTCGATGGTGTCGCCGACCTTGCAGCGACCGCGTTCGATACGGCCGGTGCCGACGGTGCCGCGGCCCTTGATGCTGAACACGTCTTCGACGGGCATCAGGAACGGCTTGTCGATTTCGCGCTGCGGAATCGGAATGTATTCGTCCAGGGCCTTGACCAGATCGTCGATCGGCTTGCAGGCCGCGTCGTCGCCCGGATTCTGCATCGCCGGCAGCGAGCTGCCGCGGATGATCGGGGTGGTGTCGCCCGGGAAGTTGTACTTGGTGAGCAGTTCGCGGATTTCCATTTCAACCAGTTCGAGCAGCTCGGGGTCGTCCACGAGGTCGATCTTGTTGAGGAACACCACGATCTTCGGCACGCCGACCTGACGGGCGAGCAGGATGTGCTCGCGGGTCTGCGGCATCGGGCCGTCGGCGGCGCTGACCACCAGGATCGCCCCGTCCATCTGGGCGGCGCCGGTGATCATGTTCTTGATGTAGTCGGCGTGGCCGGGGCAGTCCACGTGGGCGTAGTGCCGAGCGTCTGACTCGTACTCCACGTGAGCGGCCGCAATCGTCACCGTCTTGGTGGCGTCGCGTTCCGTACCACCCTTGGCGATGGCCTTGTAATCCTTGGCCGCCACGGACGCCGGGAACTTGTGCGCCGGCGGCGCTCAAGGCCGCCGTCAGCGTGGTCTTGCCGTGGTCGATGTGTCCGATAGTGCCGACGTTGACGTGCGGCTTTTTACGTTCGAATACGCCTTTTGCCATGTGCGGAACCTCCAGAAGGTCCAACTGTCCTACGGGCGGTTGTCGAAGCCACCCAACTTCAGGCGAGCCGCGCTCGCCTCAACGTGTCCTCGACACTCGACATTAGGGACCAGGCATGGAGTGCAACGATGAATTATGAGCTATGAATTATGAAGGAGGAAGAAAACCAGCTTTTATAACAGCTCTTCTTTCCTTCTTCATCATTCATCGTTCATCATTCAGCCTTGCCTTTCGATGCACGGTGCCAAATGCCGAATGTCGCCAAGCTGGCACTGGGGCTTGAACCCAGGACCTCCACCTTACCAAGGTGGCGCTCTACCACTGAGCTATGCCAGCGACATTCTTTCCTACGCCATAGCCGCGCAAACCACGTTATACACGCCGTGCGCACGGGGAGCGTAGGAGGGGCAAGAGTATAAGTTGCTATGGGATAATGTCAATCCATCGCCGTTAAAAATGTAAGTCGTTGAGCACGCTGGCCTAGGATACCTCCGCCCCGGATTTGCCGGTCCTTTCCTCCGCCATCCCCGGCCGGGTCACCGGCCCCCAACACTTGACCACCGCGCGAATAATAACCGTCGCCGTGCATGTCAGCATCGCCAGGATCAGCGCCGCCTGCAAACCGCTGTTGAACATCAGCGATGCGTTGCGGGTCGCCCCGCTATGGCGCCACTGGTTGACGAATTGCGAAATCTGCCCCTGCAACAGGAACAACGCCGCCGTGCTGGTCGTTGTCAACACCACCCCCATCGGCACCAGCGTCACCCACACATACCTGAGCTTGCCTTCCCTCACCAGCACCACCGACACCACCGCCAGCGCGATCACCGCCAGCATCTGGTTGGCCACCCCGAACATGCCCCAGATCACCGAGAAGTTGTTGGCGTTGATGAAATACCCCCACGCCCCCACCATCAGCGCCGTGCTCGCAATCGCCCCCGGCCACCAGTCGGGCCGGCCCAGGCTCGGATGCACCTTCCCCGCCACCTCCTGCAACAAAAACCGCCCGATCCGCGTCCCCGTATCGATCGTCGTCAGGATAAACAACGCCTCGAACATGATGGCAAAGTGATACCAGTACTTCCACAACCGGTTCATCACCTGTTCGCCGCCCGACATGAACTTGCGCGACGCGTTGTCGAAGATGTGCGCCATCCCCACCGCCAGCGTCACCGCCCCGCCCGTCCGGCCCCGCAACGACTCCTCCACCCGCGGCTCAATCACGTTCAAATGATCCACGCCCGCCCCGATCTGAAGGAACTTGTCATGGTACTGCGGCACCTTCCCCAGATCGGTATTCATCGCATAATAATCCCCCACCGGCAGCGTCGCCGCCGCGATCATCGCCACCACGCCCACCAGCCCTTCGATCAGCATCGCCCCGTAGCCGATCACCCGCGCATCGCTCTCCTTCTTCACCATCTTCGGCGTCGTCCCGCTGCTCACCAGCGAATGAAACCCGCTGATCGCCCCGCACATGATCGTGATGAATAAAAACGGGAAGATCGACCCGGCCACCGTCGGCCCGTTGCTGAAAAAGATCGTATTCAACGCCTTGGCCTGCATCGGCGGGTCGGCCACCAGCGTCCCCGCCACCAGCAGCCCGATCGTCCCGATCTTCAGGAAGCTGCTCAGATAATCCCGCGGGCACAACAACACCCACACCGGCAGCACCGACGCCACAAACCCGTACGCCGCCATGGCCCAGACCACGTGCGTATCCCGGAGATTGAACAACTGCCCCACCGGATGGTGCGACACCCACCCGCCCAGAACCGTCGCCCCGATCGTCAGCGCCCCGCCGATCAATGACGCTTCCACCACATGCCCCTTGCGGATGCGGTACATGTACAACCCGGTAAACAGCGCAATGGGAATCGTGCAGGCGATGGTGAACGTCCCCCACGACGAACCCGGCACCAACCGCACCGCATCGTCCGGCAGCCGCATCGTCTGCCCCTGCGTATACCGCGACAGCGGCTCGCCCGTATGCAGCGTAAACCCGCCGGTAAAGGTCATCTCCTGATTCCCCCACACCAGCCGCGTTCCTTCCGGAATCTGATAATCGCCCCGCCCCGCCCCGCCTTCTTGCGCCGACTTTCCCTCCGGAAACACCAGCTTGCTCCCGGCCGGATACTTCACCTCTTCCCCGCCCAACGCCTTGACCACCACCTTCCCCAATCCCGCCAGCGCAATGACCAGGATGAACAGGATCGCCGCCATCGCCGCCGTCCCCGCCACCCGCCCGATCTCGTCATAGGCGATCTGCGCCAGGCTTCTGCCCCGCCGGCGAATGCTCGCCGACAGAACCAGAAAGTCCTGCACCGCGCCGCCCAGGCACACCCCGATCACGATCCACAACAACCCCGGCAGATACCCGAACTGCGCCGCCAGCACCGGCCCGATCAGCGGCCCCGCCCCGCTGATGGCCGCAAAGTGATGCCCGAACAACACCCACTTGCTGGTCGGATGATAATTCTGCCCGTCATTGAGCGCAATCGCCGGCGTCTGCCGCAGGTCGTCCAACACCGCCACCCGCGCCGCCAGAAACGCGCTGTAGTACCGATACGCAATCGCCATCAGACACAAAACGCAAACCAGCACCGGCATGGCAGTCATAGTTCCAACTCCCGTCGCAACGAGCATCCCCTGCATGATGCGCCCACTGGCATACAAAACCCGCATTATACCAACCGATGACCTGTTGCCAGATATCCCCTTCCACTGTAGGCTTCCCCTTCGGTTCCTGTCGGGCTTTTTCGCAAACAACCGAAGGGCGACAATGACAATTTCCGATCCCGTCTTTGTTTCCACACAACACGCGGCAACCACTCGATGGGTCTCGCGGTTTTTCGCCGCCCCCGAATCCATTATCCTCGCCGCCGTCCTGCTCCTGCTGGGCGCGATCCTCGCCTACAGCCCCGCCATCGGCGGTGGATTCATCTGGGACGATAACTACCTCGTCTGGAACAACCCCATCAACAACTCCCCCGACGGCCTGCACAAAATCTGGTTCTCCCTCGAAAACTTCGACTACTGGCCCGTGGCCGCCTCCACCTTCTGGATCGAGTGGCAATGGTGGGGCCCCAACCCCATGCCCTACCACGTGCAAAACATCCTCCTGCACGCGCTCAACGCCCTCCTGTTCTGGTTGATCCTGCGCCGCATCAACATGCCCGGCGCCTGGCTGGCGGCCATGCTCTTTGCCGTTCATCCCGTCACCGCCGCGTCAGTCGTCTGGATCTCCGAACTGAAAAACACCCTCTCCACCTTCCTGGCGCTGCTGGCCGTCCTGACTTATCTGCACACCGAAAAAATCACCCGCTGGTGGGGAATCCTGCCGTCGCTGACGCTGTTCACAATGGCCATGCTCAGCAAGTCCTCCCTGGTGGGCCTGCCGGTCTTCCTGCCGGCCTACGCCTGGTGGAAAACCGGGCGGATCGACAAGCGCGACCTGCTGAAAGCCGCTCCCTTCTTTGCCGTTGCTGCCGTCACCGCCGGCATCGCCGTCTGGTTCCACCATTTCAGCCCCGCCCGCCACGACATCTGCATGGAGACCCCGACCAACTTTGCCGCCCGCGTCGCCGGCGCAGGATGGGCCATTTGGTTCTATTTCTACAAAACCCTCCTGCCCGTCAACCTCATCATGATTTACCCCCACTGGAAGGTGAACTGGCTCAACCCCCTGTCCTACGTTCCCTCCCTGACCCTGCTCGCACTCGCCCTCGCATGCTGGAAATACCGCCACGCCTGGGGCCGGACCTGCCTCGTCGCCCTGGTCTGTTTCACCGCCCTGGTCTTCCCCATCCTCGGCTTTGTGAACATGAGCTTCATGATGCACTCGCTGGTGGCCGACCACTTCCAATACCAGGGCATGATGGTCACCCTCGCCGCCCTTGTCTGGGGCGGCTGGATCGGCTTCCACAGGCTCCGCCGGCCCATCGACCGCATCGCAGCCCTCTCCGCCCTCACCGTCGTCATGCTGTCGCTGGCCATCCTGACAGCCCAGCGATCCGCCATCCTCAGCAACCACATCCCGCTCTGGCGCGACACCATCGCCCGCAACCCCAACGCCTGGATGGCCTACTACCACCTGGGCACGGAACTGGCCATGCAAGGCGAAAAAATGGCCGCCGCCGGCCAAGCCCCCCAGGCCACTCCCGTCTTCCAGGAAGCCGCCGACGTCCTCGCCCGCGGCGGCGAACTTCAACCCGGCTATCCCTACATGTTCAGTAACCTGGCCATCGCTTATCTGCGTCTGAACCGCCCCGACGACGCCATCAAGGCCCAACTGCACGTCGTCGAACTCCTCGACCGCGATTCCATGTCACGCCATACCCTGGCCGACATGCTGCAACAGGCCGGGAAAACCGACGACGCCATCAAATACTACCGCCAGTCCGTGGAAGTTTCCGAAGGCAAGAACCTGGCCTCCCGCCTGCGTCTGGCGATCCTCTTGATGAACAAGGGTGATGCCGATTCATGCAAGCAGGCCAGCGAACACCTTCAGGCCATTCTGGTCCTCGAGCCCAACAGCCTCGACACCCTGCTGGCCCTCGCCGGACTCAACTTCCGCCAACAGCGGTTCGACGACGCCCGCCAATGGGCTTTGAAAGCCGTCGAGAAATATCCCCAGGCCCCCGCCGCCCGAAAGGCCTACGCCGACACGCTCATCCGCCTCAACCGCATCTCCGAAGCCATCGACCAGTACATCCCCCTGGCCAACGCCGGCATCAATGACCCGGCCATCTACATCACCCTGGCCAACCTCCTGTTGCAGCGCAACCAGTCCGGCGACCTGCCCAATGCCGTCAACGCCCTTCAGACCGCCCTGCGTCTCAACGTCAACGACCCCGTCGCCTGGAACACCCTCGGCATGGTCATGGAAACCGCCGGTCAGCTCGATCAGGCCATCAACGCCTACCAGCGTGCCCTCGTCCTGCAAAACAATTCCCAGCCCATCCGCGACAACCTCGCCCGCGCCATCACCAAGAAACAGCGCCAAACCCCGCCCCCGCCCGCGCAATGACAACTTCAAGGCTCATGCCCAAGCCCACCAGGCGTTAATGCTGTCCCCCCGGCGCCGTCGTCGCCGGGGGCGTCCGGCTGAAGCCCGTCAGCGGACCCTCGTGCGAATCATACAGCATCAAAATCCCCAGCCAGACCTGCCACCCCACGCACAAGACAAACAGCAGCGACAACAGCGAGGTGACGAATTTGGCCTCGCGCGTAAACCGCACGATAATCGCCAGCAGCAGCGGCAACACGATCAGCGCCGCCCCCGCCGCCACATGCCAGAACAACCGCTGATGATCCGGCTCGCGGATCAACTTCAGCGCCGGTTCCGCCTCCGCCCACGTCAGCCCCCCCACCGACCAGACCCCCGCCACCGCCGTCAAAATCGCCAGCAGCGCCGCCAACAGCCAATATCGCCCCGGAAACACGCGCGGGCGAACCAGAAAAAACTCCGCCTTTGGCGGCTGAATCGCCCCCGCCACGTCCGCCTGCGTCGCCGGCCGCGGCTCACTCACCCCACTGCTTACCGGCGGCAGCGGTCGAGGCGTTTCCTCTATCGAACTGATCACCCGATCCCACCGCTTCACGCTCAACCCCAGCGCCGCCAACCCTAACGCCACGGTCAACCCCGCCAGCACCACATGCGCCTGCAACGGCGGCACATAAAATTCAACCCAGTGATACCCCTCCGCCGGCGCTTCCGTCGCGTGCTCGTGCTCCGCATCATGCCCCGGACGAACCGAATCCGTCGGCAACTCCGCCGTCGGCTTGGTAACCCCCACGGCCGTCCCGTCCCGGTAAATCGATTCCCCGCTATGCCACGCCGCCGACGCTATCAACCCCATCGCCACCAGCAGCACCAGCATCAGGAAATAATAAAAGACGTACCCTTTCCGACGCCGCTCCGACGCCGCCACCCAGATCACCGCCACCAGCACAAACAATCCCGTAGCCACGCTGGCCTGGACGAGATGATCGGTCATCATGTCCCATTGCCGCGCACTCCACGGGCTCAGCTTGACCAGTTCATTCCAATGCCCCTCCACCGGCTCGACACTGGGAACCGAAACCTGGCGGAACGCATAAAGCCCGCTGGTCACAGTCGGAATCGCCAACAGCGCCCCCAACAAAATCATCCACCGCCCGGCCGTCCGAAAGCCGCTGCGCCGCCAGCCCAGAAAGCTGAAAAACTCGATTAAGATTCCCACCGCCAGCAACCCCAGCGGATAATGGATTAGAATGACATGCCAGTTCGGGCTAATGAATTGTTCAGCCATTTCATCTCCGTTGTAAGCTACCGAGCACGAGCATAACCCGCCCGGCGCAAGCCTGTCTAGTGCGCCGCTTCCCCATAAAACAGCGAGGATAGCGGAACCGTCGTTCCGCTATCCTCGTTAGCTATCGCTATTTATACCGGCCCAGCCGTTACCTCCCGGCAACGGGATGCGGCGCGGCGGCCACCGTCGGCTGGTTGTAGCGGGAAATCAATTCCGGCTTCACCGCCACGTAATACAATGTCCCTTCATGCACCTGCTGCCCGGCCAACCGCTCGGCCTGCGGCCCGATGCCCATGTAGATGTCCGTACGCCCGCTGGCCCGAATCGCCCCGCCGGCGTCCTGGTCCATCATGAACCCGCGATAATCACGGGTCTGCCCGTCCTCGCTGACCGGAATCGGAACCAGCAAAAACGCCGGCATCGACCGCGGATAAATGCTCTTGTCCGTCGCAATCGTCGCCAGCGGTGTGACCGGCACGTTCAAGCAGCCGAAAGGACCGCCGGTTCGCTCGGTAAAGAAAATGTACCGCTTGTTCAACGTCAGGTACTTGTCCATGTCCGCCGGGTGCTCGTCAAAATACGCCCGGATTCCCCGGCTGGTGTGCTGCTCGCTGGTGATGACGCCGTCGGTCACCATCTGCGCGCCCGGGCTGGTGTAGTCGTAGCCGTTGTAGCCGTCGAAGCCGATTTCATACATCCGCCCGTCCGTCAAACGCAGCCGGGCCGATCCCTGAATCGTCACCACGTACGTTTCCCACCGGCTGGTCAGCCAAACCAGTTCCTGCCCCGCCAGCACCTTGCCGCCTTCGATCTCGCCGCGGGTGTAGTACGGAACCACCTGCCCGCCCGGCAGCTTCCGGCCCTGAACCATGCCCGTCGCGCGGTCGGCCACCAGGTCGGCCGGACGGCGGTACAGCGGATACTGATACGCCCCGCCCCGCGTCAAACTCGCGTTATAAATCGGCGTGCAATAGCCCGTGAACAGCACCTTATTGGTAAAGCCATTGCCCTCGGGGTCCGGCGCTCCGATGCTCTGGTACACCTCAAAGTTCTGGCGGATGACTTCATTGAACGACACGGCCCCGCTCCCACCCCGCTGCATCTGCCCAACCACGGCCTCGCGGAACGCGTGCAACGTCGCCACCGCCCGCTCGTGAGTAATGTCCAGGTACGGATAGAACTGCCGGCTGCTCTTGGCCGTCATGTACTTAATGCTGTTGTCCACGGAGCGGACCAGGTTAGGCAGGTCGCTGGCGCTGGCCGTGAAATCAGGATATTCCGACGGCGAAATCTTCCGCAGCGCCATCATGCCCGGAGCCAACGCCTGGTTGTAATTCACCTTGGGCCGGCAGCCCACAACCACGGACAACGCCACGGCAGCCAAAATCACAACGGATAACGACGGACGACGGGTATGCAAGCCTATCACGACTTTCCTCCATGAAAGTTAAGCCCCTATCATAAACACTGCCGCCCCATTTACCAGACGTAGCGCGATTTTGGATTTTGGAATTCGGATTTTGGATTGGAAGAGGCTATCGAACGCCGTCCGTAAATCCAAAATCCAAAATCCGCAATCCCAAATCCAAAATCTCCCCAACCTTTCCCTCCATCCCGTGTCTATTCTCGTGGAGCTTAAAAGGAGTCGTTATGAACAAGCTGGTACTAGGCACCTTAGCGGTCTTGGGATTGATGCCGACGATAGCCATGGCTGGCCATAGTTCTTGGGGCGTTTCCGTCGGCTTCGGAGTCTCCAGCCGTCCTTACGGCGGCGATTACGCCAACGTATCCATCGGCTATTCCAGCGGTTACGGCCACCAGTGGCGTCCGGCCTGCCCCCCGCCGATGGTTTACCGACCCGCCCCCGTCTACTACCCGCCCCCGGTGGTTTACGCCCCCCCGCCCGTCGTCTACGAACCGGCCCCGGTTGCCTACGCCCCGGCCCCGGTCGTTTACGAGTCGGCCCCCGTCTACTACGCCCCTCCGCCCGTCGTCTACTACGCCCCCGCCCCGGTCTATTGCCCCCCGCCGGTGGTTTATACGACCGTCCGCTATCACTACGGCCGTTAAACGCCTCACACAAAAACCCTGAAAAAAACACGCGGAAGGAAAGCATCCCGGCTTTCCTTCCGCTTTCTTTTCACAACCATTCGCCCTGCCTCCCTCTCACGGTATCGCCAGGTTCGTAAACTCAAACGGAACGGCAATGTTCTGTGTCACCAGCGGAACGTCCCAAACCAGCTTCGCCGGCTGCTCCGCACCCGTGCCCCGCCGGGTAAAAATCAGCGTATACCGAGCCTGCTCAGGCCCCGCCTCCCCCTCCGCACCGCAGTAAGCCAGCGCCACGCCCTGCGCATCCAGCAGCCGGATGTTGTTCGGATTGGCCGCCGGACGAAACTGCGCCTGCGTGCAGTCCACCAGGTTGACGACCACCGGAACGCTGTAACTCTGACTGTCGGCCTTCGACGTCGCCACCTGCCCGACCACCAGTTGCCGGCCCGCGACAAGATGCTTTTGATCCTTGGCCGTCATCACGTCCGTCATTTCCACCGACTGCCCCGACACCCGAACTGCAAACCGCAGCGACCCTTTCAAACGGGCGATGCTTCGACCGCCCTGCGAAAGCGCCGTCAGCCGCACCGTCACCGGCCAAAGCCATGAATCGTCCGTCGTATACGCCTCGGCGGTTCCTTCCGTGCCGGATACCAGCGACCCGCCCCGCTCGTCCGTCGCCAATTCCACCTTCGCATGCATCAACCCGCACACCACCCGCACGCGCGGGTCCGGGCAGACCTCCAGCGCAATGCAAAAATTTCCCGAAATGTCCGGCAGCGTCGCCCCTTTTACCGTCACCAGAAAACCATCGCATACCACCGACGGCGCAGGCGTCCGCCCCTTGTGCCGATCCAGCGCCAGCGTGATCCGCCGGCCGTCCTCCCGCTTCGCCTGCTTCACCGCCAGCCCCGTCTTCTCACACGCCTCCCGCATCACTTGCCAGAACGGGGCCTTCTCCGCCTCCATATCCAACTTCACGCCGCTGCCGTCCAATTGCTCCCAAAGGTCCGCGCGATCCAGCCGGAATTCCTGCCCCGATTGTCTGGCGATCTCCCCGAAAACCTGCTGCGCCGTCGCGTCTTTCATCCGCAACGTCACCGGCGTCACCAGTTCATCGACCTCGCCCCGTGCTATCGCGGCCAGCCCAAGCACATACCCCACAAAGACCAACAGACGTCGTCCCGGCATGACCGATCCTTCCCGCGAAGATTTGATCCGCGGCAACCAATGCCCTTACGAAACACTTCTGCTTCGCCCCCGCCTCGCTTTTGCTCCAATCCTCAGACGCCCTAATGAGTACCCCAACCCCATCCCATTTGCAAACAAATCTCAACCCCCGGCCTACTTGCGGAAAAACGTCTTGCCCTTCGCGTTGTATTTGCTCAACCGGTTGTTCACGTACAACCCTTCCAGAACAAGCTCACCCGCCGCCGCCAGCATCGCCGGATCCCCCGCCGGCAGACCCATCGTCCGCGCCAGCGCCGCGGCCGATTGCGAAAGCCCCTTGACCGCCTTCATGTTCGCCACGAATTCCTCAGCCGACAAATCATCCCCCGCCGGGAAAGTCAAATTCCCCTTGAACTGCTCGGCCACCGTCTCATAGTCGTCCGCATCCGCATGCCTCGCAAAAACCGTCTTCACCGCCTCCCCCACCAGCGACTGGATCAACTTGTCCTCCGCCCCGTCCTCCTCCGCCAGCGTCATTTCGATCTTGCCGCGACACGAGGCGACAATCTGATTCAAATCGCAAATCCGCGGCACCACCCGCTTCTCGCCATTCACAATCCCCCGCCGCTCCGCGTTGGAAACGACCGTCTCGGCATTGGCGATGCTCGTGCGCACCGACACCCCCGAAGCCTGACTCACATGCGGACTGGAACGGGCCAGGCGAACGACCTCTTCGATAATCTCCGACATGAACCGCGGCATCTCCACCACAACCCCATCATCCCGATCCAGCCACGCGTTCTGCTCGGTAATCGTAATCCCCTCATCAATCGATTCCGGATAATGGGTGCGAATAACCGAGCCGATCCGGTCCTTCAGCGGCGTCACAATCCGCCCCCGGTTGGTGTAATCCTCCGGATTGGCGCTGAACACCAGGCAGACGTCCAGGTTCAACCGGATCGGATACCCGCGAATCTGAATATCCCGCTCCTCCAGCACGTTGAACAAACCCACCTGAATGCGCGGCGCCAGATCGGGCAGCTCGTTGATCGCAAAAATCCCTCGATTGGACCGGGGAATCAGCCCGAAATGCATCGTCGATTCATCCGACAGATACCGCCCCTCGGCGTGCTTCACCAGGTCGATCTCCCCGATCAGATCCGCAATCGTCACGTCCGGCGTAGCCAGCTTTTCCTGATACCGATCCGAACGATGCACCCATTCGATCTTGGCGTCATTCCCCTGCTCGGCCACGATCCGCTTTCCCGCCTTGGTGACAGGCTCAATCGGATCATCGTTCACTTCCAACCCCTCCAGCACCGGAATCCATTCATCCAGCAATTCCGGCAGCATCCGCAAAATCCGCGTCTTGGCCTGCCCGCGCAGCCCGAGAAACAACAGGTCATGCCGGGACAGAATCCCGTTCACGATCTGGGGAATAACCGTATCGCGGTAGCCCACGATCCCGGGGAAAAGCTCCTCGCCCAAGCGGAGTTTGCGAATCAGATTTCGCCGAAGCTCATCTTTAACGCCAACCGGCCGATAGCCGGCTTCCTGAAGCTGTCCAATCGTCGCGGGCCGGGGATGTGACATGGCGGTTTCTCCCTTCACCGCCAATCCTAGGAACCCCATCCCACCAAAAACCACATACCCTATCCCTCATCGTCATCCAACGGCCGACTCCGCATCCGCTTCCCCGCCTCCTTCCACGCATCCACATACCCAGTCCGCTCCCCCCGCCCCGTCGAATCCGCACCAAAAAATCGCCTCACACGAAACGTCAGCATCAACCCCAAAAGCAACACTACCAGCACCACAACCAGCAGCAGCGCCGAATACGCCGCCAGTTCTTTCCGCTCCACCGGCACCGCCGTTCGGGCCGCCTCAAACGCCGGGATCAGGTAATAAGCACTCAGCAAACCCAGAAATACGGCGAACGCCGCCAGAAACACCAGCACCGCCCAGCGCGCCTGCCCCGCCCGAAGCGTGCGAACCTGTCGTTTTGACAAGGCCATGTTCGCTCCAACGCCCACGGTTTCAAACCCGTGGGCGTAAGCTCCGCACAAACTACCACCCGATATTCGCCCGCGGATGCAGCGAATGCTTCGCCGCCAGCTTCTGCACCAACTGCTTATCCTCATCATCCAGATGCTTGGGAACGATAATTTTCACCACGGCGTACTCATCCCCCTTTTCACTGCCCCGTTCGATGCCGCGCCCCTTGATACGAAGCCTGGCCCCGCTGCTGGTGCAAGGCGGAATCGTCATCGTCACCGGCCCATCCAACGTCGGCACGTCCACCTTCGTCCCCAGCATCGCCTCGGAAAAACTCAATGGCAGATCCACGTAAATATCCAACCCCTCCCGCCGATAGTACGGATGAGGCTGAACATGCGTCACGATATAAAGATCCCCAGCCTCTCCCCCCGGCGATTCCTGTCCCTTGCCACGCAGGCGGATTCGACTGCCGTCCTTCACCCCCGGCGGAATCTTGATTTCGATCGTCTCAACCCGCCCATCCCGATTGATCTGCAGCGGCACCGTCGTCCCCCGCGCGGCCTGTTCAAAGGAGATGGTCACGCCATATTCCACGTCCTCCCCACGCTCGGGCCGAGGCTGAGGCCGAGCCCGCCCGCGCGGCCCCGCTCCGCGAGCCGCACCACCGAAAAGCTGCTCAAAAATACTGCCGAAATCACCGCCCCCGCCAAAATCGTAATCCTCCACCGTCACCCCCGGGCTCGGTCGCCAGGCATGCTGCCCAGCCCGCCCCGCCTGAGAACGGCGGAATGCCTCAAATGGATCCCCTCCCGGCGGAGCCCCCGTCGGCCCCGCATGGCCAAACTGGTCGTACTGCTTGCGCCTCTGCGCATCCGACAGAACGTCGTACGCCTCCTGCACTTCCTTGAACTTCTCCGTCGCGGCCGCATTGCTCTTGTTCACGTCCGGGTGATATTGCCGCACGAGCTTGCGATGCGCTTGCGGATTTCATCCTGCGACGCCGTCCGCGGAACGCCTAAAACCTCGTAGTAGTCCCTTTTAGCCATAGTACTCGCTGGTTGTTTGTACGGTCATTCTACACCTTGGATTCTACCACAACACTCAAGGGTATAGAATCGTGCGAAAGGAGCCCCCATGCCCAACGAACCTGAGCAACAGGAAGTGGAGACGGTCCCCGTCGTTACCGTTTAGCGGCGGCCCTCGGGCCGCGCGCTCCCCCTACCCCACCGCCCCCACCACCTTCCGCGCCGCATCCGTCAGATCCCCCGCCACCACCAGCGTCGGCAACTCCCCCCTCGCCTGCGCCAAAATCTCCCTCGCCTTTTCCACATTCGTCCCCTCCAACCGCACCACCACCGGCACCTCAAACCCCAGTTCCCGCCCCGCCGTCACCAGCGCATTGGCGATCGTGTCGCACTTGGCGATCCCCCCGAAAATGTTCACCAGGATCCCTTTCACCTTCGGATCCGACAGGATGATCCGAAACGCCTCGATCGCCCCTTCGCTGGTGACCGATCCCCCCACGTCCAGAAAGTTGGCCGGCTCCGCCCCGTGCAGCTTGATGATGTCCATCGTCGCCATCGCCAACCCCGCCCCGTTGACCAGGCACCCGATGTTCCCGTCCAGCGCGATATACGTCAGGTTCGCCTTTTTCGCCCGCACGTCCAGCGGCTTTTCCTGGCTCTCATCCGCCATCGCCTCCACATCCTTATGCCGAAACAGCGCGTTGTCATCAAAATTGATCTTGGCGTCGATCGCCAGCAGTTGTCCCGCCTTCGTCACCACCAGCGGATTGATCTCCGCCAGCGAAGCGTCGTATTTGATGAACACCCGGCTCAGGTTCATCATCAGCCCCGCCGCCTGCCCCGCCAGCTTGTCCGTGAATCCCAGCTTGTACGCCAGTTCCCTGGCCTGATACGCCTGCAACCCCAGCAGCGGATGCAGTGTTTCTTTCAACACCTTCTCCGGCGACCGCCTGGCCACCTCCTCAATCTCCACGCCCCCTTCCGCCGAGGCGATCAGCGTCACCGTGTTGCGCCCCCGATCCACCGTCAACCCCACGTAATACTCTTTGGCGATCTCCACCCCCGGCGCCATCAGCAGCACCGAAACCGGCACCCCTTCGCTGCCCGTCTGCGCATTGACCATCCGATGCGTCAGCATGAACTCCGCCGCCGCCCGGGCCTCCTGCGCGCTTTTCACCAATCGGACAAACCCCGCCTTCCCTCTTCCCCCCGCATACACCTGCGCCTTGACCACGCACACCGGCAAACCAATTTTCTCAAACGCCTCTCCCGCCTCCTCCACCGACCGAACCACCCGTGCCGGCGGAACCGGAATGCCGTTGTCGCTCAAAATCTGCCGCGCCTGGTATTCGTGAATTTTCATTTCTCCGTCCCTGCCTCCCGCCCGGCGTTTCACGCATTCCCATTCCGTCGCTACAATTGCACCCATGCACTGCAATCCGCGCCCGGCTATCGTTCTCAGCAGCGGGGGCCTCGACAGCACCACCTGTCTGGCCATCGCCCGCCATACCAAGTATAGGCCGCTATATTCCCTCTCGTTCGACTACGGCCAGCGCCACCGCTTCGAGCTGGAAGCCGCCCGCCGCATCGCCGACGTCTTCGGCGTCGCCGAGCACCGCGTCATCCGCATCGACCTGCGCCAGTTCGGCAAAAGCGCCCTCACCGCCGACATCGACGTCCCCAAGGACCGCGACCAGGCCCGCCTCCCCCACGACATCCCCATCACCTACGTCCCGGCGCACAACACCATCTTCCTCAGCTACGCCCTGGCCTGGGCCGAGGTCCTCGACGTCCGCGACGTCTTCATTGGTGTTAATGCAATTGATTACAGCGGCTACCCCGACTGCCGCCCCGAGTTCATCGCCGCCTTCGAGGCCATGGCCAACCTCGCCACCCGCATGACCACCGAAGGCAACCACCCCTTCAAAATCCACACCCCCCTGATCCACCTGACCAAAGCCCAAATCATCCGGCAAGGCGCCCAGCTAGGCGTAGACTATTCCCTGACCCATAGCTGCTACGACCCCGATCCCCAGGGCCAGGCCTGCGGCCGCTGCGATAGCTGCCTTCTGCGAAAAAAGGGATTCCTCGAAGCCGGCTTCCCCGACCCCACCCCCTACCAGAAATAGCCCCCTCCCCCAATCTACTGATTCTGCCAGGGCAACAACCCCCGTGTCCGCTGAACATTCGTCAGCACTCTCTTCTTAAACGCTTCATACCGTTCCGGATCCCGCGCCTGCCTCGCCTCCGCAAGCTCATCCGGCTTCTTGAAATCCGGCACCGCGTCCGGAATCCACCCGACCTCATCCCTCAAAAACGCCCCAATCCGATCCAACCGATCCGACACATTCCTCTTCTTCGCGCCCAAATCCGCCCTCACGCCCGAATCGGTAGCCGCAGCCAAATCCGCGCCCAACCTGGCCAGGTTCGCCGTCAGTTTCGTCCTCTCTTCGCACAGAGCCGTAATGCGCTGCTGCCAGATCAAATCCACCGCTTCCGCCACATAGCCTTCCAGTTCCTTACCCAGCGGCGAGTTGGGCTTGGCCGTCTGATAGTCGCTGTAAATAACCAGCGCCGCCGCAGGCGGAGAAAGCCGATGCGCCTCATCCACCGGCTTCCACTCATCTTCCCGCCTGGCCGCTTCCACCGCCGGATCCACCGGGACCGGCACCGGCGCCGCCACTTCCACCACCGCCGGCCTTGTCGCGGAAGCCTGAGCCGTCTGCGTCGCCGCCGTCGTTTCCGTCGTCGGCAAAATCACCCCCTCCGACCGCGTCACCGGCTGACTGGTCGCGCCCAGCCCCAACGCCGGCAACCGAATCTCCACCCGCTCTTCTTTCACCTTCCCGATCTCATTAATCCGGTCGCGCTGGCCGTACAACACATAACCCACCAGGCCGACGACGAGCAACGTCAGTGCCGAAGACCCCGCAACCGTCACCCACGACCGCCGCCTCCGCCGCGGCCCGCGAAGCCGCGCCTGCTCGGCCGCATTCGCCAGGTCCGACTCCGAAAACGGCTGTTCCTCTTGCGCCTCAGCTTCCACCGCCGGCTCATCCACCTCCGCCCGCTCAGGTTCATCATCCAGGCAATCTTCCAGCGTCAACTCTTCGGATTCACTCGCCCCAAGGACCAAGTCCCCGGCCGAAGGGCCTTCAACCGTCAGCGTCGCCCCCAGCATCTCAGGCCCCAGCCGGATCACATCTCCCGGCTTAAGTTGCACGCGCACAGCCACCTTCTGCCCGTTCACAAACGTCCCGGCTCGACTGGCGGCGTCCCGCACCAGCCATTGGCCCTCATGCTCGAACAGCAGACAATGTCGGCGGGAAAGCACCTCCAGCGGAATCCGCACGTCCGCGCGTTCTCCCCGCCCAACCACCACAGGCCGGTCCCGCCGCCGCGACTCAAATTCCAACACCGTCTCGGTTGACAAATAACGAACCTTGATACGCAATCCCATAACACCTCTTTACAACGTCGGCGACATTCTACCGGCCTCATCCACTAAAGATACACCCGCCGATTCCCGCCGTTGCCCTCGCGGCGAATTTGATCCTACCATTGCTGAAAACCGCCACCCGGCACGCGAGGCATCCCATGACCTGGCCCACAACCACCTCCCCCGTATCTTCCTCCCAAACCGTACGCCTGCGCATCCGCCGACAGAACCACCCTGAAACCCCCTCCCGCTGGGAGGAATTTGAAGTCCCCTACCGCCCCAACATGAACGTCATCTCCTGCCTCCAGTACATCGCCGCCCATCCCGTCACCCGCGACGGCGCCCCCACCACCCCCGTCGTCTACGACTCCGGCTGCCTCGAGGAAGTCTGCGGCGCATGCACCATGCTCATCAACGGCAAAACCCGCCAGGCCTGCTCCGCCCTCGTCGAAAAACTCATCAGCCCAACCGGCGTCATCACCCTCGAACCCATGAGCAAGTTCCCCCTGGTGCGCGACCTGTTCGTTAACCGCCAGCGCCTCTTCAACGACCTCAAACGCATCAAAGCCTGGGTTCCCATCGACGGCACCTACGACCTCGGCCCCGGCCCGGCCATCTCCCAGCAGCTTCAGGAAGAACGCTACCCTCTTTCCCGCTGCATCAGTTGTGGCTGCTGCCTGGAAGCCTGCCCCCAGTACACCCCCACCAACAACTACGTCGGCGCTGCCGTCATCAACCAAACCTATTTGTTCAACCTCCATCCCGTCGGCAAATACCTCCAGCCCGACCGCCTGGACGTCATGGCCAGTCCCGGCGGCATCGGCGATTGCAGCAAGGCCGGCAATTGCGTCGAAGTCTGCCCCAAAAACATCCCCAACCTCGAAGCCATCGCCGCCGTCGATCGCCAAACCCTTCTCCATGCCCTGCGCCAATTCTTCTTCGGCAAGTAAACGCCGCCGCCGGTCTTAATCATTCCCATCCCACTCGACCGATAACAAGAATTGTGACCTGTCCGCTTGCCGGGTACATTACCCGCCGCGAAGGAGTTAAATTCTTGCCCTTGCGTAATCCATCTCTCCCCGCCCGCCTCGGTCTCCTAACCGTGCTGGCTCTCCTTTCCCTCGCCGCAAGCCCTTCGGCTTTGCTCGCCCAGTCCCCACTCCCCTCTCCGAAATACAACCCACTGGCCTGGCAACTTGCCCTCGACCGCGAAGGCTTCTCCCCGGGCGTCCTCGACAACAACCCCGGCTTCAAAACCCAAATCGCCGTTCGCGAGTTCCAACGCACCCACAACCTTCCCCCCACCGGCAAGTTCGACTCCGCCACCGCTGAAGCCTTATCCGTCTCCATCGAAGACTGCCTGACCACCTACACCATCCAGGCTGCCGATCAGGACGCCGTTACCGGCGTCCCCAAAAAATGGCAGGAAAAAGCCGCCATGAAACACCTCGGCTACGAAGTCCTCCTCGACGGCGTAGCCGAAAAATTCCACTGCTCGCCGGCCCTGCTGGCCCAGCTCAACCCCGGCATCAACCTCTCCGCCCTCTCCCCCGGCGACGTCGTCACCGTCCCCAACGTCGGCTCTCTGAAAACACCCTCCGCCCATCGCCTGGAAATCAACCTCTCACAGAAAATCATCCGCGTCTTCGACGCCGAAAGCCAACTGGTGGCCCTCTTTCATTGCAGCATCGCCGCCCATGCCGAAAAACGCCCCCGCGGCACCGCCCGGGTCGTCGTCGTCACCCACAACCCCTCCTACAGCTTCGACCCCGTCAACTGGCCCGAAGTCAAAGACGTCACCACCAAACTCCTCATCCCCCCCGGCCCGCGCAATCCCGTCGGCCTCTGCTGGATCGGTCTGAGCCTCCCCGGCTACGGCATCCACGGCACCCCCCACCCTCTGCTCATCGGCAAAACCGGCTCCCACGGCTGCTTCCGCATGACCAACTGGGACGCCACCCGTCTGGGCAAAATGGTCACCCCCGGCATCCCCGTCTCCTTCATCGAATCCTCCTCCGCCAATTAATCAACTCCCCGTCGCCCCCACTTTCCAAGATTCCGGTTCACCGTTTGCATAGGATTCCCCGTAGTCTTATGACGCACCACAAATCTCCTTACCCGACCGCCACCCCCTTTCTCCCTTCAGTGCGAACCCTGCCCGTCCTGAAGGAATCCGCCTCCGGATGCCAAGGCTGCGACCTCTACAAAAACGCCACGCAGACCGTCTTCGGCGAAGGCCCCGCCGGCGCGATCGTCATGTTCGTCGGCGAGCAGCCCGGCGACCTCGAAGATCGCAGCGGCCGCCCCTTCGTCGGCCCCGCCGGGCAACTTCTCGACGACGCCATAATCCAAGCCGGCCTGAACCGCTCCGACATCTACCTCACCAATGCCGTCAAGCATTTCAAATGGGAACGGCGCGGCAACCGCCGTCTCCACGTCAAACCCTCCGTCGCCCAAGTCAACGCCTGCAAGCCCTGGCTGATCGCCGAAATTGAAGCCACCCAACCCCGCATGATCGTCTGCCTGGGCGCAACCGCCGCCCAATCCCTTCTGGGGGCGCAATTCCGACTCACCCGGCATCGCGGTCAAATCCTCTCCTCCCCCTGGGCTCCCTCGCTTCTGGCTACCGTTCACCCCGCAGCCCTGCTGCGCATCCCCGACGAGCAGGCCCGTCGCGCCGCCTACCTTCAATTCGTGGACGACCTGCGCCTTGTCGCTCGACAACTGCACTCGGCCCGGCAGGAGCAGCCCCTACTATTTCCCCCGCGCACCCGCTCCACCCACCCCGGCCACGATGCTGGCGCACCCGGCGTCAAACGCCCCGCCCCTCCCTCAATTTCGCGGCGACGCTCCGGGCCGCGTTCCCCCCCCTGAAACCCCTTATTGTCCCCAGGCGAAAAACCCGATATAATCTCATACTCTTTGACAACTCAACCACCGGGGGCGACTGGTTTCGACCGGATGGCTGCGGTGGCGGTGGCATGCCGAGGACGCTCGTTGGCCTCGTTAATCACTCGAGCACATTCATAACTGCCAATAACAGCGGTTTTGAGTACGCAATGGCTGCCTAATTAAAGGCAACCTCGGACCTGTGTGGCGCCCGTGACGCACAGGCCGCAAATCAGCGGGCTGGCTTTTGCGCTCGGTCGTTGGCGCAAGAGCGAGACTTAGACGACTGGAAGCCGGCGAAGGGTGACGATTCCCGCCGCCGGTTTCGAGATCAAAAAATCGCCTAAGCATGTAGAGGCCGTCATTGACGTTATCTCGGGACGGGGGTTCGATTCCCCCCGCCTCCACTTAACCCCCGTATGTACAACGCCCGCTGAGGAAAATCAGCGGGCGTTGTCGTTTGATGTTCGCCGTCACCCAGGCGGCCCGCACCACGCTTTCGCTGCTGGGTGGTCCTTAGTCATTAGTCCTTGGTCATTGGTTGGTGGATTTGTTTTGTACGAATGCCGCGGGGATGCGGTGGGTTTGTTTTGGCGCGAGGGATGACTCCGCAGCGCCGCCGCAGCGTAGGGCTGGTGGCTTTGCTTTTATCACGAAACGGGGCTGGCACGGTTAAAAACGGGGGAAGTTTGGCTTTGTTTTGTAAAGCGATGGATGGGGCGGGAATGATCCGACGGCTTCGCTCCGCTCCGCGGCGGCGTGGCGCGGTGGGTTTGTTTTGTCGGGTTGTCAAAGAGCCGTTTGCCCCCCGGCGCGGCGGGCGCAGACCGGGGCGCAGGAACAGTATAGCATAAACTAAGAATATTGCAAGATAATTTCGGCTGCGGATGGGCGCGATAAGCCGGATGGGATTCGGGATAGTTGCCGAACGCCGCGGCAAGCAGGAGTGTTCCCGTTCCTGTTCCTGTTCTAGCTCGAACAGCAAAATCAGGGGGATCATCAGGGCGACCATTCCCGTCACCACATCGAGGACAATGAAGCCGGCCTCCCTGTGCCCGCCGGACCTGCAGATTTCAGTGGCGGCCACTCTTCCCTTCCGCCATATGACTGCAATGGTCACTCCTATTCCGGAGTGTCGGCATCCAAGTCGTCCGGACGCCGACGTCGCTTAAGGTCGTTAAGCAACTTGGCAAGTTCTTCATCACCGTTTGCACCAACGTATTTGAATGCGTTCAGGAGATTGCCGACAACAGAGTTGGCTCGAATAACGCGAAAATATCCATCTTCCGCAGCGGAGATTTCAGGATATATGGTAAACCCTCGCTCAAGCAGCGCTGTCCTCAATTGCTCAGAGCGTTCATCGCCTGTTACTTTCGAGCCAGAACCAGCAACGGCTTGAATCATCTCATTGAGTTGGGTTACGTTGTACGACTTGAACGCAAGCCGAAATGCGTTCATGTGCGAAGCGATCTGCCTCGCAACCGCCATATAATCGTCACGACTTGCCATGCAACCTCCAAATTAAAGGGTTTGAGAAAGAATATCTCATCATCACCACATGGTCAACTTATTGCAAAACTTTTATTCCAAGACGGGCAACGGTGCTTTAGGACAATTCAAATATAAACGGGGATTATTTTTACCGGTCCATCCGGGATTACAGTGGGTTGCGGTCGAAGGCAAATCGCTTCGTCAGGAGTTAAGGGGGCGGCCGCCCCCTTAAAATCCCCCGGCATTTAGCGCATTGAGCCGCCGGCAGACTTCAAAAGCAGGCAGCGCGAACCGGGGAACGCCGCCCGTGCCGCGTGGTGTCGTCCCGGCGTTCGGGTTACTTGCCGGCGCTGGCCCATCCGCCGGGGCCATGAGCCGATCTGGCCCCACAGGTGCCGGCGGCTCCCAAGCGATAAATGCTGGGGGTGACAGGGGGCAGGCCCCCTAGGTCCGCCAAGTCTTCCACTGCCAATAACCCACTGTAATCCTGGATGGTTTTTTTACCCAGCAAGCGGAATCGTGATGCCATCAGCCGCTGTGATATAGCGGTCAGGAATGTGCGACTGCCATTTGTCGGGAAATGCAAGGCTTCGCTTGAGAATTAGTAGTTCTTTCCCAAGTCGCCAATCACGGGCACTGTATCCGAGGTTGAACGGAACCTGTCGGAAGTCGTGGTAAAGCTCGCGGATTTCAGGTACATTGTCGTAGGACATCGCCCAAAGAAACTTTACTTCTCGCCGCAAATAGCATGCAAGATGATAGTGGTCCTTGGCACAGTAGAAATTCATGTAAAGCTGACTTCCCTTAGCAAAATAGGGCGGATCAAGATAGACAAAGGATCGGGGCGCAACAGCCGCCTTGCTCATATGGTCACGTAGGAAATCGGTTGCATTGAGGTTGTACAACTCGATCCGATCGCCATAAATCGCCAGTCGGCTGACACGGCGGGCCAACTCATCGCGGTTAAACCGTGCGTCCAGCTTCCATTTCCCCGTTTGATTCCGCCCCCCAATCAGGCCCGCGTTTCCAATAATTCCAGAACGATTGCATCGGTTCAGGTAAAAAGTTGCAAATCCGAACCGCAAAGCCGAGTAGCGCGATGGATGAAGATATACATTGCGCTGCCTCTCCCATTCGTCCACTGAAAGTGGGGTGTCTCTCAGCAGCTTAAGAAAACCATCGGTCTTCCGCAGGATGGCTTGCCAAAAAGCATAGATACTTGGATCGGCATCATTGAGCATTAGGCGTTCGACTCGCTCAGCAAATAAAAGACTTAGTGCCGCTCCGGCTCCACCAGCATAAGCCTCCGCGTAGATGCCCCCTTCTCGTCCGTTGATTTTGATTAGGTGGCCAAGCACCCGCGCTAGAATCTGTTTCCCACCCGGATATCGTAAAGGGCTGCATGGCGTTGCCATCCGTACTCCTACTTCGTTGGCTTTAGTGAAGTTGCTGGTTCTTCAAGCATCTGGTTCATCAAGTCTTCCAGTAGATGCCACATTTTGTGGAGATCCTTCTCCGTAGGAGCAATGTAGCGGTTATGCACAAATTGATCCATCTGATCCAAGGAAAGAGGATGATCAGTACTTGACACCATCTTGTTCAAACTCTTTCTTGCAAGCGTATGCAGCTTTATGTCTTTGTCGGCAAGGACGGCCGTTAGCATTTGTCGCAAGGAAGGATACCAGTCAGATCCCTTCCCCTTCTCTTTGGCCACGTCCAGCAGCGGCTGGATCTTCTTCGTCTTGTCCAAGTAGTTGCCAACCACAAGCTCCAATAAAATGCGCAATAGAACCGCGCACGCATTCTCAAATTCGCCAACCTTCAGCCGACGGAGTTCGCGAAACACGTCGTTAATTCGAGGGTTCTTGAGGCGACACTTCACCTCTGATGGAATCAGGTAACGCGACTCTCGTTGGACAGCAGGCCCACCCCGTCCCTTCGGCCGCATCGAAGGAGTCCCTTGCGCACTTTCCGATCCCAGCAAGGAATTGGAGGTAAAGCTTCCCCTGCGTTTGCGATCAGGCGCATCCGACCCAAACTTACGAAGATATTCCTCGATGTGTTTTGATGTATTCAGCGTTCTGGTGTCAATGGAGCCTTGTGCAATGTCCGTAACCATTCGTGCGAAAGCTTTTTTGAATTCTTCTGGATGAATCTGGCCAAGCGCGTTTCCTTGGTCATCAAAGCTGATGCCGAGGAACTCCATCGCCTTGGAACTCTGTACGAGACGTTCAAGGGTCGAAGCGTTAAAGACCCGTGGATTGCGAACAGACTCGCTGATATCTACAGGCAGATCGAGGTTTTGCGCAATTCTATACATCGTGTCTGTGCGGAAGTTATCTGCCAATTCGGCACGTGGAATACCAAGGTGTACGGCCAAATCATCCATCGACATGCCAGTCGCAGCAAACGAGCGAAGGTACTTGGCTTGCTGGGCAGGCTTCCATCGCTCGACGCCGGTTCTCGTATGACGATTAATAATGAGAGGCGCGGCCGTTTCGCGCGAGGGGGCAAAGCTGACTCGTACCTTTTTGATGGTCTCAGGTGAAATGCCGCTCTGGAGCAACCGAAATCTCTTGACATCTCCATCGGGAGCAAGCTCCGGGCTAAGCAGCAGCTTTAAGGCTGCGAGTCGCCGGTTTCCTTCAACGATAATGTCCTTATCATCTTCAACAATACCTATCAAGAGTTCGGTCGGGAAATAGCCTTGTTCAGAGATGTCCTTGGCCAACTCATAAACATTATCGTGTTTGACTAGCTCAGCAACAATATCTCGTTGTGTTGGCTCTCGACCAAGCTCTGGGATACGTGGGTTTTTCGGGTCGAGTTGGAGCGACGTGACATTCAGTGCTTTCTCTTTCCAGCCGCTGTAATCTTTCATAGCATCTCCGCTGCTGTGGCAAGATGGCTTCAGGCACGTTTCGCATCAATGAACTCGTACCTTTACAGATGGATGATCTCGTTCTTGCCACCGGTCGCCCACTTCCGACGTAACTTGTGCAGAATAATAACATTGAGTGCTTTTGGCGGCAACACTTGAGAAAACCGAACCAGAATGCAAAGGGTAGGATGGGGAAAAGGGGCTATCACTGGCTCTGTCTCGATCCTGTTGAACGGACGGGCCTGGCCAGTGCTAAATGCAAAATTCCTCGAAATCACGGGTGCTAAAAGCCAAGCACGGCCATTTTCAACGGGGTCGAGACAGAGTCGGCTATCACTGAAATACGCGGGCCGGCGGGCGCAGGGAGAGCAGTTTCCGCTAGTCTTAATCGATGTTCGTCGGTGGCAAAATTCTCCGCCCCTCATATCGCCATGCCCAATGTGGTTTCGTGATACGCCGGGTTAACTATGGAAGACGTGGTTTATCCGTGTCATCCGCGTTTATTCGCGTTCATCGGCGGTTAAAAACCTTCGGCGGAGTCGGCCTCGCGGCGCTGGTGCCACCAGGCGAGCAGGACGCCCAGCTCGAACAGGAGGATCAGGGGGATCATCAGGGCGATCATGCCTGTCACCACGTCGGGGACGATGAAGCCGGCCAGCACTGTCAGGCCGAAGTAGAAGTACTTGCGCATGCTCCGGAGCATCGACAGATCGAGAATGCCGATCTTTACCAGGGCCAGCAGCACCAGCGGCAACTGGAAGGCCAGGCCGAACATGATGAGCATGCGCACCACCATGTCGATGTATTCGGGGAGCGTGATGATGGGGGTGACGGTATTGTCCGGGGCGAAGGGGAGCGAGAGCGTCTTGCCGTCAAAAAAGAGCTTTACGCGATGCTCGGCGGCGTTGATCCACAGCGAATTGGGCGAGGGATTGGCCGGGTCGGCGGCCAGCACGGGCAGTTGCACGGCCGGTTGCGTGGTCAGCGTTTGGGCATGCACCGGCCAGGCGGGCGTGGAAATGGGCAAGCGGCTGCTGAAGGAGAAGAAAAAATCGATGGAAATGGGCAGGACGAAAAAGTAGAGCATCAGCATGCCGCTCACCAGCAGCGTCAGGCTCAGGGGGACGTATTTGGTGATGGTCCGCCGCTCTTCGGGATAAAGCCCGGCGGCGACGAACTGCCAGAGCTGGTAGACGATCCAGGGCGAAGCGATGGCGGCCGCCGAGATCAGGCTGATCTCGATGTAGACCATGAAGGTGTCGGAGATTTCCCGGTAATAAATCTGCGGGTTCATTCCGGCCGCATGCATGGATTGGATCAAGGGGCGGCAGAAGGCGGCCACGACGTGCTCGCCGAAAACCAGGCAAAGCACCGCCGCCACGCCAAAGCCCGCCAAGGCCAGGATCAACCGCAGCCGCAGTTCTCCCAGATGTTCGCCGACGGTCATCCGGCAGGATTCAGGGTCTTGATCGGCAGGCAGAGGTTTGACGACGGCCGAACCGGGCTGGTCTGTCATGGTGTTGTAGTATAGCCGTTTTACGCGGGGGTTTCGTCTTCAAAAAGGTTCTCGCCGTTGGCCGGGGGCTGATACTTCATGCCCAGATGCTCGAAGGAAGCCTTGGTGGCCCGGCGGCCCTGGCGGGTCCGCATGACCAGAGCGGTTTGCAGCAGGAACGGTTCGATCACGTCCACCAGCGTATCCACCTCTTCGCCCATGGTGGCGGCCAGGGCTTCGATGCCCGCCGGGCCGCCGGCATAAACCTCAATCAGCGTCCGCAGGAACGAGCGGTCCTGCTCATCGAGCCCGCGGCCGTCGATCCCTTCCAGTTGCAACGCATCGCGAGTCACCGGCAGCGTGACGTGGCCCTGGGCTTCGACGGCGGCAAAATCGCGCACGCGGCGCAGCAGTCGGTTGGCGATGCGCGGCGTGCCTCGGCTTCGGCGGGAAAGCTCCCACAACGCCTCTTCCTCATACTCCAACTTCAGCAGGCGGGCGTTCTGCCGGAGAATTTCGTGCAGGGACTCGGGCGAATAAAACTCGATGTGGGAAACGATCCCGAAGCGGCTGCGCATCGGCCCGGTCAACAGCCCGATCCGCGTGGTGGCCCCGATGAGGGTAAAGCGCGGGATGGGCATGGTGATAGTGCGGGCGTGCATGCCGGCATCGAGGGTGATATCCACCTTGTAGTCTTCCATGGCGGGGTAGAGATATTCCTCGACGATGGCCGGAAGTCGATGAATTTCATCGATGAACAGCACATCCCCTTCGCTGAGTTTGGTCAGAATGCCCACCAGGTCCGCCCCCTTGGTCAAGGCCGGGCCGTTGGTCACATGAACCTGGGCTTTGACTTCGTTGGCGATCACATGCGCGAGGGTGGTTTTGCCCAGGCCCGGCGGGCCGTGCAGCAGGACGTGTTCGACGGGTTCGCTGCGTCCCTTGGCGGCTTCAACGGCAATGCGCAGCTTGCGGATCAACGTCTCTTGGCCGATATACTGGCTGAAGTTCTGGGGCCGCAACGCGTAGTTGAAGCGATTTTCTTCATCGCTCTGGGAGGCAGCGGAAACAATACGCTCTCGGGGCATAGTGACTGTTTTAGCGATCGACATCAACATCACAAGCCAACCTTGCTGCTGAGCGCCGATTTTCGCCGGCGCAGACTATACCGTACGACAACCTAACATGCTAGGCGCGTACGGTGCGCAGTCTCAACATCTCGCGCAGCAAAGTATCGGTGGTGGTGAGTTGCGGGCTGGATTGCTTGGCCCGCTCCAGCAGCATTTCCGCATCAGGCCGGCGGATGCGATCATCCAGCGCCATGATCGCCGCGATGGCATCCTCTTCAATGGGTGCTCGCCCGCCCCGCACGCGCCCTGACGCGGCGCATAGCCAACGGCAAAGTCTTTCACCTTCCCGCTCAGCTCGGCAACGATCAGTTCGGCCGTGCGCTTTCCCACGCCGTCAAGCTGAACCAGGAAACGGGTGTCCTTCGATTCAATCGCCTGGGCGATCTCCCCCACGGGAACGCTGAGGCGCGCAGGGCGGTCTTGGGGCCGATCCCTTTGACGGTGGTGAAGCGGTTGAAAAAGTTTTTGTCCTCGGCCCGCAGGAAACCGATGAGCCGCGGTTCCAGCCCCCCGCCGCGCGAAACGTCTCCCTCCAGATACAGAATTGTGTAGAAGGTGACGGACTCGCCGAGGTTGGCCTGCAGCTCGGTCATGTCCGCCGCCGGCACGAGCAGTTCGTAGAGAATCGGCCCGACCTGGAGGTAAACCCGGTCTTCGCCGACACGATGAAGCTCGCCAGTCAATGCGGAGATCATGACGGGGATTATAGTTTAGTCGCGTTAACAAAACCACGGAGGCACGGAGACGCTGTCGCCTCCAGAAGAAATTGAACCGCCAAGACCGCCAAGAGCGCCAAGAAAAGAGAATGATGAATTATGAATGATGAACGATGAAGGTGGAAAGAAGAGCTGGTTTAATAGCTGGTTTTCTTCCTCCTTCATCATTCATCGTTCATCATTCTGACTTCTCTTCTCCCTCCGTGTCTCCGTGGTTAATTTTATGATTTCGCTGACCTAACAACCACCCCCAGCTTTTCGAGGATGCGGCGGCGGCGCTGCTCATACTCTTCTTCGCTCAGGACCGGCTCCGCGCCAGCCGTCGAAACGGTTTGCTTCAGCGGCACCCAGCTCTTGCAGCCGGCGTAATCGACTGCATTGGGAACATTCGCCGCGTGGGGCAGTCGATACGCCCGCACCAGCAGCAGGTACAGCGGATTCTCCGGCCGATAGTTGAAGCGCATGTCCACCAGCGGGTTCGTCCAGATGTGCTCATCATCCAGCGCATCCATCTGCCCCCGCGACTGCAACTGAATGATGTCCGTCACCTCGCCCGCGGCCGACAGCTTTACCTCGTCCGGCTCCTGGGATCGGCTTTCAAACGTTGGATGCTCCGAAGACTTGAGCATGGTCGGCGATTGATGCAGGTAAGTGGGAAACAGGAGAAACTCGCGATGTTCCACTTCGAATTCCCCTGCCGACTCGTAGATTCCGCCCTTGCGCAACAGCAGAATCTGCCGGCCCTGCTCCACCGCCTGACAAACCGATGCCCATTCCTTCAACGCCACCTGCAACGACTGGGGAAATGCCATGTTGGTCCTGTCTATTAATGTCGTGTCTGCTTACTTCGTTAAATGATAGGCACCCCGCACAGGAAAGATCCCCAAAACCATTTGTAGCACGGGCATCTTGCCCGTGCCTTCGATGAAGTAGAGAAATGATCGCGAAAATGCAGGCAAATCGAAGCCCAACAACAGCAGGCACGGGCTGGAAGCCCGTGCTACACGGTTTTTTAAAGACCGTTGTACGCAAAATATGTTCACGCGGCATGAGGATCAACGCCCTCTCCCGGCGTACAATGCCTGGTGTTTTGTCGGAGACGAATCAATGCCCCCGTTTGAAGTCATCAGCCCGTTTAAGCCGCAGGGAGATCAGCCCCAGGCCATCGACCAATTGGTTTGCGGGTTGAACGACGGCCGACGTTTTCAAACCCTCATGGGCGTCACCGGATCGGGCAAGACTTTCACCATGGCCCAGACCATCGCCCGGGTGAACAAACCCACATTGGTCATCAGCCACAACAAAACCCTGGCGGCCCAGCTTTACGAAGAGTTCAAGGAACTGTTTCCCAACAACGCCGTCGGCTATTTCGTCAGCTATTACGACTACTATCAGCCGGAAGCCTACATCCCTCAGCGGGATATCTATATCGAAAAAGACGCCAGCCGAAATGACGATCTGGATCGGTTGCGGCTGGCCGCTACCAGCAACCTGGTCAGCCGGGATGACGTGCTGCTGGTGGCCTCGGTAAGCTGCATCTTCGGCTTGGGTTCGCCCGTCGATTACAAAGCCAGCGTCCTGCCCATCCGCAAGGGCGTGGAAACCGACCGCGACGAAATGTTGCGCAAGCTGATCGACCTCCAATACGCCCGCAACGACATCGACTTCAAACGCGGCACCTTCCGCGTCCGCGGCGACGTCGTGGAACTTCGCCCCTCGTACGAAGAGTTCGCTTACCGGATCGAATTCTTCGGCGAAGAAATCACCGCCATCCAGATGGTCAACCCCCTCACCGGCGAAGTGCTCAAGGACGAAGAGCAGGTTTTTATCTATCCGGCCGTCCACTATGTCATGCCCGAGGAGCGGGTACACGACGCGGTGGCCTCCATCCGCGAGGAACTGGACCTGCGGGTGATGACCCTGCGCGGCCAGGGAAAGCTGCTGGAAGCCCAGCGGCTTCTGGCTCGGACCAAGTACGATCTGGAAATGATTTTGGAAGTCGGGTACTGCTCGGGGATTGAAAATTACAGCCGCCACCTCGACGGCCGAAAGCCCGGGGAAAAACCTTATACGCTCATCGATTATTTCCCCAAGGATTTCTTGCTCGTCATTGACGAGTCGCACGTCACCATTCCGCAGATCAAGGCCATGTACAACGGCGACCGGCAGCGCAAGGAGGTTCTGGTGGAGCACGGTTTCCGCCTGCCCAGCGCCCTGGACAATCGGCCGCTGAAGTTCGAGGAGTTTGAGACCATGTGGAAGCAGGTGGTCTTCGTCTCCGCGACTCCCAGCAAGTACGAACTGGAAAAGTGCGGCGGGGAAGTAGTGGAGCAGATCATCCGTCCCACCGGACTGGTGGACCCGGAAATCTCGGTCCACCCCGCCCAGGGCCAGGTGCCCCATCTGCTGGGCGAAATCAAAAAACGCGCCGAAGCCGGCGAGCGCGTGCTGGTGACGACGCTCACCAAGCGGCTGGCCGAAGACCTCAGCGCCTACATCCAGGAGGCCGGCATCCGCGGCCGGTATCTGCACAGCGAAATCGAAACCCTCGAACGGGTCGAGATTCTGAAGGATTTACGGCAGGGCGATTTTGACGTGCTGGTGGGTGTGAACCTGCTGCGCGAAGGATTGGATCTGCCCGAAGTGTCGATGGTCGCGATCCTCGACGCCGACAAGGCGGGCTTTCTGCGTAGCGAAACGTCGATCATTCAGATGATCGGGCGGGCGGCACGGAACGTGAACGCCAAGGTGTTTTTGTACGCCGACGCGATCACGCCGGCCATGCAGAAGGCGATCGAGGAGACCGAGCGCCGCCGCCAGATTCAACTGGATTTCAACGCCGAGCACGGCATTACTCCCCGGACGGTGCAGAAGGCCATTCGCAGCGGCATCGAATCCGAGATGAAAGCCCGCCGGGCCGCCGCCGAGGCGATTCATGCCAACGAGGAGCAACTGGACCAGAGTGAAATTGTCCGGTTGCTGGAGGAGGAGATGTTGCAGGCGGCCAAGAATCTGGAGTTCGAGCGGGCCGCCCAGCTCCGCGACAAAATCCAGGAGATCAAAGGCGCCCCCACCATCCACACCGGCAGCGGCTGGAACCCCGACGGCCCCGATGGCGACGAACCGCGCACGAAAATCTGGCAGCCCAAGGGCAAGGGGCGGCGAGGCAAGCACGCCGCCAAGTAGGACGGAACCGGAAACCACGAAGAAGAAATTGAACCGCCAAGAGCGCCAAGGCCACCAAGAAGACAGAAGAGAAATTTCTTTTCTTGGCGCTCTTGGCGGCCTTGGCGGTTCAAAATTTTCTTCAGGAATTTCCTCGCGTCTGTCTCCATGTCCTCGCGGTCAGTTTCTTTTGAAAACCCCAAGTGGCTTGAAATAACGTCGGCGGGTATAACATCCCCACCATGAGCAAGAAACGCATTTTGACCGGAGATACCCCCACCGGGAAGCTTCACCTGGGGCACTACGTCGGCAGCGTGGAAAACCGTCTGGCGCTGCAGGACGAGTACGACTGCTATTTCATCATCGCCAACAAACACGCCTTCACCACCCGCGCCGACCGGCCGGCGGACATTCGCCAGAGCGTCCTCGAAATCGCCGCCGATTATCTTGCCTGCGGCATCGATCCTGCCCGCAGCACCATGTTCATTCAGAGCGAAGTGCCGGCCATCGATGAGCTGACGTTCTTCTTTGCCATGCTCATCCCCTTCAACCGCGTGATGCGCAATCCCACGCTTAAGGACGAAATTCGCGACAAGGGGCTGGGGGAAAATTATCCCTTCGGCTTTCCCATGTACGCCGTGGGACAGACGGCCGACATCCTGGCGTTCCGTCCAGAACTCGTGCCCGTGGGCGAAGACCAGTTGCCGCACCTGGAACTGACGCGCGAAGTGGCCCGGCGGTTCGATCAGTTGTACTGCAACGTCGATCCGCACACCGAAGACAGGGACTACGTCAAAGCCGGCGGCCTGTTTCCGATCATCGAGCCCAAGCTCGGGAGGGTAAAACGCCTTGTCGGCACCGGTGCGCCGGGGCCGGACGGGAATCTATTGAAAATGAGCAAGTCGCTGAACAACGCCATCTTCCTTTCCGACGACGCCGACACGGTAAAGAAGAAGGTGATGGCGATGTACACCGATCCCAAGCGCATCCGCGCCACCGATCCGGGGACCGTGGAAAACAACCCCCTGTGGATTTTCCATGAGACGTTCAACCCCGATAAGCAGTGGGTCGCCGAGCAGGAAGAGGCGTATCGGCAGGGCAAGGTGGGCGACGTGGTCATCAAGCGGGCGCTGGTGGAGGTGCTCAACACTCTGATCGAGCCGATCCGTGCCCGTCGAAAGCACTTTGAGTCGCATCCGGATGAGGTGATGGACGCCCTGCGCATCGGAACCCAGCGGGCCAACGCCGTGGCCGAGGAAACCCTGCAACTGGCCAAGCAGGCCATGAAGCAGGATTACTTCCCGCGGAAGCTGGGCGTCGGTCAGTAAGGCATCTTAGACTGCCGGGCTTGGGGGCAGTGGTGGCAGTTGCGGGGAGGTCGGCTCTGCCGGCGGAGTATCGGTGAAGAACTGGTAGCCGGGGCCGAACTGCTGGAGAAAACAAAGGGAATAGCAGCGGTGAAACACGTACAGGGGCAAGGTGACCACCGTACCCAGGTACGGCAGAAACCCGATGCAACAGGTCATGCAGCCGGCAAACATCGCAATGGCTCCCGTGGCGATGTAGAGCGCGAGTTTTAAGAGAAAAAAGAGCACCAGCGCCCCGACATGTCCCGGAACGATGGCCGTGCGAAACTCGCGCCAGCCGGCCAAAACGCCCTGGCGGCGCAGGTACATGATGGGGACGACGAAGTTGAACGTGCAAAGATAGATCAGGATTAGAACCAGCCAAATGGGGACCATCAGCAGGCACCCGGCCAGCACGGCAATGAGCGTAAAGATGGAGGGCGTCTGTGTCTGAATATCCGGCAGGGCGATGAGGGCGCAACCGCCGGCAACGAAGGCGAAAATCGCCATGCTGACAAGTGTGAAGATGACCATGAAGCCAAACAGGCTGTTGCCTTGCGAGCGAAATTCCTTCCAGGGGCGGACGACCAGTTCGCTGTTGGAATTGCGAACCACGTCGTCGATGAACATGAAGGCCGCACGGCTTTTGATCCAGGCGACGAGCAAGCCGAGAACGATCACAATAACCACGGCACTGGCGGCGAAGACAACCACCAGGGCCATCGCCGGATGAGCCAAAGGAGCAAGGGGATTATTTTCGAAGGAGGGCACGTTGTGCCATGTGAACTGAGAATAGGGGAAGTTGAACCCGCCCAGGCCCAGGGTGGCCAGAAATGCCACGAACCCCAGCACGAACCACTTGCCCAGATCAAAGGGCTTAAAGGTGACAAGGACCGTGCGTGTGACGGCCTGACTGACCGCATCGGCAATGGAAACGCTCATATCTATCCCCGGTTAAGCTGCCCGAGATCGACCGGATACAGAATACCACCGTACGGGGAGATTGCTCAAGCGAAGCGGTCGCGGGGCTGGCCGCCAAGGGGCCGAGCCGGCTACGGTGTTGGCCTGGTTGCTGGCGCGTGTTCGTCAAAGCAGACCCACACGCGGACGACGGAATTCGGGGAAACCGTGCCGGGATACGTTGCCTGGTATGTGGAATAGCGTGGGCTTTGAAAAGGGATCCACCGGGGAAACCACGGAACCAATTGTTCCTGAGCAGCGCCGTCGGGGAGGCGGACTTGTACGTGCGTGTGCCCGTCATGCACTTTGAATGCGTCAGGTGCGCGGCGGATATGGCCATGCACAACGGTGCTGCCGTTTTCCTGCCAGACGACAGGTTCCTCAAGAAGCACGCCGCCGGTGGAGAAGGTTTCCACTTTCAGGTGATTGCTCCGTTTCAAGTCGGCGGGGTCGGCGGTGCATCCGCCGAGAAGCAAGGCCCCCGCCATCAAGACGAGCCATAGTATGCGATCAAGCATGACAAACCTCCGAATCGGTCAGGGTCCGTTCGTTGCGGCCGTTGACCAGGACATACAACACGGGCAGGACCAGCAGTGTCAGGACCAGGGAACTGAGCATGCCGCCGAAGATCACCGCCACCAGCGGGCGTTGGATTTCGCTGCCGGAGCCGCTGGAGAACAGCATTGGGATCAAACCGGCCAGGACCGTCAGTGAAGTCATCATCACCGGGCGGATGCGGCGGCGGCATCCGGCGAAGACGGCGTCCCGCAGGTTCATTCCCTGGTTGCGAAGCTGGTCGATGAAGCTGACAAGGATGAGGGCGCCGGCGACGTCGGCGCCGAAGAGGGCGATAAAGCCCACGGCGGCGGAGACGCTCAGATTCATGTCCAGCAGGTAGATGGTGAGAATGCCGCCGACCATGGCGGAAAAGAGGTTGGTCATCACCAGCAGCGCGCTTTTGAGGGATTGCAGGGACATGAATAGCAGCAGGAAGACGAAGAAGATCACCACGGGCACGACGACCATCAGCCGGGCCATGGCACGCTGCTGGTTTTCGAACTGTCCGCCCCAGGCGAGGCGGTAGCCCGTGGGCAATTGCCGCTCGATGGCGGCGAGTTTGGATCTGGCCTCGGCGATGAATGAGCCGATATCGCGGCCGCGGACGTTGCATTCGATCATCAACCGGCGCATGGAATCCTCGCGACTGATCTGGGCGGGCACCTGTATTTCCTGGATATCGGCCAGATCGGACAAGGGGACGTTGTATCCGGCCGGGGAGGAGATCAGCAGCGAGCCGATGCGGTCGGGGGTGTTGCGCTGGCCTTCGGGGAAGCGGACGAGGACGTCGAAGCGGCGCTGGCCTTCGAAGAGGGTGGTGGCCACCTTGCCGCCGACGGCGGTTTCGATCAGCGAGTTGACGTCCTCGGCGTTGACCTTGTGGCGGGCCATGGCGTCGCGCCGGTGGCGCACTTCCAGTTGCGAAAAGCCGGAGACCTGTTCAATTTTGACGTCTTCGGCGCCGGCGATGGAGGCCAGGAGAGGGGCGATTTTTTCGCCGGTCTGGCGCAGGAGGTCCATGTCGTCGCCGATGATCTTGATGGCGACGTCGGACTTGACGCCGCTGAGCAGTTCATTGACACGCAGGGCGATGGGCTGGGAGAAGGCGGGGCGAATGCCGGGAATGGCCGAGAGTTCGAGGTTGATTTCGCGGACCAGTTTTTCCTTGCTCATGCCTTTGGACCACTGCTCGCGGGGTTTGAGCATGATCAGCAGGTCGCTTTGCTCCGGCCCCATGGGGTCTTCGGAGATTTCGGCCCGGCCGGTCTTGGAGACGACGGTGGTGATTTCGGGGAAGCGTGCCAGCAGACGTTTTTCGATTTCGGTGCATTGGGCGGCCGAGCCGTCAACGCTGGCGGTGGGCAGGCGGACGGCGTTGATGGCCAGGGCGCCTTCCTCCAGGGGCGGCAGAAATTCGGTGCCGAGGCGGGGAAGGAGCGAAAGGACGCCGAGCACGATAGCGGCGGCGATGGCGACACAGAGCCAGCGGCCTTTCATGCACACCAAAAGCGCCGGCAGGTAAAGCCGCTCGATAAGGCGCACCAGCGGATTGCCCCCTTCGGATTCGGGGCGGCGATTGACGAACATGGCGCCCAGGGCCGGGATCACCGTCAGCGTGACCAGCAGCGACCCGACCAGGGCATAGATCATCGTCAGCGCCAGAGGCTTGAACATCTTGCCTTCGGTGGACTCCAGCGAAAACAGCGGCACGCAGACGATGATGATCAACAGGAAGACAAAGGTGACGGGGCGGACGACTTCTTTGGCGGCGTCGAAGGCAATCTCCAGGCGGGATTGGCCGGTGAGGGCTTTTTCACGCATGTGCCGCGCGATGTTTTCGGTGATGACGATGGCGCCGTCCACGACCATGCCGATGGCGATGGACAAGCCTCCCAGGCTCATCAAATTGGCGGTGACGCCCTGCCAGCCCATCAGGAGGAAAGCGGCCGCGGCGGTCATCGGCAGCAGCAAGGCGACGATGATCGCCGCGCGGATATCCCAGAGAATCAGGAACAGGATCAGCACGATCAGGACCACGCCTTCGGCAATGGCCCTGGAGACGGTTCGGATGCACGCCTGGATCAAGTCGGTTCGATCATAGAAGGGAATGATCTTCACGCCCGGAGGCAGGGATTTTTGGATCTCCGGGATCGTCGCCTTCACCCGGTCCACGACTTCCTTGGAGTTGGCGCCTTTGAGCATGATGGCCATGCCCAGGACCGCTTCGCCGCGCCCGTCCTTGGTGACGACGCCGTTGCGGGTCTGGTGCCCGATCTTCACTTCGGCAACGTCCTTGAGGTAGACCGGCGAGCCGTCCCGTGTTTTCAGAACGATGCCCTGGACGTCGGCGATGTCGCGGAGCAGACCTTTGGAGACGACGTTCATCTGCTCCCAATCCTGAACGAGGAAACCGCCGCTGGCGTTGGCGTTGTTTTTTTCAAGGGCCTGGAGAATTTCCTGGACGCTGATTTTGTACTTCAGCAGCAGGTCCGGATCGGGAATGACGTGGAACTGCTTGACGAGGCCGCCGAAACTGTTGACTTCGTTGATGCCTTCCAGCCGACGAAGCTGGGGCGTGACGAGCCAGTTCTGAAGCGTTCGCAGGCCGGTCAGGTCGTAGTCGCTTTTGACCATTATCGCGCCGTCCCGCGGGCAGCGGTCTTGCGTTCGGGAGAACTCGGAGAGGTGCGTCGGGCAGTAGTAACCGGATTCCAAAGCGTACTGGTAGATTTCGCCCAGGCCGGTGGAGATCGGCCCCATTTCCGGTTCGATGCCGGGGGGCAGCTTGTCCCTGGCGGAGGTCAGCCGTTCGAAGACCACCTGCCGCGTGAAGTACGTGTCCGCGTCGTCGTCGAAGACGACAATGACCTGCGACAGACCCGCCCGGGATGAACTGCGGACCTGTTTGACCTTGGGCAGGCCGCCCATTTCAAGCTCGATGGGTGCGGTGATGAGCCGCTCGACTTCGCTGGGCGCAAGTCCGGGCGATTCGGTGAGGATCATGACCTGAACGTTGGTCACGTCAGGAAAGGCGTCGATGGGCAGTTTCTGCCAGGCGAGCACGCCGGCGACGATCAGCACGACGGCCGCCGCAACCATCAGCATTTTTTGTTTGAGGGCGAAGCGAAGGATTGAATCGAGCATCTTTATCTCCCGTCATCTTTCCGGCACGGGCTGGAAGCCCGTGCTACAAAACGGATCAGTCGGCACAGCCGGCACCCATTTTGGCGCGGAGGATGTCGCTCTTGAAAAGGAAACCGCCGCTGGCGACGACCTTTTCGCCGACGGAAAGCCCGCCGACAATTTCCACCCGCTCGCCCTGGGGCCTGCCGACGGTCACGTCGCGGCGCATCCACAGGTCTTCTTTCCAGTGGACGAAGACGAAGGTGCGGCCTTCGTCACTGAGAATGGCCTGTCGCGGAACCAGGGCGGCTTTTTTGCCTTCGGCCAGGGGGACGTCCACGGCGGCAAACATGCCGGGGCGGAGTTTGCCCGCCTCGTTTTTCACCTGCACCCGCAGCTTGATGGTTCGGGTGGTTTCATTGACGGCGCTGTCCAGCAGGTCCACCTGGCCGGGAAAGGTTTCGGCAAACGCCGTCACCTTGATCTGCGCCTGGGGCTTGTTGCCTTTGGCCAGCCGCTGGTGCAGCGGGCCGAGATCACGTTCGTACAGATCGCACCAGACCCAGAGGTTGGAGGTGTCGGCGATGGAATAGAGGCGGTGAGAGGGTTCGACGAACTGGTTTTCGGCGGCCTGCCGGGCGATGACGGTCCCCGCTCGCGGGGCTTTGACTTCCAAGCAGGCGAATCGGCCGTTGTCCTTCATTTGCGGGATGGCTTTGATCGCCTCGTCATCGATGCCAAACAGATGCAGCCGCTGCTCGGCGGCGCTCAACCTGGCTTCGGCCAGCCTGGCGGCATTCTCCGCCTTGAACCGCTCGATCTGGAGTTCCTCGATCAGGGCGGTGTAGTCGGCCTGCGCGGCCTGCATCTCGCGCTCGGCCGTTTCGAGTTCGGCCTGGCTGGATGCCTGTTTGTTCACGAGGGTCTTTTCCCGCTCCAGGATGGTTTTGGCTTGTCGCAGGCGGGCGGTTGCGTTTACCAGCTTGGACTTCCATTCTCCCAGCGCCTCGGCGGGAATGCCGGAATCGGAGGGGGCCTTGCCGTTGGCGAGAAGTTTTTCCAGGACCGACGCGATGGCCGACTGGCGTTTCTTTTCCTGCCGGGCGGTTTCGGCGGCCGCGAAGGCTTCCAGGTAGGCGGCCTTGGCTTCACCGAAGTCACTGGAATGGAGGATGGCCAGGACATCGCCCGCCTGAACCTTTTGGCCGAGATGCGCCTTCACGCCGATGACCTTGCCGGCGGCGGCGGGGAGCACATCCACCAGCGTCGTCTGGTCGTAGCAGATTTCGCCGGTCAGGTGAAGGATGGCGCCCGAGTCGCCTTCCTCGACGGCTGCCGTTTTTGTGAGAGCGCCGGTCACCGAGGGGGCGACCTTCACCACGCCCAATTCGTAGCGGCATTCCTGGCAATCGATCTGCCGGATGTTGTGCTCGCAGAGCTTATTCTCGATTTCCTTCAGGTCAGGACCGGCGGCGGCCTCCTTCGGGCTGCAACCGTCCTCCTCTTTGTGCTTGCCTGCCGGGCAATTTGAATCGTGGCATGGCGGTTTGTCCTTGAGGGGCGCGTGGCCTCCCCCGCGTTGCCAGGCGACGATGCCGGCGACGGCGAGGATGGCCATGATGCCCAGGCCGATGAATTTTTTGCTGATAGACATGTTATTTTTCCCGCGACGGTCGGGTCGCGGCCCCTTGTGCGGTTGTCCTGGTTTCCTTGACCGGCGGGACGTGCTGTTCGTCCAATCGCTGGCCGATTAGCCGTTCCACGTCGGCGACGGCTTTGTGATATTCAACGAGGGCGTCGGTGTACTGGCCCCTCGCCTCGTAGAGCGTGCGCTGGGCGTCCAACACGTCGATGTAGGCGAGCTTTCCTTCGGTGTAGGAACGGCTGGCGATGGCAAAGGCCTCTTGTGCGCCCGGCAGCACTTCGGCCCGCAGGGTTGTGGCGGTTTCGCAGGCGGTGGAGAGATTCTGATAGGCTTCCTCCAGCGCAGCGCGGACGCGGGTTTCGGCGGCCTGCCGTTCGGTGAGCGACTTGAGGATTTCGTAGTGCGCTTTGCGAATGTCACCCTGGTTGCGGTCGAAGATGGGAACGGGCATGGAGACGCCGGCCACGCCGCCGGTGTCGCCGGTGTCGGCGAACTGCCGCACACCGCCGCTGATGGTGAGGTCGGGAATGGATCTGGATTTGGCGACGGCCAACTCGGCCCGGCGAAGGGAAATCTCGGCCGACCAGCGAGCCAGATCGGGATTCTGGCTGACCCGCGCCAGCAGGTTCTCCTTGGTCGGGATCGGAGTCAGCATGTCCAGGTTGCCGCTGGCCGAGGCGAAGACGGGACTTGTGCCGCCCCAGGTGGCGGCCAGGCGCTGGCGGGCGGCGAGCAATTGCCGGCGGGCGCGTTCCATGGCCGTCCGGTTGGTCGCCAGCAACACGCGGGATTTGATCTGTTCCACGGGCGGTACTTTTCCCGCCTTGACCCGTTCGGCGACGGTCCTGAGAACCTGATCGGCGAGTTCCGCGTTCTGCCTGGCCAGCTCCATGCGGCGCTGGGCGGCGACGACATCGATGAACCGCTGGGTTGCGTCGGTCAGGACATCAATGCGTTTGGCTTCGTAATCCCAGCCGGCCAGATCGGTCGCCGCCCTAGCGGCGTGCATGCGGCTGGCTCGTTTTTCACCGAGCTCGATTACCTGGCTCAGCGACATTGTTGTTTCGGCGGTTTCAAATCCTTTTGTTTGGCCGCTGCCGCCGAAGTTTTCCACTTCGATGCCGAGTTCGGGATTAGGCGAGAGGCTTGCCTGCAGGACGCCGGCCTCGGCCGAGCGGACGCCGTAGGAGGAAGAGGCCAAATCCGGGTTATGCAGCAGCGCCGCAGCCAGGGCTTGCCGCAAGGTCAAGGTTCCCGCGGGTTCGGCAAAGCTTGCTCGTAACGGGGGTGTCGTTGCGGCGGGGGATTGATAAGCGAGCAACTCCGAGCCCAGGGGACGGGGTGGTATCCAGCTTTTATCCGCGTATTCCGAGGCACAGCCGATGCCCCCCAGCAGGGGCGCAGTGATCCATGCCAATGCGATTCGTTTTGTCATTCAAGAATTTCCTGAAGGAGTTCGGCCCGGTCAAGGACCGGGATTGGCCAGGGTTTAGATACAGGCGGGAAAAATCAGATCAACAGCGGAATGGCTTGGTTGCCGGAAGGCAAGTGCGGGAATGATTGCACGTGGACGGTAGAGCAGACCGGCAGGAGAGCCAGGCAGAAGTTATGGGCCGGCATTTTGGACAAAGCGAGGCCCATCGAGATATCGTCCTTGGATTGCCGTACCAGGGTTGTAATTTGTGTGTGCTCGTGGGAAGCGGTTTGGTGGTCGCAGCACTGCGGATCGGACGGCTGGTGGACCAGAACCGCGTGGGAGCGGCAGGAGTGATGAGCTTGCTCGTCGGTTGAGTAGGAAAGCGAGTCCAACGTACAGCAGCACGCTCCCATGAGCTGTGTTGCCAGCAGCACGCCAGCGAGTGGATAAGCGAGCCACTTCGACATGGCGGTGATTATGGTAGCCAGCGACAAGCTGTCAAGAAAAACATGTTATGGCGGGAAGAAGTACCCGCGACAGGATTCGAACCTGTGACCTCCGGTTTAGGAAACCAGCGCTCTATCCAACTGAGCTACGCGGGCACACTAAATGAAGAATATCGCCGGTGGGGGGATTACTCAAGCCGGGGTGGCCGAAGTTGGACAGAGCGTGTTACCCTCATGATTTTTGCTTATGGCGTATTGCCGCCCCTCCTACTCGAATTATGCCACTTGATCTTTACGCGGTCATCAATAATGACCGCTTCACCAAACTCAATCATTGGAAGAAGCCCGACGTTAAATAGGCGGCAGGCACTTCCGTTGAGCAGACCCACCACTCGTGGTGGGTGAATGCCTAAGCCAAATAACAACACGCCTGAGATCGACTGTCGCTTGGGCGTCACGCCGCTCTGCTCAGTGGCCATGAAGATCGCATGGCTGAGGCGTGTGACGAACTGGCCAGACTCTGTCGGCATCGGGTGGTCGGGAGATATGGCCAGCATGTAAGATTCGTCTGAGATCAGTACATCGCGAACCAATCTCCTTACATCCATACTCACCCACGAATGATGTATCGCTAGTGCAACCAGGACCGGCGCATCGCGGTTGGCACATTGGTCTGCTTTGTCTGACAGTGAAGAACGGACAATACGACTGATAGACCCGACACTCCCACCTTCCCATTTCGGATCATCGGGTATCCAAGAAGACTTCTGGACTGCGTCGGTCGCGAGTGCGGTCACTTCGACATAGAAACGCTGGCCATCCTGTGTGCAACAGAAATCCGGGCCACCTCTGCCAGGTTCCTCAAATGGCTCCACCTTCTCAACCCACGCTCGAAGGTGGCCTGCAACCAGGGCCTCGGCCGCCGCGCCCTCGCGGTTCGACTTTCGCATGCGTTGGAAATTGCAAGCCCTCGCATCGTCGATCGCTCTAAGCCACTCGACGTGCTCATCCATTGCCGAATCAAGCAGGTCATGCCTCAGCATGGCCAGCAGTTTCGCGCGGTTCCGGCGTTGCGTCAATCCCCGGCCGACCAGACCGAAGGAGCGGTGCCGTGAACGAGATCGAGCAGAGCGTCCGCCGCCATGTAACTGATGACAGGAGTGGTGTCGTGGATCGTCACGATAGGATAAATTCAGTGCCACACTGACATGGTCAGCCCCACGATCGCTCCGCCAGCGATGAGCCAAGTGGCGTTGACTCGCCAGACGATCAACAAGGTGGCGCTGGCGGCTGCGAGAGCGACAGTCGTGACATCGACAAGAGCCGCCCAGCCCAACTGCCAGGTCACTACCGCCATCAGCGCCAGGGAAGCGACATTCAGGCCATCCAGAAAAGCGCCTGCCAGTTTCGACTGCCGCATCTTATGCATGAACGGTGCGGTGAGGGCCACAAATACGAACGCCGGCAGAAAGATGCCCACGGTGGCAACCGCCGCCCCCTTCGGCCCGGCGACGATCCAGCCGATGAACGTAGCGGTGGTGAACACCGGCCCGGGCGTCACCTGCCCGACGGCTGTGGCGTCCAGCAGTTGCGATTCCGTCAGCCAGTGCAGCCGCTGCACCAGATCAGCGCGCAGGAACGCCAGCAGGACATAGCCGCTGCCGAAAAGGACCGACCCGATCTTGAGGAAGACCAGCAGCAGCGGCCACAGGCTAACCGGGGCCGTGGCCGAGGCGGCGGCAACCGAGCCTGCCGACAGCGGCAGTGCCAAGGATGGTAATCCCGCCAGCGGAAGCATCGCTGACTGCGCCGATCCTTCTGGACTGTGCGTATCTCGCAACGGGCACGATCAACGCTCCGGCGAACAGGACCAGCAGTTCATTGGCGCCGAATGCGTTCGCGGCTGCCGCAAGAACGCCGACCGCAATCAGCAGAGGCGTCTTGACCGCCGAGCGGCCCAGCCGCCAAAGCGCTTGCACGATGACGGCGATGACGACTGGCTTGACGCCGTAGAGCAGGCCCGTGATCTGCGGCACGGTCCCGAATCGCACATAGCACCAAGCGATGGCCGCCACGATGATGGCCGCCGGCAGGATGAAGCACGACCCGGCCACGATCAAGCCCCACACGCCGGCGCGGAGGTAGCCGATGTGGATGGCCATTTCGGTGGAGTTGGGGCCGGGAATCAGGTTCGTCGCCCCCAGCATGTCCAGGAAGCGTTCATGCGAAACCCACTTGCGCCGCCGAACCACTTCGTCTTCCAGCATAGCGATGTGCGCCGCCGGCCCGCCGAAGGCGATGGTCCCCAGCTTGAGGAACAGCCATGCCAGTTCCTTGAGCCGAACAGCCAGCGGCTCTTGGATCGAGCCAACGGGCGAGGGCGTTTCTTTCAACGGTTTGTCAGCCACAAGACGCCCCCTGACCGGCAACCTGCCCTGCCACCTGCTCGGCTTCTGCGGCAAACCGCCGGGCTTCATCCAGCTCCTGCTGCGTCAGCAGCGAATCGCGAACGCCGTTGAACATCGGATTCAGGTAGCCATCCAGCCACCGGAAGAGGCGGGATCGCTCCTTTAATGCGTTCTTGCGGAAGCGAATACAGTTGTGGCAGGCGGCGGAGCGCATCTTGTAGTCGTCGGGATTGATCCGATAGACCAGGGCGAACAGCCGGATGCCCGTTGCCAGCCCCTCACGAAACGCCCGGAACCACCACGCCCGCTGGTAGCAGAGGCGTTCCAGCCGGATCGTGCATATCTTGCAGGCGATGCTCACCCGGCCCTTTGATGCGGTCGTGCTTGCCATACAGGCGATCCTTGCATTGCTGGCGCTGAGGAAGTAGGTTGACAATATCGAACTTCGATAATGATCTTAGCCGCCGTAATCCCGTTGTCAACTTCAGAAATTCGCCGATAATCGACCGCAATGGAAGGAACTCACATGACACTCCCCCGTAACCAAGAGCGTATCATCGTCCCGTCGCATGCAAGCGCCTGGAGGCTGCCGGTCTCCGCCGTTCTGCTGCTGATGCCAACCGTCGTGCTGGCCGGTCCGCCCTTTCTCACCGACGACCCGGAGCCAGTCGATCTCCATCATGGAGAGCTTTACCTGGCCTCCATGTATCAGCTATCCAAGGACGGCAGTTCTGCAACTGCGCCGCACATTGAGGCCAATTACGGCACCTTGCCCAACCTGCAACTTCATTTGATCGCACCACTGGCCCTTGACGCACCGCACGATGGTCCCACGGAGTACGGGTACGGGGACACCGAATTGGGCGTCAAGTACCGCTTCATCCAAGAGTCCGACCACGTTCCGATGGTGGGCATCTTTCCCCTGGTGGAGCTTCCCACGGGCAGCGAAGATCGCGGCTTGGGCAACGGCCGGGTGCAGTTGTTCCTCCCCGTTTGGTTTCAGAAGAGCTTTGACCAGAAGAAATGGACAACCTACGGCGGCGGCGGTTACTGGATCAACAACGCCGAGGGCCAAAAAGACCACTGGTTCTTCGGCTGGGAATTACAGCGCCAGGTCACGGACCACCTCGCGCTGGGAGGTGAGATTTTCCACCAAACATCCGACGCGGACGGGGCCAGACCGCACACCGGCTTCAATCTGGGGGCGATCATCGACCTGACCGAACACCACCACATCCTCTTTTCGGCCGGCCGGGATATCATGGGTGACAATCGGTTCACTTCGTACGTGGCCTACCAGTTCACTTTCTGATCGCTCTCGCTTCGCTGCTGGAAGCGAGAAAGAAGAGAGGCAAGGCCGCCAGTTGCAGCACGACGGAGAAGATGACGACCCCCGGAAGGTATTTGTCGTATAAAAGCCCCATCAGCGGCGTGCCGGCGAACCAGGCCACGCCGAACCCTGTGTCGAACAACCCGAATGCCGTGCTTCGCCGTTCCGCGTGAACGACGTGAGACAAGACAGCTTTGAGTAACGAATCCTGTGCCCCCATACCGATTCCCCAGAGCACCACGCCAAGCACGGCCAAGTCGAATCCTCCCAGGAATACCAAGGGCGCAAACAGCGCCGACAGGAAGAACGCCAGCAGAAGGATTGATCTGCCGTGCCGGTCGAGCAGCCGGCCGAACACCAGCGAAGCCACCGCTCCCATGGCCATCGCCACCGCGTACAGCACAGGGATCATGCTCTGGTTGACCGTCCCCGACTTCTGGAAATGGAACGCGATCAGCGAGAAGTCGGCAAAGCCGGCAGCAATCAATGCGCCGGCGGCGAAGTAAGCCCAATAAGACTCGGAGAACCCTCGTGCCTGCGGCAACTCCGCCGGGCGCTCTTCCAGTTCGTGCGGCCGAGGATACAGAACCCTGGCGACCACCAGCGTGCCGAGGCATAAGAGGGCCGGTATCAGCAGGACGGCAAACGCCAGGTGATAGCCGCCATTGAGGTAGAGCACCAATGCGGTCACGAGCGGCCCGATCGTGGCGCCGCCTTGGTCCAATGCTTCATTCAGCCCGAAGATCCAGCCGCTGCCCAGCGATTTGCCGGCGTGGGAGAGCATTGCTTCCACGTTGGGCCGTCGCACCGCTCGGCCCGTCCGTTCCAGGACAACCAGGGCCGCCGCCAGCGGCCAGTTGCCAGACAGGGCCAGCGCGGGAACGGCCAGCATGTTGATCGCGTAGCCGACGAAGATGATCAGCCAGTACCGATGGGTCTTGTCACCCAGATACCCGAACACGGAGCGCAGGCCGTAGCCCATCAACTCCCCAAACCCGGCGACGAAGCCGATGATCGTCGCGCTGGCTCCCAAAGAGCCAAGGAAGGGGCCGGCAATGCCGCGCCCGCCTTCGTAGGTCAGATCGGCAAAGAGGTTGACGATGCCGATGATGACGACGAACCGAAAGGCGGTCTTGGCTACGTTGTCACGGTTCAAGTGACCCTCGCACGGATGGACGCGCCAGCACGGCGTCGATGGACCACTGTCCTGCGCCGACAATCAGGAGGAAGATGAGGCTCATCAGCATCGAATAGTCTGTCCTGGCCGGGTCTTCCATCGCGAAGAACCCGCTCTTGAGCAGGATGGGAATCTTTGTCGTCGCGATGGCCACGCAGATGTCGATCAGCAGGAGCAGCGCGCAAGGCGCGTCAGCAGGCCCAAGAGCAACAGCACTCCACAGACGATCTCGATCACACCGACGAACGGCCCAGTGAAGCCGGGCACCGGAATGCCAATCTTGACGAAACGCCCGGCGCCCCATTGCTCGGCAAAGAGGAACTTCTTGAGCCCCTCGATGAAGAATACAGCGCCGGCCAGCAGCCGGATAAGAATGACAGCAGGCGAGGCCCGCGTGTGAGTTAGCAGGCGGATAAGGGAAGTAGGCATGGTGACTTCCTTCGGCAGTCTGGAGAACTGCGGCGGGTCATGGCGTCTTGTGCCAAAAGCGGCCTCTCTGGTTCCGTGTTATCGAAAGTCGATAAGACGATTCCGTACTTTAGGCGTGGCAAACTGGATCGGTCAACGCCAAAACGGCCGTGATCGGGTATGATCCGCTGCGCATGGCAGACCAAGAGCTTTTCTCTGGGTTGATCCGCCTTCATGTTCTCCACCATGCCTCGAAGCAGCGCGTCTTCGGGCTGGGGATGATGGAGGAGTTGCGTCGGCACGGCTATCGCATCGGCCCCGGCACCTTGTACCCGATGCTTCACGGGCTGGAAGTAAAAGGCTACTTGCGCTCTGAGCAACAGGTCGTGAAAGGCAAGGCACGGCGGGCTTATTCAATTACTCCACGCGGCCGGCGAGCGTTGGAAGGGGCGAAGGCCAAGGTACGGGAACTCTTTGACGAGGTATTCAAGGATAGCTCAACGGGCTGAGTGTGCCGGCGAGAGATATGCTGGCCTCCCGTCCCATGCTACCGTGTCGCTATTGCGTGTTTTCCTGTCGTTGTTGTGCGCGTATGGTCCATCGTCCGTTGCTGCACTGCATCCGTAACGCTCCGGAGCCGCATGAACATTCGCTCGTTCTTATGAACATACCACCGGCTCATGCCTTCCTGGCTGTGGCCCATGATTCGCTTGACAGCTTCGGCATCGGGATGCTCGCCGGCGATAGACCAGAAGGTGTGTCGGCCGGCGGCGAAGCTGGTGCCGGGGCGATTCAACAGAGCTACGCGGACGCGGCACAGGGAGAACATCGCCGGGCGAGCGATTCCTCAAGCGAAACAAAGTCTTTACCGCAGAGGACGCAGAGGGTCGCAGAGGGTTGAAACCGCCGATAAACGCGGATGAACGCCGATGAAGAGAAGATTTCTTTCTGATCTGCGTGTATCGGCGTTCATCGGCGGTTAATAGTTTCTTCTCTGCGTTCCTCTGCGCCCTCTGCGGTAAAAAACGCTCATCCGCGCTTGCCAAGCCGATCCGCAATCTGCCCGAACAGCCGATTTTCATCGCCATCACGAAAGCCGATGGCCACGTCCAGCCGCCAGATGGGGGGCAGCGAATCCCCGGCGGTGGGCAGAGAAGCGAGCTTTACCCAGTCCTTTTCCGTGGTCAAAATCACGTCCGCGCCGGCAGCCAATGCCGCGCAGCGCAGGTCGGCCAGGTCTTGCGAGTCGTAGGGGTGGTGATCGGGAAACCAGCGGTGGCCGACGTATTGGCCGGGCAGGGTCTGGAGCTGGCGGTGGAGGCTTTCGGGGTTGCCGATGCCGGAAAAAGCGAAATAGCGAAGCTCGCGCAGTTCATCAAGCCGCCGCGCGTCAGTCGGCGTGCGCAGCGCGGTGTGGACATGGTCGGCGTAATAAACGGGGGCGGCGGAATTGTATCGGCACAGCGCAGATTCAATCGCCCGCAGCGACTGAACAGGGGCTTGCGAAGCGTGCGTGAGAACAAACGCATCGGCGCGGCGCAGGCCGGCCAAGGGTTCACGCAGCAGCCCGCGCGGGATGACGTGGCCGAAGCCGAAAGGCTCGGTGGCATTGATTAAGACCAGATCGAAATCCCGACGGATTCGGCGGTGCTGAAAACCATCGTCCAGAAGAAAAACGTCCACCTCGTCGTGATCGCGCAACACGGCCCGTGAGCCGGCCAGGCGATCGGGGTTGGCGTGGACAACGACGGGGACTGGATTGCCGTCATTCAGATGGCGATCGAGCATGACCTGCTCATCGCTGATGCGGGAATCGCCAAGGCGATAGCCGCGGAGCAGAATGGCGGGATGGCGGCCGGCGTCGCGCAACCGCTCGGCCAGCCAGCGCACCACAGGAGTCTTGCCCGTGCCTCCGGTGGTGATGTTGCCGATGCTGACGACGGGGCGGGGCAGGCGATGGGATCGCTTAAGATTGTTGGAATAAAGGAAGTTACGGACGACCATCGCGCCGGTGTAAAAGGGTTCGGCCGAGAGCAGGATGGCGCGCAGAAGCGAGGCAGCCGCGCCCTTCGCCGGCCGCTCAGCACCGAAAGCCCGGATTGCTCCCACGAATCGGTCACGGTTGATGCCAATAGTACCGGGAGGATTTCAGAAATCGAGCCTGTTGCATTATGGGCCGTTCACAATAAACTACCGAACCGACGTGTGGGTCGCGTAGGGAACCCACCGCACACAATTACCAGAAAGGATTGCACTTTTATGCCATTGATGACCACCAAGCCGATGTTCGACCTGGCTTATGACGGCGGCTTTGCCGTCGGCGCCTTCAACGTCAACAACATGGAAATCACGCAGGGCATCATCGACGCCTGTGCGGCCGAGAAGGCCCCGCTGATCCTGCAGATCTCCAAGGGCGCACGCAAGTACGCCAACATGCGCTACCTCAAGCACATCATCGACGCCGCCGTCGAGGACCATCCCGAACTGCCCATCGCCATCCACCTCGACCACGGCGACACCCTCGACCTGGTTCAGGGCTGCATCAAGGACGGCTTCACCAGCGTCATGATCGACGGCTCGCACCACCCCTACGAAGAAAACATCAAGCTCTGCAAGAGCGTGGTGGACGCGGCCCACGCCGCCGGCGTGACCGTCGAAGCCGAACTCGGCCAGCTCGGCGGCATCGAAGAAGAAGTCGTCGGCCTCAGCGCCGAAGAATACGAAAAGAACGTCCACAAGTTCCTCACCGACCCCACCCAGGCCGCCGATTTCTGGAAGCGCACCGGCATCGACAGCCTGGCCGTCGCCATCGGCACCAGCCACGGCGCCTACAAGTTCAAGAACGAATGCAAGCTGGCGTTCGACCGCGTCGAGCAGATCATGAAGACCTGCCCCGGTCTGCCGCTGGTCATGCACGGTTCGTCGTCGGTCCCGGCGGAATACGTGGACCTGATCAACAAGTACGGCGGGAAGATGCCCAACGCCAAGGGCGTCCCGGAAGAACAGCTCCACCTGGCGGCCACCAAATACGGCGTGTGCAAGGTGAACATCGATACGGACCTGCGTCTGGCTCTGACGGCCAAGATTCGTGAGGTCTTCGCCACCAAGCCCGGCGAATTCGATCCCCGCAACTACATGGGCCCCGGCCGCGATGCGATCACCAAGATCGTCAAGAGCAAGGTCAACGCCCTCAACGCCGCCGGCAAGGCCGAAGCGGTCCTGAAGCAGTGGGAAAAGCTCGGGCGTCCCATGCCCAAGTTCTACCAGAAGAGCTGCTGCTGCAAGTAACCCTTGCAGATGACACGAAAAGCAAAGCTGCTTTGATGAACATCAAAGCCCCGGATGTACATCCGGGGCTTTTGTGTTGCGCTTTTGCGTTGTTGCGTTAGGCGCTATTGAGGGAGACTTTTGCTTTCCAGCTCCGCGCGGATCAGGAGCATCCAGAGGCGTTGAAGTCGCTGGGACAGTTCCTGCGGGGGGAACCTGGTGGGCGTAGGGAACAATTCTTCCTGCTGTTGAAGAAATGCCGGAATCTCCGCCGACTGGGTGGGCAAGTCCACCGTAATCGTCCCATCCGACAACCCGCACAGGATCAGGGCCATCCGGTATTTCAGAGGGAAATGAACCGCCAGCATTTGTCTGTATTTACCTACCCCCAGCGTTTTCAGATTGCCCACGGCATCAAGAACGTCCGTCGGCCGCTCCGACGAACCGAGCGCGCTTTGCTCAACACCCTGCGGCCTGGGCTTCGGCCGAGGCGCAGGCGGACGCAGAACCATCGGGCGGATTCCCATGCCGATAGCCGGTCGAGACGTCGGCTGCGAAGCCGGCGACAACTCCGGTTCCGGCGCCGGCTCGACCACACGCGGCTCAACATGCAGCGGCAGCGCCGTCGCCAGTGAATAAAGCCGGCTCCACCGCCCATCCTCGGAAGCCAACGCCGTTAACATCCCGGCCGATTGATTCAATGCCAAGCCGGCGGCACGATCTTCGTTCAAAAGATAGCCGATCAGAAGGGCCTGCATCGCATACCGACAAGCGACAACGTCAACCGCATAAGGAAACTCCCCGAGCTTGCGGGCGGGAGAACCGTCCAGATTATAAACCGTAGTCCAAAGCCCTCGCCCGGCAACGCCAACCTCGTTCAGACGAAGCTTGGCCAGCACCGCCAGGGTCTTGGCCGCATCCCGGCGAGCCATCGCATCGTCCAGCACCTCCCCGGCCAGCAACAGCGCCACCGCACCATTGCGGTATTCGTCGGAATCAAGGCGAATCAGCCGCTGCGCATCATCCGGATCGGCCCCCGGTGGATAAGCACTCGGCCAACCGCCCAGCGGCGTTTGCTGCTTGGCCAACCACCGGACAGCCTGCGTGGCGGCATGCACCAGCCGCGGATCGCGCTCCGATTCACCGTCGATCACCGTCAGCAACAACGCCAGACAAGCCTGCGTAGCCGAACGATCCGGTACGGCGGCCATCGGATCATGCCCGCCGGGGCTGGCGCCGAAGGTAACCTGCCCGGGAATCAGCCCGTTGGCTTTCTGGCAGGCAACCACGCCACGGGCGGCCTGCAAAGCCGCCTGTTTGTATGCATCGGCATGCAACAACTCCCCAGCCCGCAGAAGAATCAGCGCAGCCGCCGGCGTGCCCCGCGGCTCCATCGAAACAAGCCGCGGAATGGATTTATTTTCCCACGAGGGCGAGGCCGCCCGCTCCCAACCCCAGCCGTAAGGCCGACGCACGGCAAAACGCAGCAGGTCGTCGCACTCGGCCGCAAGTTGCGCCGCATACCGCCCCACCGGCCGGGTCTGGGCAGGACATATTCCCGCCTCGACGAAAACGAGCAGCACGGCGATCGTCCCAGCCAATTTCCGCATGACAACATTGTATCGTGTAGACAGCACCGTCAAAGAAAAAGCCCCGGATGCACATCCGGGGCTTTGGAGTGACGCTCTCGATTAATCAAGCTCACAGCTTAAGAGACTTGCCCGTGAGTCGTTCGTAAGCCTCCAGGTAGCGTTTGCGCGTCCCCTCCACCACCTCGGGCGGAAGAACAGGCGCAGGAGGCGTCTTATCCCAAGGCTGGGCTTCGAGGTAATTGCGCACAAACTGTTTGTCGAAGCTGGGCTGGTCCTTCCCCGGTGCATACTGGTCGGCAGGCCAGAACCGGGAGGAATCGGGGGTAAGCACCTCGTCGATGAGAATCATCCGGCCGTCAGGAAGCTGGCCGAATTCAAACTTGGTATCGGCGATAATGACGCCGCGCGAGCGGGCATAATCAGCGGCCTGCGTGTAAAGACCGAGCGTGCGATCACGAAGCTGACCGGCCACATCGGCCCCGATTCGACGAACGGTTTCGTCAAAGTCGATGTTCTGATCGTGGCCGACTTCCTCCTTCGTCGAAGGAGTAAACAGCGGCTGCGGAAGCTTGTCGCACTGACGGAGTCCGCCCGGCAGCTTAATGCCGCAAACACTTTGCGTCTTGAGATATTCCTTCCACCCCGAACCGGTGATATAGCCGCGGGCAACGCATTCAATGGGAATGACCCGGGCTTTTTTCACGAGCATGGACCGCCCGGTAAGCTGATCGGCATAAGGATGCAACTCGGCCGGATACTTCTCCACGTCGGTGGCCAAAAGATGGTTCTCGTATTTCCCGGCAAAGAACTCGAACCAGAACAGGCTCAAGGCCGTGAGAATCTTGCCCTTGTCGGGAATTCCGTTGGGCATGACCACGTCGTAGGCGCTGATGCGGTCGGTAGCGACGATCAGCAGTGAATTGCCCAGGTCGTAGACGTCGCGGACTTTACCCCGGCGAACCGGGAACGGCAGCGTGCTTTGCATCAATGCGTTGTTCATGGCGGTAAAATTTAGGGGCAAACCCGGAAAAAGCCAAGAGCACAAGGAAGGTGATTTGAGCCCCGGCGTATCTTTGCTAATATGACGGGCTGTCGGGGGAGTCAGGCTGCGGATAAGCATGGCGGTAAAGTTTGAAATTTATCGCGACGGCAAGCGGGTGCGGAATTTCCAGCCGATGGCGGCAATCCCGACCGGCCCGGAGAGCATCCCCATGCCGGGCGACGTCAGCTTCCGAGACGGTCTATTGATCGTCTACCGGACTGATGAAAGCCCGACTGGCGTGAGCCTCCTTTGGGATGTCGGCCCGCTCGGGCAGTTTCACATGGAAACCACCCGCCTGCCGCACCGCCCGGCGCCTTACAACCTCAACGTCGAACTGGCCCGGTTCCGCCTGATGAAGATCGTCCAGAAGCAGGAAGACTGGAACCTGCTCGACTTCCCCCGCTCCGAACGATCCGGGCAGATGTTCAAAGAGGCCCAATCCCTCCTGGCCGACGCGCTGGGCAAGTTGCATCAGCCCGAAGAAGCCGCCGTCCTGGCCGACCGCTCCCTGGCCATTTCCACCGACCTTTCCGAACAGTTGGCGGTGTTTCACTGCGATCTGCTGATCAACCGTCGGCGAGCCGCGGGGCAATTCGTCAAGCACATTTTCGGCAGCCGCGTGGATACCACCCAACCGGCCCAGAAGTACAAGGACGCGGTTTCATCGCTGGATTACGCCGTCGTTCCCATGTCCTGGAAGCAGGTCCAACCCGAGGAGCACGTCTTCACTACCCAGCAGATTGATGAATGGGTGGAGATGTTGAGCCAGAAGCGGCTCCCGATCATCGCCGGGCCGCTGCTGAACTTCAACGAAGCCGACGTGCCCGATTGGATGTTCATCTGGGAACACGATTTTGACGCGATGCGCGACTTGGCCTACGAGCACGTGCAGAAACTGGTGCAGCGATACCGCCGGGCCGCGGCCGTCTGGAACGTGGTGGCCGGACTCAGCGCCAACCGTCTGTTCCCCGGAACGCTGGAGCAGGAAGTGGAGATGACGCGACTGCTGATCTCCCAGGTGAAAAACATGATCCCCGGCGCCCGCACGCTGATCACGATCACCCAGCCCTTCGGGGAATACCACGCCATGGGTTCCTCCACCACGTCGCCGCCGCTGATGTACGCGGAGATGGTCGCCCAGGCCGGCATCAATTTCGAAGGCTTCGGGCTGGAACTGGAGATGGGCGTGCCGACGCCCGGCACATTCGTCCGGGATTTGTTCCAGATCAGCAGCCTGCTGGATCGCTTCTCCACGCTGGGCCGTCCCGTGTTCCTGACGGCCGTCTGTGCCCCGGGATGTCCCGGACCCGATCCAACCGACCGGTCGGAAGGACACATGGACCCGTCCTTGGCCGGGCGATGGCACCGGCCCTGGGATCCTCAGTTGCAAGCCGAATGGATGGAGGCCGTCTACCGCCTGGCCCTCAGCAAACCCTACGTGGAAAGCATCGCCTGGGGCAACCTGGCCGACATCGGTCAGACGATCCCCGCCGGCGGTCTGCTCGACGGTTCTATGCAGCCCAAGCCCGTCTTCAATAAACTCCAGGAAATGAGAACCCAGTTCCACCAATGGAGCCGCTGGACGTAAGGCCGGCGGATGTGTCGCATGCCAGCGGTCTGGTCGCGGTCGCAGCGGATAGCATTGGCCGTTCTGGCCCTGAGCCTGGTGATCCTCGCCGGCATGCGCTACTGGATGAATCCCCTTGACATAACCGATCCCCAAAACGCCCCCGGCACGCGAGCCGGCGAATTGGCAAGCCGACTGGACCCCAACACTGCCGACTGGCCCTCATTGGCCGTCATCCCGGGCATGGGCGAAAAGCGAGCCCGGGGAATCGTCGAATACCGCACCCAATTCCTCGTACAACATCCCGATCAAAAAGCCTTTTCCTGTCCCGATGATCTGCAAGCCGTCAAAGGAATCGGCCCGGCAACAGTCTCCAACATCGAAAAGTACCTGCTATTCCCCCCATCACCCCCCAAGCGATAAACCGGCTTGCGCGTTGTTGAAATCCTCTTTTCGCCCCCCGCCTTCAAATTCGCCTGCGGTTTCGCAAAGGGATAACCTCCATCCGCCTCCGGCGAATCCTCCGATGTTTCACTCCTGCGGATTTTGCTCGGCTTTGAGTTCCTGAAGAATGCGCCAGACCGTCTCCAGCAGTGCATCCAACCCCTGCCGGCTCACGCCGGAAATAGGAAAGACAATTTTCCCGGGCAGCTCACTCTTGAGATGTTCCAACGCATCGCTGGTCACCGCCAGGTCCATTTTGTTCGCGGCAATGATCTCGCGTTTTTCGGCCAGGAGCGGGCTGAACGCCTCAAGTTCCTTGCGGATTTTACGGTAGTTTTCCACCGGTTCCGACCCATCCATCGGATACATATCCAGCAGATGAATGATGACCTTGGTGCGTTCGATGTGCTTCAGGAACGCATCCCCCAGACCGGCCCCGGAGTCGGCGCCTTCGATCAGACCGGGAATATCCGCCATGACCAATCGCCGGCCGCCGGGCAGTTCGACGATGCCGAGTTGGGGATCGAGTGTAGTGAAGGGGTAGTTGGCGATCTTGGGTCTGGCCGCCGAGGTTGCCGCCAGCAGCGTGCTTTTTCCGGCGTTGGGCATTCCCACCAGACCGACGTCGGCAATGAGTTTGAGTTCCAGGTGCAGGTTGCGTTCCTGCCCTTCCCCGCCCGGTTCGGCAAAACGAGGGGTCTGGTTCGTGGACGATTTGAAATGGACATTGCCCCGTCCGCCCCGTCCGCCCCTGGCCACCACCACCTGCTTGCCGGGTGTTTCCAGATCGGCCAGGAGAATCTGGTGGTCCGAATCATAGACCAGGGTTCCGACGGGAACGGGGATCACCAGATCCGCGCCGCTCTCTCCGGCCATTTTTTTCCCCAGGCCATTCTCGCCCTTAGGCGCATACCAATGGTGTCGGCCGGCAAAGTCCATCAAGGTGTCTTTGCTGATATCGGCGACAAAGACAACGCTGCCGCCGTCCCCGCCGTCCCCGCCGTCGGGTCCGCCTTTGGGGATATATTTTTCCCGCCGAAACGAGACGCAACCACCGCCGCCGTCCCCGGCCTTCACGTGAATCTGTGCTTCGTCTACAAACATGATCGCCTTGGTTGCGGTTCCCCGATGCGCCAAATAACACAGAGGACTGAGCGGATGACCCGGAGGCGATCCGCTCAGTCCTCAATCGTTATCCATCAGGCGCGGAACTCAGGCCGTCCGAACGTGGATCTTGCGGCCCTGAAATTCGACTTTGCCGTCTTTCAGTGCGAACAGGGTGTAATCGCTGCCCACACCGACGTTGAAGCCGGGGAAGAACTTCGTGCCGCGCTGGCGGACGATGATCGAGCCGGCCGTGACAGCCTGCCCGCCATAGGCCTTGACTCCGCGATACTGCGGATTGCTGTCGCGGCCGTTCTTCGTGCTCCCTTGACCCTTCTTATGTGCCATACGTCACCTTTCCAGTCTAACAAAACACCCCGCCCGTGTTGCGAGCGGGGCAAAGTATTTAACGGAATTCCCCCACAAAATCAAGCGGCCACAAACCGGCGTTTCCCGGCCCGCCCTACCGCATGATCCACAATTCACTGTTTTTGTTCACTTCATCCTCGCCGGGATAAAACTCGTCGCCCCGGATCAAGTAGTTGATCTGCAACGTCTTACGCAACGTCAGAGTCTCTTTCGCCTGCCCCGCCCCCAGTTCCTGGCCCTTTCCCACTTTCACGTACTGATCTCCGTCCTTTTTCATCAAAATGGACTCGCCGCTGAGCCCCGCGACGAAAATCGAGAAGCTGCCCATTTTTTCCGGCTGCATCGGTTCGCACCAGATCGCCACCCCGTCCCGCGCCTGATCTTCGCCAATTCGAATCTGCCCGGCGATCTGCACCGTCTGTTCGAGCAGGGGTTTCTTTTCCCTCGCCTTGATCGCCTGGAACACGCCCAGCGGAATCGCCTTGTCGCTGCGGATCACACGCCCGTCGTCGGTCAGCAGCTCAAACACGGGGAAAAACATCTGCTCCCGCTCGGTGCGGTTCGTCACCGTATAGGTCATGTACCAGTACACCTTGGGAACCAGATCCCCCGGATTTTTCACCACAATACGCTGCGGGGAACCGTGCGTAAAATCCAACTGCCACGAAACCGGATACGCACTCGGCGTCGGATACGCCGAGCGGGCCGACTCAACGGCCAAAACGACAACCGTACACGCAAGCAAGGACTGAAGCAGCCTCATAGGTGTGGTTCTCCGCAAGTGACGGCAACGCTTGGCGTTGCCCTTCTGGTAGTGCGCGTTATTCTTACGAACTGTGGAGCCCGTGTCAAACTACTTTCCGCCAGACTCCTCTCCGCCGCCCGGCGGCGTAACCGTGCATTCCGCCCTTGCGGAGCAAATCACGCCCGCCCTTCAACACATCCTGGCCGGTCCATCCGGTCTGGCCAGCCCGGCCCAGGTGCAAGGCTTTCTTTCTCTCTGCCGGCAGCAGGGCCTGGACCTGGCCGACCTCTGGGTTGCCGAACACAACGGGCTCATCCTCTGGAGCGCCTTCCCGCTGACCAGTCCCGGAAAGACGATCCTCATCCTTTCGCCCGGCTACTCGCCCAACCCCGCCCAAGCCGACGCCGCCCGCCAACTGCTGCAAAGCGTCCTGCCTCATTACCGCTCCCGCGGCGTTCATCTGGCCCAGGCGCTGCTCGACCCTGAACTGTCCGTCACCACCCAAATATACGAGTCCTGCGGCTTTGAGCGAATGGCCGATTTGCTCTACCTGCAGGCCCCCGTCCGTCGTCCGGCCGTCTCCCCCACTCTGCCCCCCACTTTCGGCTGGCAAACCTACTGCCCCGAAAACCATTCCCTTTTCGCCGACACCATCTCGGCCAGCTACCAGCACAGCCTCGATTGCCCGGCCCTCAACGGATTGCGCAATATCGACGATATTATCGCCGGCCACAAAGCCACCGGCTGTTTCCAGCCCGAACTCTGGTTCCTGCTGCTGGAAGCCGACAAGCCGCAGGCCGTGCTGCTGCTGAACACCCTGGCCAACGCCACGCTGGAACTGGTTTACCTGGGCCTTGTCCCCAGCGCCCGTGGCCGGGGCCTGGGAAATCTGCTCATGCAGCAGACTTTGGCCTGTGCGTCGCGCATTGGAGCCGATCGCCTTTACCTGGCCGTCGATGCCCTGAACGTCCCGGCGTTGAAGCTCTATTTCCGCTGCGGATTGCAGCGGGTCTGCGCCAAAACCGCGGTCATGTGCGACCTGCGCCGCTCCGGCAGTTCTCTTTAGCCGCCGCACCTCTCCCCAAAACTCTCCACATTTCATCCACACGCCCGATAATTCTGTGCATAAGCCGTTGAGTAAATTTTTTTTCATGTTTCCCACACCGTTTCTACAAGCCCTTTAACCCCTGTGAACGGAAAATCCGATAAACATGGCCTTGTCAGCACCAATACGCGGGACTATTTTTGTCCCCGGCTTTTCAGGGATGAATGAGTCGCAGCCGATTGCGTGTTATGGGCCGTGGGCAAGGCCCGGGAAGTCCTCTTCCGCCACGCAGTCTGTTTCGTCTCCCGTACACGCCGCACGGACGCGATTTCACGGACGATCTCATCAGGCAGGATGCCTACCTCCGCCGCACCCCGGTGCGCGGGCCGCTGCTCGCTATGGAACGGCCACCTCGGAGTAGTGCCATAAGCGCCTCCGCCCTGCAAAGGGCTTCGGAAGCGCCAATGGCGGGTTGTGAATGGTTTGGGCCGACTCTCGGATTGTCTCGACCCCGATCATTTTCGCAGTGCTCGGACTGGAAGGAGATCGCAGTGAGCTGCATCAGCGCACACGATCCGCAGCTTGCGCAGTTTGGCGGACGCCATCGCGCAGCGCGTCGGACAACAACGTTTTCACGTTTGGTTCAACAATTCAACCCGGCTGGACCTCAAGCAAGACGGTCTGGAAATCGCCGTCCCCAACGACTTCATCAGCGAATGGATCGGAACTCACTTCACCCGCCCCATTCAGGAAGCCGCCTGCGAAGTGCTCGGCGGGCCGCTCTCGGTGCGTTTCCACGTCGTGCCGCAGTTGTTCAACGCCCAATCCCCCGCGGCCACCCCCCCACTTCCCACAACCTCCGCACCCACGCCCACGTGGCCTCAGACCCTGCCTTCCGCTCCAGCCCTGGCCGAGGCGGTTGCCGTCGCACCCGCCCCGCCCCAACCGCGCCCCGCACCCCGCGAATCGCGCGAGTCCTATTCCAGCCGCTCCCGCCTTCGCCATGACATCGGCGGATTTATCGTCGGCCCCTCCAACCAATTGGCCTACAACGCCGCCGCCCACGTCGCCGAATTCCCCGGCGTTCAGTACAACCCCCTGTTCATCCACGGCTCCTGCGGCCTGGGCAAAACCCACCTCCTGCAAGGCATCTGCAAAAAGTTCGTCCACCACCATCCGACCAAACGCTGGATGTACCTGACCGGCGAGGAGTTCACCAACGAATTCCTCACCGCCATGCGCGCCGGCAAGCTCGACGCCTTCCGCCGCAAGGTCCGCGACCTGGACCTGCTGGTCATCGACGACGTCCACTTCATCGCCGGCAAACGCGCCACCCAGGAAGAATTTCTCCACACCTTCAACGCCATCGAAGCCTCCGGCCGGCAGGTCGTCATGGCCAGTGACAGCCACCCCAAAATGATCGAAGAGTTCGGCGAATCGCTCGTCAACCGCTTCGTCAGCGGGATGGTCGTCCGCGTCGATGCCCCCAATTACCAGACCCGTTGCGAAATTCTCCACGCCCTGGCCTTGCGCAGCGGCGCCGTCCTCTCCGAAGAGGTCATCGGCTGGATCGCCCGCCGGGTGACCCAGAACGTGCGGGAACTGGAAGGGGCCATCACCCGCATCACCGCCCACGTCAAGCTCACCGGCCAGACCGCCGACGTCGCCATGGCCCAGGCCGCCCTCGGCGACCTCGACCGCCAGCTCATCGCCCCCGTAAAGCCCGAAAACGTCCTCCAGGCCGTCTGCGAGTATTTCGCCTTGGAAGCCAAGGATCTGATGTCCGGCCACCGCCAGCGCACCGTCAGCCTGGCCCGCAGCATCGCCATGTATCTGATCCGCAAAACCGCCCGGCTCAGTTTCCCCGAAATCGGCGTTCGCATGGGCAAGCGAAATCACAGCACCGTCATCAGCGCCTGCCGGCGCATTGAACAGGCCCTGCAAAACAAGGAATCCTTCACCTGGACCAGCCCCATCGGCGACCGCACCGAAGAAGCCGCCGAATTGCTCCAGCGGCTGGAAGAGCACACCCGCATCAAAGGCTCCGCCCGCAGTTGATCTGGTTCTTCCCTCTCTCCCATCGTGGCAAACGGGTCGGGCAAGCCCGACCGCTAAAGGGGTTGTGAAACCGCTTCTAACCAAGCATTGTCATGCCGGGCGCAGCGAGGCATGACGCCTTCTGTGAAAACCACGACTTGCGGCGAAGAGGAAAAACGTTGCAGCCAGGGCGGGGGATTTACGATTTTGGGTTCGACGTCGTCGGGGGCGGCTGGGGGAGGGGGTGTTTCGGTGGGTTCGTTTGAGGGAGGGGAGGCGGGTTGGGAGGCGGCAGGAGTGGGCGCGTTAGCCTTGGAGGGAACGGGGGTTGGGAGCGGGACCGGGGGGAATGGGATGGGGAGTTCGGTGGGTTCGTTTGTCACGGGCGCGGTGTCGGCGGAGCGGGCTTTGCCTTTGGGGGGTGCGGGGGCCGGTGGACTTTTGGGCGTTGCGGCGGTTGGCTTGGATCTTATTGGGGCTGGTCATGAGTGATAGCTCCGGGTTAGAGAAAATGAGGGCTTCTATTATTAACGCGGGGTATCACGAAACGGGGATTTTGAGGGATGGGGGAGGATTTTTTAACCGCGGAGGACGCGGAGAAGAAAGGGAACCGCCGATGAACCACGGAGGCACGGAGACACGGAGGGCAACTTGGGGAAGAACGGGATTTGGCGAATCTTCCGGAAGAAATTGAACCGCCAAGGCCGCCAAGAGCGCAAGAAAAAACTTCTTTATCGGCGTTTATCCGCGTTTATCGGCGGTTAAAAAACTCCACTCACCCGGCCTGTTTCTTTCGCGCGACGATCTGCAAATGCCCCGCCCGGCCGGCCGAGGCCGGATCCTTTGCCAACTCCGCTTCCAGCCGCAGCAACCGCTCAACGGCCCGGGGCTGAGTCAATAAATATTTATTGTCCCGCACGGGAATGATCGGCTTGCCCACAATAGTCACCACCTCAAACCCGCTGCGTTCAAAGAGACTTCGCAGCGAGGCGGGAGTAAAGGTCGTCAGCTCGAAGCGTTCCCGTTCGTCGGCCGTCAGCCATTGCGTGCGGCTGGTGCGAACGAACTCCTCCAGCGCCTCGATGTTGCCCCGCTCCACGTAATGATCCAAGGCCGCCAGCTTGCTGTCGGCGGTGGCGATGACCACGCCGCCGGGTTTGGTGATGCGGTAAAACTCGCGGGCGGCCCGGAGCGGATCGGAACAGATCGACAGCGGATCGCCCATGGCCAAAACCAGCGAAAACGCCTCCGTCGGCGCAGCCGGCATGTCCACGATGTCGCCGACCAGCAGCGTCGCCCGCTTGGCCTTGGATTTCAACTCGTCCAGTTTCGGGCGGATTTGCTCGATCATGGCGGCCGAATGATCCAGAAACGTGGTGGCAAAACCGCTCTTGAGCAACTTCAAACCCCATTTGCCCGTCCCGCACCCCAGATCGGCGCAGGCCGCCGACAAATCCCGCGGCAGGTAGGGCTTAATCATCCGCCAGGTCAGCTCATCGTGAAATTCCCAGTAAGGATCGTCATAGATGGCGTCGTACTGCCGGGCGACACGATCATGATACCGCCGGGAGGGATCATGCGGGTTGGGTCGTGAGAAGCTCATATCTATATTGTCCGCCACGGGCGGTTGCAGGCAAGGGTTGATTGAACTGCCTCCCCCCGACCGGTAGCATGGCGGGTCTGGATGCAACCGAACGGTAGAACAACTTCGCGCAAACTCCCCCTCTCGGCCAAGGCCCGGCGGACAACCGAGCCCCCGATCAGCTACCTGATCGCCGCCGCCGTGGACAATCCACGGCTCATCAGCTTTGCCGCCGGACTGGTCGATCCGGAAACCCTCCCGGCGAAACAGTGCGCCGCCATCGCCGCCCGGGTGCTTGCCGACAACGGGCAAGTCGCCCTGCAATATGACACCACGCGGGGCCTGGCGGCTTTGCGCCGAACGCTGCTGCAACACCTGGAAGCCCTGGAAAACAAACCGGCTGCGGCCATGGGGCTCGACAGCGAGGATCTGGTCATCACCACCGGATCGCAGCAGGCGCTGTATCTCATCGGCGATACGTTGATCGATCCGGGCGACATCGTCATCACCGCCAATCCGAGTTATTTCGTTTACGCCGGGGCCTTGGCCTCGCTGGGCGCGTGTGTGCGAACCGTGCCGATGGACGCGGGCGGCATGGACGTCGAGGCCGTGGGGCGATTGCTGGAACAACTGAAGCAGGAAGGCTCCCTCGACCGGGTAAAGCTGATCTACTGCACGAGCTATTTCCAGAACCCCACCGGCTTGACGCTGGCCGCGGAAAGGCGTCCCCGGCTGTTGGAAATCGCCCAACGCTTCAGCCAGGCGCATCGCATCCTGATCCTGGAAGACGCCGCCTACCGCGAGCTTTGCTATGACGGCCGGGCCTTGCCTTCGATCAAGTCCTTCGACGCGCAAAACCAATACACCATCCTGGCCCAGACGTTCAGCAAGCCTTTCGCCCCCGGGCTTAAAACCGGCTACGCCGTCATGCCGCAAGACCTGCGCGACGCGGTGCTGCAACAGAAGGGCAACCATGATTTCGGCTCGGCCAATCTCTGCCAGCAGATCGTGCTGGAGGCCCTGCGTGACGGCAGCTACGCCCGCCACGTTCAGCGGCTGTGCCAAAGCTACCGCGCCAAACGCGACTTGATGCTCGAAACGCTGGACCGCTTTATGCCCCAAAGGCCCGATATAACCTGGACCCGTCCCCACGGCGGCCTGTACGTCTGGCTGACCTTGCCGCCAAACATCGACACCTCGCGGAACGGCCAACTGTTCCAAGACTGCCTGGACAACGGCGTTTTGTACGTGCCGGGCGAATACTGCTTCCAAGGCCAGCGCGTGCCGCAAAATCACCTGCGATTGAGTTTCGGGCAGGTGGCCGGGGATCGGATCGCAACGGGAATCCAACGACTGGGAGACGCGGTGAAAACGCTGCTGGAAAAGAAAACACAATTACCCTCCAAGGGGGTGACGGCTTGAGTCGCACACTCTTCTGGTATCTGTTCAAAGACCTGCTGAAGATCTTCTTTTTGGCCTCGGGCGTGATCGCCGGGATCATGAGTTTTGGTGGATTGCTGCGTCCCCTGACGCAGCACGGGCTGGACGGCGTTCAGGTCGGCAAGATGCTCATGTACATGATGCCGGCGATGACGACCTATTCGCTGCCGATCGCGGCGTTGTTCGCCACGACGATCGTGTACGGAAGGCTCTCGGCCGACAACGAGTTGACCGCCTGCCGGGCCGCGGGAATGAGCCATCTGGCGGTGGCCACCCCGGCGCTGGTGCTCGGGCTCACCGTGGCCCTGACGAGCTTGATGTTCCTCTGCTTCATCGTGCCCGTCTTCGCCTTCAAGGTCGAACACGTCATCAAGTCCAACGTCGCGCAGATGATGATTCACGAGATCGAACGCTCGCACAAGATCGGGCTGGGGCGCGGCAAGCCCACCGTCTTTGCGCAACACGCCTACCTGGCCCCGGACGACCTCTCCCGGCCCGGTGAGCAGTGCGTGGTGCTGCTGGGGCCGACGGTCGTGGACTACGGCATCAAGGACGTGGACGGGGAAAAACTGCCCGTCCCCAAGGAATTTTTCATGGCCCGCCAGGCCCTGGTCTACATCCGCCAGAGCGACAACGCCGGCGAAGGCACGATCACCGTGCAACTGGAAGGCGGGGTGAAGTTCCCCCGCGAAATGAAAGGCGGCACGCAGATCGCCATCGAGGCCACGCAAGTAGGCCCCATCCCCTTCGACTCCCCCATCAAGGAAAACACCAAGTTCATGGACATCCTGCGGCTCAAGAAAGTCTTCCTGCACCCGGAATTGAGCCAGCGCGTCAGCCAGAACCTGACCGATTTCGTCCGACGGGAACAACAGTTGTCGTTCGCAAAAATGGTACTCGACGACCTGACCGGCCCGCATCGCCGTCACACCTTTTCCTCAGGCCGGGAAGAGTTTGAATTGTCGGCAGCCGCCATAACCTCGGAGCTGCGTAAAGACGAACTGCGATTGAGTGCGATAGAAGCCAACTCCCGGCCCCTGCGCCTGATCCGCCGCAACGCCGCCGGGCAGGTCGGGCTGTCCGCCGAGGCCAAAGAAATCCGCCTGCGTCTGACGCCCGACAACGAAAGCGGGCGCATGCGCGTGAGCATGGAACTGTACGACGCCGTCACGCACGTGGACGAGCAGCAGTTGCCGCGGGCCAGCTTCCAGCAGACCACGTCCGTCCCCATGCCGCCGGAGGTCCGCAATCTACCGGCACTGCGCACGCCCGATTACTACGCCGCCGGAACGGGGCTGGGAATGGGCGACTTGAACGAATTGAACAAGTCGCTGCTGAAAATTTCCAACAGCATCGTCGGCGAGATGCACAGCCGCGCGTCATTTGCCGTCAGTTGTCTCATCCTGGTCCTGGTCGGCTGTGCCCTGGGGATGATGTTCCGCAGCGGCAACTTCCTCAGCGCCTTTGCCGTCAGCGTCATGCCCGCCCTGATGACTATCACCCTGATCGGCGCCGGCCAGCAGACGGCCGAAAACATCCCCGATCTGGTTCTGAGCCCGACCTTCCACAACCCCCTGCAACTGGGCCTGACCCTGATCTGGAGCGGCAACGTGATCGTCTGCTTCATCGCCACCTGGCTGTTGTGGAAGTTGCAAAAGCAATAAAGCCCTCTGTTCCCTCTCCCCGTGCGGGGAGAGGAAGAAAACACGATTTACGACCCGCATGCGGAACTTCTTGAAACATTCTCGAGCAGGCATCCTCCTGACCGGCTGCGTCGTCGCCATGGCGTTTACGGCATTCCGGCTCTGGTACGCCTCGATCCGGCAGCTCGTGCCCGACGAAGCCTACTACTGGGTCTGGTCGCGGCATCTGGCCGCCGGTTATCTGGACCATCCACCCATGGTGGCCTACCTCATCAAGCTCTCCACGCTGCTGCTCGGCTCCACCGAACCGGGCGTACGTCTCCCGGCAGTTATCCTGTCGCTGGGAACGATTGCCGTCCTCATCTGGCTCGCCTGGCAATTGATCGCCGACCGGCGCGCCGTACTCTTTGTCGCGGCCATCCTGCTCAGCAGTCCCTTGTTAGCGGTAACCGGGACAATCATCACCCCCGATACCCCGGCCATGTTCTTCAGCACCTGCGCACTGGCCTGTATCGTGAGCCTCTTTGTCGGCAACACGCCCGCCAGCGAAAAACGAATCGCAATCCTCTGGATCGGCTTCGGCCTCTTCGCGGGGCTGGCCATCTTGTCTAAATATACGGCAGTCCTTTTGCCCGGCGCGGTCGCACTGGCGCTGCTGACCGCCCCGCAAGGCCGGGCGCATCTCGCCGCCCCTGGGCGTGGCTGGCCGCCATCGTGGCCCTGGCCGTCTTCTCCCCCGTCGTCTACTGGAACGCCACCCACCAATGGGCTTCATTTCGTTTCCAACTCGGGCATGGCATGGGCCCCGGCGAAGTTTCCGGACTGGGCAACCTGGGAGAGTACATCGCCGGGCAGGCCATGGTCTGGACGCCCATCCTGTTCGGATTGTCGCTGGTCGTGCTGGCGCATTACTGGCGAGGATTCAACCGGCGGCCGATGGTGGAGCGCATCCTGCTGTGCTCGGCAACTCTGACGCTCTCGTTCTTCGCCCTGGCCTCGATCCGGCATCGGGGGGAGATCAACTGGCCGGGGTTTGCCTATCTGCCCCTGAGCCTGTTGATCGGCCTGTATCTGTCGTCCCACTGGCAAGGGAAACGCACCGGCTGGGCTCGGGCGGGGATCGTCGTGGCGGCGGTCATGACCGCCGGTTTGCACGCCCCCGAGGCGATAGGGTTGATCCATCGCCCGGTCCTGAGCAGAATAGAGCCCACCGGCCGATTGACGCTGCAATGGAAGCCGGTCGAAATGAGCAAGCTGGACGATTTATTCGGCTGGCGGGAAATGGGACAGGCGATTGAACAGGCCCGGCAAGGCTCGGCCGTCGCCGCGGGCAATTACCGCGATGCTTCGGAGGCCGCCTTCTACACCCCCGGTCAGCCGGAAGTGTGGTCGGTGTATACGCCCGGCGACCGCCTCACCGCCTTCGACTTTTTCCCCAATCGCCCCGCTTACGAATCCATGGCCAGCGTGCTGTTCGTAGGCAAGTCGCCGCACCCGCTGGCTAAAACCTTCCCGTCGCTCAAATCGACGCCCTGGGCGGCCGTCGTGCGCGGACGGGTGCTGCGAAAACGAGAATTAACCCTGGCCTGCCGACAATCGGCATGGGTGGAGAACCGTGAAGATCATTGACCGCTACGTGCTGTGGACGTTTCTCAAGAACTACCTCATCAGCTTCATGGTGCTGGTGGGGTTGTACATCGTCCTGGACATGATCTTCCACTTTGACGAGATGGCCGCCATCCAGAATCAGCCCGGCGCCAGCGGCGTGGTGACGGTCCTGGGCATCCTCCGCGACATCGGCGATTTTTACTTCTACCAGATGTTCCTCTTCTTCGTCCACCTCTCGGGCGTCATCCCGGTGGTGGCGGCGGCGTTCACGCTCATGCGACTCAGCCGCTTCAACGAACTGACCGCCCTCATGGCCGCCGGAACCCCCCTGCTGCGGGTGGCCGCTCCCATCATCGTCGCCGGGCTGGCCCTCAACGCCTTTCTGATCGTGGACCAGGAACTGCTCATCCCCGGCATGATCCCCAAGCTGATCCGCGAACACGATGAAATCCGCCAAAGCGCCGGATCAACCTATCCCATCCGCGCCATGCAGGACGAAAACAAGGCCCTGCTGATGGCCACACGCTACCGCCCGCCATTGGGCAAACACCCGGCCACGATGGATCAGGTAGACGTCATTGAACGCGACGCCGGTCTGCAACCCGTCGCCCACATCGTCGCCAAGAGCGCCGTCTGGAACAAACATCAGGGCGTCTGGAAGCTGACCGAAGGCCGCCGGATGCTCGGGCTCCGTCAGGGCGACCACCAGGCCTCGACTGCCTGCGACGTCTTCCGCACCAGCATCACCCCCAACGAAATCGCGCTGTACAAAAGCAGCGACATCGTGGAACTGCTGCCCACGTCCCACATCAACCAGCTCATCGCCCGTCCCGAAAGCTACGGGAAAACCGACCTGCTGCGCGTCAAGCACTGGCGGTTCACCCAGCCCCTGGCCAACTTCGTCATGCTGCTGCTGGCCATTCCCTGCGTGCTGGTCCGCGAGCCCGGCCGCATGAAGCTGGCCGCCACCAAATGCGTCCTGGCCACGGGACTGTGCATGACCGCCCTGTTCCTCTCGCACCAGATCGCCGGCGCCCCCCCGCCGGCCTCGACCCCGCCTGGTCCGACACCTGGCCCGCCCTCTGGGCCTGGATGCCCCTGATCCTCTTCGGCCCCCTGGCCGTGTGGCTCATGGACCGCATCAAAAGTTGATCGCAGAGCGATGGGAACCGCCGATGAACGCGGATGAACGCCGATAAAGAGAAGATTTATTTCTTGTCGGCGTTCATCCGCGTTCATCGGCGGTTCTGTTGCATAACTTTTCATTCGCCGACAAGCCTCCTATGATCGACCAGTTCCACCCAAGACGGAGAAACCGCCCATGCTGCGTCGAAAGTTCGGCAACACCTCGCTGGAAGTCTCGGCCATCTCCTTTGGCTGCTGGATCGTCGGTGTAGACTGGTGGGGCCACTACAGCGGCGAAGACGGCGTCCGCCTGATGAACTGCGCCTTCAACCACGGAATCACCTTCTTCGACAACGGCGACGCCTACGGCAACGGCCGCGCCGAAACCGTCCTCGGCCAATTCCTCCGAACCGTCCCCCGCGGCCAAATCCAGATCGGCGGCAAATTCGGCTACGACTTCTACAACGACCCCGGCGAACCCGGCTCCCACCGCGAACGCAAACAGGACTTTTCCCCCCGTTTCATGCGCTTCGCCCTGGAACAATCCCTCAAACGCCTGGGCGTGGAAACCCTCGATCTGTACATGGCCCACAACATCAAGCTGCCCCAGTTCCGCGATGACCTGTTCGCCGAACTGGAAAAGGTCAAGGACGAAGGCAAAATCAAAGTCTGGGGCGTCTCCCTCGGCCCGGCCATCGGATGGCGCGAGGAAGGCATCAAAGCCATCATGGACCACAACGCCAAATCCGTGCAGACCGTCTACAATCTTTTCGAGCAGGATCCCGGCCGCGAGTTCTGCCAGGTCGCCCGCGCCTACAAGGCCGGCGTGCTGGCGCGGGTGCATGACAACAGCAGTATCCTCAAAGGCAAAATGAAACTCGACACCGCCATCACTTCCGCCGACCATCGCAAATTCCGCGACCAGGCGTGGAAGGTCTACGGCCTGAAAAAACTGGAACTGGTGCGGCACTACGCCGAGGATCACGGCATGACCACGCACCAACTCGCCTGCAAGTGGCTGCTCATGGACCCGGCCGTCACCAGCGTGACGGCGACATTGCTTAACGAAGACGAGATTAAAGAGGCCGCCGAATCCACCGACAAGCCGAACCTGACCGCCGCCGAGATGCAGCAGATCGCCATGGACTACGCCAACGACTGGGGCCTCGGCCCCGAGGCCCATCCCTGCGATTTGAAAAGCAGCACCAATCCCGCCGGGAAGGTGCGCAGCGGCTACGTTCCGCCACCGGTCCTGATCGCGTAAAATACCCCTTCATGCAGACCGACCCGCCGCCACTCCGCTTCGTCGTCCTTCGTCACGAGGGCATCGACGATCCACACTTCGATCTCTTGATCGAGCGATCGCCGGGAGCAATGCTCGAAGCCTTCCGCAGCCCCGCATGGCCGATCATCGCGCCCACCGAGCTAAGCCCCCTGCCGGACCATCGGCGGGAATACCTGCAATACGAAGGCCCCGTCTCCAACAACCGAGGCCACGTCAACCGAGTGATCGAAGGCATCGCCCTGCGCAGCGAGGGGGGAACGATTGTCTATTGGACCCAGCAAGCCCAAACTCGCTCGCTGACAATTCGGCGCGACGAGTCCCGTCGCCTTGCAGGCGACGGCGAAACGAAACTGTCGGGGCATGTTACAGCAACTGCTCGCCCTTGCCCCGCGGCACCAGCGTAAGAATCTTCTCAATGATCTGCTCGACAGTGATTCCCTCGGCCGCGGCGTTGAAGTTGGGAACGATCCGATGCCGCAGCACGGAAGCGGCAACAGCTTCGACGTCTTCCGTCGTCACATGCAGCCGCCCGTGCATCAGCGCCCGAGCCTTGCCGGCGAGAATCAAATACTGCCCGGCGCACGGCCCGGCCCCCCAGCTCAACCAGTGACGCACAAAATCCGAAACCCCCGGCTCGCCCGGACGCGTCGCCCGCACCAGGTCCAAAGCAAACTGATACACATGATCCCCCACGGGAACCCGCCGGACGATCTGTTGCAGGCGAAGAATCTGCTGCGCATCAATAACGCGGGAAACCCGCCCCGCGTCCAGCCCGGTCGTGCGCTTGAGCACCTCCAGTTCCTCGTCGCGCTCGGGATAATGAACCATCACCATGAACATGAACCGGTCGAGCTGTGCTTCGGGCAGGGGATAAGTCCCCTCCTGCTCGATGGGGTTCTGCGTTGCCAGCACGAAAAACGGATCGGGCAGATCGAAGGTGCGGCTCCCGGCCGTCACCTGATGCTCCTGCATCGCCTGGAGCAGCGCCGCCTGCGTCTTGGGCGGCGTGCGGTTGATCTCGTCGGCCAGAAGCAGATTGGTGAAAATCGGCCCCTTCTGAAACTCAAACCGCCGCCGGCCGGTCTCCGGCTCTTCCTGAAGGATGTCCGTCCCCGTGATGTCGGAAGGCATCAGATCGGGCGTGAACTGGATCCGCCGGAAAGACAGATCCATCGCCTGCGCCAGCGTGGAAACCAGCAGCGTCTTGGCCAGGCCGGGCACGCCCTGCATCAGGCAATGTCCCCGGGCGAAAATGGCCATGAGGATTTCCTCAACGACACGATCCTGCCCGACAACGACAGCGGCCAGCTCCTTACGCAAGCGCACCGCCGCATCGGCCAGAAAACGGGCGGCTTCAAGGTCGCACGCATCAGCATCGGATGGCGGAATGATCGACATCGCAGCTCCTGTCGTAATTCGACAAATTCACTTCCGCGGCTTTTTAAGCCTGACCCCATTAACGACGACCTGATTGGGGTGATCCCCGCCGCGGCGGAGGAAGCGGATGCCCAGGTAGCGAGGCTTGCCGGGGCTCAACCCATGGGCGCCCGCCCACAGCCGGCGGCCGTCGCATTCAACAATCGCCTGGTCCCGCTGCACCAGGATGCGGAGAGAGAGGTTGCCGCCGTAAATTACCGATCCTTCGGCGGCAACCTGCCGGGAAGGCAAAACCACCCGCGGCCGGCCGTTTTGTATCAGCCAGACCAGTTCGTGCGGACTCATCGCCAGGTCCGAACTGAACTGCGCCTGATCGGAAACGAACACCTGAACGATCAAATCGTCGCTGGGCTTCCGCAGCGTAAAGCTGATCTCGGCGGCAAAGCTCTGCTGGGGTTCCCATGCGTTCCTGAGAACGATACCGCCGCCGCAATAGCGGGCGTCGGTCTGGCCGTCCCATCGCGGCTGCAAACCATGCGAAGCGTCCACCGCCATGGCCCCGATGGACCGCCAGTCGGAGCCAATGGAATAGTCAAAGCGCGTCGAGGCCGGCAAATCAACCCACTGAACGCGGGCCAGCTCGTCAAACCCCGCATGCTCCTCCGGCGAAATGGGAATCACGAAAAACGCCAGGAGAATCGCCACGACGATCATGACCCCGATGGAAACCGCGGCAACGATCGTCGCAACCGGAACCTCGCGCCGCGGCCGAATCGTTTCCCGCTCCAACGCCTGGAGAAACTTCCTCGTAAAGCCGGGGCCGGCACGAACCGTGCGGTAGCCTTTACCTTGTTCCAGGTTCTGCCTCGCGGCGCACAGCATCGCATATTCCTCGCCGGCCTGCCCCCGGGCGCGCAACGCCGCCACAACCTGATGCCACTGGGGACTGACCGGGCCGTTGCGCAGGGCATCGGTCAGCAGGTTCATGAACTCGTCGGATTTCAGATCCAATGGTTCGCTCACGACCTGTTGCCTCCGACCATGCGGGAAAGTCGCTTCAGCCCGTGGAACATCCGCGAACGCAGCGTAACGGCCTTGGTGCCCGTGATCTGCTCCATTTCCGCATAGGACAAATCCTGGAACACCCCCATGACAATCACTTCCTTCTGATCGCCCGGCAGACAGTCCAGCGCCTTGAGCATGCCGGCTATCGCTTCCTGTTGTTCGAGTTGATCCGTGGCGCGGGCGGCGACCTGCCGCGGATCGGCGCTGAAGTCCACGTCTTCCAGATTCAGTTCGGTGGCGTTGCGCACCCGGCTGCGCTTCTTCCGGCGGGAATCGTTGATGGCCAGGTTCCGGGCAATGGTAAACAGCCAGGTGGAAAAACGCTGGGGATACCGATACGTCGGAGCAAAGCGAAATGCCCGCAAAAAAACTTCCTGACCCAGCGACTCAACGTCCTCCAGGTTGCCCAGCATGCGATAAAGAAAAGACAGCACGGCCGAATTGTACCGCTCGTAAATCAGCGAAAAGGCCTGCTTGTCCCCCCGCTGGGTCCGCCGCATCAACTCCTCATCCGAAGCGCGGCCCAGAACCGCCGGCGTGAGATCCGTGATCTCATCCTTCAAATCAACTCCCAGCGGTGCGGCCGGATTTTCATCCCGCTGCAGCATCCAAACTCCCAAAACGATGCGGCACGTCCCCGATCCCAAAGGCAGGATATCCCGGGGCCAGAAAATTCCATCATAACCCAAGACCGGCCTCAGGCGAAGAACCCCCCACAAACGCAAAAAATAGGTGCAACGCTTACGAAGGGTAGACTTCTATTCAGCCCCGGCAGGGGCGGCAGATGATAGCCCACGGCGCAAGCCGTTGGGTAGGTGGCATGTGACATTTCCAGCCCCGTAGGGGCGTAAGAGTTTCTTACGCCCCTACGGGGCTGATCCTTTTTGCGATCCGCTATCCCAACGGCTGACGCCGTGGGCTATCACCTTGCGCCCCTGCCGGGGCTGACAAAAGCCATACCCTCCGTCAGCGTTACACCCCAAAAAATTCACGCCCACCGCCAAACCCAACCCCCCCGGCCAATATTGTGTTATACTTACAACTGTTGCGGCAGCAGCGGCGATCGCGCCCCGCGAAAGCGGGACGAGGAAAGTCCGAACTGCGGAGAACCAACCGGTTCTCAGGGTCCGGTGCTTGATAACGTCAAGGCGGAGCAGTCCCGATTTATCGGGATCAAGCCGACGGAAAGTGCAACAGAAAGCAGACCGCCGGAGGAGGAATGATGAATTATGAATGATGAACGATGAAGGTGGAAAGAAGAGCTGGTTTAATAGCTGGTTTTCTTCCTCGTTCATCATTCATAATTCAGTATTCATCGTTCCTTCTCCGGTAAGGGTGAAATGGTGCGGTAAGAGCGCACCGCATCCGGGGTGACTCGGATGGCTCGGCAAACCCCACCGGCAGCAAGACCAAATAAGCGGACAGCCCAGGCCCGGGGCGAACAAGATCGGCCCAAAAGGCCGATACGATCCGCGGGTAGGTCGCTTGAGGCGGGCGGCAACGCTCGTCCCAGAGAAATGGTCGCCTCCGTCTCCCGGCCTTGTGTCGGAAGCGGAAACAGAATTCGGCTTACAAGCGGCCGCAACTTTTTTTCACAGAACCCGGGGCTGAGCAAAGGCTTTCATCTTCGCTCAGCTCCGGGTTCTTTTCCGTACCCCATGATGCGCACCGCCTCCGCGCCCCCAACTCGACAATCACCCCCCTTCTACCCTGTTGGAACGCACAACAGATCGGTATAGTATCAGCCTGACGACCGGCTATCGGGTAAGCGGAGAGTTCGCATGAGCGAAATCAATCAGGATAAACTCGCCCAGATCATCATCGAACTGGACGACATGATCCCGCGGGAAGGCGCCAGCGTAAAACTGGAAACCAACCCCGAAAACAGCGACAACTTCATCACCGCCAACCGGCTGGGGTTCCTTCGTCTGGGGGTGGAAATGCTCAAGGCCGGCTATATGCCCCCCGCCAGCGAAATCCCTGACGTTCCGCCCATCGGCGAAGTCGATCTCTCCTACATCTTCGAATCCGACGTGGAATTGAACAGCGAAGACGGCCAGTCGCCGCCGCAGCCCTTCATCCCCCCCCTTGCGCAGCCGCCAGCCGGCTCAACAATGGATTCCGCCAGCCAGATTACGCTCTTTATCCTGCTGGCGCTGCTGACTTTGATTGCCGCCCTGATCGCCTACGCCATGGGATTCCTCGGTGGCCATTAGCGACTGACAAAGCATGAGCAGTTCGAACGACAATTGGACGGTTCGAAGGCTTCTGGAATGGACCGCCGCCTTTTTTGCGCAAAGAGGTCGATGCGCCCGGCTCTCCGCCGAACTGCTGCTGGCCCACGTCCTGGCCGTCCCGCGGATCAAGCTCTACACCGATTACGAACGGCCTCTGATGGATCGGGAACTGTCCCAGTACCGGGAACTGGTCAAGCGCGCCGCCGAGCAGGAACCCATCGCCTACCTCACTGGCCGGGCACACTTTTTCAACCTCGAATTCGAAGTCGGCCCCGGCGTCCTCATCCCCCGGGCCGACACCGAAACCCTGGTCGAAAACGTCATGCAGTTCGTCCGCCATCAACCCGGCATGGAATCGCCCAGAATACTCGACCTATGCACCGGCAGCGGATGCATCGCCGCCGCCCTGGCCTATCATCTGAAATCCGCCACCGTCCTGGCCATCGACCTCAGCCCCGCCGCCGTGGCCATCGCCCAGAAAAACATGCAGCGGCTGAAACTGGAACAACGCGTCACCGTCCTTCGCGGCGACCTGTACGAGCCCCTCGCCGGCATGATCGACGCCCAACCCTTCGATCTGATCGTCAGCAACCCCCCCTACATCCCCTCGGGCCAGATCGTCACGCTGGATCGAAACGTACGCGACTACGAACCCTGGGAAGCCTTGGACGGCGGACTGGACGGTCTGGTCATCCACCGTCGCATCCTCGCCGGCGCCGGCGACCGCCTGGTTCCCGGCGGCCGCATCTACTTGGAAATCGCCTTCGACCAAGCCGACCTGGCCCGCCAGGTGATGAGCGAACACCCCCTCTTCCAAGACGTCAAAATCCTCAAAGATTACGCCGGCAAAGACCGTGTCATAACCGCGCAACGGCAGTAACACCCTTTCGTCCCCGCTCCCGACAAGGCTCGCTGTTCGCGTCTCCCCTCTCACACCCAAGGCACGTCTTATGCAACCCCTCGGCCATGTCCGATGACCCAAGGATCATCCCGCTGCAACTGGCCGACCTCGCTCGACGGCAAACAGGAATCCTGCTCGACACGCTCGGATTCCACCCCCAACCCAGCCCCTTTCGCATCGCCCATCGCCGGCAGACCATGACCCTCCGCGCCTACGGCCAACCCGATCCCGCAAAACCGCTGCTGCTGATCGTGCCGGCCCCCATCAAACGTTCCTACGTCTGGGATTTAACCCCGCAAAACAGCGTCATCCGAGCCTGCCTCAAACGTGGCCTCGGCGTTTACCTCGTCCATTGGGAACCACCCCAACCCGCAAATCGCGGCTTGGGCCTTTCGACCTATGCCGACAAACTCCTTCTCAACGCCGCCCAAACCATTGCCACGGAAACCGGCCAGGATCATCTGTTTCTCGCCGGCCACTCCATCGGCGGCACGCTGGCGGCTATTTTCGCATCGCTCCACCCCTCCCGCGTACGAGGTTTGATCCTGATCGAATCCCCCCTGCATTTCGGCCCCGACGTCGGCGACCTGGATCGACTGGCGGCCCGCCTCCCCCCAATTGAAACGATCCTGCCCCACGCCAACGTCCCCGGCACACTGCTGGACCTGGCCAGTTATCTCGCTTCGCCGGCCACGTTCGAATGGTTCCGCTGGATCGACTGGCTGCGTTGCCTCGCACGCCCGGACCCATCCGCCCTGCAAACCCACGTCCGGGCGGAACGCTGGACGCTTGACGAAATACCCATGCCCCGGCAACTCCTGAAGGAACTTGTAACCTGGCTCTATCGTGAAGACCGACTTCTGCGCGGGACGCTCGTCGTGTCTTCCCATCCGGTATTCCCCCGCGCGATAACGGCGGCCATCTTGAGCGTGATCGACCGCCAATGCCGGATCGTGCCGCCCCAATCCATGCTGCCCTTCCACCAGGCCGTCGGTTCAAGCGACACCACGGCCTTGGAATACGAAGGCGACGTGGGCGTCGCCCTGCAACACCTCGGCCCATTGATCGGCCCCTCGGCGCACCGCCGACTCTGGCCGACCATCGTCCAATGGATTTACCAGCACAACTGACTTGACCATTGCGCCGGGCTCTGCCATGATGCCGCCCCCGACAACCCGGCTGCGGGTGCTTTGAAATTAACTCGCAATTGGGCTACTATCGGGACTTTGACGGCCGCACCGTCAAACTTCCGGAGAGGTGTCCGAGTGGCCGAAGGAGCAGCACTGGAAATGCTGTAACGGGCTTAAACCCGTTCGCGGGTTCGAATCCCGCCCTCTCCGCTTCCCAACTTCCGCCCGCCTTAAGTGTGCTTATTTGTGGTGGGACAAACTAGTTTAGATTCCGGGACAGCTACTTTAGACAAGTCCAGTGTGCAGACTGCAAGCTTGGCCGATCTTCGCGGCCCACGCCACTGTTTTTTTCTCGATTGATTGACCCGCCCCGCAAAGCGGTCAGCCGCCCCCCCGCGGCTGACACGTGTGCCGACAAACCCGTCTCTTCCCTTTTCCAACCCGACTTTTGCCCTACTATCGTCCTAAAAAAAACTTTCGCAATTCACCTATTTAGGTGATGCCCACAGCTATCGGTGATTGCCGATAATTCTGCTAATCTAATCCCAACGGTATTTTGCCAATGGCTGAATTGCAGCATCCCAGCTCGTCTTTTGTACGCCACCTCCTTCAATTGACGAATCAGGTACATAACCTGTCTGCGGACCCTGTTGCGCGTAAAGAATCCTTGCTCCACGGCCTCTGCCAACTGTTCGACGCCAAACTCGGCCTCTGCACCATAGGGCAGTTCGACCCGCGCACCACCCAGCACACGGTGGTTTCGCTCACCTGCAGCTATGACAACGACGGAAAGGTTCCCGCTTCCATCCTCCACTACGTCCAGGCGACCGAACCCGCCAACCCCATCTTCGCCTCGCTCTACACCCGCTTCGGCCGCCAGCCATCCAAACCCCTCGTCTGCCTCCGGGAAGATATCATCTCCGATGCCGCCTGGTACGCCTCCCCCCACGTCCGGCACGCACGCCACCCCTCCGGCCTTGACCACTGTATCTTCTCCCTCCTCCCCCTGGCCGGAACCCATTTGGTGGCAACCATCTCCCTGAACCGGGCGTGGAACAGCAAGCGCCCTTTCTTAACCAGCCAATGCCAGCTTCTTGAAACCATCCATTCCGAAATGGCTTGGATTTATCGATCCGATCTGCCCTTCGCCTCGGCCGAGATCTCCGACCTCTCCCCCCGCCAGCAGCAAACTCTGCAATATCTCCTGGCCGGCAGCAGCGAAAAACAAATCGCCACCAAGACCGGGCTAAGCCGAAACACCATCCATCACTACGTCAAAGCCCTCTATCGCCGCTTTGGCGTCTCCAGCCGCAGCGAACTGCTCGTCCACTGGGTCAACAAGAAGTAATCTCTCCCGAGTTGATCGAACCCGACCATTTTGGATTTTGGATTTACAGACAGCGTACGAGCGACTCTTCAATCCAAAATTCGAATTCCAAAATCCAAAATTGATGGCCTCGCTATTCCCCACACATTTTCCCTCTGGAGTCCTCCTCCCCTTCCAGACTAGATTTGCCGGATCATGACTACCACCCCCGCCGGCGTAAATCTTCCCCTGCTCCGACACCACCAGTTCCTCCTGCGACGACTACACTCGCTGACCGGGCTGGTATTCGGCGGTTACCTGGTCATTCACCTTCTCGTCAACGCCACCGTCGCCCAAGGCGGCAACGTCTACCAGCTACAGGTTGACAAGCTCGAAAGCCTGCCGTTCCTTCGGGCCGTTGAATGGATCACCATTTACATCCCCATCCTTTTCCACACATTCTACGGCGTCTGGATCGTTCTCACCGGCCAGCCCAACGCCATCAGCTACCCCTATGGAAAAAACTGGCTTTACCTGCTCCAGCGGATCAGCGCCGGCGTCATCGTCCTTTTCCTGATCTTCCACGTCCTCTCCCTGCGGTTCCAACTCTTCGGCCCGTCGCTCGCCTTCAACCCCCAAAACGCCACCTACACCACCTGGCAACACATGAACGCCTACGGTTTCGTCAAATACTTCGTCTATCCCGTGGGCATCTTCGCCTCCTGCTACCACCTGGCCAACGGCCTCTGGACCGCCGCCATCACCTGGGGCCTGACCCTCAGCGCCGACGCCCAGCGCCGCTTCGGCTGGATCTGCCTGGCCCTGTTCCTGCTCCTGCTTTTCCTGGGTCTTCTCGCCTGGGCCGCCCTGCTCACCATGCCCCGCCCCGTTTCCCTGAACGTCTGATCTACCGCAGTCCCCCCTGTGCAAAAAACACTCCCGGATTACCACTTGGGAAGTTTTTTTTGTAACATAGTAAAGCAGTTGACCGATGAAGTTATAAAGGAGTCGAAGGCCATTTTATCGGACATGGATCGTCCTTCGCGTTTTCTTGTTGTTTGGCCATCATCGTGAAAAGCACCCGTCGCAACACCCGCCGTCAGGACTCAAGCAAGTCACAGCAGCGATCCGTTGCCCGCCGCAACGTCGTGGTTTTTGTCTCCCTGATCGGAGCATTGACGTTGACCAGCGTACTGCTGATGGTGGTTTCCCCCCCGCCTTTGGCCCAGGACGCCGCCAACAGCCTCTTTGCCATCGACAAACCCGATTCCCTCGACGCCGTCTTTGCCACCCGCGTCCCTCTTCGCGGCGACAAATGGAAATATATCTATCTTCACCACAGCCGCACCCCGGCCGGTAACGCCCTCTCCCTCGGCCAGGGACTCGGCGGCCTGGGCGATCACTTTGTCATCGGAAACGGCGACGGCTGCATCGACGGAGAAATTCAGATCGGCCAGCGTTGGAACAACCAGCAGACCGCCGCCCCGCCCGCCGGCGCCAGCCAGATCGACCGTAGCTGCATCAGCGTCTGTCTTGTCGGCGACTTTGACCGTTCCGTTCCCTCGCCCGTGCAAATCCGCCGGGCCACCCAGCTTGTCAGCACCCTGCAAAGCCGACTGGGAATCAGCGCCGATCGTGTTGTCCTCGTTGATCAACCCGCTTCCGCCGCGAGCATCGGCCGCTACTTCCCCGCCACGGCCTTTCGCGAACGCCTGCTGCCCTAATTCCCCTCAAGCCGCCCGGCGGCATAAATTATCCACAAGTTTTGTCCCGAATCCCTTGCCATCGGCCCGTTATAATGTAATTATACGGCCTTGGGGACCAGGTTTCTCAACACCGGACGAGCTTACGAAGATTGTGGAGCTTCGCCTGATCTCGACAACCTTTGCGAGACAATGCGAAGTGCCGGATTATTTACATAGGCCATGGGACAAACAATCCTCAATTACGAAGTCTTGGAAAAGCTCGGCGAAGGCGCCGGCAGCACCATCTATGCCGTCAGCGACCCCGCTACGGGCCAGATTTACGCCCTGAAGCATGTGGTGCGCGCCGAACAAAAAGACATCCGCTTCGTCGAGCAGATGGAGACGGAGTTTGAGCTCAGCCGCCAGTTCACCCATCCCAACCTTCGCCGCAGCTTCGAATTGAAGATCAACAAGACGATGTTGCTGAAGGTCAATGAAGCCTTCATGCTCATGGAATTGGTGGATGGCAAGCCCCTGGACGTCCACCCGCCGGAAACTTTGCTCCAGACCGTTGATATCTTCATCCAGGCCGCCCAGGGATTGCGGGCCTTGCACACCATGGGCTATGTCCATTGCGATATCAAGCCCAACAACATCCTATGCAATGACGCCGGCGAAGTGAAAGTCATCGACTTCGGGCAAAGCTGCAAGATCGGCACCGTCAAGGAACGCATCCAGGGCACGCCCGATTACATCTCCCCCGAGCAGGTGGACCGCCGCCCCGTCACCCCCCAGACCGACGTCTTCAACCTCGGCGCCAGTCTCTATTCGGCGCTTACCCGCAAGCACATCCCCACCGCCTACACCGTCAACCAGAAGAAGGAAAACAGCTTTCTGCTGGATGCGCGGATCGACTCACCGCACGATCTCAATCCGCAGGTTCCGCCGTCCCTGTCCAACCTGGTCATGGAGTGCATCGCCACCAAGCCCCAGAAACGCCCTGCCGACATGGAAAAGGTGATCCAGCGATTGGAATTGGTCCGGCACGTCCTGGTCAAACCCAGCCAGTCCCCCAACGCTTCCCTCATCGCCCCTGATCTCTTCAACGATTCCACGACCGGGGCTTGACCCTCATCGCACCACCGCCACCCGGCTCATAGCGATTTCCGCCAGTGCGTCGGTTGCGAACTTCACGTCCTGCTTGCTCAAGAACGGCCCGAAGCTGAACCGGGTCGTGCCGCCGTATTGCGTCGTCCCGATGGTCTGATGCGCCAACGGCGCACAGTGAATGCCCGGCCGGGTCAGAATCCCGTAATTGCTCTCCAGCACTGCGGCCAGCTCATGAGGCGTATACCCCTCGATCCGCACCGAGAACACCCCCGACCGATGCCTGACGCCCTGCGGCCCGTAATACCTCAGCCCCTCAACATTGCTTACGCCGTCAATAAACACCCGGACCAGGTCCAAGTCCTCTGCCGCCAGCGTCTCAATCCCCTTTTCCATGACCCACTTCACCCCTTCGGACAAGCCGATGATGCCGATAGCGTTGTGGCTGCCCGACTCGTACTTGTCCGGCATGAACTCCGGCTGGCGGTCCTGCTCACTGACCGAACCCGTCCCCCCTTCCTTCAACGGCCGCAGAACCTTCTCCAACCCCGGCCGAATGTACAAAAATCCCGTCCCCAGCGGCCCCAGCAACCCCTTGTGTCCCGGCGCTGCCAATAGATCAATATGATCCGCCTGCACGTCAATCGGCAGATGCCCCACCGATTGTGCCGCATCCACTATAAAGGGAATCCCATGCTCGCGGGCAATCGCCCCCACCTCGCGAACAGGCTGGACCGTCCCAGTCACGTTGCTGGCGTGGGTAATGGCGATAAACCGGGTTTCGGGCCGGATCGCCTTGCGAATCTCATCCGGGTCCACCAGCCCGGTGGATGAGTCCACCGGCACCCGCGTCTGCTTCACCCACCCCATCTCCTCCAGCGCATTAAGCGGCCGAAGGATCGAGTTGTGGTCAATCCATGTGCAGATCGCATGATTCGTCTTAGTCGGATCAATCAGCCCTTTGATGGCCTGATTCAACCCGTCAGAACAGTTCAGGGTAAAAACGAAATGTTCCGGCTGCTGTCCATGAAACAACCGGTTTAACCGCCGCCGACATTCGGCAATCAGCGTTGCCGTATCAATCGCTTCTTGATACGCCCCCCGGCCCGCGCTGCGCCCAGCTCGGTGGCATAACGAACCATCGCATCCAACACCGCCCGAGGCTTGGGAAAGCTCGTAGCGGCATTATCCATGTACAAACGACGCGGCGACATAAGCATCACTTTACGGAGATAAATGTTGAATCTTTCACCCTCCCTCACAACCCGCACTCCGGCGCAAACGGAAGGCTCTTTGCGATCCCATAATAGGGCGTAACCCTCCCCAACGCCACCCCGATCCCGTTCGAGTGGTTTGCCCGATCGGGGCGAGTGACATTTTCACTGCGCTATAACACGTTTTTCTCACCTTCGTCCCACCACCTCAAATCGCTTTGCCGCCCAGCCGAGGTCCGCATCCCGCCACGACACCCCCTCCACCGGCCGAACCACCACGTCCGCCAGACCCGTTTCCTGCGTCTTCGGCAGCAACACCATCCGCCACTGGAATAAATCCACCGGCGGCATGCAGTACGGCGCCGGCTCCGCATACACCCCCACGCTCTCCGCCCCCAGCCGCTTCACTTCCCGCAGACGTTCCGCCGCCGCCAGCCGACTTGTCATCCCCGCCCCGTCTCCGACAAACGTCGCCAGGTATGCCATTCCCGCCACCGCCGTACAAATTGTCATTCCCCCCGCCGCCACAATTCGCCAGTGCCGATCCCGCACCCACGTCATCCACGTTACCGCCGCCGCGATCGCCACCGCCACGTCAACAAACAGGGCAAACCGCCCGTATTCCGCCGGCTTTCCCGCGGCCATCGCCACGAACGGAACGGCCGCGACCACCGCCAAAACCCCCAACAGCCACGCCGCCTTGCCCCCGCCGTCGCAGAATTTTTTCCGCGCCGCGATCATCCCCGCCGCGCCCGCGATTCCCGCGACCGGCAGCACCCATCCCGTTCCTTCGCCGATCAACTTGATTGCGTTGGTGATTCCCCGCCCCCACTGTCCGGCCTCGTACATCGCCGCCGAATTGCCCAGGTTCGACGTCAGCACCCGACGATCTCCCAGCAGATGGATGGCCACATACGGGTTGGTCGCAAAATAGACGGCACATCCCGCGCCCGCCGCCCCCAGCAGTATCCACACGCCACGCCGCCACCCCTCGCCCCGCAGCGTCACCATCACCGGCAGCACCGCAAACGCCGCCGCCGCTGACAATACCATTCCCGCCGACAAACCGCACATGACTCCCGCCCCGATCCACCACCTTTTCCCCCCACCCTCGGCATACTTCCATGCCGCGATCACCGCCGCCAGCATCAGCACCACCCCCGGCAAATGCGGCTTGGCCTCGTGCGCCATGTTCACCACCACCGGCATCCATGCATAGCACACCCCCGCCAGCGCTGCCGCCCACAATCCGCCCATGCGCCAAGCCAGGTAGAACACCGCCCCCGCTCCAACGATCCCCCACAGCGCCGCATACAATCGCGCCACAACGTAGAACCGTCCGAACTGCTCCGGGTGATCCAGATACCACGCCACATCCGACTTCAGACGGACCCAGCCGAGCAGATCGGCCCCCTTGAGCAGTCCGCCGACTCCGTAAATCCACAGCCCGCCGTACTGGTATAACCGGGGATCAAAATCCCCCTCCCTTACCCGCATCTGCGCCAGCGACATCATCGTAATCATCTCGTCCGGCTGGCAGCTATACAGCCGAAACCGCCGGACGATCATCGCACGCTGCGCGTCCGTTTCATTCAATCCCAATTCTTTTTGTCGATCCCCCAATGGATGCCGCGCCACGTCCGCCCCCAGTTCGTCTGCGCCTCCCCGTTCCCCCGCCAGCGACAGGATTTCTTTCCCGCTCCAGGGGGTTCGCTGTCCGAACAGGTATGGATCCGCCGCACGCGACGGCAACCCCCAGTCGAGGCCCGTCAAAAACACCCACGCCGACATCGCCATAACTCCCCCCGCCAGCATTCGCCACCGCGTCCCTTGGCTCATGTTCGCCAGTGTATCACTCGCTTGGTACTAGCGACACAGCTTGACCTTACGCCACCCCTATACTAATGTACAACCCCGTGAATTTTGGCGATTAAATACGGATCGGCGGCGGTGGCGAAATCGGCCTGTTGAATTGCGCGATCCCAATGTCACAGTGGAGTCTCCATGCCGAAGAATGACGAGCCCGGTTTCGGGCATATCTTTGGCATAGGGTTGCAAGTGGCCGTCGGTGTCGGTGTCGGTTTTATCGTCGGTTCGTGGCTGGATAAAAAGTATGGTTTGGCCCCTTGGGGCACGTTGGTCGGGTGTATGCTTGGTCTGGCCGGTGGGTTGTACCTGCTGATCAAAGAAGGCATGCAGGCTAACAAGTGACGGATTTTCCATGCGTGCCTTTGTGAGCATCCTGCTGGCGCTGGTGGTGGTCGGAGCGGTCGGTCGGTTGACTTGCCGACTTCTTAACATCAACCCCCACAACGTCAACATGCTCGCCGCCGCCGGCGTTTGCCTGCTGGCCAGCATCGTCGCCCTTATCCCCGCGGCGTTAAATCGCGGCGCCGATACCGCTGCCGTGGCTCAGGCGGCCCTGGTGGGTTCCGTCATTCATCTGCTGGCGGCCATCGCCTTGGGCGCACTGGTCTATACGCTGTTGTGGCACGATCCGGCTTTGTTGTACTGGTTGTTGGCGTTCTACTGGACAACGTTGGCCGTCTTGGCGGCCGCCGGTGTCCGAGCGGTCAAGGCCGCCGGTCCCATAAAGTCCTAGAGGTTGAAAATGCTTTATCTCCTGGCCGCTGCCGATCCGCTCGAACACGTTCTGCCCCACCCCCTTCATTTCAACATCGGGCCGTTCGCCATCAACAATCAGATGCTCATGGCCCTGGTCGCCGGCGTCCTGATGCTCCTGCTGTTCCCCGTCCTTTTCCGCAAAGCCTCCGACCAGCCGCCCACCGGAGCCAAGAATTTCTTCGAATCCATCCTGGAATTTCTCCGCGTCGAAGTCTTCCGTCCCGCACTTAAGGAACACACCGACCGGTTCGTCCCCTTCCTCTGGACCCTCTTTTTCTTCATCCTCTTCTGTAATCTGCTCGGGCAGCTTCCCATCGCCGAAATTGTTACCCTCATCACCAAGAAACCCTCCCACCTCGGCGGCACCGCCACCGGTTCCCCCATCACCACCGGTGCCTTGGCCATCTGCGCCTTCCTCTTTATCCACTTCAACGGCATCGTTCAGATCGCCCGCGATCTGATCCGCGGAACCTACGGCCACCACGCCCACCACGAAGAGCATTCCGCCAACGGCTCCGACGAACACCCCGCCGCCCATGATTTGGAGCACGTCCGCAGCGAAGCCCTTCCCGCCGACGTCCCCCAGGACATGCGAGCTATCGGCGACCCCGTTCACCACTACGCCGACGACGAGCACCGCCCCCACTACGCCGCCGCCGCCGTCCACCCCTGCCACGGAATGAACCCCCTGCTGGCCACCCTCCTGGCCGTCCCGCTCTACTTCTGGAACTTCGCCCCCCATCCCTTCAAGCCTCAGCCGGGCGGGTCGGTTCTCGGCTGGTTCGCTGACGTGCCCATGTGGGCCGCACTGCTGGTTCTGGAACTCATCGGCGCGGTCATCAAACCCTTCGCCTTGATGATTCGTCTTTTCGCCAACATGATCGCAGGCCATATCGTCCTGGCCGCATTGATCCTCCTGATTCCCCTCTCGGCCGGCATTGCCGCCCAGATCGGCGTCGGGATTCCGGTCACCATCTTGAGCCTGCTGATCCGCGTGCTGGAGTTGTTCGTGGCGTTCCTTCAGGCGTACATCTTTACGTTCCTGACCACGCTGTTCATCGCCAGCGCCGTTGCGCCGGAACACTGATATGGGATTTGCAAATGCCGATTTGCAACTTGCAATTGAAAACCAGGTGTCTGTATTCAATTGCAAATCGGCAGTTGCAAATTGCAAACGATCCAACGCTCGGGCAGCCGACGCCTTGGGCACTTTAACTTAAGGTCGGCGCCACATTATCCGCGCCGCGGGCGGGCATTTCCGCCGTGGCGCACTGTATCGGGCCTTATGGGGTCCGGAAGGAGATTGTTCCATGCTCGCAGAAATCACCAGCTTGATCGGAGACAAGGGCCTGGCCGCCTTCGGTGGCGGTCTGGCGCCGGCCTGGTCGTTATCGGTGCCGCCAAGGGCATCGGTCACCTCGCCGGGCAGGCGATGGAAGGCATCGCCCGTCAGCCCGAGGCCGGTGGGCGCATCGGCACCAACATGATCATCGCCGCCGCCCTGATCGAAGGGTTCACCTTCTTCGCCCTGGTCATCTGTCTCCAGTTGGCCGGCAAGCTCTAAGCTTTCAGGACAGAGCCGGTGAACAGCCGGTTCTGTCCCTTTCGAACCCTTATTGAGGACTCGTTATGTTCAAACGCATGCTTCTGGCCCTGACGATCCTGCTCGGACTGTCGCTGCCCGCCGGCTCCGTCTTCGCACAACACGAAGCCCCCGCCCACGACCAGCTCAGCGCCCCGGCGGAACACGCCCAGGCTCACGAAACGCCTTCGCTGCTGCCCAACCCCGCCAGCCGGGAAACCCTCCTCTCGGCGTTGTGGGTCGTCATCATCTTCGTGATCCTGCTGATCGCCCTTTACCCCACCGCCTGGAAGAGCGTTCTGGCCGGCCTGAAGGCCCGCGAAGACCGCATCCGCAAGGACATTGCCGAAGCCGAGGCCGCCCGCCTGAAGGCCGAAGCCACCCTGCGCGACTACAATGCCCAACTGGCCACCGCCGAAGCCAAGGTCCGCGACCTGCTGGCCAAGGCCGCCGTCGAAGGCGAGTCCATCGCCGCCAACCTCCGCGTCCAGGCCCAGCAGGAAGCCGACGCCATCAAGGAGCGGGCCACCAAGGACATTGAAGTCGCCCGCAAGCAGGCCGTCGCCGAGGTCTACGAGCAGACCGCCAACCTGGCCACCTCCATCGCCGAGAAAATTCTCCGCCGAAACCTCAACCCCGACGACCAGCGTGACCTGGTCAAAGGAAGCCTCGAGCAGTTGCAGCAGTTGAACAAAAACTGAAAGGGAGGATTTGCCAACGCCGTTTACAATCCGCCATTGAATTGACGGCACCCGTCTTTTCAATTGCAAATTGCAAATTGCAAATTGCAAATCACAACGATGCCAACAAACCACACGAACCATATCCCGCCTGCCGCCGAGGTTTACGCCCGGTCTGTGCTTGAGCTGACCAGCGGCGCCGACCAGGCCGAGGAGGTCGGGCAGGAACTGCGTGATCTGCAAAAGCTCGTCCGCAGCGATCCGGCCTTCCGGGCGTTCTTTGCCGATCCGTCCATCGGGGAAACCGAGCGGACTGCGGCCTTGGAGCGGGCTTTCCGCGGCCGGGTTTCTCCGCTGGTCATGAACCTTCTGGGCGTGCTCAACGCCAAGGGCCGGCTCAAGCTCCTGGCCGACCTGGGCAGCGCCTACGACGCCCTGCTCGAAGCCCGGCAGAACATCGTCGAGGTTGACGTCACCGTCGCCCGCAAGCTCAGCGCCGATGAACTGGAGCAGGTCCGGCTGAAGGTCAGCCAGGCCCTGGGTAAAAACGCCCTCGTTCACCAGTACGTCGATGAATCCATCATCGGCGGTCTGGTCATCCGCGTGCAGGACCGTCTCATCGACGCCAGCACCCGTTATCAGCTCGAAGCAATGCGACAACAACTACTGGAAGCAAAACCGCGGTAACCCCTTTTGATACGAACCGGAGACAGACATGGCCATCAATGTGGCGGAAATCACCAGCATCCTGAAGAAAGAAATCGCCAACTTCGACCAGAAGTTGCAAGTCAGCGAAGTCGGCACCGTCATCGAAGTCGGTGACGGCATCGCCCGCATCTACGGCCTGCGCAACGCCATGGCCGGCGAACTGCTCGAATTCCAGAACGGCGTCATGGGCCAGGTCTTCAACCTCGAAGAAGAATCCGTCGGCGCCGTCATCTTCGGCAACTACCTGGAAATCAAGGAAGGCGATCAGGTCAAAAGCACCGGTCGGCTCCTGGAAGTTCCCGTCGGCGAAGCCGTCATCGGCCGAGTCGTCAACCCCCTGGGCCAGGCCCTCGACGGCGGCCCGGCCATCCCCCTCACCCACACCCGCAAGGTCGATATCGTCGCCCCCGGCATCGCCGACCGTCAGCCCGTCAAGGAACCCCTCCAGACCGGCATCAAGGCCATCGACTCCATGATCCCCATCGGCCGCGGCCAGCGCGAACTCATCATCGGCGACCGCAAGACCGGCAAAACCGCCATCGCCATCGACACCATCATCAACCAAAAAGGCACCGGCGTGAAATGCTTCTACGTCGCCGTCGGCCAGAAGGAATCCACCATCGCCGGCGTCGTCGAAATCCTCAGGGCCCATGGCGCGATGGAGTACACGACCGTCATCATCGCCTCGGCCGCCGACCCCGCCCCCCTGCAATACATCGCCCCCTACGCCGGCACCGCCATGGCCGAATACTTCATGTGGAAAGGCCAAGCCACCCTCTGCGTCTACGACGACCTGTCCAAGCAGGCCGCCGCCTACCGTCAGCTCTCGCTGCTGCTGCGTCGCCCGCCGGGCCGCGAAGCCTATCCCGGCGACGTCTTCTATCTCCACAGCCGCCTGCTCGAACGCGCCGTCAAACTCTCCGATGAAAACGGCGCCGGCTCGCTCACCGCCCTGCCCATCATCGAAACCCAGGAAGGCGAAGTCTCCGCCTACATCCCCACCAACGTCATCTCCATCACCGACGGCCAGATCTACCTCGAACCCGACCTCTTCTTCGCCGGCGTCCGTCCGGCCATCAACGTCGGCATCAGCGTCTCCCGCGTCGGCGGCAACGCCCAGACCAAGGCCATGAAGAAGGTCGCCGGTTCTCTGCGTCTGGACCTGGCCGCCTACCGCGAGCTGGAAGCCTTCGCCCAGCTCGGCACCGAACTGGACAAAGCCACCCAGAAACAGCTCGATCGCGGCGCCCGCCTGGTCGAACTGCTCAAGCAGCCGCAATACAGGCCCATGGCCGTCGAGCAGGAAGCCATGGTCATCTACGCCGGTACCCAAGGCTATCTCGATGACGTATCCGTCGCCCGGGTTCAGGAGTTCCAGACCGCGTTTTTGAAGTACGTTGACGCCTCCGCCCCCAAGCTGCGTGAGGATCTGTCGGCCAAGAAGGAACTCACCGCCGAACTCGAAACCGAACTCAAGAGAGTCCTCGTCGAGTTCAAATCCAAAGCCTGGAAGAAGTAACCCCACCCTCTTGTGAAAACTCAAAGGCACGGGAAATCACTGGATTTCCCGTGCCTTTTCTCTTTCCCGGCGTGTTCACTCGAACAGCGACAACTGCTTGGAATCCTCCACCCGCGATTCGATTTCCCCGTCGGCAAAGCGCGTCACCACACGATCCCCCGTCCTGACCTGCGCGGCGCTGCGAACCACGGTTCCCTGTTTTTTCAGCGTCGTAATTGTGTACCCCCGCTTCAGCACCTGCTCCGGGCCGATCGCCTCCAGGTGACGTTGTATCGCCTCCAGGGATGCTTTGCGCCGCCGCTGGTCGGCCTGCATGGCCAGGTTCAAACGCTCGGCCATTAGACCCAGCCGTTGCCGGTGCAGCTTGGCTTCGTAACGGGGATGATGCTGCTCCAATCGTCCGCCCAGTGATTGCACGCGCCGTTCCAGCGTATGCAGGCGTCCGCCCACCGCCAGGACCAGCGCCCGCTGCCGGTCGTCCAATAGTTGCCGCATGGCGTTGATTCGGTCCATCGGCCGGCGAAAGACCTCGTGCCGCTCGATGGCCGCCAAACGCTGCCGGGCCTCCTGCGCCACCGTGCGAAGAGCCCGCCGCAGTCGCACGCCAAAAACGTCCACCTCATCGCCGGCCGTGCGCCATTGTCCCATGGCCACCTGGGCCGCTTCGGTGGGCGTGTGCGCGTGATAGTCCGCCGACAAATCGGCGATGGAAACGTCCACCTCATGCCCGATGCCCGTGACCACCGGAATCCGGCTGGCCACGATAGCCCGGGCCACGATCTCCTCGTTGAACTCCCACAAATCTTCCAACGATCCGCCGCCCCGCCCCAGCAGGATCAGATCGATGTCCAGCTTGTCTCCGTGTCGGCTTAGTTGTCCTAGCGCCTCGGCGATTTTCTCCGCCGACCCGTCCCCCTGCACCGGCACGTCATACAGATACAGCTTCACCCACGGGAACCGCCGCAGCACCTTGAGCATGTCCTGCAGCGCCGCCGTCGCCCGGCCGGTCACCAGCGCCACGTTCATCGGATAAGGCGGCAGCGGTTTCTTCCGCTCCGGATCAAACAGCCCCTCCGCCTCCAGCTTGGCCCGCAACTGCTGAAACGCCAGTTCCAGCGCCCCCAGTCCCATCGGCTGCAATGAGGTTACGTACAGTTGATACCGCCCCCGCTGCGGATAGACCGCCACCCGTCCCGTGGCCAGCAATTCCATCCCGTCGTTCGGCGTAAACTTCAGTCGTACCGCATCGCTGCGGAACATGACGCAATCGATGCACGCCCCTTCGTCCTTGAGCGTGAAGTAAATGTGGCCGGATGTTCCGTGGTGCTTGCAGTTGCTGATCTCGCCTTGCACCAGAACCTGCGCGGGCAGCCCCGTCTTCAGCGCCCGCTCGATCTGAACGGTGAGCTGCGACACCGAAAGCGGCTCGGGCGATTTGCCCTCGGGGGCCGGCGCTTTCGACGCCGCTTTGCGGGTGACCTTCTCGTGAAAATCAAAAAAATTTGTTCCTGCCATGAACCCGCCAGTATAGCGTCAGACACGTGTCGCCCTGCGGGCGACGGCGAAACAAAATATTATTACCGCCGCATCTCCGGGCGATTCAGAATGTCCAGCATGCCCTCGAGCATGGGATAGGGCGAAACGTAATCGGCCGCGGCTTTGACGGCGGACGTCGAGTTCGCCGGGCAGGCGAAGAAGCCCACGGCGTCGCGCAGCGGCAGATCGCCGTCGGTATCGCCGATGCCGGCGCTTTGCTCCCGGCTCACGCCCAACTCGTCCAGCAACGCTTTCACCGTACTGCCCTTGGACACGCCCGCCAGACAGATGTTCAGATAAAAATGCGACGGCGTGATATCCAACTCCGGCCCGCCATGCTCGGCTGCGAATCGTTCGACCCGCCGCCGGATGCGCGGGAAAATTCCCGGATCGCGGGAGAAGACCGAGATCTGCGATTCCTTCCCGAACTGGATCAGCGCCTTGGGCTCATCGGGCAACACGTCCTGTTCGATGAACGTGCGCAAGGCCCGCAACTGGGCGATTTTCTCGGCCGTCACACCCGGGCCATAGCGAGCCCAGTTGTCGTGAAGCGAATACAACACCGCGCCGCTCTCGCAGATGGCCGCCGCCCGCACGTCGAGAATTTTCATCAGCAGCTCGACGTATGGCTGTGGCCGCCCCGTGCAAAGCGTCATCGGGGCGATTGTTCCCCGGCCCGCGTTGGCCTCCCGCACCAGCCGGGAAAACTGCCCGAACCGCTCCAAGTCCCACGGCACCGACTCCTCGGGACTCATGCACCCGTCAATGTCGGTAATGATCCATTTAACGCCCATTGCATCCTCTAAAATACCGCGCCGTCGCGTACCGCCCCCATTGTGTCCCATTCCCCCTTCGCTGTCACGGCCGCTACGTTGATTCCCGCGTCTTCGGGTATCCTATTGCCCATGCAGATTCGCCCCATGACACCCGCCGATCTTCGGCAGCCTCTGGATATCGACGGCACAATCGAATCAACCCACTATCTCCACCTGGAACACTCTGGCCAAGGGCTGAACATGAGCTGGAAGCTGGATTATCGCCCCCTGCGCACCAAGCTCATCGAGTCCAACCCGCCCGATGACGAACTGTCGTTCATGCTGAAGCAGATCGTCAGTGGCACGGAAGAGGGCGTTGCCCTTCTGGCCGAGCACGACGACCGACCGGCAGCGCTCCTGCTGGCCCAAGAGGATCAGGCCGCCGGAGCGCTTCGCATCCTTGATCTGCGTGTTGATTCCGATTTCCGCCGACAGGGTCTCGGCACGGCTCTGCTCTGCATGATGGTGCAGGAGGCCCGCCAGCGTCAGCTTCGCGCGGTGGTCGTCGAAACCCGCACCAACAACATCCCCGTCAATCTTCTGCTGCAAAAATGTGGTTTCTCCCTGGCCGGGGTAGACACCCACCGCCACTCCAATCATGACGTAGTAAAAGAGTGTGCCACGCTTTTCTGGTATTCGGCATTGGATTAAGCACGAAAGATCAGCGCGCTTATTCCACCCCGTTTCGCCGCTGCCCGCAGGGCAGCATGTATTCTGTATATATTCTGTTCCCTTACCCGACGAGTCTGCTTGCCATGACATGGTCGCGGATCGTGTCCATCAGCCGGCTCGGATCGAACGGCTTGGTCAGATACGCCACCGCTCCGCATTGACACCCCCGGCGGCGGTGTTCCTCCCGATCCAACGCACTGAGCATGACAATGGGAATCTGGGCCGTGTCCTGCTCGCTCTTCAGTTGCCGGCAGATCTCAAATCCATCGGAGTCCGGCAACATCACGTCCAGCACGACCAGCGCCGGCTTCAACTCCCGAGCCTGGCGGATGGCGCTGATCCCGTCCCGGGCCGAGTAATACCGGAAGCCCGCCAAGCGGACGTACGCCCCTACCAACTCGTTCAGATCCGCATCATCATCGACCACCAGAACGTTTTGATTCGGATCGATCATTTCGTCCGTCCTTACTGCGCCTCGTTTGCCATTAGGCTATTATAGTATGCCTATGCCCACCAAGCCGACCCCGGCCGAAGTCTGGCAGGCCATCCAGCTCTATCTGGACTTGGCCTATAACGGTCCCCCGCCCACTCCCGTGCGTTCCCGGCTGGAAACGCTCCGTTCGCTTGACGAGAAAAATTTTTACGAAAATCCGGTCATCGAACGAAACGACGCCGAGAACCCCACCCGCTACGAAATCCGCCTGGGCAACCGGTGCTATCCCCACATGAAACTGGCCATCGACCTGCGGCCCGACCAGCAGGGTTTCCTCTTCCGCGTCGACACCCACGACCGCCACTGCTGCCCGCCTCCTACTTCCCGCGAATACGAGGCCTACTGCAATCTGATGCGCGAAAACCAAAACCTCTCCCAAGCCATCGAACGCGCCTGGGAGCAGCACGGGTTGCCGACATTCAAGACATACCTGCGCGACGACTTGGCCCGAAGGGCGATGGATTAAAAATGCGTCCGTAGCGAGTAGGTTCGTTTGAAGGGAGAAGGGCTTTAGGCCGAGCGTCCCATAACAGGCCTTATTCCGACCCTCGCAACGGCATGGTTCCTGTCTCCTGGCGGGATTTCCTTGATACATCTTCTTGACAGCTCACTGATTACATCTTATTGTTGCCTGACTTTGCATTTTCGCCAGTGGCGTGGCGTCCGTTCGACGCCATGCCGGGGTAGGACAGGAAAGGAGCGACGGGAACCGTGGCCAAAGTGAAATCCAAAAAGCCCTCCGCCGCACGGAAGGCCGTTAAATCGTCCGCCAAGCAGAAGGTTACCAGCAAACCCGCCCAAAAGATTGGGCGTACATCAGTAGGTAAACTTTCTGTTAAGAAAAGCATTAAGATGCCTAAAAACACAAACACAAAGTCATCCAAGCCGAAAAAGGAAGCGACTGAAGCTCCGGCCTCCCGGTCCTTCCAGCTTCCTCCGGCGCCGGTGACGACCGACGGCAAGCCTAAGAAGAATCAGGCCGGTCTGAGCGTCAAGGAAATGGAATACTTCCGCGACATGCTTCTGGCCAAGCGGCGTGAGCTGGTTGGCGACATGAGCTCGATGGAACGTGAAGCCCTTCGCACCTCCGGCGGAACCAACCTCTCCAATCTGCCGCTGCACATGGCCGACATGGGCACCGACAACTACGAGCAGGAATTCACTCTGGGGCTCATGGAAAAAGACCGCAACCTGTTGCGGGACATCAACACCGCCCTGGCCAAGCTCCAGAACGGCACCTACGGCATCTGCGAAGGCACTGGTAAGCCCATCAGCAAGGCCCGGCTTGAAGCCCAGCCGTGGGCGCGACATTCCATCGAATACGCCCGGAAGATGGAAAAAGGGCCGATTCGTTAAGACACTGGCGAAAGTAAAATAACCAAGGAGGAAGCAAGGCCGTTCATAACAGCTTTTCTTCCTCCTTTATCATTCACCATCCCGGTCGTGTTCCCATGAAGTGGTTGCCTCTGGACAATTTCCGCTCCCCTGCCGCACTTGCCCGGTTCTTTCTGACCATGCTGCTGGGGCTGTCGCTGGACCTGGCCACCAAACACCTGGCCTTTGAACGCCTGTCCGACGGCGTCTACACCCGCGCGATCGACGGGAAGGCCCAAGCCATCTCCCGCGAAAGCTATGAGTTCATCCCCGGCTGGCTTCACTTCACCGTCACCGTCAACGAAGGCGCGGTCTTCGGCAAAGGCCAGGGGCTGCGATGGCTGTTTCTCGGTATGTCGGTGCTGGCCATCGGATTTCTCACTTATTTGTTTGCCACCAGCGGTAGACAGCGGTTGTACCAGTTCACACTCGGGCTGCTGCTGGCGGGCGTGCTGGGCAACATGTACGACCGGGTCGTTTACGGTTACGTGCGCGACATGATCCACGCCCTGCCCGGCTGGCCCAACCCCGTCCCCTGGCTCTACGGCACGCAGGAAATTTTCCCCTGGATCTTCAACGTCGCCGACTGCCTGCTGTGCGTCGGCGTCGCGATCATCGTTCTCCATTCCATGTTCCGTCGGCCCGCCTCCGCCAAACACCAGAGCGCCGACGCCCGCAGCGGCTCGTAAGGCCGCCTGGGTTGCCTATGTCCATGCACGACTCCACCGCCGACACACGGTTCATGCGCCAGGCCCTTGGCCTGGCGATCCAAGGTCGCGGCGCGGTCGAGCCCAACCCGATGGTCGGCTGCCTGCTCGTCAAAGACGGCCGCGTGCTGGCCGAAGGATATCACCGCCGATTCGGCCTGCCCCACGCCGAGCCCGATGCCCTGGCCCGCTGCCCCGAGCCGCCCATTGGGGCCACCGCCTACGTCACGCTCGAACCCTGCTGTCATACGAATAAAAAAACACCGCCTTGTGTGCCGCAGTTAATTGCCGCCAGCCTGTCGCGTGTGGTGATCGGCTGTGTCGATCCCAATCCGGCCGTGGCCGGTCAAGGTATCGAGCAGCTTCGTCAGGCGGGCATCCGGGTGGACGTTGGCATCTTGAATGCGGAATGCCGCCAGGCCAATGCCGCATTCTTCGCCCAGATCGTTCGGCGCCGGCCTTACGTCACCTTGAAATGGGCGCAATCCGCCGATGGGAAAGTAGCCGGCCCGCAAGGACGACGAGCGTGGATCAGCAATGAAACGTCCCGCCAGGCGGTCCACGAGCTTCGCGCCCGCTGCGACGCCATTCTCGTCGGCATCAACACCGCTGTGGCTGACGATCCGCTGTTAACTGCCCGACACACGCAAACTCCCCGGCCGCTGACGCGGCTCGTTTTGGATCGGGACTTGCGGCTACCTGCAGGCAGCCAATTGGTGCGGAGTCTCGATCAGGGGCCGCTCATCCTGTTTTGCGGCGAACAAACGATCCGTGAACAGCCCGAACGCGTCGCATGCCTGCGGTCGCATCAAGTCCAGGTCGTCGGCCTGCCGACGGACGCATCGGGCAATCTCTCGCTGCCCGATCTATTGGCAGACTTGGGCCGGCGTCCCATCACCCATTTGATCGTCGAACCCGGCCCCACCTTGGCGCAAAGCTTCCTGTCACAAGGCTTGGCCGACCGGGTTTGGGTGTTTCATTCGCCCACCCTCATCGGCGACGATTCCGGCCCGCCGCCCGGCCGATCCCCTACCCGCCGGTTGCGCAAATCAATCTGGGCGGCGATCAACTCGTCGAATACCTGAACCCTTCCAGCCTGGTATTCTTCGCCCCTTCCCCGTCGGCCGATTTCCTCAAGGTCAAATCCGGACTCGGCAATTTGTCGCATCCGAAATAACCGTTGCCGAGCTCGCATGGAATGCGATAAGTTCCCCAGTGGACCAGACGCACACGGGGGAACACAGCCATGTCCGAGACTCTGCCGATTATCAAACCCATTGACCTCAGCGGTATTGAAAACCCTCACATCCGCATCGCCTTGCGCGATTTGCAGAGCATGCTGATCTTTACCCTCCAGCGACAGCAACTCGACATCCAGGCCCTGTTGGAAATGATGATCGATCATCACATCGGCAGTCTGGCGGAATTCAAACGGTATCTGGCCCGGCAGAAGGAAAATGCGCGCACCGGTCGAATCCACGACGCCATCGTTGCCGCCACACAACCCCCGCCGGAAGAGCCGCCGCCGAGTGCGCTCACTTCGCCAACAAGAAGATAAAACAACAAAAACCCAGCCCTCCGCGGCCAAATCGCCTCCGTGTTGTCCGGTGGTGGTAGGCGGTCTATACTATATTCAGCAACGCCACTACAGCGAACCCATGAGGTATCCATGACGTCAGCGCCGCAAAAACCATCCGATCCGACTTCAACGCAAGGGATCGCTCTTCGGGACCGGGTGCAGGAAGTCATCAACCTGATCCGCCCGGCGGTTCAGGCGGACGGCGGCGATATTGAACTGGTAGAAGTTCTGGAAGGCGGCATTGTCCACATCCGTTTTCATGGCGCTTGTCATGGGTGCCCCAGCGCCACGATGACCCTGCAAATGGGCATCGAACGAAACCTGCGGGCCAAAGTGCCGGAAGTAACGGAAGTGATTCCCGTCTAAACCTTCCTGACCTCCTTATGGCGAAAATTCTTTCTGCCGGGATGTTTGCACGTCCCGGCTCTTTTTTAGATAACAGAGGCGTGGAAAACGACCAGGCAAGCTCCGCAGAACAATGGATGCGTCAGGCCATCGATCTGGCGAACCGCGCGGCCTTGGCCGACGAAGTGCCCATCGGGTGCGTGATCGTTCATGATCCCACCGGCCGGATCATTGGCCAGGGGTACAACCAGCGCGAAGCCGACAGCGATCCCACTGCCCATGCCGAGATCGTCGCCATGCGCCAGGCGGCGAGGGAAATGGGCTTCTGGCGGCTGACCGACTGCACGCTCTACGTCACCCTCGAACCCTGCCCCATGTGCGCCGGGGCCATCGTCAACGCGCGCATTCCCCGTTTGGTTTACGGCTGTGACGACCCCAAGGCCGGGGCCGTCCGTACGCTCTATACTCTCTGCGAGGATTCCCGCCTGAACCATCGCGTGCAGGTGCGGGCCGGCGTCCTGGCCGAGCAGTGCGCCCAGGTGCTGCGCGATTTTTTCCGCGTCCGTCGCAACGGCCAATCCGATAAAAGCACGACATGAGCATGACGACCCAACCCTATCCTTCGCTATAATTCTTCGCCATGTCGGATCTCAATCAGGTTCTTCAGGACGTCTTCGGCCTCGACGATTTTCGACCCGCCCAACGCGAGGTCATTCAGGACGTGCTGCGTGGCAAGGACGTATTGTGCGTCATGCCCACCGGGGCCGGCAAAAGCCTCTGTTACCAGATGCCGGCCGTCGTCCAGAAGGGCCTGGCTATCGTCGTCTCGCCGCTGATTTCGCTGATGGAAGACCAGGTTCAGCATCTGCGCGACGAGGGCATCTCCGCGGCCCTGCTCAACAGTTCCCTCACCGCCGCCCTGCAGCGGCAAGTGATCGCCCAACTGCACGACGGTTTTGAAGGCCTGCTCTACGTCGCCCCGGAACGTTTTTTCGCACCCAATTTCCAGTCGCTGATGGAAAAGCTCCGCCCCAGCCTCTTTGCCGTGGACGAGGCCCACTGCATCAGCCAATGGGGCCATGATTTTCGGCCGGAATATTCCCAACTGGGCGAGGTCCGTCGAAGGCTCGGCTCGCCGCCCACCATCGCCCTGACCGCCACGGCCACCGAAGACGTGCGCGAAGATATCATCCACCAACTGGACCTGCGCACCCCCACTATTGTCGTCACCGGATTTGATCGGCCCAACCTCCGCTACGAATCCCGCACCGTCAACAAGGTCAAGGAAAAGGACGCCGAACTGCTGGAGATATTGCGCCGCGAAACCGGCAGCGGCATCGTCTACTGCGCAACCCGCAAAAATGTCGAGGCCGTCGCGGAACTGCTCACCGATTCGCTGCCCAACCGCCCTGTCTTCACCTATCACGGCGGGATGGATGCCGCCGCCCGCACCGAAAACCAAGAAAAGTGGATGTCCACGCCGCACTCGCTGGCCGTCGCCACCAACGCCTTCGGCATGGGCATCAACAAGCCCGACCTGCGGTTCGTGATCCATTACAACATCCCCGGCACCCTCGAAGCCTACTACCAGGAGGCCGGCCGCGCCGGCCGTGACGGCCAGCCCGCCCGCTGCATGATGCTCTTCAGCTACCAGGACCGCTACACGCAGGAGTTTTTCATCGACAAGATGGGCGAAGATGCCGATCCGCCCCTGGACCCCCAACTCCTGCAGGAACGCCAGAAGCACGCCCGCCAGAAACTGGAGTTCATGATCCGCTACGCTCAGACGCACCGCTGCCGGCGTCAGCAGATTCTGGATTATTTCGGCGACGAAAGCGAGGTGCTTCAGTGCCGCTGCGACGTCTGCCGCGCCCAAAGTGGGGAAACCGACGCCGACGCCCCCGTGGCGGTCATTTCCGACGAAGTCACCCTGTTGGTCCGCCAGCTTCTTTCGGCCATCGCCCGCCTGCACGGGAAGTTCGGCGTAGGGATGATCGCCGACGTGCTGACCGGCGCCGAGAACGAAAAAATCCAGCGATGGGGCTTCGACCAGCTCAGCGTCTACGGCCTGCTCAAGGCCCATTCCGTCAAGCGGGTCATCGCCATGCTGCACCGGCTCATGGAAGCCGGCCTGGCCCGCCAGCGCGACCCGGAAGGTCTGAAGTTTCGTCCCGTGGTTGAACTGACCACCGCGGGCATTGCCGTCATGAAAGCTCAGCAGACTCCGCCATCGAGCCTGGCGGATTTAATCCCGCCGCGCCGCATTGTCATCAAACCGACGCCGTCCCCGAAGGTCACGTTCATTTCCGAGGAACCCGCCCCGGCCGCCGAGACGCTGGATCATGACGCCGCGGCCCGGTTCGAGAAGCTTCGCACCTTGCGGACGCAACTGGCCCGCGAGCGCCAGTTGCCGCCCTATTGCATTTGCCACGATACGACCCTTAAGCTCATTGCCCAGCTCGCTCCCGCCAGCGAGCAGGATCTGGAACGCATCAAAGGCATGGGGCCATACAAAATTAAAACCTACGGGCAGGCATTCCTTCGCGCCCTACGCGAATAACCCTGACCTTCCCCCGCTCGTTTCGCCGCTGCCCGCTGGGCACGTCTTTTGCCACGTTGCATTATGGGAGTTGCATCCGCAGGAGCACGCCATGTTGACCGCGTTAAACCTTCTCGCATCGCCCATGCTGGCCCAGTACGCCTACGGCAATCTGCTCTGGCTGGCCATCGTTTTCTTCATCATCGCCATCGTGGCTTATGTCCTCGGCGCCGAAGGCGTGGCCGGCATGAGCGCCAGCATCGGCCGGATTTTGCTTTTCGTCTTCCTTGTTCTGGCCATTATCTTTGTCATCATCGGCCTGGTCGCCCGCTGACGAGCCGGTCATCTTTCAGGCGACATGCAACTGACACACCTTGCGGTAGTGATACCCGCAGATCGCCAGCGTCACCGCCGTGGGCAGCAGCGCCGGACGATGCAGGGCCGTCCACAACAGCAGCCTCCAGTAATGGAACCGTTCTTCTCCCACGATGCCCAGACGAAATAGCGAGCGGACCAGCGCCCCCCAATGCGACAATTGCAACGGTGCGGCCACGCGCGGAGGCCGGTACTCCTGTAAAAATGTCCGAATCCGCTGATAGTATTGCTTCGGGCTGTACAGTTGCCACAGCAGGCTCTTGTACCCGTGGCGTAAGGCCGACAAGTTCATAGCCGGAATGATGTTGGTCGTGCCGTCCACGTTGTCCCCCGAAAGCGGGCCGGTCAATCGCTCCTCCTGTTGCATCCGCTCGTACAGTTTCGTTCCCGCAAACGCCTGCAACATCCCCACCATTGCGGTCACGATCCCGCTGGTCTGGATGAAGTTGATCTGCCGCTGAAAAATCGAGGGCGTGTCGTTGTCAAATCCGACGATGAAACCGCCTTGAACCTGTAGCCCGCTTCGCTGGATACGCTTCACATCGGCGACCAGGTTGCGGTGACGGTTCTGGCTCTTATTGCACTCCTCAAGGCTTTTCGGGTCCGGCGTTTCAATGCCGATGAAAACCGTGTCGAACCCCGCCTCCGCCATCATGCCCATCAGTTCTTCGTCATCGGCCAGGTTAATCGACACCTGCGTATTGAACGGTGTTGTGCCGTTGCGTCGCTGCCAGTCGATCAGCGCCGGCAGCAGTTCGCGTTTCACTTCGGCCTTATTGCCGATGAAATTGTCGTCCACAAAAAACACCCCGCCGTTCCATCCGGCCCGGCGGAGACTGTCCAGTTCGGCCAGAACCTGGGCGGGAGATTTAGTCCGGGGCCGGCGTCCGAACAGCGCCGTGACGTTGCAAAACTCGCAATCATAGGGACACCCTCGCGAATATTGCACGCTCATGGACGCGTAATGGCGCATGTCCAGCAGTTGCCACAGCGGGACGGGCGTACTGCGCAGGTCGGTGTATTCGCCGCAGGTATATACCCGCCCGGCCTTCCCCTGCCGCAGGTCCGCCAGAAACAGCGGCAGCGTGACCTCGGCCTCGTTCAGCACGAAATGATCCACCTCGGGATACTGCCGATATTCACTGGTAAACAGCGGCCCCCCCGCCACCACCTTCACTCCCGCTTCCCGGCAGCGCGCAATGGCTTGGCGGGCCGATTCACGCTGCACCACCATCCCCCCGATCAAGGCATAATCGGCCCAGCGCAGATCCGCGTCGCGCAACGGCCGGACGTTCAGATCCACCAGACGTTTGTCCCATTCCGGCGGCAACATCGCCGCCACCGTCAACAGCCCCAGCGGCGGAGAGCATGCCTTTTTGCCCAAAAACCGGACGGCGTGTTTGAAGCTCCAAAACGTATCGGGAAACTCCGGGTGGATCAGCAAAATATTCATGGGGCAGGCGTCCCTCCTTAACCGCTCCCTATCATGCCCCATGTAACCCGCAACCGGGAACGGCAAATCTCCTTTGCCACTGTTATAGCTCAATAAACAACGGAGGCACGGAGGCCAACTCGTGGAGGGAGAAGAAATTGAACCGCCAAGACCGCCAAGAGCGCCAAGAAAAGAGAATGATGAATGATGAACGATGAAGGTGGAAAGAAGAGCAGTTTACATAACAGCTTGCTTCCTCCTTCATCATTCATAATTCATCATTCTGACTTCTCTTCTCCCTCCGTGTCTCCGTGGTTTATTGGGTCCGACGCCAAAGCTCCCCGAGAAGCTCAATCGCATTTTCGTCCGCAGCGGGGGCAATATGCCGCACCATCCGGTAGAACCGCCTGGCATTTTTCCTCGCCACACGTTACTTGCAGCGATGCGGGTGTTGTCACCGATATGGCCGGCCTGTGGCGCGTCAGCATCGCATGCACCCGCTGCGCCATCTCGATTCGCGCCCGCGGACTGGCCCGCACCACGTACCGCCGCTGCACCGCCCCTGCCAGCATCATCGGCACGCCCCATGCCGCACCCATAACCAGCATTCCCACCGCCCCCGCCAGCCACAGCGGGCGCAGCCCCAATCCCGTTCCCGGCACGTCCACCGGCGTCACGCCCTCGGCTTGCGCCAGCCGATTGAAACGCTCCACGAACTGCCGCACGTCCCGCGCGTGCAACCGCACCTGCGCCCAGTGGCACGCATACGCCACCGTCAGCCCCACCGTCCACATCCCGGCCGTGATCTTCGTCGTCTCCCACATGCCCCACACCGCCGAATCGGCCCCGTAGCGGTACGTCATCCCCAGCATCTGCTGCAACGTCGGATGCCACCGCCAGACAAACCCCAGCAGCATCCCCGCCACGCCCCACACCGCCATCAGCGACACGACCCTCAGCCCCGCTCGATATTCCATCCGCTCGGCCAACTCCACCAACCCCGCCGCTTCCTCTTGCCTGCCGCGTAGCCGCATCCATTCCGCCAGATGCCACAACCGCTGCTGCTCCACCACCACGAACAGGCGGAACTGACGCGTCCATATCAGCACCGGCAGCACCCCGAAGCTCACCACCCCCAGCACCATCGTCACCGCCACTCCCCAGGCAAACGTCACTCCCCCGATCCGCCGCCCCAGTGAATGCAGCACCGCCCCCGTCAGGTGGTCCGGCCGGTCCACCGGGTCGATCGTCTGCACAGTCGGCTCAAATCGGCTCGCCTGCATCACAACCTCTTGGCATGTCCACTTTCCCGCCTTCGCCTGTGTCAATCTTATCCGCATCCCTTACCACATCGCCACCCGCCGCACCTCCGCCTGCCGCACGGCCGGCAGCAACCGTCCGCACCGCCGGCAGTATCGCGCATCCTCCGCACTGATCGCCCGGCACAGCTCAAAACCGCACCGCCGCTCCACCGGGGCCGCCCCCCGGATTTCGCACCGGCGGCCTCCCAGTCCCAGCCACGACATCACCATGCCCACGCCCCGCGCCACCACCATCGCCATCCACACGCAAAACAAGACTGCCGCGATCGCCATGACCGCGAAAAACACCATCGCACTGACGATAAATTCGCCCATATCACCGCCGTTTCTTTCACGCCCGCATCGCCGCCGGCTTCAGCGGCTGGCCGCAGAAAATGCAGTAATGGTCCGTCGCGTCGGGATACGCGCTGCACCGGGAACACCGCCGGATTTCCGCCGCCAGTTGCATCCCGCAGTACATGCAGAACTGATCCCCCGCCCGCACGCTTCGCCCGCACCGCGGGCACTGTCGCTCGCCTTCCACCATAAACGCTCCATCCGCAAGCGCCGCGTCAAAATCCACCGCCGACGCAAACCGCTTTTCCAGCCTCGCGTACGCCCGTCGGAAAACTTCGTCCAGCCGTCTCGGCACGGAGCGGTTCACGTCGCTGGGCACTTCCGTTCCCGCCGGGCATTCCCCCGTCAGCATTTCGTAGAGCATCACCCCGCAGGCGTACAGATCCGTCCGCGCATCCACCGCCCCGCCCGCCCTCTGCTCCGGCGACATATATTCCAGCGTCCCGGCGATCATCTCCTGCTTCGACCCCAGCGACATGGAATAGGCGATGGAACCCAGCGCCGTACTCGTCGCCGCCCGCCCCAGTCCGAAGTCCGTCACTTTCACTCCGCCCGCCGTCCCCAGCCCTTCGTCCAGCGCCCGCTGATGGATCAGCACGTTTTCCGGCTTCATGTCCCGATGGATGATTCCCCGCGTATGCGCATGGCCCAGGCCGGCGAGCACTTGCCGCAGAATCGCCGACACCTCTTCCGCCGACAACTTCCGCTGCTTCATCAGCATCCGCAGGTTCATCCCCGGCACATACTCCATCGCCAGGTACGGCGTCGGCGCATAGGGATCAAACCCCATCGCCCGCACAATGTTCGGATGCACCAGCCCGTGAATCGCCCCGCCTTCCTGGCGGAGAGAATGCAAATACCGGTTTTCGGTCGGAATCTTCACCGCGACCAACTGATCCAGCCAGACGTGATGACGAGCCCGCCAGACTTCGCCGAACGTGCCCGCTCCGATCTTCTCATCCAGCACGTATTCACCGATGCGTTGACCTTGCGCAGGCGTCATGAGGCTCCTCGTCTATCCCTGATCTTTTTCCCGCCGATCTGCCAGCAAACCAAAGGCAACGCGTGGTCTCATCGATCCGCTCCGTCCACCACCAGCACGCTGTTCTTGCTGCCGAAGGCGATGCAATTGCACACTGCTATCCGCGTCTTGATCTGTCGAGATCGCTGCGGCACATAGTCCAAATCACACTGCGGGTCCGGGTTTTCCAGGTTGATTGTCGGATGCACCGCCCCGCGAGCCATGCACAGCAGTGTTGCCGCCAGCCCCGCGGCACCGCACGCTCCCTGCGGATGGCCGATCATCGATTTCGTCGAGCTCATGGGGATCCGGTCGCTGTGCTTCCCGAAACATTTGCGGATGGCCGCCGTCTCCATCCGGTCGTTGAGCTCGGTGGCCGTTCCGTGCAGATTGACATACCCCACCTCATCCTTGGCCACGTCCCCATCCGCCAGCGCCATTTCAATCGCCCTCACCGGCTCCACGATTTCCGGCGCAATCCGCACCCGATGGTACGCATCGCACGTCGAGCCGTAGCCCAACAGTTCCGCCCAGACGCGCCCCCCGCGCCAAGGCGTGCTCCCGATCTTCCAGCACGAACATCCACGCCCCTTCCCCCAGCACAAATCCGTCCCGGTCGGCGCTGAACGGACGCGAGGTTCGCCCCGGCTCATCCCACCGCCGCGTGGAAACCACCCGCATCCTCTCAAACGCCGTCAGAATCCCCCGCGTCACCGGCGCATCAGCCCCCCCGGCCAGCATCATCGGCACTACCCCCGATCGGATCATCAGCATTGCGTGCCCGATGGCATCGGTGCTGCTGGTGCATCCGGTTGACAGCACGTGCGACGGCCCCCGCAAACGCAACGCGATCGACAAGTCGCTGGACAAATTCCCGTGCGTCCCGGCCGTGATCGCATACAACGATCCCTTCCCCTCCAGAAAAAACTGCCGGTACTGTTCTTCCACAAACCCAAGCCCCCCGCCGCCCGTTCCCAGCGCCACCCCGATCCGTCGCTGCTGCTCGATGTCCTCGGCGTCAATTTCCAGACCGGCCGACGCCATCGCCTCGCGCGACGCCCGCAGCGCCAGAGGAACCATCCGCGGCACGCGTTGAATCTCCTCCTTGTCCATGTCCTGCGTGGGATCGAATCCCTTCACTTGCCCCGCCACCGATGATCGCAGCCCCGCCGTATCGATTCCCTCCAGCCGCCCGATACCGCTTTTGCCTTCCAGACAAGCCCGGGCAAAGGCTTCACATCCGATGCCGTTGGGACTGACTGCTCCAATACCGGTGATGACGACGCGCCGGCGGTTTGATGCTGTTTTGATATTCACGGCTGCATCTTAGGGCACACCGCCCCGCCGTGACTACGGATGATTCGCAACGCCTCGGCGGGAATAGCGCATAAAAAAGGAAGGCCACACGAGTGTGGCCTTCCTCTTAATTGCAATCTTAAGCGATGCTTAGTAGCGATCGCCGCGACCGCCACGGCCGCCGCCGCCGCCGAAGCCGCCCCGGCCACCGCCGAAGCCGCCACGACCGCCGCCGCCGCTGCCGCCACGGCCGCCGCCGAACCCGCCGCTACGCGGACGTTCTTCGCGGGGCTTGGCTTCGTTGACGGTCAGAGCGCGACCTTCGTGCTCTTTGCCGTTCAGGGCGGCAATCGCCGCCTGGGCTTCATCCTCGGTGCTCATTTCGACGAACCCGAAACCCTTGCTCCGACCGGTCGCCCGGTCGGCAATGATTTCGGCGCTCTGCACGCTGCCGTGCTGCGAAAACAACTGCTCGAGGGCCGAGCTATCAACGTCATAGCTCAGGTTTCCGACATACAACTTCTTGCCCATAGTTTTCTCCTGTTTGGGCTTGCGACCTGTTTTTTACTTTCCAGGTCATTACGAAAGAGGCCGACAATCTGGCCCAAAATGGTAGGACGCGATTGAGAAACCTGGGCAGGGCAGAAAGATCTGTCACGGACCCGCACTCACTCGACAAACCGACCAGTATCAAAGTCTACCACCTCAAAAATCGTTTGTATAGCCCTCGGAACATAAATTCCGGAAAATTCCGTTCTGCCAAAAACGCAATTCCTACCCCGCGGTCCCTTGAGAAACCCCCGCCACCCCCTAAAATTGCCCTCCCATGATCGAATTAGGCGTCAACATCGACCACGTTGCCACCCTCCGGCAAGCCCGGCGCACCTACGAACCCGACCCCGTCTGGGCCGCTGTCGAGGCCGAACTCGGCGGCGCTGACGGCATCACCGTCCACCTGCGCGAAGACCGCCGCCACATCAACGACCGCGACGTGCAACTGCTCCGCCAGACCGTGCAGTGCAAACTCAATCTCGAAATGAGCATTGCGCCCGAGATCGTTGAAATCGCCGTGCGACTGATTCCCAACCAAGCCACGCTCGTCCCCGAACGCCGCCAGGAAGTCACCACCGAAGGCGGTCTGGACCTCACCCGCGACGGCGACCGCATCGCCGCCGTCGTCCAGAAGCTCAAGGCCGTCGGCGTGTTCGTCTCCGCCTTTATCGATCCCGACGACAACCAGATTCTTATCGCCCAGCAGGCCGGCTTCGACGCCGTCGAGCTCCACACCGGCGACTACGCCAACGCCACCGGCGACGGGCTCCGACGCCAGATCGACCGCCTCGTCCGGGCCGCCGAGCTTGCCGCCCAGCACAACCTCCGCCTCCACGCCGGGCACGGCCTGAACTATCACAACGCCGCCCCCGTCGCCCGCCTGCGGGCGATGCGCGAGCTGAACATCGGCCACGCCATCGTCAGCCGCGCCGTCTTCGTCGGCCTGCGTCAGGCGGTTCGCGAAATGAAAGACGTTCTGGAAAAATGCGAGTAACTTTGTTCCGAACGCAGATACAACGGAATCGGCGTCAACCGCCATCTCCGGTTTTTCACTGTGCCTTTTGAAAGGATCCCATGTTCCATGGCGCACTTACGGCAATGATTACCCCCTTCCGCGACGGCCGGCTTGATGAAGCCCGCCTCCGGCAGCAGATCGAACGCCAGATTCAGGGCGGCATCGACGGCCTGGTTCCCGTCGGAACCACCGGCGAATCCCCCACTCTCGATTTCAAAGAACACGAACGCGTCATCGAAATCACCGTCGAAGTCGCCAACGGCCGCGTCCCCGTCATCGCCGGCACCGGCGCTAACGCCACCGCCGAGGCCCTCGAACTCCATGCCTTCGCCAAAAAAACCGGCGCCAAGGCCGGGCTCTCCGTCAACCCCTACTACAACAAGCCCTCCCAGGAGGGTCTCTACCGCCACTTCATGACCCTGGCCGACAAGGTCGATCTGCCCATCGTCCTCTACAACATCCCCGGCCGCACCGGCATCACCATGTCGGCCGCCACCGTCGCCCGTCTCCGCAAGCACCCCAACATCGTGGCCATCAAGGAAGCCACCGGCTCTCTCGACATGGCCAGCGAAATCCGCTCGCTGTGCGATATCCCCATCCTCAGCGGCGACGACTCGCTGACTTTGCCGCTGATGTCCATCGGTGCCGCCGGCGTCATCAGCGTCATCTCCAACCTTCTGCCCGCCTCCATCCGCCAGCTCACCCAGCTTGCCGCCTCGGGCAACTTCGCCGAGGCCGCCGTCATCCATCACAAGCTCTTCCCCCTGATCCGCTCGCTGTTCCTCGACGGCAACCCCGTCGGCATCAAGCATGCCATGAAGGTGGCCGGTCTCGACACCGGCGAACTCCGCCTTCCCCTCTGGCCGGCCAGCGACTCCACGCAGAAGCTCATCGAACAACTGATGGGCAAGCTCGGGAAGATGGAATGACCTTGAGTCGCCCATGACATTTCTGTGCGTCTCCATCTTCGCAGGCGACGTCACCCAGGCCAGGCGGGATGCCGCCTTGGCCGCCGAGGCCGGCGCGGACCTTGTCGAATACCGGATCGACACCCTCGCCAGCCACGAGCAGGTCAAAGATTTGGTTTCCCGTTCTTCGCTTCCCTGCCTGGTCACCTGCCGCGCCACATGGGAAGGCGGCCAATGTGATCTGCCCGATGCCGATCGCTTTGCCTTGCTCGCCACCGCCCTGGATGCCGGGGCCGCCTATGTTGACGTCGAACTGGAAGCCTTCCGCCGTTCTTATCCTGAATTTTCCAGCCGCCTGATCCTCAGCGCCCACGATTTTCAAGGCCGCCCCGAGCGGCTCTACAACCTCCTTTCCGAGATGAACACCGCCCGTTCCGACGTGGCTAAAATCGTCTGGACCGCCCGCACCCTCCGCGACAATCTCGAAGCTTTTGAAATTCTCCGCCTGCGCCACAAGCCGACCATCGCCTTGTGCATGGGCGAAGCCGGCATGGTCAGCCGAATTTTAGCCAAAAAGTTCGGCGCGTTTCTCACCTTCGCCGCCCCCGACCACCGCCCCGGCACCGCCCCCGGACAAGTCACCGTCTCGGACATGAAGCGGCTCTACCGCTGGGACAAGATCACCCCCCGCACCAAAATCTACGGCGTCGTCGCCAAGCCCGTCGCCCACTCCATGTCCCCCGCCATTCACAACGCCGCCTTCGACGCCATCGACTACGACGGCCTGTATCTCCCCCTGCTTGTCGAGCCCGGCTACGAAAGCTTCAAAGCCTTCATGGAAAGTTTCCTCCATGCCGAAGGGCTCGATCTGTCCGGACTCTCCGTCACGCTTCCGCACAAGGAAAACGCCCTGCGCTACCTGAAAGAGAAAGGCGCCCGGATCGAACCCCTGGCCGAGCGGATCGGCGCGGTCAACACGATCGTCATCGATTCAGTCCAAAGTTTGAAAGGCCTGAACACCGATTACGCCGCCATCCTCGACACCATCACCGATTCGCTCCGCATCCGCCGGGAAGACTTGGCCGAGTATCGCGTGGCCGTTCTCGGCGCGGGCGGGACCGGCCGAACCGCCGTCGCCGCCCTGGCCCACTACGGCGCGACCGTCGTGGTCTACAACCGCACCCGCCAGCGCGCCGACGCCTTGGCCGGGGAATTTTCCGACCGCGGCAACGTCTCGGCCGCCGACATGGAAGAGCTCCGCGACGGTTCTTTCGACGTCATCCTCAACACCACGTCCGTTGGCATGCACCCCAACACCGACGCCAGCCCCTTCGACGGCAATCTCCCCAAGCTCACGTCCGACACGCTGGTTTTCGACGCCATTTACAATCCACCCCAGACCAAGCTTCTCGCCCAGGCCAAACAAGCCGGCGCGAAAACCGCCAGCGGCGTAGAAATGTTCCTCCGCCAGGCCGCCGCCCAGTTCCAAGCCTGGACTGGCCAACCCGCCCCGGTTGACGTCATGCGCAGCGTCATTGAGAAAAAGCTGATTGCCCGGTGATATGCCGCCGAAATGGATCTACAAGGGAGTGGGGCAAAACCGATAATCGTTCAGTCTTCACATTTGGGTTCGGGCGTTTTTTGATACGGAACCGGATGTGCATTTTCCGGACGCGGCGACGGCTTGATCTTTTCCATTGCCGCCAGTTGCTCGGCCACCTGCTCGACCGGCTCCACCGACTCGACCAGAGGCTTGAGCAGTTCCCGCAACCCCAGACGGAAGAAGCTGCGTCGATTGACGGGTTTATCCTGGGACATTTACCTCCACCACCTTTTCCGCCATCACCACCCGCCCGGTCAGCTCGTCCGTAAACGACACCTTGATCGTCAACTGCCGATGTTGCGGCTTTGTTTGCCACGGGCATTCCAACACGTACATGTACAACACGCCCCCCTGCCAGTTGTTTTTCGCCTGATCGACGTCGAACGTCCACTTGCCGATCCGTTGATCGCCCGACAGGGACAGATCAAACGCCTCGACTGCGATCGTCCCTGCCGCCTTGAGATCCTGGCCGCTGCCGTCGGTGGGCACGGCGTACACTTTCAGCCCGTCATCCCACTTCTGATCCGGCCTAGCCTGATAGCCTCCCGTGAGCCGCCCCAATCGCAGGCCATGAACGGTGAACAGTTTTTCCAGCCGCTGCTCGGGCAAGGCCGGCTTCACGCCTCCCTTGGACTGCAACGCCTGCATGCTGGCCACGTCGGCCTCGTGGGTTTGCCGCAATTCCCGAACCTGATTTTGCAACTGTTGATTCTGCTTGCGCAGTTCGATGTTCGCCTTATTCGGCGCCCCGCACCCCGCCAAGGCAATCCCCATCACCGTCCACAGACAGACCCCCCACCCGCCGAGTTTGCCTTTGCCGTCGCTCATTTCGTCGGTCTCGCAGACATCTTCTCCCCTCTCCCCGGAGGGGAGAGGGGGGAAAGGTCACCTCATGCGTTTTCTTCGTCTTCTTCCGCCCGGCGACGGACCATCGATTCGGGCGCTCGCTCCAGCACCCGGTCGGCGCAGCCGTATTCCACCGCTTCCTCCGCAAACAGCCACTTGTTCCGGTCGAAATCGCGGTGAATCTGTTCCGGCGGCTTGCCGGTGTACTGCCCCATCAGCTTATACAGCCGGTCGCGCAGCCGGAGCATGTGGGCGGCTTCGATGCCCAGGTCCGTGGCCGGTCCCTGCAACACGCCGCCGATCAGCGGCTGGTGCAGCATCACCTGCGCGTTGGGCAGCACGGCGCGTTTGCCCTTGGTGCCGGCGGCCAGCAGGCATGCGCCCATGCTCGCCGCCAGACCGATGCACGTCGTCGCCACGTCGCAGCGCAGGTAGCGGATCGTATCGATGATCCCCAGCCCCGCCGAGACGCTTCCGCCCGGCGAATTGATGTACAACTGAATGTCGCTCTTGGGATCGTCATTGGACAGGAACAGCATCTGGGCAATGATGATGTTGGCCGAGTCGTCGTCCACTGCGCCGCCGAGGAGGATGATTCGATCCTTCAGCAAGCGGGAGTAGATGTCGTAGGCCCGTTCGCCGCGGCCCGACTTCTCGATCACGATGGGAACCAATTGATTATTGATGCTCATGATTCTGCCTTTTTGCCCACGATTACTTGGGCTTGCTCGCATCGGCCGCACTGATCGCCTTTGCGTCCGCTTCCTCACCCAACACTTCGTCGCAGATGCCGTAGGCCACCGCCTGCTTGGCGTCAAAGAAGCGGTCGCGTTCGCTGTCTTCCCGGATGCGTTCGGTCGTCTGGCCGGTACACCTGGCCATCACGTTAATCAGCGTGTCCTTGGTTTTGAGGATTTCTTCGGCCTGGATTTCGATGTCCGCCGCCTGGCCGTACACCCCGCCGAAGGGCTGGTGGATCATCACTTTCGCATTGGGCAGGATAAACCGCTTGCCCTTCTTGCCCGCCATGAAGACCACCGCCCCGCCGCTTTCGGCCCGGCCGATGCAGTAGGTCGCGATGTCGCACGTCAGGAAACGCATGATGTCATACATCGCCAGCGTATCGTCCACCACGCCGCCGGGGCTGTTGATATAGAGGTTGATGTCCGCATCGCGCTTCACGCTCTGCAGGTACAGCATCTGCATGATCACGCGCGACGCGCTGACGTGGTTGATCTCTCCCACAAGGAACACCACCCGGTTTTCGAGCAGCATTTCCTCCAGGGTCATTTCCCGATAGCGGTTATACCCGCCCGGCCCGGGAGCCCCGGGCATCGCCACCGGCATGCCCATCGGCGCCATTCCGGGCCGACCCGTCATCCCGCCTAAATGTCCCATGGCTCGGGCCGCCGCTCGTGGATCCACGTTTTTCATTTCAGAATCGTGCATTCGTGTCCTCGTTAGTCTCAGTTAACCGGGGATGTTACGCGTATCCTGCAACAGGGTCAATTAAACCGCCGCCGCTTCAAACCGGCAGACCACGTCATACATCCTGCCGCCGAACGACTCGGCCACTTTCCGGTCCTTGATCATCGCCAGCTTCAACGCGTCACAATTGAACTTCGCGTAAAAATTGCTCTCCACCGCCCGCCCCATCCCTTCCAGGATCACCAGGTCCGCATCCTTCGACGCCGCGTTCAGTTCCTCCGACACCTTGCTTAAATCGATCAGCGGCTCGGCCGTGCCGGTGCTGACCTGCGTGATCGGCAGCCGGCCCAGCGAGGGCTCGGCGGCCACCAGGCCCGGCCACCACCGCCGCGCATCGTGGATCGACACGTCATTCAACGTCGGCTCCTCGTTGGCCGCCACCACCACCTGCGTGCCCCGCATCGCCAGCCACCGGATCATCGGCAGCGCCCCCAGGACGAAATCCCCGCCGGCGTTGTCTACGAAATATACCGCCTTACGATGAAACGGGCCGCGCAGAAAACGCTCCGCCGCCGCGTCGTAATCGTCAACCAGCCAGGGTCGCGGGGAGATCCCCTCCCGCGTCGAGAAGAAATCCAGCGTTCCCCCCAGCATCTTTTTCGCCGTCGCCTCCACCCCCATGTCAAACACATTCCCCGCGAACACGCCCTTGATGACGGCCTCGAACTGCGCTTGGCCGTGCAAGCCATCGATCTGCCGGCACACTTGCCCCAGATGGGCGCCGCCGCCGCATTGGCCCGGTTCTTGAAATCCAGGTACGGATCGTCAAACCCGTGCCGGCGCAGCGTCGAATCCCGCCAGCCGTCGAAGACCAGGAACGTCACCCGGCCGAACGCCGCCGGGCGAGCGGCAAAATCGTCCAATTGTGCGAAAAATTCTTTTCGGCACTGTCCGGCCCGCGCCATCGCCTGATTCCGATCCTGCCCGTGCGCCTCGGCCGAATCCACCCCCACTTTCAGCATCGTCTCGAACTGGCTTTTGAAAAATGCGATGAAATACCGCCGCAACTCCTCGTCCGCCGCCAGATCCCAGTGAGCCGCCACATATCCGCCGGCGTCCGCCAATTTACAAAACAGACTCATCCACAACTCCTAGATCGGCTCCGGATGCACGGTGACGTCGGACGCCGGCGCGACCGTCTGGATCGCCTGTTCAATCCGCTCCGTCAGCGCATGCGCCTGCGCAAGCGTCTGATTCCCGTCCACCAGCACATGCACGTCCACGAACAACTGCGAGCCCGAACACCTGACCCGTACATGATGGCAGTCGGCGATTTCCGGCATCGCCTCCACCGCCTCCTTGATCTTGCCTTCCATCCCTTCCGGCGCTTTATCCATCAGGGCATGAATCGATTTGGCCCCCATTTCAAAGCTCACCCACACCACGATCAACGCCACCCCGAGCGCCGCCACCGCGTCGGCATAGGCCAGGAACCCCAGCCCCGGCCACCACTGTCCCGCCTTCACGCACGCCAGCCCCACGATCACCGCCAGCGAACTCCAGATGTCCGTCGAAAAGTGCAGCGCATCGGCCTCCAGCGCCTGGCTGTTGTGTTTTTTAGCCGCCCTGGCCAGCGCCCGCGAGCGAGAATAATCCACCACCACCGAGGTGATCATGACGGCAAACGACCAGAAGGTCACCTCCACCGGCCGGCTCTCGTGCCCGCTCAGCCTCCGATACACTTCGTAAAAAATCCACACGCACGTCACCAGCAGCAACAGCGTTTCAAACAGCGCCGAAACGTTTTCGACCTTGCCATGTCCGTACGGATGCTCGGGGTCCGCCGGTTTTCCCGCCAGGCGGATCGCCATAAACGTCATCGCCGCCGCCAGCAGGTCCAGCCCCGAATGCGCCGCCTCGGCCAGAATCCCCAGGCTTCCCGTCGCCACCCCCACCGCGATTTTGAACAACGTAATCCCCACCGCCGCCCACAAGCTTGTCAGGGCGACCCATCGCTTTTCCTTTTCCGCGGCCATCGCATCATGGGACATATCTCATGCCTCGTAACGGTTCAAGGCATGTTACCCCGCCGACATGACCGCCGAAAGAGCCCCGCAAGGAGAACTCCCGGCGCGATTTTTGCATCCTCTTACCGGCGAAAGGACTCAGCCATGACCACGCCTACTTATGTCGCCAAAAAAGTCGGAGACCACTATGATCTGGTTCCGCAAAGCACCGTCCCCGCCGCGCCCCCATCCTTCTGGATTTTTTCCGGCGCCGCCCTCATCCTCTTCGGACTCTTCCGCCGCAGCACCGGTGGCCTGCTCCTCATGATCGCCGGCACGGCCCTGATCTATCGCGGCGTCGCCGGCCCGTCCCAACGCCCCTCCTCAGGCCGGCAGCTTCGCGTCGCCGACGCCGTCGAAGAAGCTTCCCTGGAATCCTTCCCCGCCAGCGACGCCCCTTCATATACCGCCTCCTCGCTAACGCCCTGAAACGTCTTCCTTTCACCGTAAGGGGAGAGGAAGCTATCGGGGGCTCTATCGGCGATGCCGTCCCGGTTATTTCCCGCCGCGGTCCTCCGCATCCTCGGCGGTGAAAATTTCCTCCGCGGTAAATTCCCGTATTGGCCGTAGCGTCGCATCCCCCGCCGTCGCGGCCAGCGGCAGATCGACGACAAACGTCGCGCCCTTCCCCTCGCCGCCGCTTTCCGCCCAGACCGTTCCTCCGTGCAACTCCACCAGATGCCGTACGATCGCCAGCCCCAGCCCGAGTCCGCCGTAACGCCGTTTGCTTGAGCTATCCGCCTGCCGAAACCGTTCGAACATGAACGGCAGAAAGTCCGGCTTAATGCCGATCCCGCTATCGCTGATGCCCAATCGCGCATGTCCGTCGTGCTGGCTCAGGCGGATCTGAATCCGCCCTCCCTCCGGCGTAAACTTGATGGCGTTGGTCAACAGATTCCACATCACCTGCTGAAGCCGGTTTCGATCCCCGCTGATCTGCCCCACCGGCTGATCCACCTGCTTCACCAGTTCCAACCCTTTGGCTTCCATCGCCAATCGCACCGAATCCACGCTCGCATCCACCACCTCCGCCAGATCGACCGGCTGAGCCTCCAGGTGCAACTTGCCCCGGATGATCCGCGACACGTCCAGAAGATCGTCGATGATCTGCGATTGCGCCGACGCGTTCCGCTCGATCACCTCCAGTCCGTGGCGAACCTCTTCGGCATCGGGCTCCGTCCGCAGCAACATCTGCGCCCACCCCATGATGGCCGTCAGCGGCGTCCGCAATTCGTGCGACAACGTCGCCAGGAAATCGTCCTTGGCCCGGTTGGCCGCCTCCGCCTCGGCCCGCGCCGACTGCTCGCGCGACAGCAACTGCACCCGCTCCAATTCATCCGCCTTGCGCTGCGTGACGTTAATGTGGCTGACCACCGCTCCCCCGCCGCCTTCGCCCGACAACGGAACCACGCTCATCAAGAACCACCGCAACTCGCCCGGTTTATGACACGGATATTCCAGCGTGAACTGCGTTCGCCGGCCCCTCAACACCGACTCGATTCCTTCCAGCGCCTGCCTGGCCAACTCATCCTTCTGATCCGAGGCGCACCGGCAGACCTCCAGGTAATTTGTTCCCACCGCAACCAGCCGCCCCATTGGTTCGCCGTTCTCGCGGGCAAAACGCTTCCAGGCTTCGTTCACCGCCATGATCCGCCCCTGCTGGTCCAAGACCGCCATCTCCGGCATCAGCGCATTGAGAACCGCATGCTGAAATTGTTCGCTGTCGTGCGTCCGCTGCCCGGCCCGCTTAAACCCTTCCACCAGAGTGATCACCAGTCCGCTGACCAGGTAAAACATGATCAGTTGCGTTAAGGCCCCCGGCTTGTGAAATGAAAAAACCCACACCGGCTCCATCAGCAGATAAACCGCCAGCAACCCCCCAGCCAATGATGCAATTGCCCCCGCCAGCCAGTTGCCCAGCCACGCGGCCACCATGACCGCCAGAATAAACAGCAGGGTTGGGGCCGCCAGCCCCACCATCGGAACCAGGGCCAGGCGCAACGCCAGAATCCCCGCCGCCGCCACAAGGCCCAACAGACACCGTATTCCCCACTGCGATACCCGCCATCGGAAATGGTACGACGCTTCCAAGCTCATGAATCCCCCGTTTCAACGCTGGCCGAGTCCGCTCCCAGACATCCAACTGCCCCGTTTTTTTCAGGATAATGTAATGCCCACAGCCCCGTCATTGTCAAAAGCTCCCGCGATGGCTTAACCGGCATGCGGGGAATGCTCTGGATGGGGGTAAAAGAAAACCCGGCGATGAATCGCCGGGCTTGTAAGAAAAGGTTGTTTTTGGCGTTGGTTATTTGCCGCAGAAGTCCACCAGGCGGGCGATTTCGCTGCGCAAGTCCTTACGCGGCACCACGAAATCGACGAAGCCGTGTTCCTGAAGAAATTCCGCCCGCTGGAACCCTTCGGGCAGTTCCACCTTGATGGTGTTGGCGATCACGCGCGGGCCGGCAAAACCGATCAGCGCCTTGGGCTCGGCCAGGATGAAATCGCCGAGCATGGCGAAGCTGGCCGTCACGCCGCCGGTCGTCGGGTCGGTCAGCACGCTGATGAACAACCCGCCGGCGTCGTCCAGGCGGGCCAGGGCGGCGCTGGTCTTGGCCATCTGCATCAGCGACAGCGTCGATTCCTGCATCCGCGCCCCGCCGGAGGCGCTGACGATCAGCAGCGGCAGTTTTTGATCGACCGCCGCCTCGATCGTCCGCGTGATCTTTTCACCCACCACGCTTCCCATCGACCCGCCCATGAACTTCAGGTCCATGACGCTCATCATCAACGGCCGGCCCTTGATGAAGCCCTTGCCGCAGATCACCGCGTCCAGGTTCCCCGTCTTGTCCTGGTATTCCTTGATGCGATCCGCGTACGGCTTGCGATCCGCAAACTCCAGCGAGTCCACCGGGGAGATGTCCTGAAACATCTCCTCGAAGCTTCCCGGGTCCACCAGTTGGGTGATCCGCGTCCGCGCGTCCACCGGCATGTGATGCTGGCAGTTGGGGCAGACCCGCAGATTCTCCTCCACCACCTTGCAGAAAAGCATGTCCTCGCACTCCGGGCAACGCATCCACAGCCCTTCGGGCACGCCTTCGGTCTTCTTGGCGCCGGCATTCTCGGTTGGCAATTGCGACATCACTGGCCTCGCATTCATCTGACAAACTCAATTACATCCCCATCCGTCATCCCAATCGTCTCCACCGCCTGCACTTCGTGCAAGTGTCCGGCAAGGGTTTCCGGCGACTCCCGCCGCAACACTCCGGCCACGATCTGCATCGCCAGCGGCCGCAGCACGATGGCCGTCGTGATCCCCATGTTCCGCCGCAGAATTCTCAGCATCGCCTCGCTTAACCGCTCGATGGCGTTCTCCAGCGGTTCGGCGCCCGGTAGATTCACGGCCAGCGGCCTCTCCATCCATTGCCCGTACACCCGCGGGAAACGATGGCGAAGCTCCTCCCGCGTCAGCCCTTCCCACAATCCCAAGTGAACCGGTTTCAACTGCCCGTTGTGCCGCGGCTTGGCCTGGAACCGCCACGCCAGCATTTGCGCCACCTGCTCGCAGGCCTCGTGGTCCTTATCCCGATAGATCGACGTCACCGGCGGAGGAATCGTCTCCAGCGTCTGACCCACAATCCGGATCGCCTGCTCGTCCAGCGGCAGATCACTGCTGCCCACAACCCGGTCTTCCAGATCCCAAGCTGTCGGGCCGGCGTTAATCAGAACGATCCGAGTCATATCCGCCTCTCGCTCCGAGCTTCAACCCGAGGCGGCAACCGTTCCGAGCACCCTACTTTGCCGCCGACAACTTTTCCTTCAACCCTCGAATCGCTCCGGCCCGATCCTTCTCGTCAAAAATCGCACTGGCCACCACAAACCAGTCTACCCCGGCCTCCCGCGCCTCGGTAATGGTTTCCAACTTGATCCCCCCGTCAATCTCGATCCGCTGGTCCGGACGCAGCCGCCGCTTTATCTGCCGGACCTTCTCCAGCACCTCGGGCATGAACTTCTGGCCGGAAAAACCCGGCACCACGCTCATCACCAACACCATATTCACTTCGTCCAGCGCCGGCCACAATCGCTCCACCGGGGTTGCCGGGTTGAGCGTGATGCCGACGTGGCAACCCAGTTTTTTGATCTCCCGCGCCGTCGCCGCCGGATCGTCCACCGTCTCGACGTGGAACGTCAGGTTATTGGCGCCCGCTTTCACCATCGCCGGCGCGTAACGCAACGGCTCGCTGATCATCAGATGCGCATCAAAATACGCCTTGGTCACCGGCCGCACACAGCGAACCACCGCCGGCCCGAAGCTGATGTTCGGCACGTAATGGCCGTCCATGACGTCGAAGTGGAAAAAGTCCACCCCGCCCGCCTGCACTTCCAGCATCTCCGCCCCCAGGCGGGCGAAGTCCGCCGACAGGATCGACGCCGTAATCAACGGTGAAGTCAGAGAAAAAGGATCTCGTACAGGCATTCGCGTCTCATTATCAGGATTTTAATTTGCCACAGATGGGACACGGATGAACACAGATATTAAGCGTTGGCGTTGCCTTTATCTGCGTCAATCCGTGCCCCATCTGTGGCTAAATTTTCTCTTCGCTTAATCCAAAATGTCAATCGTCGAGAAGTGCCCGTTTTCCAGGAACTCCAGCGACGCGCCGCCGCCGGTGGAGACGTGGCTGACCTTCTCGGACAGACCCAACTGTTCGATGGCCGCGGCGCTGTCGCCGCCGCCGATGATCGTCACCGCGCCGTTCTTCTGCGTGGCGCCGGCCACGGCCTCGGCAATCGCCTTGGTCCCGGCCGCGAAAGGCGCCTTTTCGAACACGCCCATCGGCCCGTTCCAGACGACGGTCTTGGCCTTGGCCAGTTCGCTCTGATACATCGCCCGCGTCTTGGGGCCGATGTCGAAGCCGGACTTGTCCGCCGGGATATTTCCCTCAACCACGATGCCGCTGGCCGAGTCGATGCCGTCGGCCACCACCGTGTCCACGGGGAGCATCAGCTTGCTGCCGGCCTTGGCCATCAGGCTCTTGGCCAGATCGACCTTGTCGGCTTCCACCAGGCTCTGACCGACCGTCTTGCCCTGGGCCATGAAGAAGGTGTAGGCCATCGCCCCGCCGATCAAGACCTTGTCGGCCTTGCCCAAGAGCTGCTCGATGACGTTGATCTTGTCCGAAACCTTGGCCCCGCCGAGGATGGCGATGAAAGGCCGGGCCGGGTTGGAGACGGCATCGCCCAGAAACTTCAGTTCTTTTTGAATGAGGAACCCGATGACGCGGGGCTTGCCGGCCATCGCCTGAGCCGCGCCGAAAGTGGAGGCATGCTCGCGGTGGGCCGTACCGAACGCATCATTGACGTAGACGTCGCCGAGCTTGGCCAGTTGGGCCGCGAAATTCGGGTCGTTCTTTTCTTCCTGGGCGTGGAAGCGGACGTTTTCCAGCAGCACCACGTCTCCGTCCTTCATGGCCGCCACCGTCTTTTCGGCTTCGGGTCCGATGCAGTCGCCGGTGAAAGCCACCGGCTTGCCCAGCAATTGCCCGAGGCGCTCGGCGACGGGCTTGAGCGAATACTTCGGCTCCGGGCCGCCCTTGGGCCGGCCCAGGTGGCTCATCAGCACCAGTCGGCCGCCCCGATCGATCACGCTCTTGAGCGTGGGCAGCGCCTGGGTGATGCGCCGGTCGTCGGTGATCTGACCGGTCTTTTTGTCCTGCGGCACGTTGAAGTCCACCCGCATCAACACCCGCTTGCCCTTCACATCCACATCCGCGACAGTCTTCTTCGCCATAACTCAACTCCTTATTGTTTTAACGGCCGGTTATACGCATCCAAAACAGGCCGTGGATGCTACGGCTTACGCCCGGCAAGTCAAGATTCCATGCTTCGCGACATTTGACAAAAGCCCTCGTTTCGCCGAACAATACCGGCATGGACCAACAACTGGATAGCTTGAAATTCGACGCAAACGGTTTGATCCCGGCTATTATTCAGGACTGGCAAAACGGCGAAGTCCTCGTCGTCTGCTACATGAACCGCCTGTCCCTTGAAAAAACCCTGGAAACCGGCAAGGTGCATACCTTCAGCCGCAGCCGAAACCGGCTGGCCCTCAAGGGCGAATCCAGCGGGCATTTCCAGCTCGTCAAGAAGTTCCTGACCGACTGCGACCGCGATGCCGTCATCCTCAAGGTCGAACAGGTCGTCGCCGCCTGCCACGAAGGCTATCGCAGTTGCTTCTACCGCGAATACCAGCCCGGTGGATCAGACTGGAAGATCATTGCCCAAAAGGCTTTTGATCCCGACAAGGTCTACCACAAGTAACGCCGTAACCGGCTTTTATAAACCCCCGCGACGTCGTGAAAAAAACTCCCGCCGTCTCCGAAATCTCTCAACCGCCCCGACCGGACGCCTCGCTCCCTCTGGCCCGGCCGACCTCCGCCGATGCGCTGGGGGAATGGCTCTTTGTCGGCTATGTGCTGCTGCTCATCGTCGGCTTTGTCGTCTTTCGCTCCAGCCTGGCTATGGTGCGCGGCAATGAGATGAGCGCCGACCGGGCTTTGTTCTCGGCCATTAACGCCGCCACCCTCACCGGCTTTCAGCACACCATCAACCCCAACGAATACCTCACCGGCGGGAAGGTGATGGTTCTCGTCCTCACCCTCGGCGGATCACTCTTCAGCCTCATCGCCGGCGGGTTGGCCGTGAAGCGAATTCTGCGTCTCGGCTATTCCGACCGACGCATCACCCTGGCCGCGATTGCGGCCCAGGGGCTGGCCCTGCTGGTCGGGGCCGCAATCCTGGCCCAGAGCGGTCAGGATGATCTGTCCACCTTGATGCAAGCGGCTGGGGCGTTCGGCAACAGCGGCCTGTACATCGGTCGGCTTGACAGCCCTTTTCACTGGTCCACGCAACTGGTCATTCTCCCCCTCTCCGTTCTCGGCGGATTGGGTTTGACCGTTCTCATGGAACTTTACGACCGACTCCTTGGCCGACGTCCTTTGTCGGCACACGCACGAAGTGTATTGGTCCTGTCCGCCGGCCTTTATGTTCTGGGCACGTTATTTTTCGTGGCGGTTCAGATGATCTATTGGGGGAATAACGCCGACTGGTCCCATGCCCTGGTCACGGGTTCCACCGCCGCCCTCAACGCCCGCACGCTGGGCCTGCCACTGCAACACGTCTACGACTATGCGCCGGCCATGCAATGGGGTCTGGTGCTGCTCATGGCCATCGGGGCCAGCCCCGGAGGAACGGGCGGCGGATTGAAGACCACCACCCTGGCCGAAGTCGGATGCGGCATCCGCCGGGTGTTACGCAATGAACCGGCCGGCCGGGCTTTCGGCATCGCCATTTGCTGGATCGGAATCTACGCCGCCGTCGTCTTTTCGGCACTGCTGGCCATGCTCGTCCTCGACCCGCAGATGCAACTCCCCACCGACCGCCTGCTGTTCATGCTCATCAGCGCCGCCAGCAACGTGGGGCTATCCCATGATCCTGTTTCTCTGACGCGCTATCCGCTGCTGGTGCTTTCCCTGACCATGCTCGCCGGCCGAATCCTCCCCATCGTCATCCTCTGGTGGACCGCCCGAGTCACGGAAAAGTGATTCGATTTTGGATTTTGGAATTCGGATTTTGGATTTGAAGAGGCGAACGTACGCCGTCTGTAGATCCAAAATCCGAATTCCAAAATCCAAAATGGAGGGGGGGTTACGTCGCGTGATCCACGCTCAGGGTTTTGCATATCTGCACCGTCGCCTTGCTGCGGTTCAGCGTGTAGAAATGCAGCCCCTCCACGCCGTGGGCCAGCAAATCGCGGCACTGCTCCAGGGCGTGTTCCACGCCGATGGCGTAGACCGATTCGGGCTCACCTTCCACGGCCTCGATCTTCTGCAACAGCGAATGGGGGATTTTCGCCCCGCACATGGCGACAAACCGCTTGATCTGGGCCACGTTCAAAATGGGCATAATCCCCGCGACGATCGGCACGCGAATACCCATGGCCCTCGCCTCATCCCGGAAGCGGTAGAAATCGTCGTTGTCAAAGAACAACTGCGTCACCACGAAACAGGCCCCCGCGTCCACCTTCTGTTTCAAATGCTCCATGTCGCGGATGCGGTTCAGACACTGCGGATGCCCTTCGGGATACCCGGCCACCCCGATGCAGAAATCGTGACGCTCGCGAACAAACCGCACCAGTTCGTTGGCATACTTGAATCCCCCCTCGGCCGGCACGAAATGCATCTGCCCGACCGGCGGATCACCCCGCAAAGCCAAAACGTTGTACACCCCGGCGTTCCAGAGGTTGTCCAGAATCTGTCCGATCTCTTCGGCGTTGTGTCCGACGCACGTCAGATGGGCCATGGAACGGATTTTCAGTTCGGTCTGGATGCGTTGGACCAGATCGACGGTCTTCTGACGCGTGCCGCCGCCGGCTCCGTAGGTGATGGAGACGTAACTGGGGCGGAGGGAGTACATCTCCCCGATGGCCTGATAAAGCTGAGCGAACCCGGCTTCGTTCTTGGGCGGGAAAAGCTCGAACGAAACCAAGGGCTTGCCCTGGTTCAACAACTGATCGATCCGCATAGGCCTCCTTCCCCTGCGGAGATTCTATGCCTGGCTTCGCCGAAAATAAAAGCCCAAGATTGCGCGAATGACGCCGGATGATAAGAAAAGGGTCTGGTAAAACCACGGAGGCACAGAGACACGGAGGCCAACTTGTAGAGGAAGGTTACAGAAGAATTTGAACCGCCAAGTCCGCCAAGAGCGCCAAGACAAGAGAAGTCAGAATGATGAATGATGAAGGTGGAAAGAAGAGCAGTTTACATAACAGCTTGCTTCCTTCTTCATCATTCATAATTCATCGTTCATCATTCTCTTCTCTTGGCGGCCTTGGCGGTTCAATAAAACTGTTTGGACACAATAGCGCCTCCGTGCCTCCGTGGTGAAAAAGAATTCACCCCGGCATCTTCGCGGTTAACGGATTCCCCCGGCAGATAAAATCACCTCCGCAGGCAGTTCCGCCAGTCGCTCTTAATAACCTCTTATCGCCCTCGCCTGGCCCATCCCCATTTCAAGGCGAAAATCGGCTAAAAGCTTTTGATCCCGTCGATTTCTGAAATTGCTTATCGCGGCCCAGGCCCACCACCAGGCCAACGCGCCGAAGGGCAGGGTGATTGAATAGACCCGCACGGCCGGATCGCCCACGTCGCGGTCGGCCGGGATTATCCAGGCCCACAGCAGATAGATCTCGCACGCCAGCAGCGGGATAATGAAAGCCGTCCGCCCGAACGACCGGAGCGGCAGGCCCAGAATCGCGAACATCAGCCAGACGATCACGAACATAAAAAAAGACGGGATCAGGCAAAGCGGCAGAATCAGGTTCAGGATCGTGCTCTCTCCGACATTCAGCAGCCGATGACTTCCAATGACCGCATCGTCAATGAAACTCGCCACGCCTCCCGCCATCATGCCGACGGCGATCATGGTCACACCGGCAACGATAGCCTTCCCAACAAAACGCAGCAATGCATGCAACGGTTTAGAATCCATGGACGTGCCTCCACACACAAGGGAAAAGGGAACGGGACTTGGAAGTCGCCCTCCGCTCCGACTCACCCATCGCTTGTCATGTTCGCCTTGGTAAGTTGCTTATCATATCCCAACGGCGCGGAATTTCCCAACAAAACCCATTTGCGGCAAAACGGATTGTTTTGGGAGGATGAAATATCGCGCTAGGCGACGTCGAGCAGCAGCCCGATCTTCTTGTCCCAGCGGAGCTTACGGTAGGTTTGAACGGTGACGCTTTGGCTTTCCAGCATGGGCTGGAGTAGCTCGGCAGTGAAATCGGCGTGATCGACCAACAGCCGCAACTGCGGCTGTTGCGCTGAATCAATGGCGAACTGCGGCAAAGCCATCACAATCAACGAACGATTCTCGCTCAGCCAGCGATAAGCCTGGCTGATGGCCCGCAGGTCGGTCAGGCCCTTGCGGGCGGCGGCCAGCAGAACCAGTCGGCGATCCCGGCTGACAGCCAGACGGGCATCGGGGCACATCGGCGGGCGCACCTGACACTCGGCCAATTCACCGGCGGCGCGACGAAGGGCCGCCGAGCAGATGGCCGAGGCTTCGGGCTCGTTGCCCGTCAATTCGTATACGTCCGAAACGTCGGTTGGAGTCGGCGCGAAATTCATGGCCGACGATGGCGGCGGAACGATCACGGGCGGCTCGACTGCTGCTGCGGGGGTGGGCGGCACAGGGGAAACCGGAGCCGCGGGAATGGGTTCGGGAATGACCTGCGCGGGGGCTGGCGCAACGACCGCCGGTGCGGGTTCCGCGACTGCCGGCGACGCAGAGGGCGAGGGAACGCTGGTCGGCGGGACGCGGCGCGATTGGTCGCACAAGTCGCTCAGAACCTGCCAGTGCATGGGGGGATGTTTTTCAACCGGGCAACAGAGGGCCGAATGACAGGCGATGGCCGGCGCGGGACGCACGGGCGGTTCGTGATGCAGCGGACAATCCAGAAACTGCTGACAAACCCCGGCGAACTTGCGGAACATCTGCTGGGCGTGCGGCTCGTCCGCGGCGTCGAGCAAGGTGAGCGAAAGGTTGGGGCGGTGCTGATCCCACAGGCCCTTGAGCATGCGATAGGCGGAAACAATCCCGTCGTGATCGCTGGTGGCCAGCAGTGTCCAGTCGGAAACACGATTGAGCAGCGCCCGGGCTTCGGGAACGTGAAGGTCGGGCAATAGCAGCAGCCAGCGGTCCAGATCCCAGTTCATCTCGTTGACAGCCTGGATCATCTGCCGGACGTCCAAGGGCTGGGCCGGGGACGGTTCGTCGAAATCGGGCTGATTTTCCAAGTCAAAACATTCCACGCGAAATTCGTGCTGGTCGGCAATCAGCAGTCCGATCCGCTGGCCGGCGGCGGCCAGATGACGGGCGTAATCACGCACGCGGTCCATTTGCGCGCCGTTGAGATGGGAAGCAATGACGGCCGTGATGGGCGGAATGCGTTCCGAATGCACCGGCTCGGGGCGGCTGGGCGATTCCCCCAAGTCCCGGGCCAGCTCGGCGCTGGTCAGATCCATTTCCGGCGACGGCGAAGCCTGCGGCGGCTTTCGCTGCGGGCGAGGCGCCCCGCCCGCCTGGCGATCCCGAATGCTGCTCAGAAACAAGTGCCCGATCTCGCTGAGATGACGGCTTGGCTTGGGCTGATCCATGGTCTCATTTTGGATTTTGGGATTGCGGATTTTGGATTTACACGCGGCGCACGATAGCCTCTGCAAATCCAAAATCCGAATTCCAAAATCCAAAATCCTAAGTCTTTCTACTCCACTTCGATAACGTTGTTCAGTTCTCCGAACTGATTCGTCTCGACGTATTGATTATTGGGATCAGTGACCCATTTGCCATCGACAACGTAGCGGTAGCGATAGCGGCCGGGGGTAAGCGACAGGCTGGCGGACCAATCGCCGGGCTTGCCGCGGCCGGTCATCGGGGTGGCGGCAGGCGACCAGTTATTGAAATCGCCGGCGAGAAGAACCTGTTGTGCGGATTGGAACCGGGTGGAAAAGACCACATCGGAACCAACCTGCTTGACGCCGTAAAAGTCGGCGATTTTTTGTTCGGTGGTCTTTTCCGGGGCCGCAGTCTCGGCGGCAACCGTGTTTTTCCCGAACTGGAAATTGGCCAGTTGCTGCAGTTGTTTGGCGCGCTTGACCAGCTCCGCGGGGCGGGAGAGTTCCTGCTGGGGCTCGGCTTCGAGTTCCAGCGGGCGGTGGCCCATGAGTTCGCGGGCGAGGTTGACGAAATCCTTGTAGCCCCGGCTGCCCGGATCGTATTCGGTGATGGGCTGGCCGAAGCTGGCGGCTTCCTTGAGTTTGGTGTTGAAGTTGACCGTGCTCTCCATGAGATAGCCGCGGAACTTGCCGCGCAGCTCGGAGAGGACTTCCCGGGCCAGCTTGGTGCGGGTGTCGTAGAGGGTGGGCAGGACGCGGATGGTGATGTATTTGTTGCACCGGTCGCGCATCATCTCCAGGGTTTCCATCATCTTCGTCAGGCCGTGCAGGCTGAAGAAGCCGGTCTCCACCGGGACGATGGCTTCGTCACAGGCGCGCAGGGCATTGAAGGTAATCAGACCGACGCTCGGTGGGCAATCGATGATGCACCACTGGTAGGTATCGCGGACGGATTCCAGGGCTTTGAGAAGCCGGTCTTCCCGGCCAGGCCGGCCGGCGAAAAGCTGCTCGAAGGCGGCCAGACGGATGTTGGACGGGGACAGGTCAAAATCACTGGCGATTTGCCAGACGGTTTCGCTGACCTTGGCCACCCGACCGTCTTCGGGTTCGATGAGGGTGTCAAAGATGGTGCGTTCAATCTGCTCTTCAGGAACCGCCAGGCCGATGCCGCAATGGCCCTGAGGGTCCATATCGACAAGCAAGGTTTTCTGCCCGAGGCGGGCCAGGCAGGCGGCCAGATTGATACTGGTCGTAGTTTTGCCACAGCCGCCCTTTTGATTGATGATCGCAATCGTACGCATGTGCCGAACCTTCCATGGTTTGGCGGGTGCCGATCCGTCAGCAGCCCGAGACGGACGCGGAAATACACGGTGCCGCGTCTTTGCTACTCATCGGTGAGATGACGTTAATAACTTTAAGATTATGGGACAAAGAGGGGAAATCCGAAGCCAGAAACCAGAATGACGAAGGACCAAGCTCGAATGACGAAACCCGAAATCCGAAGGAATGACGAAATCCGAATGACGAAAGGGTGTTTCGGTGGGGTTGCCCCGAGCACCTGCGGGGGCTCCGCGACGCGTTGCGTCGCGGCTATTGAGGCGAATGCGACGTAGGTTCTTTCGTCATTGGGGCATTCGTCATTTGTTCGTCATTCTGGTTTCGGGTTTCGGGCTTCCCCCTCAGGTTTTCCGAAGTAGCTTTGCAGCGGTCGGACGTCCCATTTTTCGGCCTGGACGGCCTTGATGGCCTTGGTGGCGGCGTTGGCGGCGGTCAGCGTCGTCAGCATGGTGATCTTGTGCAAGACGGCCATGGCGCGAATCTTGCCTTCGTCGGTCTGCGGGCCCTTCTTCGTGGGGGTGTTGATGATGAGCTGAACCTGTCCGTTTTTGATGTAGTCCTTGATGTTGGGCCGGCCTTCGGAAAGCTTGGGAATGCGCGTCACGGGGACGCCGTTCTTGCTCAGAACCTGGTACGTGCCGCTGGTGGCGATAATCTTGAAGCCGCACTCCACCAGAACGCGGGCGGCGGGAACGATCTTTTCCTTGTCCCGGTCGTTGACGGAGATGAACACCGTGCCGCTTACCGGCAACGGTGACCCGGCGGCAATCTGACTCTTGGCGAAGGCAATGGCGAAATTGCGGTCGATGCCCATGACTTCGCCGGTGCTGCGCATCTCCGGCCCGAGGATCACGTCCACGCCGGGGAACTTGCTGAAGGGGAAGACGACTTCTTTCACCGAGGTATGTTTCGGATCGACCACTTCCTTCACGCCCAGCGACTTGAGCGATTGCCCGGCCATCACCTTGGCGGCGATCTTGGCCCAGGGAACGCCCGTGGCCTTGGAGACGAACGGAATGGTGCGCGACGCACGCGGGTTGACTTCGATGATATAAATCTCCCCGTCCTTGATGGCGTACTGCACGTTCATCAGCCCGCGAACCCGCAGCGCCTTGGCCAGGGCATAGGTCTGTTGCTTGAGCTGCTCGACGAGTTTCTTCGACAGCGAATAAGGCGGCAGCGCACAGGCGCTGTCGCCGGAGTGAATTCCGGCCTCTTCGATGTGCTCCATGACGCCGCAGATCAAAGCCTGGCCCGCGTCGCCCGCAACGTCGGCGGGGTTGTAATCGGCGATGCAGTCCACGTCCACTTCCGTGGCGTTGTCGAGGAACTTGTCGATCAGGATCGGATGCTCGCCGGAGGCTTCCACGGCATGGGTCATGTAGAAGTTGAGCTGGTCTTCGTCGGAGACGATTTCCATCGCCCGCCCGCCCAGCACGAACGAGGGACGCACCAGGACCGGGTAGCCGATCTGCCGGGCGATCTCGCGGGCCTCGGCCAGGTTGCGGGCAATGCCGTTGACGGGCTGGCGAAGTTTGAGTTTCTGGATCAGGTCGCGGAACTGCTCGCGGTCCCCGGCCGCGTCGAGCGATTCGACGGTCGTGCCCAGGATGGGAACCCCCGCCTCCATCAGCCCGCGGGCGAGGTTGAGCGGCGTCTGACCGCCGAACTGCACGATCACCCCTTTGACCCGCCCCGGCGAAGCGCCGCGGAACGAGCCGCCGTTGAGCCGCTCGCAGATGTTCAAAACGTCTTCGTGCGTCAGCGGCTCGAAGAAGAGCAGATCGCTGGTGTCGTAGTCGGTGGAGACGGTTTCGGGGTTGGAGTTGACCATCACCGATTCGTAGCCCAGTTCGCTCATGGCGAAGGCGGCATGCACGCAGCAGTAGTCAAACTCGATGCCCTGTCCGATGCGGTTGGGGCCGCCGCCCAGGATGATGACCTTCTGTTTGTCCGTCAGGCGGATTTCGTCCTCGCAGCGGGGCGGGGATTTTTCCTTGCCGCCCGTGACATAGGGCGTTTCGTAGGAGGAGTAATAATACGGCGTGGCGGCTTCAAACTCGGCGGCGCAGGTATCCACCAGCTTGTAGACCGGCTCAATCCCCAGCTTCAGCCGCAGCGCCCGCACGTCGGTCAGGCCCATCTCCCAGATGGTGGCGAGTTGGACGCCCGAATAGCCCCATTCCTTGGCCTGGCGCAACAGGCAGGCCAGCGATTTCCGGGCCTGCGGATCGGTATCGACCTTGCCGATCCACTTGCGGGCGGCAATCAGATCGGATTCGAACTCCACCAGTTGCCGCATCTGGGCCAGGAACCATTTGTCGATGTGGGTCAGGTCGTGAATCTGCTCGATGGTCCAGCCCATCTTCAACGCATAGCGGATGTAATAAAGCCGGCCTTGGCTGGGGACGGCCAGCTTGCGCCGAAGCTTATCGTCGGGGATCGGCCAGGCGGCTTCGGCCGATTCCCCCTGCGGGGCTTCATTTCCCTTGATGCCTTGCTTCTCCGCCCGCAGCCACTTGTCGTACTTGTCCAGGCCGAACCCGAAGCGCTTCACCTCCATCGAGCGAATCCCCTTCTGCAGGGCTTCCTTGAAGGTGCGCCCGATGGCCATCGCCTCGCCGACGCTCTTCATCTGTGTCGTCAGGGTTTCATCCGCATCGGGAAATTTCTCGAACGTCCAGCGGGGGATCTTGATGACGCAGTAATCGATCGTCGGCTCAAAGCAGGCGACGGTTTTCCTGGTGATGTCGTTGGGCAGTTCGTCGAGCGTATACCCCACGGCCAGCTTGGCGGCGATCTTGGCGATGGGGAAGCCCGTGGCCTTGGAAGCCAGCGCCGACGAACGGGAAACGCGGGGGTTCATCTCCACCACGGCCATCTCGCCGTTGGCGGGATTGACGGCGAACTGAATGTTGGACCCGCCGGTTTCGACACCGACGGCGCGGATGATCTTGATGGACGCGTCGCGCATCCGCTGATATTCCTTGTCCGTCAGCGTCTGGATCGGCGCGACGGTGATGGAATCGCCGGTATGAACGCCCATGGCGTCCATGTTTTCGATGGAGCAGATGATGACGACGTTGTCGTTGCGGTCGCGCATCACCTCCAGTTCGTATTCCTTCCAGCCGATGACCGATTGTTCGATCAGGACTTCCGTGACGGGCGAGGCGTCGAGGCCGCGTTGAACGATGTCCTCGAATTCCTCGACGTTGTAGGCGATCCCCCCGCCGGTGCCGCCGAGGGTGAAGGCCGGGCGGATAATCAGCGGCAGGCCGATCTGGGCCAGGACTTTGCGGGCGTCGTCCATGTTGTGAACGACGCCGGAGGCCGGAACCTTCAGCCCGATTGAGATCATCAGGTCTTTGAAGACCTGCCGATCTTCCCCGCGGTAAATGGCCTCGCGGTTAGCCCCGATCATCTGGACGTTGTACTTGGTGAAGATGCCCTTGTCGTAGCAGGCGATGGCGGTGTTCAGCCCGGTCTGCCCGCCGAGTGTCGGCAGAACCGCGTCAATCGGATGGGGCGTCTTGCTTTCATGCAGAAGAATCTTTTCGACCGCCTCGGGCGTGATGGGCTCGATGTAGGTGGCGTCGGCGAACTCCGGATCGGTCATGATGGTGGCCGGATTGGAGTTGATCAGGACGATGCGGTAACCCTCTTCGCGAAGGGCCCGGCAGGCCTGCACGCCGGAATAGTCAAACTCACAGCCCTGGCCAATGACAATCGGCCCGGACCCAATAATCAAGATCGTATGAATGTCAGTACGACGAGGCATTTGAACCCTTTATTGTACTTGCCCGTACGTGTGAACTGCCCGGCTCATCCATAGCCGCGGCTCAACGAGCCGCGGAGCCCCCAATTCTTACAGTCCGTCACACATCCCAAAGGCGTTCTCGCGCAAAATTCGGCGTAATTTACCGGTTCGCCCCCCGATTGCCAACACGTCAGGGAGGATTTTGGATTTTGGATCGCGGATTTCGGATTTGAAGAGGCTATCGCACGCCGTCTGTAGATCCAAAATCCAAAATTGCCCCGTTCGTTCATGTCGCAACACATTGACTTCCGATATCTGTTAGGGTATTGTATAACCAAACAACCTCCGAACCGAGGTTGTCGAGTCCGATAAAACACCTCTCACGAGGGAGACTTCCATGAACCTCACGCCTCGTCAGCTCGACGTCATTGTGGCTATTCGCAATTACCGGCATCTGCGCGGCTACTCCCCCACCATGCAGGAGCTGGCCGACCAATTGGGCACCAGCAAGGTCACGATCTTCGAGCACGTCGGGGCGTTGGAGAAGAAGCACGTGTTGCGCCGGGACAAGCACAAGGCCCGCTCGCTGGAGATCGTCGCCGACGAAAAGCTTCCCGACGAAAATCGTTCGACCAAGCTGCCGCTGCTGGGCAACATCGCCGCCGGCTCTCCCATCGAGGCGGTTGAAAACCGCGAGGAACTCGACCTTGAGCAGTTGTTCCACTCCCGCGAGGGCGTTTATGTGCTGCGCGTGCGGGGCGATTCCATGATCGAAGACCACCTGTGCGACGGCGATTACGTGGTCATCGAACGCCGCGAGAGCGCCCGCAACGGCGAACAGGTCGTGGCCCTGCTCGACACCGGCGAAGCCACCCTCAAACGGTTTTACCGTGAGGGCGGCAAGGTCCGCCTGCAACCGGCCAACTCGGCCATGGAGCCGCGAATCGTCGATGCCGAACGCTGCAAGGTGCAGGGCGTGGTGATTGGCGTGCTTCGCAGTTACAATAACTGACGTGGCTTACGGGTTGCGACTTCGCAACACGCAAAAGGGGAACACGTTTAGGGAAGGAAGCGTATGGCGGCAGCACCTCGGTCAAGCGGCAAGCGGCAACCCAAGGCGAGCGCACCACAGGCAACCAAAGCAGCCAAGCCCGACAAACCCGAAGCCAAAATCCTCTTTCAAACCTTCTTCAAATCGGTCGGCCCCCGCACCTATGCCGCCCAGATCAAGCAGGCCGGCAACGGCAACCACTTCCTGGTCCTGACCGAAGGCAAACGCGACGAAGCCACCGACGAAGTCCGCAAGACCCGCCTGTTCGTCTTCAGCGAGGATTTCGTCGGTTTCTTCCGCATGCTCCAGGAAACCGCCCAGTTCATCAAAGCCAATCCCGTCCCCGACGAGGTCAAAGAAAAACGCAAACGCTTCTGGGCCAAGAAAAAAGCGGAAAAGTAAATCGGAACACGCAAAGAACTTGTGAAACCGCCGATAAACGCAGATACACGCCGATAAGAAATAGCTGTTTCTTTATCGGCGTCCATCCGCGTGCATCGGCGGTTCCAATCCTTTTCTTCGCATTAAACGTTTAAGAGCCTTGTCGGATTGAGCGATCCGTCATAACATAGTTGTTTTGCAAGTTTGCAGGAATCTGCAAGGGAGAGACTGACTGTGGCCAAATCCGAGCCCATTGAAGTAGAAGCGACCGTGACGACCGCGTTGCCCAACGCGATGTTCAAGCTCAAGCTGGACAACTCGGGCCACGAGATCCTTGGCATCGTCTCCGGAAAGATGCGCAAGCATTTCATCCGCATCCTGCCCGGCGACCGCGTGAAGGTCGAGCTCTCCCCTTACGACCTGAGCAAAGGCCGCATCGTCTTCCGTCAAAAGTAATCGCCCCCAAGACGCACAACTTAATTGCCATTGAGCCGGCCTGTTCTCAGGCCGGTTTTCTTTTCCCTTTCTGGCACACCGTTCGCACCGGTCTGAAGTTGCATTCTTTCAAGGAGCAATTCATGAGCGCGAAGCGAAGGGCCGTCTGCACGTTATTGATGGGATCGTTATCCCTTGGTTCACTCCTCCCCCTGAGCGGCTGCCAGGAGACCAAGGAAAATCCCCGCACCTCCGGCGCCGTGATCGGCGGTGTGGGCGGCGCGGCCATCGGAGCGGCCGTCACCAAGGACCGCGCCCTCGGCGCCTTGCTCGGCGGCGCCCTCGGGGCCGGCGGCGGGTATCTCATCGGCACCCAAGTCGCCAAGAACAACGACCAGCACAAGAACGAAGCCATCCAGGCTTCCCAACAGGCCCAGCAGAATCCGGCCACTCCCGCCAGTGTCCAAAACTCCCAGACCGCCGATTTGAATAACGACGGCTTTGTCACCATGGACGAAGTGGTGGCCATGAAACAGGCCGGGTTGAGCGACGACGAGATGATCCGCCGCCTGCGCGCGACCGGCCAGACCTTCGCCCTGACGACCGATCAGGAGCAATACCTCCGCAACCACGGCGTGGATACCACCGTCATTCAGGCCATGGAAACCATGACCCCGCCGGCCACCCAGCCGACCGGAATGGGTTCGCAGGTGATAGGGAAAAATCCCTGATTCCTGGTCCGGGCGATGCGTGGAAGTTGAAGGAGGATTTCCATGCAATATTTCAATATCGCCCTCACGCTGTTGATGCTGATCGTTGGATTGGCCGGCTGCGCCGGTATCAGTACACCCTGATTGAACCCCTCCCGGCCGGACAGATTGTTCCCACAACCCAGCCGCTGACCGTCGCCACCGCGCCGCTGGAGTACCGCTTCGGACAAACCGACGACCGCCTGAGCGTGCGGATCAGCAACCCCACCGAAGGCCCCGTCTATCTTCTCGGCAGCCGCAGCTATGTCGTCGATACCCTCGGCCAATCCCACCCGATATACAGCCAGACCATCGCGCCCCACAGTTACATCAATCTGCTCATCCCTCCCGAGCGTCCCACCTATTTTGTCAGCCCCTACTACGCCGGCGGATATGCTTATCCCTATTACGCCTGGGAATGGGACTACGGCTTTATGCCGCCGCCGCCGCCCACCTACGTAGAGGTGGCGGACCTGAACCCTTACTACTGGGAGTGGAACGGCCCAGGTCAATTCCGCTTGTTGCTTGTCTACCGTCGCGGGCTCAATATATTTGAGAACCGGTTTGCGTTTGTACGCCGAAAACTCTGACCGAGGTCTGCCTATGCGATGGCTGATGGTGATGTGCGGTTTGGTGCTGCTGAGCGGATGCGCCCGCTACGAATACGATCTGGTCCGTCCGCCGGCCTTGGCCGGACGTGTCGGCACCGAATCGGATAAAACCTTCACGCTGGAACAGATGACCTACCGTCTGCGCAGCGTGGACAACTATCTGGTCATGCGCATCGAAAACGGCACCGACGAAACCCTCCAGTTCCTCGGCGGCCAAAGCTACGTCGTCAGCCCCAACGGCCAAAGCCACCCGTTCCGCAGCCAGGCCATCGCCCCCCGTTCATTCATGAAGCTGATCTTTCCCCCCATGCGGCCGCAGATTGCCCCTTCCGGCCCGTCCATCGGTTTCGGCGTCGGCGCCCGAGTCAGCCGGGACGACTCAACCCAACCCAAATACCTCCAGATCTACCTCGACGACGGCGACCCCATGTACTGGGAATGGAACGGCGAAACTGACGTGCGAATCCGCCTGACCTACCAGAGAGGGGAAGACGTCTTCGCCCACGAGTTCGTTTTCCACCGCCGGAAAACCTAGGGGGGAAGTCCGAAATCCGAAACCCGAAATCCGAAGGAATGACGAAATCCGAATGACGAAAGGGTTGTCTGGCACGGTCGCCCCGATCGCCTGCGAGGGCTCCGCGACGCGTTGCGTCGCGGCTATTGTTGCGAATGCGACGCAGGCTGTTTCGTCATTGGGTCATTCGTCATTTATTCGTCATTCGGGTTTCGAGCTTCGGGTTTTTCCCTATCCCTGCGCCGCCTTCAGCGCCTGATCCAAATCCTCCCGAATATCCTCCAAATCTTCGATCCCGACTGACAGCCGGATGTATTCAGGGGTTACACCGGCGGACGCTTGCTCCTCGGCCGTGAGCTGTTGATGGGTCGTCGAGGCCGGATGAATCACCAGCGTCTTGGCGTCGCCGATATTCGCCAGGTGGCTGGCGAGCTTCACGCTGTTGATGAACTTGATGCCCGCCGCCCGCCCGCCTTTGATCCCGAAGCCGATGATCGCCCCGGCCCCGTTGGGCAGATACTTTTTGGCGTTGGCGTAGCTCTTGTGGCTGGGCAGGCCGGGATAGTTCACCCACTCCACGGCGGGATGTTTAGCGAGCCATTCGGCGACGGCCTTCGCGTTTTTCACGTGGCGTTCCAGCCGCAGGTGCAGGGTTTCCAATCCGAGCAGAAAGAGGAACGAGGCAAAGGGACTCTGGGCCGCCCCGGTGTCGCGGAGCCAGTGCGTGCGGATGTGAATGATGTAGCTGATGTTGCCGATGGGCTTGAGAGCTTCGGTAAAGACCAGGCCATGATACGACGGATCGGGGGCGTTGAATTCCGGCCATTTTTCCGGATCCTTGGCCCAGGGGAAGTTGCCGCTATCGACAATCGCCCCGCCGACGTGAACGCCGTGCCCGCCGATGAATTTGGTCGTGGAGTAGACGACGATATCAACCCCTTGTTCGATCGGGCGGAACAGCGCCGGCGTCAGCACCGTGTTGTCCAGGATGACCGGCAAGCCATGCTTGTGGGCCGCATCGGTAACCTTGCGATAGTCCGGCACGTCGTTCTTCGGATTGCCGATGCTCTCCAGATAGACGGCCCGGGTGTTCTGGTCCACCAGCTTTTCGATCTGCTCGGGATGCTCCGCATCAAAGAACCGCACCTCGATCCCCAGCTTCTTCAGCGTCTGGGTAAACAGAGTCCAGGTGCCTCCGTAGAGGCTCTTGGACGAAATGAAGTTTTGCCCGGCATGCACGATGGTCAGCAGCGCCGCCGTAATCGCCGCCTGCCCCGAGGCAAACGCCAACGCCGCCGCCCCGCCGTCCAGTGCCGCCAGACGCTTTTCCAGCACGTCGTTAGTCGGGTTCATCAGACGGGTGTAGATGTTGCCGAATTCTTTCAGGGCGAACAGGTTGGCCGCATGATCCGTGTCGTTGAACACGTAGCTGCTGGTGGCATAGATCGGCACCGCCCGCGAGTTGGTCGCAGGGTCAGGAACCTGCCCCGCGTGCAGGGCAAGGGTGCCTAAACCGGGTTTCCTGGTGTTGTCGCTCATTGTAATCTCCGAAAAAAAATATTCTCCCTCTCCCCTTTGGGGGAGAGGGTTGGGGTGAGGGGGGAGAGCAACGGATTCTATTGGCGTACATTCGCCAATCGCATTCGGTACTCTCCCCCCTCACCCTAGCCCTCTCCCCTCGCGGGGAGAGGGAACTGTCGTCGTCACACGACGTTGGGTTTAATCTTAGGACGCCACCGTCGGGTTCGCCAGTCTCTCTCTTCCGGAAGAAACTTGACAACCCCTTGTTGAATGACCGAATATGCCCGGCATGAGCAAAGCCGTCATCCTGCAGCACGTCCCGTACGAGAGTCCGGGCCGGATCGTGCCGGTGTTCATGGACTTCGGAATTCCCGTGGAAATCCGCCACCTGTACCGGGGCGACGAGGTGCCGACGGACCTGGATGAATTGCGAGTGCTGGTGGTCATGGGCGGCCCGATGGGCGTGTCCGATATCGGCAGCGAAAAATATCCCTTCCTGGCCCGGGAGGCGGAGTTGCTCAAGCGGCTGATCGCCCTGGATCGTCCGGTATTGGGCATCTGCCTCGGGGCGCAATTGATTGCCTACGCGGGCGGAGCCAAGGTCTATCCCAACGTGAAGCCGGCCGCCAGGCCGGACGAACAACCTGTGCCCATGCCCGAAATCGGCTGGGCTCCGGTGACGTTTCCCTTCCCCGGCGGAACAGAACCCGTCGTCATGGGCATGACCGACGGCTGCCCCATGTTCCACTGGCACTTTGACACCTTCGACCTCCCCCGGCTTCCCGCGCCGGCCACCGTCGCCCCGCCGCCCGCCCCACCGCCGCCGACGGGCAACGCGCTGTTGTCCTCCACGCGGGCGTGCAAAAACCAGGCGTTCCGCTTCAAGACGCACTTGTTCGGCTTCCAATACCACTTCGAGATGCTCCCGGAAAACGTCGAAGCCATGCTCGAACACGGCAAGCAAGACGTCTTGAAAGTCCTCGGCCCCGAAGGCTTCGAGCAGATCCGCCGGGACACCGCCCGGCACTACCCCCGCTACGAACGGCTGGGGACGCGAATACTCCAGAACTTTGTGCAGTTTTTGAAGGTATATTAAGGGGATTTGCAATTTGCGATTTGCAATTTGCAAATGAAGAAGCGGGAGACGTTGTCTGTATTCCAATTGCAAATTGGCAATTGCAAATTGCAAATCCCCGAACCATGTTCGTTCAACGATACATCTCGCAATTGCAGAACCAGCCGCTGGTCCGGCCTTGGGCGCTGTCCGGGCCGATTCTGATCCTCTTGATCTGCCTTCCGCTGCTGCGCCCTCTGCAACATCCCGGCCAGCGGTGGATGTCCGAAGGCGAAGCCTCGACGTTGGCCACGGTGCAATCGCTCGTCGAACACAAGACGCTGGCCATCGATGATAGCGATTATGCCAACATCCAGGAGCGGATTGCCATCCATGGCCGGCACTACAGCAGTCAGCCGCCGGTGCAAGGGACGCTGCTGGGGGGATGCTACTGGGTGATGCGCCGACTGGGGCTCTCTCTTGCGCGGGATTCGATCCTGGTGACTTACCTGCTGACGCTGATCGGCGTCACGCTGCCGGTGGCTCTGTCGGCGGGGCTGGTCTACCGGATGGGCAGGCTGCTGGAACTCAAACGTCCCCTGCGCGCGGCATTGGGCGCCGTGGTCGTCCTGGGCAGCGGTCTGGCCAGCGATGCCGTCGCCCTTAACCCGCACGCACCGGCGGCGGCCATGATCCTGGCCAGCGCCACTTGCCTGGTCTGCATGACCTTGGCCATGAGCTGGCTGCGATGCTGGGGGTGGATTCTGGGGGCTGGTTTCTTCGCGGCCTTGGCGGCAGTCACCGATCCGCCCGCGGCCGTGTTTCTCCCGCTCCTGGCGATCGTGGTGCTGGCGATGCGCTGGCGGACGGATTTCCGTTTCGGCGGCGTGCTGCTGTACGCACTGGGCGCAATCCCTCCCTTGGCGCTGCACACGGCGCTGGTCCTGCCCGTCACGGGCGACCTGCTGCCCGGCAAGTATCACCCGGAACTGGCCGACCGAAGCCCGAGAATGGTCGCCTCCGGCAAAGTCTTATCCATCATGCCCGCAAACCTCGGCGACATCGACGAAGACGACCGGAAGGACTTGAGCTCCGCCGAGCTGGCCTGGCTTACGCTCGGCCACGGCATCGGGCGCGTTCTGACGGTGCTGGCCGGCGAGCGGGGGTTGTTCAGCCACTTTCCCATTCTGCTCATCGCCGCCGCGGGTTTGGCGACGGTCTTGCGCCGCCACTGGCCTGTCACCACCAAAGCGCTGGCCGCCGTCACACTCATGGCCAGCACGATCATCGTGGGCGTCTACGGGTTCCACGGCTCCGCGTGGAGCGATGCGGCCTTCGGCGCGACAAGCTTCATCGTCTTTCTTCCCCTGGCCACGTTCTGGTCCGGCGCCTGGATGCGAAGGCCGCACCATCCGCTGGCGTGGGGCCTGGCCGCATTGGCCCTGGCCACGAGCATCACCGTTTCCTTCCTCGGAATGACCCAGCCGTTCCTCGACAACGGATACGACGACTACCGGTACGTCGCTCAGTCCGCCCAAGTCCGCCCGCCTTCGCCCGCCGTTACGAAGGCCTTGAAGGATTGACGCTTTTATTCATTTCCGCCTACAACAGCGACACCGGGTCCACGTCCACGGCGATCCGGTCGCTCTTGGCCAAATCACCCTTTTCTCGCATCGCCCCCAACACCCGCTGCAACCGCTGCGCCTGCGGGCTGATCAGCACAACCTGATTCCGGTAATACCCCGCGATCCGGTTGATCGCACACGGCATCGGGCCTTTCATCAAGACCTGTCCCTCCTCCTTGGCCACTTCCTCCGCCAGCCTGGCCTCCAGTTGCTCGCACAACTTCATCAGCTTTTCCTGATCGGCGTCCCGCACCACGATCCGCACCATCCGCGTGAACGGCGGATGGCTCACGTGTTTTCGGTTGGCCAGTTCCGATTTGGCAAACCCCGTGAAATCCTGACGGATGGCCGCCTGAATCGTCGGATCCTCCGGCAGAAACGTCTGCAACAGCACCCGCCCCGGCGCATCCCCCCGCCCCGCCCGCCCCGCCACCTGCGTAATCAACTGAAACGTCCGCTCCGCCGCCCGGAAATCAGGCAGCGCCAGCGCCGTGTCCCCGCTGATCACCCCCACCAGCGTCACGTTCGGGTAATCCAGCCCCTTGGCGATCATCTGCGTCCCCAGCATCATCTGGATTTCCCGCCGGGCAAACCGCGACAGGATCGCCTCGTAATCCTTGGTGCTGTGCATCGTGTCGCTGTCAACCCGGGCGAACTTCAGTTGTGGAAGCTTCTTTTGCAATTCTTCTTCCACCCGCTGCGTCCCCAGCCCGAACAGGCTCAGTTTTTTGCCGCAATCGGGGCATTTGTCCGGCAGCGGGTTGACGGCCAGGCAGTAATGGCAATGCAACTGCCCCGTATGCACCCCCCGCTCCAAGGCCGCACTATGAACGTGCGTCGCCGCCGAACGGTGGTACGTCATCGTCGCATCGCAGTACTTGCACTTGATGGGATTGGTGCATGACGGGCAGTAAACAAAATTCGCATACCCCCTGCGATTCAGCAGCAGAATGGCCTGATGCCCCGCCTCCACCGTCGTACGCAGCAGATGTTCCAGCCGCTCCGACAGCAGATGCACGCCGTGACGGAACCGGCCGGCCACCTTCATGTCCACCAGCTCCACGTGCGGCATCTGCAACCCCCGCACGCGATGTTCCAGAGTCAGCAGATGATAGTTCGTCTCTTCCTGCCGCCGAGCCTGCTCCGTCACTTTCCAGTACGTTTCCAGCGACGGCGTGGCGCTGCCCAGCACCACCGGCGCCCCTTCAAGCTGCGCCCGTTTGATGGCCACATCCCGCCCGTGATAGCGCGGGGCGGTGTCCTGCTTGTAGCTGGCCTCGTGTTCCTCGTCCACAACGATGATGCCCAGCTTGGGCACCGGCGCAAAGACCGCCGACCTTGCCCCCACCACCACCTGCGCCTGACCTTGGGAGATCATCTGCCAGTAGCGATGCCGCTCGGTTGCCGTCAGCCCGCTGTGCAGCACCGCGACGTTGGGAAAACGCACCGTAAACCGCCGCACTGTTTGCGGCGTCAGCGCGATCTCCGGCACCAGCACGATCGCCTGCCGGCCCGCCTCCACCACTTTGCGGATCACCTGCAAGTACACTTCCGTCTTGCCGCTGCCCGTCACCCCGTACAGCAGATTCACCGAGAATCCGCCGGCCACGGCGCGCGGCGACAGATCGTCAAAGACCTTGCGCTGTTCTTCGTTCAGTTGGATATCCGCTTCGGTCACCGCCGACGGTCGCACCTCCGCCGTCAAACGTGGCAGGTCCACCTCCTGACTCAAGGCGATCAACCCCGTGCGCGCCAGTTTCTTTACCGTGCCCGGCGTCACCCCCGCCTCCCCCGCCAGCCGGACCAGTTCAATTCCCTCCTCCGGCTCCAAGAGCAGCAGCCGCGCCAGGATCGCCCGCCGCTTGGCCGCCTTGGTCTTTTCCAGAATCGCCTGGACTTCTTCTCGCCCCTTAGCCAGATGCACGATCTGCACATACCCCAGCCCCACCTTCTTCTTCACCGCCGAGGGAATCACACTCTCCAGCACCGTCCCCAGCGGCGTGCAGTAATACCGGCTCATCCACCGCGCCAAGTCCATCAACTTCGGGCTGATCAACACCCGCTCGTCATCGATCCCCAGCAGCGGCTTGATCCTCGGATAATTCGTCGTCGGATGGATCGACACGACATATCCGTACGCCGGGCGGTTCTTTCGTCCCAGCGGCACACGCACCCGCTGGCCCACCTGAAGCGATGCCGCCAGATGCGCCGGCACCGAATAGTCCAAGGACCGGTCGATGTTCTGCTCCATCGCCACGCCGGCGAACGGTCCACCGACCGGGCCGGCCTGGCCCTCGGCTTCCTCAACGTCCAATGGAAACAGCGACTTCATAGATATCCGTTATCCAAATCCCGTCGTATCCCCATGAAGTAGCCACCCGCCTTGCTTTGTGCTATCGTTCGCCCCCGGCAAGATACGCGGGGACGGCCGACCGCCCGGAACGATCATAGCCAAACCCCGCCCGTTAAGCAATTGTTAGGATACGCTCGCTCCCCCGGGAAAAGGCCCCGATCATGCTCAATACTTACCAGAGAACCCGTTTGCTGTTGCTGTGCGGCGCGATCGCCAGTTTCGTCCTGTTTTTCTTCGCCGGCCGGCTTTTCAACATCCCCGTGCATCCTCGTTTTGAAATGAGCCTGATGCAGCAGCCGCACGTCGTCGTCGATTACCTGGTGATCGCCGTCGTCTTCGTTCTCAGCGTGTTACTGGGCACGTTGATCGCCGGGTCCATTCGGTTTGACGCCGGTCTGTTTGTCGCCTGTCTGGGGCTGGTGGCCCTCTCCACCCGGGGCGGCCCCATGCGATGCGTGCTTCAGTGGTCCACCTCCTCCACCATCTACCTTTGGCTGGCGCTGGAGCTGATCCTGCTCTATGCCATCATCATCGCCGCCTGGGCCTGCCTGTGTTATCTGCACCGTCGCGGCCTGCTTCAACCCGACTCCCACCGCGACGGCTTTCTCGACCAGCAGCACACCCTGTCCAACCGCCTGGCTGCCTCCGCTCTCCAGATCGTCGTCATGACCATCGCCATGCTGTTCTTCGCCCAGACCGACGTCAAATTCCAGGTCATCGCCTCGGTCGGCCTCTCCGCCTTCATCGGCACCGCCGTGGCCCATTTCCTTCTCCCCGTGCGCCCCAGCATCTGGTTCTGGATCGGCCCCCTCGTCGTCGGCGTTGTCGGCTACGTCTGGGCCTACCTCAATCCCGACGGCTGGATCATCGGCCAGATCACCGGCCCTCTTGCTCCCCTTGCCCGTCCCCTGCCCATCACCTACGCCGGCGCTGGCGCCGGCGGCGCGGTCCTGGGCTACTGGATGAGCCGCCGCTGGCTCCGCGACCGCCAAGCCGAAACCGAAGAAACGGCCTGATGAATTTTGGATTGCGGATTTTGGATTGAAGACCGGCGTACGTTCGCCTCTTCCAATCCAAAATCCGGATTCCAAAATCCAAAATCAACCCACCCATTGATGCCCCGCCTCCCCGTCCCTACCATATGCCGCCATGAGCAGCGCAGTTTCTCAAGCAACGCCCCCCGTCCCTGATACCGCCGGCCATTTCGGGCCGTACGGCGGAACTTTTGTTCCCGAAACCCTCGTCTACGCCTTGCGCCAGCTCCAGAGCGAATACGACCGCGCCAAGGCCGACCCGAAGTTTCACGACGAATTCAACTTCTACCTGCGCGAGTTTGTCGGCCGGCCCAGCCGGCTATACTTCGCCAGGCGACTCACCGAAAAACTCGGCGGGGCGCAGATCTATCTCAAACGCGAAGACCTCAACCACACCGGCGCCCACAAGATCAACAACTGCATCGGCCAGGCCCTGCTCACGGTGCGTATGGGCAAAAAACGCGTCATCGCCGAAACCGGCGCCGGTCAGCATGGCGTGGCCACCGCCACCGTTGCCGCACTTTTCGGGCTCAAATGTGACGTTTACATGGGCGCGGAAGACATCCGCCGCCAGAGCCTCAACGTCTTCCGCATGAAGCTCATGGGCGCCAACGTCGTCTCCGTCGAATCCGGTCAGAAAACCCTCAAGGACGCCCTCAACGAAGCCATGCGCGACTGGATGGGCTCCGTCCAGGACACGCACTACATCATCGGCACCGTTGCCGGGCCTCATCCCTTCCCGTCCATGGTACGCGATTTCCAAAGCGTCATCGGCGTCGAAACCAAAGCCCAGGCCATGCAGATTTTCTCCCGCCTTCCCGACTACGTCATCGCCTGCGTGGGCGGCGGCTCCAACGCCGCCGGCATCTTCTATCCCTTCGTCAATGATTCATCGGTAAAACTCATCGGCGTCGAAGCCGGTGGCCGCGGCCCGGCCCTCGGCGACCACGCCGCCACCCTCTCCGCCGGTCAGCCCGGCGTGCTCCACGGTTGCCTCTCCTACGTTTTGCAAACCCCCGACGGGCAAACCGCCGACGTTCACTCCGTCTCCGCCGGCCTGGACTATCCCGGCGTCGGCCCCGAGCATGCCTACTGGAAAGACACCGGCCGGGTCAGCTACACCTCCGTCACCGACGCCGAAGCCCTCAGCGCCTTCCGGGTGCTCGCCCAATGTGAAGGGATCATCCCCGCCTTGGAAAGCTCTCACGCCATCGCCCAAACCCTCAAGCTCGCCCCCGCCCTCTCGCGCGATCAGATTATCGTCGTGAATCTCTCCGGGCGCGGAGACAAGGATTGCCAGGAAGTCGCCCGATTACTCGGAACCAGGTAGAAGTCGGACGCCGAGTGGCAGCGACTCTGATTGTCGATACAAAAGATTCAGCCACAGATGGGGCACAGATTTACACAGATGAGGTAGTTGTTTATCCCCTCTCCCCTTGCGGGAGAGGGTTAGGGTGAGGGGTGAAAGCACCGAATTCGGTTGGCGAATGTACGCCAAATGAATTCGTTGCTCTCCCCCCTCACCCCGGCCCTCTCCCCTCCGGGGAGAGGGAGTTTTATCTGTGCTGATCTGTGCCTCATCTGTGGCTAGAGCGGCTCCAAACCAGCCTTGCAGCCAAGACGTAGATGGAGGATGAAAACCTATTCTTTGGATTTGCGGGAACGCATCGTGGCGGCGTGTGACCGGGGTGAACAGACGCGGGAGGAGATCGCCGAACAGTTCGGCGTCTCGCAGCGCTCGGTCTACTACCTGTTGGCCCGGCGGCGGGACAGCGGCTCGGTGGCCGCCAAACCCCACCGCGGCGGCTTCGCCTCAAGAGTGGACGAATCGGCCCAACAGATGATCCGGGATCTGGTCCGGGTCCAGCCCGACGCCACGCTGCTGGAACTGTGTCAGCGTCTGGCCGGGCGGGGAGGGCCGAGCATCCGCAAGTCGCGGATGAGCCAGTTCCTGGCCAAGCTGGGACTGGCGAGAAAAAAAGTCGCTTCACGCCTGTGAGCAGGATCACCCCCACGTCCAACAACAGCGGGAGGCTTTCCGCCGGCAACTCCAAGCCTTGGACCCCCGCCGGCTCAAATTCCTCGACGAGTGTGGCGTCAGCACCAGCCTCACCCGCCTCTACGGCCGAGCGCCTCAGGGGCAGCGGGTGGAAGGGGCGGTGCCCGGCGGACACTGGCACGTCACCACAGTGCTGGGGGTGGTGGGATGGGAGGGTCCGGAAGCCACGGTGAGCCTGGAGGCGGCGGTGGACGGGGCGGTGTTTTTGACTTTCGTGCGGCAGGTGCTGGCCCCGAGCCTGAGCCGGGGGGACGTGGTGGTGATGGACAACCTCTCGGCCCACAAGGTCAAGGGGGTGCGGGAGGCGATCGAGGCGGCGGGGGCGACGCTGCTGTACCTGCCGCCGTATTCGCCGGACCTGAACCCCATCGAGAAGGCTTGGAGCAAGCTCAAAACGCTGCTGCGAACGGCCGCGGCCCGCACCGCCGAAGCCCTGGCCGCGGCGTTAAGCGAGGCCTTGGCGGCCATCACCGCCGAGGATGTGCAAAACTGGTTTCGATCCTGTGGCTACCCTGCAAACTGATCGCGGAACTGCTCTAAAACAGGCCAAGGACAAGGTGCCCGTGTTACAACGTCATTCCATTCCCCCCGTCAGCGAGAGCTTCACAACTTTGACGCTGCGGTCTCTGTAAATCGTCAGTGTGACCACATCCCCCGCCTTGAACTGTTGCAGGCAGGCATAAAGCTGTTCCGTCGTGCGCACCGGCTTTCCGTTGACCTTCTGAATCACGTCACCCGGAATGACCGAACCATTGGACGTGCGTTTGGTTCCACGGAGTCCCGCCTCGGCCGCCGGGGAACCATCCTGCACGCCCACAATCAGCACGCCCTGCACACCCATCCGCCGGGTGATCGTCTGGCTGATATGGTCGTTCAAGAGCAGCCCGAGCTGCGGCCGGATCACCTTTCCCCCGGCAATGATCTGAGGCACAACCCGGTTGACCGTATCCACCGGAATCGCAAACCCGATCCCCGCGCTCGAACCCGACGGGCTGTAAATGGCCGTGTTCACCCCGATGAGCCGCCCGGCGCTGTCCAGCAGCGGCCCGCCGGAGTTGCCCGGATTGATCGCCGCATCGGTTTGAATAACGTCTTCGATAGGCTTATCGTCGGCGCTGGTGATCGTGCGTCCCAGGGCGGAAACAACCCCCGTCGTCAACGTCTGATCCAACCCGAACGGATCGCCGATGGCGAAGACCCGTTGCCCCACTTGCAGATCGGAGCTGGCGCCGACCAGGATGGGTCGGAGTTTTTCCTTCGGGGCGTTGATGCGCAGCACCGCCAGATCGCTGCCGGGAACCACGCCGACGAGTTCCGCCGGATAGGTGCTGTGGTCCGCCAGGGCCACGCTGGCCCCGCTGGCTCCCTGCACGACGTGGTAATTGGTCACGACGTGCCCGGCCGTATCCCAGATGAATCCCGTGCCCGTCCCCTGGGGTACTTCCGTCACGTTCAGAGTAGATAGACTTAATTGCCGCGCCAACGTGGTGATGTAAACGACGGAAGGGCTGCTCTGGCGGAAGATCTGGATCGTGCTTTTCTCCTCCGCCGACAAATCCCCCCGCGGCGTCACCGCCCGCGGCTCCACCGCCGGCACCGGTTCCCTCTGCACATACCGAAATAGCAAAAACCCGATCGCCAACCCCAGCAACATCGTCAGCGCCAAAGGCAAAAAACCGGCCGCCGAGGACTTTTTTTCATTCATCTCCATAACACCACGATCATATCACGCCCGGCTTCAAAAAGAATATTCACCGCCAAGGCCGCCAAGAGCGCCAAGAAAAGAGAAGTCAGAATGATGAATGATGAACGATGAAGATGGAAAGAAGAGCAGTTAATAAAAGCTGGTTTTCTTCCTCCTTCATCATTCATCATTCATCGTTCATCATTATCTTTCTTGGCGGCCTTGGCGGTTCAAAATTTTCTTCGCGTCTTCGCGGTTCTTTACAGTCCAGAAGACTTGTGGGCCGTGTGATCCGTCGGGCGACGGTAGTGCTTCAGATCGATCGAACGGAAATATTCGATCGTCTTCATCAGCCCTTCCCGCAGCGGCACCTTCGGCTCCCAACCCAGGTGTTTCTTGGCCAGCGTGATGTCCGGCCGGCGCTGGGTCGGATCGTCCGCCGGGCGGGGCAGATGGATGAGTTTGCTCTTGGAGCCGGTCAGTTCGATCACCGCCTCCGCCAACTGCTTCATGGTGAATTCGCCGGGGTTGCCCAGGTTCACCGGCCCCACGAACGAGTCGGGGCCGTTCATCAGCCGGATAAACCCTTCGATCAAGTCATCACAGTAGCAGAACGAACGGGTCTGGCTGCCGTCGCCGTAGATCGTCAGGTCTTCTCCGCGGATCGCCTGCATGATGAAGTTGCTCACCACCCGGCCGTCATACGGATGCATCCGCGGCCCGTAGGTGTTGAAAATCCGCACCACGCGGATGTTCACGTTGTTCATCCGGTGATAGTCGAAAAACAGCGTCTCGGCGCATCGCTTGCCCTCGTCGTAGCACGAGCGTACGCCGATGGGGTTTACGTTCCCCCAGTAGCTTTCCACCTGGGGATGAACGTGCGGTTCGCCGTAGATTTCGCTGGTGGAGGCTTGGAAAATTTTGGCCCGCGTACGCTTGGCCAGGCCCAGCATGTTGATCGCGCCCATCACCGAGGTCTTGATCGTCTTGATGGCGTTGTACTGGTAATGCACCGGCGAGGCCGGGCAGGCCAGGTTATAAATCTCGTCCACTTCCAGAAAAATCGGCACCGTCACGTCATGACGGATGAACTCGAAATTCGGCTTATTCAGCAAATGCAGAATATTGGTCTTCTGGCTGGTGAACAGATTGTCCAGACAGATCACGTCATGGCCGGCATTGACCAGCCGGTCGCACAAGTGCGACCCCAGAAAACCCGCGCCTCCGGTAACCAGAATCCGCTTCAATGAAGATGTGTTGGACATGAACCTTCCTTAATTGTTTGGCGTCGTAATTACGATATCGGCAGATTTCCCCCCCCGCAACTGTCGGAAGCCCTTCCAATTTTTGATTTTGGAATGCGGATTTTGGATTGTAGGGGCGACGCATGCGTCGCCCTTACGAAAACGACAGACGTCCCCCGGGGCCGTTCAAATCCAAAATCCGCATTCCAAAATCCAAAATCTCATCCCTCGCTTGCTTTCCCGGCGGCAAGTCAGAAAATATTCCTTCGGGCTTCAGGCAACGTTCTTTCGTCCGTTTTCGGAGTCTTGCATGCGCGTTTTCGTTACCGGCGCGGCCGGGTTTGTGGGCTCTCGCCTCAGCAAGGCCTTGCTCCTGCGCGGCGATGAAGTGGTCGGGTTCGACAACCTCAACGATTACTACCCCCTCGTTCACAAGCAGCGGCACCTGGCCGACGTCCTCCCGTTGCGGAATTTCACCTTCGTGCAAGGCGACCTGCGCGACGCCGCCCTGCTGGCCAATCTCTTCGAGCAGCACCGGCCCGACGCCGTGGCCCACCTGGCCGCCATGGCCGCCGTCCGTTACAGCGTGGAGCATCCCCTGATTTACGGAGAAGTGAACGTGCAGGGCTCGATGAACCTGCTCGACGCCGCCCGCCGGATCGGCGCTCTGCGCGTCGTCCTGACCAGTACCGGCTCCTGCTACGGCGCCGACACGCCCGTGCCTTTCAAGGAGACCGCCGCCGCCGATCATCCCCTGGCTCCCTACCCCGCCAGCAAGCGGGCCATGGAAATGTTCGGCCACTGCTACCACCACCTCTGGAAACTCCCCACCACCATCGTCCGTTTCTTCAACGTCTACGGCCCCCACGGCCGGCCCGACATGATGCCCTGGCAATGGACGCACATGATCCTTCGCGGCGAACCCCTCAAGCTCTTCGGAGCCGGCCGCCTCAAGCGCGACTGGACCTACATCGACGACATCGTTGACGGCTTCATCGCCGCCCTCGACAAGGGCCTGGCCTACGAGATCATCAACCTTGGCTGCGGCAACCCCGTGGAAAACCTCGATTTCGTCCGCATCCTCGAAAACCTTCTGGAACACAAAGCCAAAATCATCGACACCCCCTGCCCGCCTTCCGAACCGCTGATTACCTTCGCCGACATCTCCAAGGCGCGCCGCCTGCTCGGCTACGAGCCCAAGGTGCGGGTTGAAGAGGGGCTTGCCCGATTCGTTCACTGGCTCAGGACCGAAAAGCTGATTTGAGCGTACACGAGTCATAATAAAAAAGCCCCGGATGTGCATCCGGGGCTTTTTCTTTGAACGCGAATCGTATTCGAAGCTTAAACCACTCCCGCCGTCCCCGTTTCGATCCGTCCGGAGATGTACTCGCGCGGGTCGGTGATCTTGCCCGTCAGGGCCGAGGCCGCAACCGTCAACGGCGAAGCCAGGTACACCGCCGACTTGGCGCTGCCCATGCGTCCGGGGAAATTACGGTTGGTCGTGCTGACGCACACTTCCGAGCCGTTGAGCCGCCCGAAGGTGTCCGCCGGGCCGCCCAGGCAGGCGCTGCATCCGCTGGGTCCGACCAGGCATCCCGCGTCCAGCAGCACTTCCTCGATGCACTTCTCGCCCGCGGCCTTGGGCATCCCACGCAGGTTCAGCCGCTTCATGTCCGCGTGAACCTCGGTGGAACCGGGAACCACAAACGTGCGAATCTTCACGCTGCGGCCGCTGAGGATGTTGGCCGCCATGATCATGTCGGTGATCTTGCCGCCCGTGCATGAACCCAGGTACGCCCGATCCACCTTCACATCCCGGCAGTTGCGGGCCGTGTCTTTGTTGTCCGGTGAATGCGGCTTGGCCACCATCGGCTCCATCGCCGCCAGATCCCACTCGTACTGCTCGATATACTGGCAGTCCGCGTCGTCCTTGTACACTTCCCAACTCGGCACATTGGACCGCGCCCGGACGTATTGCAGCGTCTTTTCGTCCACGTCGCACACGCCGTTTTTCCCGCCGGCCTCAATGGCCATGTTCGTCAGCGTCATGCGGTCTTCCAGCGTCAACGAGGCAATGCCGTCCCCGGCAAAGTACATCGAACGGTAGGTCGCCCCGTCCACGCCGATGCGCCCGATCACCGCCAGGATCAGATCCTTGGCCGTCAGGTAAGGCGGAATCTCGCCTTTGAAGGTGAACTTCATCGTCGGCGGCACCTTCAGCCACAGCTTGCCGGTTCCCATGACAAACCCGGCATCGGTATTGCCGATCCCCGTGGCGAACTGTCCCATCGCCCCGTGGGTGCAGGTGTGGCTGTCAGTTCCCAGCAGAATTTCGCCCGGTCGAACGTGTCCCTCTTCCGGCAACGCCTTGTGGCACACGCCCTTGAAGCTGGTCTTGGTCGGGTCTTTATACGGACTGGGCATGCCCGGTTCGTTCTTCACGAATTCCGGGTCGTAGTAATACTTGATCCCCTGCTGCTGCACGAAGTCGCGCAGGGTCTGGATGTTGCGATGGCACTTTTCGTCGGCCGTGAAAATGTAGTGATCGGGAATGATCACGACCTTGCTGGTATCCCAGACCTTGGCGTTCTTCCCGAACTTTTCGTAGAACACGCCGATCGTCCCCGGCCCGCACACGTCGTGGGTCATCAGCACGTCCACGTTCACCCAGATGTTTTCACCCGGCGTCACCCGGCCCTTGCCGCTGTGCTTGGCCAGAATCTTTTCCGTAATTGTCATACCAGCCATCGCAAACTCCTAAAAAATCGATAAGTCGCGCCAGTATAGCAGCCCCCCCCTTCGGATTCCACGCTTCCCCCATGATCCTTCGTCCTCCGCCGTTCGTAACAACCCCATGCCGCAACGTGTCCGTCTGGTTCTCCTGGCCCTTCTTTTCCTCTGTTCCGCACTTCGGGCCGCCTCGGCGATCCCTCCCGAACTCGCCGGCCGCACCGTCGAAGCCGTCCGCATCGTCGGCAACCAGCAAGTCCCCACCGCCGTCATCCTCAACGTCGTGCGCACCCGCGAGGGCGACAAGTTCAACCCCGCCGCCGTCGAGGAAGACTACCAACGCATCTTCAACCTCAAACGCTTCGCCAACGTCGAGGCCAAGATCGAACCCACCGCCACCGGCGTCATCGTCGTCTTCGCCGTCGCCGAACAAAAACAGATCAAGGCCCTCGCCTTCCAGGGCAACAAGGCCGTGGACACCGACACCCTCCAGGAGGCCGTGGACCTCAAGCCCGGCCAGACCATCGACCGCTTCCGCATCGCCCTGGCCCGCCAGTCCCTCGAACGCCTCTACCGCGACAAGAACTTCCCCTTCGCCCACGTGGAGGTGCCCCCCGAACCCCTGGCCGAGAAAGGCGAGCTCAAGTTCCTCATCACCGAAGGCCCCGAAGTCCGCATCCGCAAAGTCGATTTCCGCGGCAACCGCTCCTTCACCGCCGACCGCCTCAAGGACCAGATCCACACCGCCTTCTGGATCTGGATCTTCCGCCCCGGCACCTTCGACCCCGACCAGGTGGACGACGACGTGGCTTCGCTGCGACGCTTCTACGAAGGCAAGGGCTTTTTCGACGTGCGGGTGGGCCGCAAGCTCTCCTACTCCCCGGAGATGAAAGAACTGCAAGTGACGTTCGTCATCGAGGAGGGGACGCGTTACAAGATCGACCGCATCAGCTTCAAGGGCAACGCCTCGGTGGCCGAGGCCAAGCTGCGGGAAAAGCTCAAGCTGCTGGAAGGCGCCACCTGGGACAGGGACGTGCTCGACCGCGACGTCCGCGAAATCGTCCGCGCCTATGGTCCTCTGGGGCAGATTTATCAAGGTCAGATTCTACCTCCCGCACAGCCCGATCCCGACTATCTTCAAATCGCCCCGACTCCCATTTTCAGCCGCAGATCCGGGAAGGTGGAATTGTCCTACGCCATCCACGAAGGCAAGCCCTTCCGCATCGGCCGGATCATCATCAAGGGCAATCACAAAACCCAGGATAAAGTCATCCTGCGCGAGTTGCATTTCGCCCCCGGCCAGCTCTACAACTCCGCCGAAATCACCGATGCCGCCGACCGGCTGAAAGACACCCCCTATTTCTCCTCCGTCAGAATCACGCCCGTCGCCCCGCCCGACGTCCATCAATAGAAGCCGCCGCAACACGGCTCAGCGTTTACCAAAATCGTCCGTCTCGTGTTTTGGGAAGGTCGGGGATTGCTCGATATCGGGCGGCTCTTCCATCGCGGGGTGTTCCACCTCAAGGGCCTGCCGATCCCACTGGCCCAGTTCAGCGGCGGCCTCGTATGTACTCTGGAAAAACTCAAGCAGCATCGCTTCGGGCCGGCTGGCCTGCCGAACATCCTCGTAGAGCAGAACGAACTCCCGCAGATCAGGGCTATAAAACGCTTGCCGTGGCCTGACGGGAAAGCTCTTGAAGCCATCGGGCTCCGGGTAGGCGTAGGCATAGAAGGCCGGAGCCTGCACCGCGCCGCCGCCGGGCCAGAATCCGCAACTGCTGCACTCGTGCGAGTAGGCCTCCCGCACAACCCAGTCGGCCAGATGGGGCACCCCGCCCGGATGGGGCGGCGCTCGTCGGCCGGAGAAACGAGTCACGGCCATGTCGAAACTGCCCCAGAAAAAGTGTACCGGGCTGCACTTGCCGATGAAGCGCGAGCGGAACTGCTTCATGACCCGGTCCACCTGCACGAGAACCCGCCAGAACTGCTGCGCCTGCTCCGGGTCGTAGGTGCAGTGCCGCACGTCCTCTTCAAACGGGATCGATTCCTCGACCTCGACAGGCCGCGGCCATATCTTTACCGGAACCCCAAGATCGTGCAGCGCCGTCATGATTTCCCGATAAAATTCGGCCACCGAGCGGGAGCCCAGCGTAAGGTGGCGTACGTCTCCGCCGGCGGTTTGAATCAGCAGACGGTGGTCCAGAAAATCGAAGTTGATCTGGAAGACCCGCCGCCCGTGCGGAATCGGAGAGGTGCTCAGCCCGCGAGCCGTCAGGTACAGAGGAACCTGCCACCAATGGTTAACCATGGGCGCTTGGGCAAGGCGGACCTTGCCGACGATCTGCGTCCACATGTGCAATGTCGCGTACGTCTGCGACCACGCCTCCAAGGGAAGGGATGGCCAAGCCTCGGCGGGTACGGGAATATCCATGACTCAAGTCCTCCATCACGGGTCATGAAAGTGGTCGCAATCCGTGCGCCGCTTCCCGGCAGCTTCTTAAAAATCTTCTGGAGACGGTAGTTTGGTAAAAAGGCTTTTGGAGACAGATGCGCCTCCGTGTTTCCGTGCCTCCGTGGTCCATCCGCTTGGTCCCCTCCCTTTTCCCGTCCTCGTTCTTCGCATACCATACCGCCATGGACGACAGCAGCACGCCCTCCGCCAAGGGTAACAAACCAGCCCCGACCACCACCTTCACCAGCGTCAAGGAGACGATCGAGTCCATCCTCATCGCCTTCATCCTGGCCTTCGTCTTCCGCGCCTTCGTCGTCGAGGCCTTTGTCATTCCCACCGGCTCCATGGCCCCCACGTTGCTCGGCGCGCACATGCGCTTCACCTGCCCCGACTGCGGCTACCGCTTCGACGTCAACTACTCCTCCCGGCAGGACGGCGACGAAATCGACATCCCCCGCACCTCCAGCCGAACCTACGCCGCCTTCTGCCCCAACTGCGGCTACAAAATCCCCCGCACCCTGGCGACCAATTCTCCCGTCCACTACGGCGACCGCATCCTCGTCCTCAAATACCTCTACCTTCTTCAGCCCGCCCAGCGATGGGACGTTGTCGTCTTCAAAAGCCCCGCCGACGACCCTAAGTACGGCCAGAACTACATCAAACGCCTCGTCGGAAAGCCTGACGAAACCATCATGGTTCTCGACGGCGACATCTACGTCGGCCACGGCGCTCACCCCACCGACTGGCAGGTGCAAACCAAGCCCCACGCCGTGCAGAACGCCCTCTGGCGCGTCATCGCCGACGGTGATTTCTATCCGCAGGGCCTGAACCGCGACTCCGATTCCATCATCGACTCCGGTTCCGGCGACCGCTGGCAGCAGCCTTGGGTTCCTCTGCCCAATTCCATCGGTTGGGATCTTGGCAACGCCCCCACCAACGGCCGAGTCTTCACCTTCGACAACCTGACCGGTTCCGCCCGCCTCAATTTCAACCCCGACGCCAACCTCGCCAAGCACGCCTTCACCGACTGGCTCGCCTACGACCAGGATCCCGATTCACCCGGCCGGCTCGCCTACCGGATGAGCGAACCGCAAAGCGTCGTCAGCGACCTCAAGCTAGCCCTCACCTACCAGCGCACCGCCGGCCAAGGCCCGCTGCGTCTGCAACTCTCCAAGCGAAACGACACTTTCACCGCCGAGATCGCCCCGGATAAAGTCACCCTCCTTCGTCGCTCCGGAAGCGGCCCCGACATGGTCTTGGCCTCCAAGCCGCACCATTTCAGTCCCGACTCGGCACGCATCGTCTTTACCAACGTGGATTACCAAGTCACCCTGCGTATCGACGGCCTGGACGTCCTCCAAACCACCCCCCAGCAATACCATCCCGACATCCCCAAACTCCTGGCCGAATACGATTCCGAAACCCTGCCTCCCCTGCCTTCGGTTTGCATCGTCGGCCAGCAGCAGACCTGCCGGATTTCCCATCTCAGCCTCTGGCGCGACGTCTACTACTCCCGCAAAACCGCCAACCGCGAACCGGCTTACTGGGGCACCCCCGACCGACCCATGGTTCTCGGCCCCGAAGAATATTTCGTCCTCGGCGACAATTCCCCCATCAGCGGCGATGCCCGTTTCTGGCGTCATGACATCAACCTTCCGGCCGAAAACCTCTTCGTCGAAGCCGGCCGCGTACCGGATCGTTTCCTGCTCGGCAAAGCCTTCTTCGTCTACTGGCCCGCCGGGTTCCGTCCCCTTTCCGACACCGGCCCCAGCCTCGTTCCTAACTTCGGCGACATGCGGTTTATCCACTGACGCCCGGCGAAGATCGACTGTAATTCCGCTAACCCATTGCCCGACAACAGCTAAAACACCATCGGCCGTCTCTTGCCCCCGCCACAACGTCCCTTACAATTAAACTTCCCGCTTCTAACCCCTGATCGGGTAAAGTGTCTGCCGCTATGGAGCCCAAGGCAACCGATCCTTCCCCGCAAGCCCGCGCCGTGTTGCCGACGGACGCCCAGCTTGTCCTCCAAACCATCGGCGGCCGGCGCGACGCCTTCGACGAATTGATCCGCCGTTATCAGCGGCAGGCCGTCGCCGTCTCCTATCGCCTCCTGAACAACACCCACGACGCCTTGGAAGTCACACAGGATGCCTTTTTGAAGGCCTTTTCCAGCCTCGACACCCTCCAAAAACCCGAAGCCTTTGCCGGCTGGTTGATGCGCATCGTCTCCAACCTTTCCCTTAACTACCGCCGGAGCCGCAAGGTCCGTTCCCAACTGCCCCTGGACGATATTCTCGGACCCACCGACGCCCCGCAGACCCAAGCCGCCGGCGGCAGCGAGTGGACGGCCCGCACCGCCGACCCGCAGCGAACCCTCGAAGGTAAGGAACTAGGCCGCCATCTCCAGCAGGCTCTGGCCCAGCTTCCCGAAAAGCAACGGCTGGCCCTGGTCATGTTCACCCTCGAGCAAATGCCCCAGAAAGACATCGCCGAGGCCCTGGAATGCAGCGTGGAAGCCGTTAAATGGCATGTATTTCAAGGCAGAAAAAAAATAAAGGAAATCTTGAAAGATTATCTCTAACCAATCCCCCCTTCCCTTTGACTAATGACTAGAGAGCCATGATTGACGATCGCCTCCAATTCGCCCTGACCCAATACCTCGACGGGGAACTGCCCGCCCCCGAGCAAGCCGCGCTGGAAGCTCGCCTGGCCAGCGACCCCGAAGCCCTCGCGCTGTTGGAAGAATACCGCCGGCTCGACAACCTCCTTCAATCCGCCCCGCCCCTCCCCGCCATCGACTGGGACCGCCTGGCCGAGCACCTTTCCGACACCGTCGCCCGCCAGGAAAATTCTCGCCGCCTCTCCATCCGCCCGGCCGACGATCCGGCCCCCGCGGGAATTTTCCGCCTCTTTTTCGCCGCCCCCCGGTTTGCCGTCGCCGCCTCGCTGTTGCTGGTCGCCGGCCTGGCGTTACTGGCTTACCGATCCGCCTCGCGTCCCGCCGCGCCGACGTCCGTCGCTTCGATGGACATTCGCGTGCTGCAAACCGACCCCGCCTCCGGCGTGGCCGTCGTCAACGTCGCCATTGGACCCGCCGACACCCACCAGGCCTCCGACACCCTTGTCGAAGGCGTTGTCTATCGCCCCTCGGTGGTCATGATTGAAAGCGGACGCCAACGTGCGCAAGATACTGACTTCCTGCTCTACTGATCCCATGATGGGCTATACTCAGAGGAAGAAGAAATTGAACCGCCAAGGCCGCCAAGAGAAGAAAATGATGAATTATGAATGATGAACGATGAAGGTGGAAAGAAGAGCAGTTAATAAAAGCTGGTTCTTCCTCCTTCATAATTCATCATTCATCATTCTGACTTCTCTTCTCCCTCCGTGGTTAATTTCGTTAGAGCAGCAAGCTCTGTGGAGAATTTTCATGCGTCGAACCATCGTTATCTTGTCCGCAACCCTCCTGCTGGCCTTGCCTTTCATCGTGTCGGCTCAGGACACCTCCTCGGCCCTGATTAATCAGGCCCTGGACCAGCCGGTGAAGCTGGAACTGAACACCGTTCTGCCGGAAGCCATGAACACCATCGGCACCCAGACCGGCGTGCGCATCGAGGCCGAATCGGCCGTGTGGGATTTGCTCCCCTGGGGGCAGCAGACCAACATCGCCGCCAAGGTTGAAAACCAGACCCTCCGCCGCTCGCTCGAAGCCATCACCCGCAAACTCGGCCTGGTTTTCGTACTCAAGGACGAGGCCGTCCAGCTCCAACCCATGCCCGCTCTGCGCCGCCTGGGCCGCCGATCCACCATTCAGGAGCTTCAAGCTCTCGACCTGCTCACTTCCACGCCCGCCGATCTCAAGACCGACCGTCCCACCGTCCGCCAGCTCATCGACGCCGTCGATCAGAAGCTGGTCGCTCTCAAGGCCCCCTTTGCCGTCGAATACCGCTGCGGTGATGCGGCCCTCAACGATGCCACCGTCTTCGTCCCGCGCAACGCCACCTTGTCCGACGCCTTGGAATCGCTCCACAAAGACACGCTGGCGACCTGGTATCCCTGGGGCAAGAGCCTCATCATCCTCTCCAAGCAGGATCTGATCCGCACCCAGCTCGCCAAGACCGTCAGCATCCGCTATAACGCCGTGGACGTTTCCCAGGTACTCATGGAACTGTTCCAGAAGGCCGGCGTCGCCTACCAGTTCGAGCCCGGCGCGGTTCAGCGCATCGCCCCTGAATTCCGCAACATCACTTTCCAGCTCGACAACGCCAGCATCAAAGATGCGTTGGAAAACATCGTCAGCATCACCGGCCTCAGTTACACCATCAACCCCGCCGGCGTCTACATCGCCAACCCCTCCAACGCCCCCCGCCCCACCCGCGAGCCGGCCGTCGGATTGATCACGATCCCCGACGTCGGCATGCAGGTCATCGTCCCCCAGTCCCAGGTCTCGCCCGACGTGCGGGAGTATCTCAAACACAAAACCGAAAAAGAGCTGGAAAAAATCCGCCGCCTGATGAAAGACGAGGGCTTCACCCCCACCACCCGGCCCACCACCGCCGCCGATCCCGCCCGCGATCTATAGGGCGTTGTCGAATCAATAAAGTCTTGCCGTCTCTTGAAGGTGTAACGCTTGCGGAGGGTAGGCTTCCGTTCAGCCCCGTCAGGGGCGACAGGTTTTAGCCCACGGCGTATCAGCCGTGGGAAAACCCGAACGCAAGATAAATCAGCCCCGTAGGGGCGTAAGAGGCTCTTACGCCCCTACGGGGCTGATTCGATTGCGGTTATTTCTCCTCACGGCTGACGCCGTGGGCTAGAGCCTGTCGCCCCTGACGGGGCTGAACGGAAGCTTTACCCTCCGCAAGCTTTACACCCGCTCTTGATCTTTTCCCCCGCACGCGTTGCACAACGACCTTGCCCACGTTAACTTGCAACGAAAGTCGGCCGAAACACATCGGCAGTATTGCACGGGAGAAGCGCATGTCTGAATCGAAGGGCAAAAAAGCCCTGATTACCGGGATCACGGGCCAGGACGGATCCTATCTGGCGGAACTTCTTCTGGCCAAAGGCTACACCGTTCATGGCATCATCCGCCGCAGCAGTTCCTTCAACACCTCCCGCATCGAGCACCTCTACCGCGACCCCCATCACCCCGATACCCGACTCTTCCTGCACTACGGCGACCTGGTTGACGGCACCGGCCTGCGGGAAATCCTCACCCGCGTCCAGCCCGACGAAGTCTACAACCTCGGCGCCCAGTCCCACGTCCGCGTCAGCTTCGACCAGCCCGTCTACACCGTCCAGATCGGCGCGCTGGGCACCATGAACCTCCTGGAAGCCATCCGCGACACCGGCCAGCCCGTTCGCTTCTACCAGGCCTCCAGCAGTGAAATGTACGGCAAGGTCGTCGAAACCCCACAGACGGAACATACCCCCTTCTACCCCCGCAGCCCCTACGCCTGCGGCAAGGCGTACAGCTTCTGGCAGACCGTCAACTACCGCGAATCCTACGGCATGTTCTGCTGCAACGGCATCCTCTTCAACCACGAAAGCCCTCGCCGCGGCGAAACCTTCGTCACCCGCAAGATCACCCGCGCCGCCACCCGTATCAAGGAAGGTCTTCAGCAAAAGCTCTTCCTGGGCAACCTCGACGCCAAACGCGACTGGGGCTTTGCCGGCGATTACGTCGAAGCCATGTGGCTCATGCTCCAGCAGGACAAGGCCGACGACTACGTCGTCGCCACCGGCGAAACCCACTCGGTCGGCGAATTTCTCGACGAGGTTTTCGGCCTGCTGGAACTCGACTGGCACAAATACGTCGAAATCGATCCCCGCTACTTCCGCCCCGCCGAAGTCGATCTGCTGCTCGGCGATTCCACCAAGGCGCGACGGGTTCTCAAGTGGGAGCCCCGCGTCACCTTCAAGACGCTGGCCCGGATGATGACCGAGGCCGACTGGAAAATCGCCCGCCGCGAAAAACTCCTGGCCGAACACGAAAAGCCCCTGTAATCAAGACAATTCATCAGTGGAGTCACGCCCATGAGCATCAGTAAATCGGATCGCATTGTCGTCACCGGCGGAGCGGGTTTTCTCGGCGGCTTTCTCGTCGAAAAACTCAAGGCCCGCGGATACCAGAACATCATGGTCCCGACGCATCGCGATTACGACCTGACCAGCGAAGCCGCCGTCGAACGCCTCTACGACACCGCCAAACCCGACGTCGTCTTCCACCTGGCCGCCCAGGTCGGCGGCATCGGCGCCAACCGCGACAACCCCGGCCGCTTCTTCTACGCCAACATGGCCATGGGCCTGCACCTGATCGAAGCCGCCCGCAAGTTCGGCCTGAAAAAATTCATCCAGGCCGGAACCATCTGCGCCTACCCCAAGTTCACCCCCGTCCCCTTCCGCGAAAGCGAACTGTGGAACGGCTACCCCGAGGAAACCAACGCCCCCTACGGCATCGCCAAAAAAGCCCTGCTGGTCATGTGCCAGGCCTACCGCCAGCAATACGGTCTGAACGCCATCTACCTCCTGCCCGTCAACATGTACGGCCCGCGAGACAACTTCAACCTCCAGACCAGCCACGTCATCCCCGCCCTGATCCGCAAGTGCGTCGAAGCCCGCAACCGCGGCGACCGTGAAATCGTCGCCTGGGGCACGGGCAGCGCCAGCCGCGAATTCCTCTACGTCGAGGACTGCGCCGAAGGACTCGTCGCCGCCGCCGAACGCTACGACTCGCCCGAACCGGTCAATCTCGGCAACGGTCGGGAAATCACCATCCGCGAATTGACGGAACTCGTCGCCCGCTTCTGCGGCTTTACCGGCAAGATCGTCTGGGATCCCACCAAACCCGACGGCCAGCCCCGCCGCTGCCTGGACGTCAGCCGGGCCAGGGAGTGTTTCGGCTTTACGGCGCAAACCCCGCTGGAAATAGGGCTAAAGAAGACCGTCGAATGGTTCGAAAGTAATACTTGACGAAGAGGGGATTGGCACAGAAACGGGCAACCGCGTGAGCAAAAAACTACTGATTTTCAGCCAGGTTTTCATCCCCGATCCCGCCAGCGTCGGGCAGCATATCGCCGACGTGGCCATCGAAATGGCCCGACGCGGCCATCAAGTCCGGGTTCTGGCCGCCAACCGCGGCTACGACGACCCCTCCGTAAAATACCGGACCCGGGAAACCATCCAGGGCGTCAACATTCTCCGCCTGCCCTTTTCGTCATTCGGCAAAAAACGCATCCTCACCCGCGGCATCGGCACGTTCGTCTTCATGTGCCAGTGCCTCCTGGCCGGCCTGTTCATGCCCAACGTCAGCGCCATTTTCTTCAGCACCTCCCCGCCGTTCATCGGCGTCATTGCGTCGATCATCAAGATGATCCGCCGCATTCCCGTCGCCTACTGGGCGATGGACCTGAACCCCGATCAGCTCATCGCGATGGGGAAACTCAAGTCCCGCAGTCTCCCCGCCCGCATCCTGGAAGGCGGCAACCGCTTCGTATTGCGGAAGGCTTCGCTGGTGGTGGCGCTGGACCGCTTCATGGCCGACCGCCTCCGCTCCCGCGCTTCGCTGGACCACAAACTCCTGGTGGTCCCGCCCTGGCCGCACGAAGATCACCTGCAAACCGTCGCTCGGGAGCAAAACCCCTTCCGCATCCAGCACGGGCTTCAGGACAAGTTCGTCATCATGTACAGCGGCAACCACAGCCCCGCCAATCCGCTTAACACCCTGCTGCAAGCCGCCGTGCGGCTGAAGGACGATCCGCAAATCCGCTTCCTGTTCGTCGGCGGCGGCCTTGGCAAAAAAGAGGTCGAAGCCTTCATCCGCGATTACAGCCTCGGCAACGTCATCTCCCTGCCCTATCAGCCGCTGGAACGGCTGGGCGAATCGCTCTCGGCCGCGGACGTTCATGTCGTATCGCTCGGCCCGGAAATGGTGGGAATCATCCATCCGTGCAAAATCTACGGCGCGATGACCGTGGCAAGGCCGATCCTCTATTTCGGTCCCACGCCCTCCCACGCCGCGGACCTGATCGACGCGCATCACTTCGGCCTTTCCGTTGCCCATGGCGACGTCGATGCCGCCGTCAGCGCCATCCACCGCCTTTGCGAAATGAGCCCGGACCAGCGGCAGCAGATGGGCGACACGGCGCAGACGGTTCTGCGAAACACGCTCAGCCAAAAATTATTGTGCGCGAAGGTCTGCGATGCCCTGGAGAAGACGTTCTGGGGAAATTGATTTCACAACCCCTTTAGCGGTCGGGCTTGCCCGACCTGTTCACAGGTTCTCAAACGACGTCCAACTTGGCTTCTCAACCCTCCGCGGGTAGAACAGTGCCCGGCGGCTTTGCCGCCAAACCACTGGAGATGATTATGCGATTCCTGGTCGTGATGCTTCTGGCCGTGATCGGCCTGGCGTGCGAGAAGAATATCAAGGAAGTCCACTCCCCCCGCCCCTTGCAGCAGACGACGTTGGCGCAGGCCGCCCGCTGAGCGCTCAATCCGGCGCTGCGGTTCCCCAGCTTCGAGCCTGCCAGCGTTTCAACATCGCATGCTGCGTCAAATCGAATTGCAGCGGCGTCACGCTGATGTACCCGTCCCGCAGCGCCGCCACGTCGGTGTCGTCGTCCGTGCGGGTGAGGGTAAAGACGCTGCTGTTCCAGAAATAGTCGCGGCCCCGCGGGTCTTTGCGCTGCTCGTAACTGTCCACCCACGGCCGCGTACATTGCCGGACCACCTTGATTCCCCGGGGCTGCTCGTCGGGCTGCAACGCGGGAATGTTCACGCTGATCACCTGCCCGGCGGGAAGCCCGGCGGCGAGAATCCGCTTGATGGCGTCCACCGCAAGGCCGGAAGAACGGTTGTAATCGGTCGGCACGTCGTTCTTCAGATAAAGCGACACCGCAATGCTCGGCAGCCCCAGAAACGCCGCCTCGATGGCCGCCGCCACCGTCCCGCTGTACACCACATTGATCCCCACGTTCGCGCCGGCGTTCAACCCGCTGACGACCAGATCGGGAGTGCGAGGCAACAGCTTGGCGACGGCAAGTTTGACGCAGTCGGCGGGGCTGCCATCCACCGCAATTCCGGCGAAGGCATTTTCCACGGTCACCCGGCTGGTCAGCAGCGGCGAAGAAATCGTAATGCCGTGGCCGGTGGCGCTCTGCACCGTCTCCGGCGCGACCACTTCCACCTGCCCCAGCGATACGAGCTGCCGATATAATGCCGCCAGCCCCGGAGCCTGAATACCGTCGTCGTTGGTCAAAAGAATCAGCATAGGTTTTGCAGTATAGTAACTCAACCCAGAGGTAGGAAATGATCCGACTCACCCGCGAGCAGGTCCGCGAAATTGACCGCCTGGCCGTCGAGCGCTACAACATCCCCGGCATCGTCCTCATGGAAAATGCCTCTCGCGCCGTCGCCAACGCCGCCTGCGAAATGCTGGAAATGAACTGCACCGGTCAGGTTCTCATCCTCTGCGGCGGCGGCAACAACGGCGGCGACGGTCTGGCCGTCGCCCGACACCTGCACAACCTCGGGGCCGACGTCTTCATCGGCCTTACCGTCGATCCCTCCGCTTACAAAGGCGATGCGTTGACCAACTGGCTCATCGTCCGCGCCATGAACCTCCACACTTTCCCCCTCACCCCTCCCATCATCGAGCAGAGCCGCCCCATGCTCATCATCGACGCCATCTTCGGGACCGGCCTCGTCCAGCCCCCGCGCGATCCCTTCCCTGCCCTCGTCAAAGCCATCAGGCACATCCATGCCCCCGTTCTGGCCGTCGATATTCCCAGCGGGCTGGACTGTAACACCGGTACCCCCCTCGGCCCCTGCATCCCGGCCAACCGCACCGTCACCTTCGTCGCCGAAAAGGTCGGCTTCGCCAACCCCGCCGCCCGACAATACCTGGGCCAGATCACGGTGGGCGACATTGGCTGTCCCCGCGAACTCATCACCCAAGTCCTTCAGGAAATTCCCCAAGCTTGATAGACACAAAAAAAGCCCCGGATATGCATATCCGGGGCTCCTGTACTCTGACTACTTCAAAACAGAATCACCCACTCGTCTTCTCCAACTCACTGGCCACGCGGCGCCAGCGGGTCGGGGTCAGACCGGTGGCCTGCTTGAACCGGCTGGTGAAGTGGCTCTGGTGGGCAAAGCCGCAATCGGTGGCGATATCCGACAGTTCCTTCTGCCGGGCCACCAGTTGACGCTTGGATTCGGAGATCTGGCATTCCAGCAGGAAATGCTTGGGGGTCAGCCCCAGCAGTTCGGTAAACCGGCGGTGGAAGTGGAAGGGGCTGAGGTGGACCTGCTTGGAAATTTCGCCCAGCGTCGGACTACGATGGAACTCATCCTGCATGAAACGCAGCGCCGGAACCAACCGCGACAGTTCCGCGTCGGCCGCGAAATCAGTCGGACGGATCGTGACCCAGTCGCAGGCTTCGGGTTGCATGCAGAAGAAGATGAACGCGCCCTCGCCCAGCGCCGGATACTGCTTATACGTCACCACCCGGAACGTCCACAGGTCGCCGCGTTGATCGGGCACCTGCAGGCGGTCGCTGGTCACGGCTTCGTCCAGATGTTCCAGCCGATGCTTGGCATGCTGCGACAACTGCTGGCGGATTCGTTCGTCCAGAACCGACAGATCGGCCCCAGGCAACTGCGGACGGAGCTGGGCATCCAGGATGAACTGGCGCACGGCCGGCTGATGCGCCCAGGCCGGGCGGTTCTGACAGATCGCCGGCAGACGAGACTGGCGCAACTGCTCGATCGCCGCGTCCAATTGCCTGGCCACGTCCATCAGTTGTTCGAGTTCGGCGGCCGAAAAATCGCCCTGCTGAGCGTTGCGGCAGAAATGAATCGCCCCGGCATAGCCGACGAAAACCGGCGATTGGAGCGGCGCCGCCGCCACATATTGCAGGCCGTTGGGCTGAATGAAATCGCGGTAATAGCGGCTGGTTTCAAGCCCGCCCTTCCACGCCTCGGCGAGACGCACCGGCTGCTGCCGGATCATCGCCTGCCAGCTCAACCGGTCTTCGGTGTTGAACTCCTTGGTGTACGATTTGAACAGCGAGTCGGGCAGCTTGCCCGGTTGGACAATCTGCAAACCACCTCGCGGCATCGTACTGACGATGAAAGCTTCGGTGAAAGGAACCGCCTTGGCCACCAGTTCAACGAGCTGGCGATAGGGCAGCGAATCACCACGAACGGATTTCAGGAATGCGTTGACGCCCGATACTTCTTGTACGGTAGTTTTGGTCATAGCAGGAAATAATACGACCCCCACTAGCCTAGGTTGCGAAAAACTGCTTACATTTTTATTTTTTCTTCACATTTACGTAACTCTATGAGACGGCATCAAATTCTTCAATGTTCTGACGTCCTTTCTCCTCGCCTTGAACTTGAAAACGCCATCGTCGGCAATAGACAAATAGTCGAAACCGTCGTACGCCGGCAAACTCAACAAACATTCTTAAATTAGAAATTTCCAAGACTGGTCTACGCCGCCCCCTGCTTACATGAACCGACCCGTCTTAGGCGAGACAGCCTTCGTCCCGAATTGCTCCCATAATGCTACACTAAACGTTTTAAAAGTCCAAACATTGCCGCCATAAAGCAACATTCGTCACGGCCCATACAAACCCTACAGTCCGAACCGGCTCGACAGTCCCGGTTTTCATGCGTTTCAAAGCGTCCCCAAGGCTATCCGCCGCCACATCCCTGGCTGGCACAGCAATTGTTTCCGGTACAGACATGTTGAACATTTCGCTCATGCTGTGGCCGGCGAATCCCGCCTTCTGGGAAAAGAAAATTCGCATCGCGGTTCTCACGCTGGCTACGTTCGCTGCACTTTGTTGAGTTCGGTCCCGTTTGCCGCCGCCGCCCGACCCTCCGGGCTCAGTCCATAAATGTGGAACTGGTGCGACAGCGGATCAAAGCCGTGTTCCCGGCAGATCTCGTCCCGCAGCTTTCGTAACTTCTCACTGCTGAACTCGATCACCTTCCCCGTCGCCACGCAGATCAGATGATCGTGCGTCTGCCGACCGGCAATCACTTCATAGTAAGACTGCTTGTTGTCGAAAAACACCTGCTTGAGAATGCCCGCATCCTGCAAGTGGCTCAGCGTCCGGTAGACCGTCGCCCGGCTGACCCGATGCCCCAGTTTCTTCAAATCGTCCACCAGGCCCTCGGGATCGAACAGATCGTCCTTGCGCAACACGGCGTCCAGAATCATCGCCCGCTCCGGCGTGAACTTCAGTTGCTCCCCGTGCAGATAACGTCGGAATATCGCACAGATCGGTTCGTACGGCGCCGCCTCGTGCTGTTGATCGCTGATGACTTTGGGAAGATTCGGAAGGATGTGCTGACCTCGAGCCATAATCCAAAGTCTAGCCCTCGACGGCACCGACGGCAAGGTTGCATTAGCCCCGGCCAAGTCCCACAATGAATGCCGCAGTGCGAAACGTCCCCTTCCATCTCGGCAAACCCCTGCTGCTCATGGCCACAATCTCCCTCCTGAGCAGCGGCTTTGTCCTTCGCCATCGCCCCTCCCCCGCCGCCGATTTCAACGTCTGGGTCTTTGCCCTTCCCCACGCCAATATCCTCCGCAGCCCCGACAACACCGGCCGGCCCTCGCTTGCCCAGCAGTATCATGATCTGACCGGCAGTGTCGTCAACGTCAGCCTCATCGCCAGCCGGGCGTTGGACACCCGCCTGGTCTCCCTGTTCATGTCCAACGATCCCGATCACCAGGCCCCCGACCTGGCCGAGATTGAAATCGGCTCGCTGGGAAAATTTTTCCGCGCCCTGCAAACCAGGTCGGCTTCCTGCCCCTCAATCGCTATCTCGAACGATCCGGCTGGCTCGATCGCATCGGTCGATTACGCTTTGCCCCCTTCAGCAAACAAAGCGTCATCTTCGGCATCCCCCACGACGTTCATCCCGTCACCATCACCTACCGCCGCGACCTTTTCGAGCAGGCCGGCGTGAACCTGAGCGACGCCCGCACCTGGCCCGAATTTCAAGCCCGGTGCCTCCAGTTCCAGCAATACTGGCAACAACACGGCCGCCCTGACCGCCGCGCCATGTGGCTCTCGACCGCCTCGGCCAACGAACTGGTCATCATGCTCCTTCAGCGCCAGATCAACCTGATCGACGGCGATCTGCACAGCCACCTGACCGACCCGAAGGTGCTCCAAACCCTCCTGTTCTACGCGCAAGCCGTGGCCGGTCCCAACCGCTTTGGCGTCGATGCCTCGCCCGGGGGAATGCTCTGGGCACAGGACCTGGCCCGCGGCGACTTGTGCGCCTGCTTCACTCCCGATTGGGCCGTCGCCTTCCTCAAACAAAACGCCCCCGAACTCGCCGGGCGCCTGGCCATGATGCCGCTGCCCCGCTTCGACCCCGACGACGCGCCCACCAGCACCTGGGGCGGCACCATGATCGCCATCCCCCGCACCTGCAAAAACCCTGATCAGGCGTGGAAACTGCTCGAATTTCTCTACCTCAGCCCCCCGGCCCTTGAGGCCCGCCGAAAATTCACCGACATCCTCCCTCCCGTCATCCAGGCCTGGGACGATCCCTCCTACCACCGGCCCGACCCGTTTTTTTCGAACCAGCCCATCGGACAGTTGTACGCCTCCCTGGCCGGGAAAATCCCCCCTCGCCACGTCACGTCGTTCACCACATTAGGCACGCAGGCGCTGGCCGGCGTGCTGAGCCGCGCCGTCCAGCACGTCAACGCCCACGGCGCCGACAACCTGGAATCCGCCTGCCGGCAATGGCTTCAAGAGGCCGACGATTACCTCAAGCGAATTATTGCATTCGGGAGGTTCGACCCATGATCCGCCAACGCCTCTGGGCCTTGCAGGCCCGCTACGCGCCGTACCTGTTCGTGCTCCCGTTTGTGCTGATTTTCGCGGTTTTTCTACTCTACCCGCTGAGCCGGAGCCTGATCGTCAGTTTCTACAAATCGGTCGGATTCCAAAAACGGTTCGTCGGCTGGGACAACTACCGTTTTCTGCTCGGCGACCGCATGTTCTGGTGGGCGGTGTTGAACACGCTGATGTTCACCATCGCCTATCTGCTGGTGCAGATTCCCCTGTCGCTGGGATTGGCGGTCTTGCTCAACAGCCAACTCGTGCGCTGCCGCAGTTTCTTTCGCTTCGCGTTTTTCTCCACCCACCTGGTCGGACAGGTTTTCGTGGCGGTGATTTTCTCCCTGCTGCTCAGTTCGCGTCACGGGCTGGTCAACCAAGCCTTGGGGACGATCCTGGGGAGAACCGTGGAAATCAACTGGCTGGGCAATCCTCGCCTGGCGATGCTGGCAACGCTGCTGGCCAGCCTGTGGCTTTCGGTCGGATTCGGGATGATCTATCTACTGGCCGCCCTGCAAACGGTGGACACCGAGCTTTACGAGGCGGCCGCCGTGGACGGCGCTGGTCGCTGGTCCAGGTTCTGGCATATCACCCTTCCCTCCATCGCCCCCGTTTTGGGATTTCTCGTTCTCGTGGGCACCATCTCCGCCCTGCAACTTTTTGAATTGCCCTTCGTACTCTTCAACGGAGCCGGTCCCAACTCCACGCCCTGACGATCGTGATGTACCTGTTCGTCACCGGTTTTGAAGCCGGCGACATCGGCTACGCGGCCGCCATCGGCTGGGTGCTGGTTCTCATGCTCCTGGGCCTCTCGTGGGTCCAGTTCCGCATCACCGGTCTGGCAAGGGAGGCGTCATGAGCGTCCTTGCCCCGCCCAGCAAACCGCCGGTAGCCCGGCCCGTCCAGCCGGCTCGACCGTCCCGCACAAACCAAGGGGTGGCGGCAATCCATCTGGCACTGATCGCCCTGACGCTGCTGGCGATGCTCCCGTTCTTCTGGCTCGTCTGCACCGCCTTCAAACAGGGCCCGGACCTCCATGTCCACCTGTTTCTCCCCTGGCGGCATCTGAACCGTCTGACGCTGGACAACTTCTCTCAGCTACTGAAATCCGTCCCCTTCCTCCGCTGGCTGGCCAACTCGCTGTTCCTGGCCTCCACCCACACCGTGCTGGTTGTCACCCTCAGCAGCCTCGGAGGCTTTGCCCTGGCCAAGTACCGATTCCCCGGCAAGCGTCCGCTCATGCTGCTGATGCTGGGCACCATGCTTCTGCCCGCGCAGGTGCTTCTGCCCGGCAGCTACGAACTGATGTACCACCTGGGCTGGATCGACTCCTACGCCGCCATTTTGATCCCCGGCGCGGTGAGCGTCTTCGGAATGTTTCTTTTCAAGCAGGCGATGCAGGCCGTCCCCGACGAACTCTTGCAGGCCGGCCGGGTGGACGGATGCAGCGAATTTCGGCTGTGGTGGGAAATCGCCCTGCCCATCATCCGCCCGACAATCAGCGCCTTCACGCTGCTGAGCTTCCTATCCAGTTGGAACAGTTTCCTCTGGCCCCAGATCATCCTGCAAAACGAAGCCCGCTACACCCTGCCCATCGGCTTGGCCAACATGACCGCCCGCCCCGAATACCAATCCGACTTCGGCATTCTGATGGCCGGCACCCTCCTGAGCATCCTGCCGGTCATCGGGTTGTTCTTCCTGCTCCAAAAAGACTTCCTCCCCGGCCTCTCACGCGGTGCGGTCAAGGGATAGAGTCTTTTGGAAATCAGAAAAAAACCGACCACGGAGACACGGAGGCGCTATCGTGTCCAAATGTCTGTCGCTAAACCGCGGTTCCTAAAAAGCTTTTTTAAGAACAGGATTCGCCAAACCCCGCTCCTTTACAGATTGGCCTCTGTGTCTCCGTGCCTCCGTGGTTTGATGGAGCAGGCGATCTCAACCCTTTACACCTCGCAATTTCTCATACATCACCGCCGCCGTTCGCGTCCCTGCGTGCAGCGAATCCAGATCGAACTTCTCGTTCGGCGAATGCACCCGGTCATCCGGCAGGCCAAACCCTACCAGCAGCGTATCAATGCCCAATTCCCGCTTGATCAGCCCCACTACCGGAATGCTTCCCCCCTCCCGCATGAACGTGGGCTTGGAACCGAAACCGGCCTCAATCGCCTCCGCCGCCAGGCGGATCGGCTCGCCGTCCATCGGCACCAGAACGGCCGGCGACGCCCCGTGCCGGGCGAATGAAATCTTCACATTTCCCGGGCACCGCGTCCGCAAGTGCCGCTCGAACGCCTCTTGAATCTTCGCCGGATTCTGGTTGGGCACCAGCCGCATCGACACCTTCGCCGACGCCGTCGCGGGGATGATCGTCTTGGCTCCGTGCCCTTGGTATCCGCTGCTCAGGCCGTTGATATCGCACGTGGGCCGAGCCCACTTGCGCTCCAAGGTCGTATATCCCGCCTCGCCCGACCCGGCGGGCAGATTCAGCTCTTCCGCAAACCGCTTCTCATCAAAGGGGAGTTCCCGCCACGTCTGCCGCTCCACGTCCGCCAGAGGCAACACGTCGTCATAAAATCCGTCGATGGTTACCCGCCCGGCGGCGTCGTGCAATGACGCCAGCAGTTCGCACAACACGTTGGCCGGATTGGGCACCGCCCCGCCATAGAGGCCGCTGTGCAGATCATGATCCGCACCCGCCAGAAACACTTCCATATACACCAACCCGCGCAGCCCGTAGGTGATCGCCGGCACTCCCCGGGCAAACTGATTGGTATCACTGATGACGGCAATATCCGCCCGCAACTGTTGGCGGTGTTCGCGAACGAATTGTTCCAGGTGATCGCTGCCGACCTCTTCTTCCCCTTCAAAAAGGACTTTCAGATTCACCGGCAATCCCCCCTGCTTTTGCCAGGCCGCGATGGCCGCCACATGCGCCCAGATCTGCCCCTTGTCATCCGCGGCCCCCCGCGCATACACCGCGCCATCCCGCACCGTCGGCTCAAACGGCGGCGTCTTCCACTGCTCCAGCGGCTCGGCCGGCTGCACATCGTAATGCCCGTACAAAAGCACTGTCGGCCGATCCGGTTCCTGCCGATTCTGCCCGAGCACGACCGGATGCCCCCCCGTCTCCAGCACCTGCGTCTCGAGCCCCGCCTCTTCCAATCGCTCGGCCAACCATGTGGCGCACCTGCGCACGTCCCCCGCATGCTCCGGCCTGGCGCTCACGCTGGGCAGGCGCAAAAACTCACACAACCCCTCCAGCGTCTGCGTCCGTCGTGAATCAATCGCCGCCAACACGTCTTGAAGCATAAATCCGTCCTCCAACGCCAACTTTCATTCTACGCGCCGGCCCCGCAACCATCGCCTTCATACCGGCGATGGTCCTGAAAGTGTTCTATTTTGAAACAAAAGGGAATGTCCCCGCACGCGTCCTAAGCCGAGACCACCGGCGCCGGCGCCACGGCCTGCGATTCATGGTTCATCTTATATAACGCATACAGCGACCCGAAGCCCACGTAGAAGTACCCCCCCGCGAACATCAACAAAAACGGCACGCTGGCCAGGCTCGAATTGCCCATTCCCCAGAAGTACCACAGGCTGAGGCTGATGAAAACGCAGCAGCTCATGTAGCACCCGAAAGCGATCTCAATGATCGGCAGCGACAGCCGCTTGAGCGTGAAGACGCTCTCCCGACGCCACGCCGTGCGGGCCGTCCCGGTCACGCCGTACTTGGGCGTGCGGATGAACTCGCTGGGTTTATGCCGGATCGCACTCCAGATTGCTTCAATTACCGCCTTGGCGTTGTTGATGCTCACACCAACTCCCAGCGCCATCAGCAGCGGCAGATACAACAGCGTCTTCCAACCCGCTTCGCGTCCGAACAGCTCACGCTGGCCAAACACGAAGAACGTGCTGGCCGAGCAGGTGGCCAGCACAAACAAGCTGGCGCTGAAAATATATTGTCCCAGCGTTTGAGTCTTAAACGGGCTGAGGACGTTGAAGAACGTCGGATACATCAGCACCGTCAACAGCACCATCAGCGGATAAACCAGCGTGTTGGTCAGGTGGAAGAACGCTTCCGTTTTGATGCGGATCGGCAGATGCTTCGAGCGTAAGATGCCCGGCAGCAACTTGATTGCGGTCTGAAAGCTGCCCTTCGTCCAACGATGGGCCTGCTGCTTGAAGCTGATCATTTCCGGCGGCAACTCCGCCGGTGCGCAGAACTGCGGCAGATACACAAACTGCCAGCCCTTCATCTGCGCCCGATAGCTCAAATCCAAGTCTTCCGTGAGCGTATCGTGCTGCCAGCCGCCGGCATCGCTGATCGTGCTGCGCCGCCACACCCCGGCCGTGCCGTTGAAATGCATGAACCGGCCGCTGCGGTTGCGGGCGGTATGTTCAATCACAAAATGACCGTCCAGAAAAATCGCCTGGCTGCGAGTCAGCAGCGACGCATCGCGGTTGAGATGATCCCACCGAACCTGCACCATGCCGATCTTTTCGTCGGTGAAGTAATTGACGACGTTTTTCAGCATATCCCGAGGGGGGACGAAATCGGCGTCGAAGATCGCGATGAACTCGCCGCTGGCCTGCTTCAACCCCGCCTCCAGGGCGCCGGCCTTGTATCCCTCGCGGTTGACGCGGTGGATGTACTTCACCGGGTATCCCTTGGCCGCCCAGTCGTCGCACGCTTTGCGGGCGATCTCCGCCGAGTGGTCGGTGCTGTCGTCCAGAACCTGAATCTCGAACTTATCCAGCGGGTAATCGATCTGGCAGGTCGCCCTGATGATGCGCTCGGCAACGAAATCCTCGTTATACATCGGCAACTGCACGGTCACCCGGGGCAGGTCGCTGAAAACACCCTTGGGCTCGTAGCCGCGGTGACGGTGCTTCAGGTACAGATAAACCAGGACGTAGCGATGGAAGCCATAAACCGCGACCGCGCACAGCACGGCCACATACACGACTACCAATGCTCGTCCGAATATCAGCTCCCACATAAAACGGGTTCTCACTTTTTAGTTTCAGGTAATGAACCGACTCTATCGATCCATCCGCAAGCCGGTCTGGCGGGCCAGAACAATCTGAAAACTCTCCAACCGCCGCCTGATGTGGTCATGGTGTTTTCCACCCCTGCGAACACATGGCAACAAGCGACGGACCAATCGGAGCAATTTCACCCACGCCGATCAGGTCGATTGTAAGGTCATTGGCGCACACATGTCAACAACGAGTTGCGTAGACGAGAGTTAGAACCGGCTTCATCAGGAGTTAACGCGGTTTTCAAGTCCCCGGACCCACCGGGAAGTCCCACACCCAAATCGGAAAAGGTGCCGCACCACTGCCCGTTTCGCCGTCACCCACGGGGAGCGCTTCCCATAAATAAAGCAGGGCCGACACTCTAATGTCGGCCCTGCATCTCAATTTCTTTTACCTTCACACACGGAAAACGACCTGTTCCCAATCCGATGGCCGCCAAGCCCATCGGCGGATGTTCGCAGCGGATCAGGACACGCATCAGGCGTTGGTTGCGGCCTTCTCGCCGGCGGCCTTGCTCACCTTGCCGGCGAACTGGTGCCGCTTTTCGTTGCGTTTACGACGCAGCCCGGCGCTACGGCGAACCGTACCCTGCGGGGCCGATTCTTCCGTCAGCAACTGCAACAACACCAAGTCGCCGCCGTCACCGATCCGGAAATCACTGAGCTTGATGATGCGGGTATATCCACCACGACGATCAGCAAACTTCGGGGCCACTTCCGCGAAAAGTTTCTGCACCACGGTCTGGCCGGTAAATTCCTGCTCGGCGTCCACCAAGCGGCGGTCGTTGAGCATGGCCGTCACACGGCGGCGGGCCGTGATCGTGTTGGTCCGGGCCAGCGTGATCAGCTTTTCCGCGAACGCCCGAACTTCCTTCGCCTTCGGCAAGGTCGTACGGATCTTCCCATGCTCGAAAAGGCTCTGCACCAGACTCCGACGCAAAGACTTCCGATGCTCCGTGTCGCGGCTCAGTTGACGCCCGCGAATCATGTGACGCATGTTTCACCTCTTACCGCCGCTGCGCGGCGCACTGCCTGTTTTCAATCTCATCAATCGGCCAATCACGACGGGGCCGAAGGCCGCCTCTACTTGGCCGCTTCACCCGACGGCTGTTCCGCCGAGTCCTGGCTGTCGCCATCCGCGTCCGATTCCTCACCGGCAACCGGGATCGCGTCCAGGTCCATCCCCAGGCTCAAGCCCAGGTCCGCCAGCTTGCGCTTCACTTCACGCAGGCTGGTCTTGCCGAAGCTGCGGACCTTGAGCAGGTCCGCGTCGGTCTTCTTCACCAGTTCCCGAACCGTCTGAATCTTGGCCGATTCCAGGCAGTTGTTGGCCCGAACCGACAGATCCAGTTCCTGCACGGTCATGTTCAGCTTCTGCTGAAGCTCCGGGTCCACCAGCGACTGGTTGGCCTCGCGGATGGCCGCCAAAGCCTCGTCCGAAGCGGTTTCCGAACCCAGCTCGAAGTACTGCACGAACGGATTCAGGTGCTTGCGGAGAATCTTGCTGGCTTCGACCAGAGCCATTTCCGGGCTGATCGTGCCGTTGGTCCAGATTTCCAGGATCAAACGGTCGTAGTCGGTCTTTTGACCGACGCGGGCGTCTTCGGTGGCGTAGCGAACGCGGGTGACTGGCGAGTAGATGCTGTCCACCGCGATCAAGCCCACTTCCTGTTCCTCGGCGTCACCGATGTTCTCTGACGCCGTCACGTAGCCACGGCCCTTGTTGACCGTCAAGGTCATTTCAAAAGGCATGTCTTCCGTGAGATTCGCCAGCACCAGGTCTTTGTTGACGATGGTGATGGCCGGGTCGGCTTCGATCATGCCCGCGGTAATGGGACCGGCCTTTTTGGCCGAGATCTTCATCTCCTTGGGCTCGTCGGAGTCGAGCTTCACGATCAACGCTTTGACGTTGAGGATGATGTCGGTGACGTCTTCGATCACGCCGGGCAGGCTGGAGAACTCATGCTCCGCGCCCTTGATGCGGATGTGGGTGACGGCGCCGCCTTCCAGCGAGCTGAGCAGGATGCGGCGGAGGCTGTTGCCCACCGTCGTCCCGAAGCCGCGTTCAAAGGGCTCGGCCGTAAACTTCCCGTAAGTGTCCGTCGAAACCTGCTCGTCGCGAACCACGCGGCTAGGCAGTTCCAATCCACGCCATCGAACTCTCATGTCTGTCTCCTTTGCGCCTCGTCGAATCGCGGAAGGTTACCGCCCCAACCGTTAGGGGCCATCTGTCTTCCGCCTCGTCGAGAGACGCGGCAGTTATTTTGTTGTTATACGCGACGCTTCTTGGGCGGGCGGCAGCCGTTGTGCGGCAGCGGCGTCACGTCCTCGATGCCCGTGACTTTCAGGCCGGCGTTCTGAAGGTTCAGAACCGCCTGCTCGCGACCGGCTCCGGGGCCCTTGACCTTCACTTCCACCTCAACCATCCCGCTCTTGCGGGCCTGTTGGGCGGCGTGCTCGGCAGCGCGACCGGCGGCGAAGGGGGTGCTCTTGCGGGCGCCCTTGAAACCGACCGTCCCGGCCGAAGCCCAGGAGATGGTTTCGCCGTTGGTGTCGGTGATCGTCACCATCGTGTTGTTGAACGTCGCCTTGATGTGAGCCACGCCACGGGTCACACCCTTGCGGATTTTCTTTTTCACCGCGGCTTTTGCGCCAGCGGCAGTCTTTGCACCAGTCGTTTCTGCCATGATTCAGTCCTGTCAATTTGGTTTCGGATCGGGGATGCCGGCCTTGTCGATCCCGGCGCACGCCGGTCAATCCCAAGTCCAGGGTCCGCGAACCAAAATCGTCTTACTTGCCGAGTTCCTTCACGCCCTTCTTGCCGGCCACGGTTTTGCGCGGGCCCTTGCGGGTACGAGCGTTGGACCGAGTCCGCTGGCCGCGAACCGGCAGCGAGCGCCGGTGGCGCGAGCCGCGGTAGCTGCCGATGTCACGCAGACGGGCGATGTTCTGCTGAATCTGCCGCCGCAAGGCCCCTTCCACGGGGAAGTCCTTGTCGATGATCGTGATGATCTTGGCCAGTTCCTCTTCCGTCAGCTCTTTCGCCCGCCGCTGCGGATCGATATTGGCTTCCTTGAGGATCGCCTTGCCATTGACCGGGCCGATTCCATAGATGTAACTCAAGCTCACCCAGATCGGCTTGTCCGTCGGAATGTCCACACCTGCAATACGCGGCATCGCTATCTCCAAATACCTTCCAAGTCGCTTGTTGCAAATCGCAATTCGCCGACCGGGATCTATCCCTGCTTCTGCTTGTGTTTCGTGTTCGTGCAAATCACCCGCACAATACCTTTTCGGCGGACGATCTTGCAGTTCTCACAGATACGCCTTACGCTGCTTCGCACTTTCATATCGCTACCACCTTGTCCGTTCGCCACTTGCGAGCGGCGAGCCGTGTCTTATAACACATCTCGCCTTCCTGCTCAAGCCCGGCGGCTTTACACTCCGGGGGCGACGTGTCCGTCCGTCAGAACGTCCACCCCGGTCTCCGTGACGGCAACCGTGTGCTCGAAGTGAGCCGCCGGCTGCCGGTCTTCGGTCACGACCGTCCACTGGTCGTCCAACAAAACCACATCGCGTCGGCCCATGACCACCATCGGCTCGACCGCCAACGTCATGCCCGGGCGGAGCTTAAAGTCGCTCCGAAGCTGCTCGGGGCTGACGAAATTCGCCACCTTCGGGTCTTCGTGCATGCTCCGTCCGATGCCATGCCCGACAAACTCACGCACCACGCTGAAGCCGTTTTGCTCCACGTGGTATTGCATGAGCCTGGCCACATCGGACCACTTCCGACCCGGCTTCATGTGTTCCAGCGCCAGATCCAGCGTTTCCCGCGTGACATCCAGCAGTTTTTTAATTTTCGGACCCACGTTGCCGACCGCCACCGTCGTGGCCGTATCGGCACAGTATCCGTCCAGCGACAACGCCAAGTCCACCGTGACGATATCGCCCTCTTTCAACACCCTGGGCCCGGGGATCCCGTGTACCACTTCCTCGTTCACGCTGATGCAGGTGAACCCTGGGAACCCTTCGCCCGGCTTGTACGTCGGATAATTCCGAGACTGAGAAACCGCGCCGGCCTTTTCCAACTCGATCCGAGCCAACTCGTCCAGCGACTGGGTCGTTACACCCGCAACCGCCGCGTCCCTCATCTGCTTCAGAATCCGGCAGCCGACTTGTCCGGCCCGCCGCATCATCTCCACATCGCGGCGACTTTTGATGACAATCGGCATAACGCAATGCTTTCTTAGTACTGGCGGCCCTTGATCCGCTTGCCTTTCTGGCCCGGACCACTCAGGAACCCGCCGTAATTCCGCATCAGCAGGTTGGCCTCGATGCGCTGAACCATGTCCAGCGCCACACTGACCACGATCAGCAACCCGGTACCACCCAGGAAGGCCGTGATCTGCCAGTTAATGCTCAACGACGTGCTCACCGCCGTCGGAATCACCGCAATCGCACAGAGGAAAGCGGCCCCGACGTAGGTGATGCGCATCATCACGCGTTCCAGATAGTCGGCCGTACGCTTGCCCGGCCGCAGGCCAGGGATAAAGCTCCCGTAGTCGCGCAACTGATTGGCCATCTCCTTGGGCTGGAACTGAACCGTCGTCCAGAAGTAGGAGAAGAAATAGATCATGGCCACTTCGGTCATGATGTAGATGAACGCGCCGCGGGCGAATTCCACGTTCAGGAAGGCCACCGTCCGACCGATCCAGACGTCCGACCATCCGCCGCTGCGGGCCACGCCATCCAGCCAGCCGAACAGAACGCCCGGGAAGAGCATCAGCGACTGGGCAAAGATGATAGGCATCACACCGCCGTGGTTCACACGGAGCGGCAAATACTGCCGCTGACCGCCGTAAACGCGCCGGCCTCGGGTGTGCTTGGCCTGCTGGATCGGAATCCGCCGCTGGGCCTGGGTAATCAAAATCGAACCGGCCACCACGAAGATGAACGAGCAGGCCAGGAAGATGATCTTGCCCGGCGTCATCGGCCGGTTGGCGTCGGTCGTGGCGCTCAGGTTCATTTCCTTGAACAGGATCACCATCGCCCCCGGCATGCGGGCGACGATGCCGGCCAAGATAATCAGGCTGATGCCGTTGCCCAGGCCGTACTCATCAATTTGTTCGCCCAGCCACATCAAGAAGACGCAGCCGGCCGTCAGGGAAAACATCCCGATGATCCAGAACGAGGGCGTATTCGCCCACGACCGCATCACCAGACCCGAGTTATGCATGTACCCGATCCAGAAAATCGCCTGGATCACACACAGCGGCACCGTGGTGTAACGGGTCCACTCCTGAATTTTCTTGCGTCCGGTCTCCCCTTCCTTCTGCAACTTTTCCAGGGACGGAACCACCGTCGCCAGAAGCTGGAAGATAATCGACGAGGAGATGTACGGCATGATTCCCAGCCCGAAAATCGTGCTCTGGGACAAGTTGCCGCCGGAGAAAATCGACACGTAATTGGCCAAACGACCGGCCGCGGTCGTGTTCTGATTCTGCTTCTGCGCCGCTTCGGCCATCTGCTTCTGATCCACGCCGGGAATCGGCACGTGATAGCCGATGCGGTAGATGGCCAGCATGAACAACGTGAACAGGACCTTGTTCCGCAATTCGGGGATTCGGAAGATATTGATCAGCGTGTTAAACATACCGATTGTCGTCCTTGCCTACGGGTCCGATTCAGTTAGACGACCAAATGCCGCCGCGGTTCATTATTGGGCTGCGGGGGCGTCCTTTACCTCGGCCGCCTCTTCCGTCGCCGCCGCTTTTTTGCCCTTCTTGGCGGTATCGCGGGGAACAAAAATCTTCTTGGGCTTGGGGAACTCGAAGGTTTCGCCCTTGAGGTTGTTCGCCTTGCCACCGGCCTGCGTGATCTTCTCGACCGCGGACTTGCTGTACCAGGCGGCCACAACGGTGAGCTTCTTGCTCAACGCCCCGTCGCCCAGAATCTTCACCGGCATGCGGTCGTCGGAGACCAGACCCGCTTCGATCAGCGCCGCGGCGTCCACCGTCGCGCCATCCTCGAACCGAGCCAGTTCCGACACGTTGACGATATGGAACTTGCGTTCAAAGTTGTCGTTGCTGAAGCCGCGTTTGGGCAGGCGGCGGAAGATGGGCGTCTGCCCGCCTTCGTAACCGCGCTTGATGTACTTGCCGACGCGAGCCTTGCTGCCCTTGTTGCCGCGACCACTGGTCTTGCCGTGTCCGCTCGACTCACCGCGACCCTTGCGCCTCGGAAGCTTGTTCCGTTGCGCCCCGGTCGTGATTTCATGACTCATGCTCATAGGAGTTCTCGGTTGCTAGTTTACAGTTTACGGTTACCCGATCCGTCCGTCGCTAACAAACCGGCGACTTCGGGGACCGGGCAATGATTCATTAAGCGCTGACCAGTTCGCCGGCCGAGCTGTCCAGGGAAACGCCGCGGATTTTCTCCACCTGTTCCCGGTTCTGCAACTGCTTCAAGGCGGCGATCGTCGCCTTCACCAGGTTCTTGGGGCTCGTCGAGCCGTAGGCCTTGGTGAGGATGTCGGTGATGCCGGCCAGTTCCAGGACCGGACGGACGCTCTTGCCGGCCGTCACGCCCGTACCCGGACGAGCCGGAACGATGACAACCGAGCTGGCGCCCGACGAACCTTTGACGATGTGCGGGATGGTGGAGCCCTTGAGGTTCACCTTGAACATCTGCTTGCGGGCGTCTTTGGTCGCCTTTTCCACCGCCGGGGGGACTTCGTTGGCCTTGCCGTAGCCGATGCCGACGTTGCCGCGACGGTCACCCGCCACGACCAACGCGCCGAAGCTGAACGTACGGCCGCCCTTGACCACCTTCGAGCAGCGATAAATCCGCACCACGGCGGATTCCACGCCGCTCTCGTCGCGGTCCCGCTCGCGGGAGCGATCCCGACGCGGTCCACCACGACCGCGGGAGCGGTCCTGCTGGCCGCCTTCGCGGCGCTGCTCTTGGGCGGCGCCTTCGCGGGGGCCTGAGCCTCGGGCTGGGTCTGCTGTTCTACCGGTTGCTGTTGCTGTTCTTCAGCCATAATCACGCTCGCTGCTGACGGACGGGCTACTGTCCCGACCTTTAGAATTTCAATCCACCTTCACGGGCCGCATCGGCGAACGCCTTGATGCGGCCATGATACATACGCCCGCCACGGTCGAAGGCCACTGCGGTAATCCCCGCGGCCTTGGCCCGCTCGGCGATCGCCTTGCCCACGATCTTGGCGGCGGCGATGTTGCCGCCGTTTTTGAGTTCGCCGATCACTTCCGCGTTCGTGCTCGCCGCCGCCACCAGCGTCTTGCCGGCAAAGTCGTCGACGATCTGGGCGTAAATGTGCTTGTCGCTGCGGAAGACCGACAACCGCGGCCGCTCCGGAGAACCGAACACATTCTTCCGCACGTGATGCTTGCGGCGGAGTAAACGTTGCTGTTTAAGTTTGTTTTTATCTGCCATGTTCCATCAACTCCCGGGGGCGTCGGTTTCCGTTCGAGGCCCCAGTTGACCTGTCTATTAATGATCCGGCGATTACTTCGCCGCACCGGCTCCGGCAAACGCCTTGCCCGGCTTGATCTTGACCTTCTCGCCTTCGTAGCGAATTCCCTTGCCTTTGTACGGCTCGGGCTTGCGGACCCGGCGGATGCGGGCGGCCATCTCACCCACCGCCTGCTTGTCGGCGCCGGTGATGTGGATCTTGTTCTGGTCCACCACCATCGTCAAATTCGCCGGTACGTCCAGCGAGATCGTGTTGGCGTAGCCGACGGACAAGACCAGCGTCTTGCCCTTCAGTTCGGCCTTGTAACCGACGCCCTGGATTTCCAGGGACTTTTTGTACCCCTGGGTGACGCCTTCGACCATGTTGGCCAGCAAAGCGCGGGTCAGCCCGTGCAGGGCCTTGCTCTGCTTCTCGTCGTCAGGACGGGTCACCACCAATTCCTTCTTGGCGTCGTCCAGTTTCACCGTGATCAGCGGATGCACGTTCAATTCGAGCTTGCCCTTGGGGCCCTCGATCTTCACCAGGTGGTCATTGACCGACACCTTGGCGCCGCTGGCGATCGGTACAGGTTTCTTGCCGATACGACTCATGACTGCTCCAAATCGAAAATCACTTTAGCTTACCGTGCACAGCAACTCGCCGCCGACTTTTTGCTCGCGGGCCTTGCGGTCGCTCATCACGCCCTTGCTGGTGCTCACCACGGCGATACCCATGCCGTTGAGAACCCGGGGCAGTTCATCGACCTTGTTGTACACCCGGCATCCCGGCTTGCTGCGGCGGTCCAACTCGTGGATCACCTTTTCGCCGTTCAGCGAGTACTTCAATTTGATCCGGATCTGGCCCTGGGCCTCGTCCTGGATCACATCGAACTCCTCGATGTACCCTTCGTCCTTGAGCACCTGCGCGATACCCGTGCAGATTTTGCTCTTGGGCACCAGTACCATACGCCGCCCGACCCGGTTTGCGTTCCGGATTCTGGTCAGCATGTCCGCGATGGGATCTTGGTTATTCATCGCTTCTTTCGTCTCCTGTGTCGGACCGGGGTTCGAGCATGAACCGCTCGCCTACGGCCCGCCGCACTCAGTCCTAGGCTAAATTTACCAGCTTGCTTTCTTCAGTCCCGGAATCTTCCCCGCCAGCGCCAGCTCGCGGAGCATGATTCGAGACAGTTTGAACTTCCGTATCACGGCTTTCGAACGACCGGTGAGCTGACACCGATTGTGCGAACGAACCGGACTAGAATCCCGCGGCAGTTTGGCCAGCGCGGCGTAATTCTTTTCCTTCTTCAACTGCCGGCGAATCTCTGCGTACTTCTTGACCAGAGCTTCCCGACGTTTCTGCTTGCTTACCCAAGCTTTTGTCGCCATAACGTATTCCTACTTGCTAGCCCCGCGGAACGGGAACCCGAACGCCTTAAGCAGCTCCCGGCCATCATCCGGACTGCCAGCCGTCGTCACCATTGTAATGTTCATACCCTGCTGGAACGTCACCGCCGCCCCGTCAACTTCGGGGAACACCGTCTGTTCGGTGAATCCGAAGTTGTAGTTCCCCGCCTTGTCGAACCCGTTGGGGTCCAGACCGCGGAAGTCCTTCACACGCGGGATGGCCAGCGTAATGAGCCGATCCAGGAACTCGTACATCCGCGTGCCCCGGAGCGTGACTTTCAAGCCCGTCTCCTGGCCTTCGCGAACCTTGAAGTTGCTGACGCTCTTTTTCGCCTTGCAGCGAACCGGCTTCTGACCGGCGATCACGCCCAGTTCCTTCTCGGCCTGCTCCAGCTTGCCTTTCTCACCGGCACAAACCGCCTTGCCCAAGCCCATGGAGATCACGATCTTCTCCAGGCGGGGCACGGCCATCACGTTCTTCACGCCCAGTTGCTGCTTGAGGGTCGGAACGATCTCCTGCCTGTACCGGGTCGCCAGCCGCGCCGGAGGAGCGGGCTGCTGAGGCTCGTCGGCCGCCGCGGTTTCTTCAACCTGGGCCGCCTTCTTGGCCTTTTTGGCCTTCTCGCCCTCGGCTTTCGCCTTGGCGATCTTCTTTTCCTTGTCTTGCTTTTCTTTGTCTGACATAACAACCGCCTCTGTCTTGGCTGCCTTGTAGCGTGTTTTTAGTTCTTCCCGAGCTTGCCGAGGTCCGTGCCGCTCTTCCTGGCCACGCGGTGCTTGACTCCGTCCCGGGCCTCGAACTTCACCCGCGAGCCTTTGCCGGTCGTCGGGTCCACCGGTTGGACGTTGCTGACGTGGATGGGGTTGTCCTTCTGGATGCGTCCGCCCTGCGGGTTCTGCCGCGACGGCCGAACGTGCTTCCACACGCGGTTGATCCCTTCCACCACCACACGGTCCTTGCCGGTCAGGACGCGCAGGACCTTGCCGGTCTTGCCCTTGTCCGCTCCAGCAATCACCATTACCGTATCGCCACTCTTAATGTGTCTTGCCATGTTTCAAACCAATGTTTTCAGGTGCCGGTTTTCGACCGCAGGGCTTGACCACTGCCGCCGCCTCAGACCACTTCGCTGGCCAGCGAAACGATCTTCATGAAGTTCTTGTCACGCAGCTCGCGGGCCACGGCGCCGAAGATGCGCGTCCCGCGGGGGTTGTTTTCCTTGTCGATCACCACCGCCGCGTTGCGGTCAAAGCGGACGTAGCTGCCGTCCGGCCGCAGCGTGGGCTGCTTGGTCCGCACGACCACGCAGCGGATGATCTCGCCCTGCTTGATTTCGCCGCTGGGCAACGCCTTCTTGACCGCGCAGATGATGATGTCGCCGATGTGCGCCACCTTGCGCTTGAACTTGCCGCGACTGCTGCTGCCGCGAAGAACCTTGATGCACATCCCGATCTTCGCGCCCGTGTTGTCGGCGATGTCTACGTATGTCTGTTGCTGAATCATGACCAACTCCGTCGACCGATTTGCAATTGCCGATTTGCAATTTGCAAGTTTTCGGTCGCAAATCTTACCTGGCTTCGGGGGCCTTGCCCGTCATCACTTCTTCGGCCGACAACTGCACCGCGCGTTCCGGGGCCTTTTCGACGACCCGGAGCAACCGATGGTGCTTGGTCTTGCTCAAAGGCCGGCATTCGACGATTTCCACCACGTCGCCTTCCTTGGCCTCGTTGTTTTCGTCGTGGGCGTGCAGCGACGTGCGCCGCTTGAGGATCTTGCCGTATTTGGGGTGCTGCGTCTGGTAATCGACGACCACCTTGATGGTCTTGTTGCCCTTGTCCGACGCCACCACGCCCTGGATCGTCCTCAGCAACGGACGTTGCACGGTTTGTTTGGTTTCTTCAGTCATATCGGAACTCAACCTTATTTCTGGGCCTCAGCCGACTTCTTCTGCTCGTCCAGTTGACGTTGACGCAACACGGTTTTGATCTGCGCGATCAGCCGGCGCGTCTTGCCCAACTGGCTGGGATCTTCCAGCTTTTCCGTCACGGCCTGCGTCCGCAGGTCGAACAGATGCTTTTGCTTTTCAACCAGCTCGTGCTGGAGATGTCCCGTTTCTTTTTCCCGAATTTCTTTGATCGTCATGGCCGTATTCCTACTTCCGTATCCTTTAGGCTATTGCGTGCCGCCGTTGAACAAATCGGCAGGGGATCGGCATCTTGTGGGCCACGCGGGCCAGCGTCCGCTTGGCCGTCGCCTCGTCCACGCCCGTGACTTCGAACATCATCTGACCGGGCTTGACCACCGCCACCCAGAATTCCGGCTCGCCTTTGCCCTTGCCCATACGGGTTTCCAACGGCTTGGCCGACACGGGCTTGCTGGGGAAGATGCGGATGAACACGCGACCTTCGCGGTGCAGGAAGTGGCTGCACGCCACGCGGCCCGCTTCGATCTGCTTGGCCGTAATCCAGCCGGCTTCCAGCGCCTGCAAGCCGAACTCGCCGAACGCCACGGTATTGCCGCGAGTGGCGTTTCCTTTCATCTTTCCGCGCTGACTTTTGCGGAACTTGACTCTTTTGGGCATCATTGCCATGGCACACCTCGAACTATTTCCAATTCGCAATTGCCGGTTTGCAATTGATCAAACTGTTCAAATCGCAACACTTTGTTTGCAAATTGCAATCGCAAATTGCAACTTTTCTTACCGCCGACCGCGCCGCGGGCCGCCACCGGGACGAACGTCCGTTTCCAGGACTTCTTCGCCGTACATGCCCCGGTAGACCCAGGTCTTGATGCCGATCGCGCCATAGGTCGTGAACGCAATCGCGTAGCCGTAATCCACGTTCGCCTGGAGCGTGGTCAGCGGAACCGATCCGACGGTCGCCTTCTCGTTGCGGGCGATTTCCGCCCCACCGAGTCGGCCGCTGATCGAAATCCGGATGCCCTTGGCCCCGGCTTGCATCGTCGCGTCCATCCGTTGCTTCATGACCCGGCGGAAACTCGCCCGCTTCTTGAGCTGCTCGGCGATCGCCTCGGCCACGAGCTGCGCGTTCAGGTCGGGGTTTTTGATCTCGATGACCTTGATCGGAGCGACCTTTCGCTTGATCAGGTCTTCCAGTTCCTCGCGGAGCCTGTCCACTTCCGCGCCCTTCGGCCCGATGACCAGGCCCGGACGGGCCGTCTTCAACGTCACCGTCACCTCTTCGCGCGTCCGCTCGATGAGGATATCGCTGACGGCCGCGAAGGGGGGCTGCCGGTTCAACTTCTGGTCCACGTGCTTGCGGACTTTGAAGTCTTCGCCGAGGAAGTCGCCGTAGGCCGCCTTGGGGGCGTACCACCTGGACTTCCAATCTTCAGTGATTCCGGTGCGGAATCCGATGGGATTGACCTTTTGACCCATACTCGTTCTACCTTTTGACTCAGTTCCTAACAGTCCTGTCTCTATTACTCACGCTCGGCAAGCGTCACCCGAAGGTGGCTCGTCCGCTTCATGATCGGGTACGCCTTGCCGCGATCCTTCGGTTGAAACCGCTTGATCGTCGGACCCGGATCGACCCAGCACTTGGCGACGTACAGGCTGTTCACGTCAGCTTCCTGTTCGCTCGCGTTGGCCACGGCCGAACGGACGACCTTCTCCAGCATCACGCTGGCCCGCTGCTTGCTGAAACGCAGCAGGTTTAACGCGTCGTCAACCTTGCGCCCGCGGATCAAATCCGCCAGGAGACGCGCCTTCCGCGGCGCGATCCGGGCAAACCGATGTGTTGCTTCAAACGCCATTGTCATTACCTCAAGCTCACTGCCAGCATCCCGACGCCCGGGCCGCCCTTTCAAGCCGACCCCGGCCAATCAGGCCTCTGTCCCGTTCATCACTTGGCCGGCGCCGCGCCGGGGCACCTTCGGTCTTGCGACCGCTGTGGCCTCGGAACACCCGCGTCGGAGAAAATTCCCCGAGCTTGTGCCCGACCATGTCTTCCTGCACGAAGACCTTGATGAACTTATTCCCGTTGTGAACCTCAAACGTGTGGCCCACGAATTCCGGGATGATCGTGCAGGACCGCGACCAGGTCTTGATCGGCTGCTTGGCCCGATTCTCATTCAGCTTCGCGACCTTCTTGTAGACCTTCTCGTCCACAAACGGTCCTTTTTTCGCGCTACGGCTCATGCTTGCTCCACTTCAATGTCTATCGTTACACGTTCACGGTCTGCGGGCGCTGCTGGTGCGCTCCGAACTTGCGCCGACGCAGGATCAATCGCTCACTTAGCTTCCGGGGGTTGCGGGTCTTGCCGCCCTTGGCCAGCACGCCCGTCTTCGAGCACGGATGCCGACCGCCGTTGGCCCGGCCTTCACCACCACCCATCGGATGGTCGATCGGGTTCATCGACTTGGCCCGCGTGTGCGGACGGATGCCCATGTGCCGCGAACGGCCGGCCTTGCCGATGCTCACGTTGATCCAGTCCAGGTTGCCCAACTGGCCAATCGTCGCCCGGCAGGAACTGCGTACGCGACGCATTTCGCCCGACGGCAGAATGATCACGGCCCACTCGCCTTCACGCGAGCTGAGGCGTCCCACCCCGCCCGCCGAGCGGATCAGCTTGCCGCCCTGACCGGGGTTCAGTTCAATGTTGTGAATTTCCAGACCCGTCGGGATGTTCGCCAGCGGCATGCAGTTGCCGATTTCCGGCGGGGCTGTTGGGCCGCTCACCACCGTCTGCGCCAACCTTCAGCCCGTTGGGGGCCAGGATGTACGACTTGTCGCCGTCCTCGTATCGGATCAAGGCGATGTGAACGCTCCGGTTCGGATCGTACTCGATCGCTTCGACCGTGGCGGAAATTCCGTCCTTCAGCCGCTTGAAGTCGATCAGACGATACAGACGCTTGTTGCCACCGCCGCGATGCTTGGCGGTGATCACGCCATGGTTGTTGCGCCCGTTAGCGCGACGCTTGCCCTCGACCAGCGACCGTTCCGGCTTGAACTTGGTCAGAACCGCCTTGTAGTCCAGAACGCTGCCGGCACGACGGCCGGGCGAGGTCGGATTGTAAAGCTTAATCGGCATAATCTTTCCTATCTCAAATCCGCCTATGACACCTTAGAACAGCTCGATCCGCGAGTTTTCGTCCAACACCACCACGGCTCGCTTGTAACCGCTGGTGGTCGTCGTTTTGTACTTCGTCCGGCGGGGCTTGCCCTTGCGGTTCATCGTCCGCACATCGACGACCTTCACTTCGTAAAGGCTCTCGACCGCCTGCTTGATCTGCTGCTTGTTCGCCCGCGGATTCACCTGAAACGCATACGCGTTGAGCGAACCCTGCTGGTGCGTGCTCTTCTCGGTGACGAGCGGCTTGATGATGACGTTTGTGTTATCCATTTTCCTAAACTCCGTCGGGCGATTCATCCGCCTCGAACCCTGTCGCCTAAGCCAGAATCTGCTCCAGACCCGCCTTGGTCAGCAACAAGGTCTTGTTCCGCAGAATATCCCAGGCGTTAAGCTGCGCCACCGTGGTCAAAGTCGTCCGGTCGATGTTCCGCGCCGACTTCATCAGCAATTCATCCTGCTGCGGCAGTGCGAAGCACACGCTCCGGTCGATCCCCAGCGCCTTGAACACCTGCGCCATCAGCTTGGTCTTGGGCTGATCGAGCTTGATCTGATCGATCACGCGAATCTGCTCGCTTTGAATCTTGGCGAGGATCGCGTTGTTGCGGGCCAGGCGACGGGCCTTCTGGGGCATGGCTTGACGCCAGTCTTTGGGGCGTTTCTGCTTGGCGTGACCGCCGCCCTTTTTGATGGGGTTGCGGATGCCACCGGTACGGGCGTTGCCCGTGCCCTTCTGCCGGAACATCTTACGGGTTGAACCGGCCACCTCGCCGCGGGCCAGCGTCCGAACCGAACCCTGACGCTGGTTGGCGTGATACATCACCAGAGCCTGCTTCAGCAGGTTCTTCCGCACTTCGCCGCCGAGCTTCTGCTCGTCGATCTGCATGCTTTCGACCTTCTGGCCGCTCTGGTTGTAAACTGGAACTTCAATCATGGTCGTCTCTCGCTTGCCAATTCTGATTCAAGGGCCATTTACTTGGCTGCCGCCGGCGTGGCCTTGGCCGTAATACTCTTGCGAATGAAAAGCAATCCACCGTTGGGGCCGGGAAGCGCGCCCTTAATCAGCAGAATGTTCCGGGCCGAATCCACCTTTACCACCGGGTGGTTCCGCGTGGTCACGCGGTCCATGCCCATGTGTCCGGCCATGCGAACGCCCTTCTTGGGTTTACCGCACTGACCACGCCAGGTGGCGCGGGATGCGATCGAACCGGGCGAACGGTGTTTGCGTTCCGTACCGTGCGAAGCGGGCTGGCCACCGAAGTGATGCCGCTTCATGACACCGGCCGTGCCTTTGCCCTTGCTGGTGCCGATCACGTCCACGAACTTCACGTCTGCAAAGATTTCTACGTTAACGGTCTGCCCGGCGGTGACGTCGGGAGTCCCCTTTTCTCGGATTTCCGCAAAATGCTTCTTCGGTCCCACCCCGACCTTGCCGCAATGCCCGATCAGCGGAAACGTGCTGAACTTGGCCTTGATGTCCCCGAAACCAAGCTGAACCGCATTATAGCCATCCGTCTCGGCGGTCTTCACCTGGGTCACGGCACACGGCCCGGCTTCGACGACGGTCACCGGCACCACAGCGCCCTTCTCGTCGTACACGCGGGTCATTCCGACCTTGCGTCCAATCAATGCTGGTGTCATCTCGTTTCAGGCAGAGGAGTGGGAGCCAACCGTCAACTCCGACTCGATACCCGTCCTCTTGAACTTCAGACAAAAAAATTCCGTGACACGTGGCCCACCCGGGGCAAACGGGTTCTTGGATGAACCCCACGGTCCGGCTACCAAAATGCCCCTTCACGCAGGGGCATATATACAACGCAAAACTAGGCCTTGATTTTCACGAACACACCGGCCGGGACAACCAGGCGGTTCAGCGCTTCCACCGTCCGGGCCGTCGGCTCGAAGATGTCGATCACGCGTTTGTGCGTGCGCATCTCGAACTGCTCGCGGGACTTCTTATCGATGTGCGGGCTACGCAATACCGTATACCGCTCCACGCGGGTCGGCATCGGAATAGGTCCACAAACGCGGGCATTGGTCCGCTTGGCATGATCGACGATTTCCTTCGCCGACGCATCCAACGCCCGGTGGTCGTACGCTTCCATCCGAATCCGAATCCGATCGCCTGTCATATCCGTCCTGTTTCTAACCAATCGTCTCGCACGGAGACAATACTACTACGTTCATCCTGGGTCAGAGGATGAGCGGAGTAATTTAGCTTTTGTTTCCCGCGTGTCAATACACGGTTTCAAAAAAAACAGTTTTCCCTGCCCACCCGCTCTCGCCGCCTGCCGTTCGCACGCCCATTGCAGCAATATTAAACGATTGTCGCCTGTTGCCCCACACCACTATCCTTTGCGTTTTATCGGACAGTCGGGTAGTTTTACCCCAATGCATTGCCCTTTTTGTGATGCCGAGAAGGAAAGCCTCAAGGTCATCGATTCCCGGACCTGCGAGGCCGGTCGCGCCATTCGCCGCCGCCGACAGTGTCTCTTGTGTCACAAGCGTTTCACCACTTACGAACGCATTGAAGAGCCTTTGCGTCTGACCGTCGTCAAGCGCGACGGCCGCCGCGTCCCCTGGGACCGCAACAAACTTCTCAAGGGCCTTGAACGCGCCTGTTTCAAGCGTCCCGTTCCCGAAAACGAACTCATCCGTATCGTCGATGAAGTCGAGGAAGACGTCTTCCGCAACCATGACCGCGAAGTCCCTTCCTCCACGATCGGCGAACTGGTGACCGACCGCCTGCGTCTTATTGATCAGGTGGCTTACGTGCGTTTCGCCAGCGTTTACCGCCGGTTCAAGACGCTCGAGGAGTTGGTGGAAGAAGCCCGCGCCGTCATCGACGCCCGCCGCTACGAAGCACCCGGCCAGGGCCAGCTTTTTGCCGGGACCGTTGTTCCCGTCCCGAACAACAACGGGAAAGAAGACGCCCTCCCCGCCCCGGGCAATGACGACCAGAAACGCCCGGCCGGGAAAATATGATTTGCCATAGGGAGATCAGTAATACGATGTACCCCCGCTTACGACATCCCCGCATGGGTTCCCTCCGCTCGGCCTTGGTCCTTGTCGGTCTGACGGCCCTGTTGCTCAACGGCTGCAAATCCGCCCCCGAACCCGCCAAGCCCGTTCCCTACGGCCAGCTCGGGACCAAGAAAGTCCCCGCCTTCATGAAAGGCACCATTTATGAACTCGCCGACCTGAGCAATTCCGAATCCTTCCCCGTTTCCGGCTATGGCCTGGTCGTCAACCTTCGCGGCACCGGCAACTCCAACGCCCCCTCCGCCGTCCGCGACTACATGTTCAAGGAAATGGCCCGGCACGGCATCGGGCGTCATCAGATTCCCGGCTACGAAAACCTCCAACCGGAGGAAATGCTCCGCGATCCCCGTGTCGCCATCGTCCGCGTCGATGGCTTCATCCCCCCCGGAGCCCGCAAAGACCAGCGATTCGACGTTCAGGTTTCCGCCCTGCCCCAAAGCTACACCTCCAGTCTCTCCCACGGCCAGCTTTTCCAAACCGACCTCCGCATCAACGGCGCCAACGACGTCAACCCCGGCGGCAGCGTCAACGTCTGGGCCCGCGTCTGGGGTCCGGTCTTCGTCAATCCCGCCTACGCCCTGAACACCGCCGTCACGCAGCCGTCCCAGAAAGCCAGCCTTCGCTTCGGCATCGTCATGGACGGCGGAATTGTCACGCAGGACATGCCCCTGCACTTGCGTTTGCGCTCTCCCCAATTCAGCCTCGCCCGCAGCATCGAGCAGCGGATTGACGATCGCTTCCAGACCATCGCCGACATGCCCAAAAAGAGCGAGCGCAACCCCATGGGCGCCGCCGCCGCCCAGAACGACGGCGTCGTTAACCTCTACGTCCCGACCGTCTTCCGCGGCAACTGGGAGCACTTCGCCAAACTCTCCACCCACCTCTACCTGAATACCGCCCCTGAATTCCAAATCGCCATGGCCAGGAAACTCGCCGAGGAAGCCGTCAAACCCGACGCCCCCCTGGATGACATTTCCTATTGCTGGGAAGGCCTTGGCGAAATAGCCCTGCCCCACATTCTTCCCCTGCTGACCCACTCCTCCCCCGAAGTCCAGTTCGCCGCCGCCCGGGCCGCCGCCTGCATCGGCGACGCCTCCCAATCCGCCCAGACGGCTCTCATGACTATCGCCTCCACTGCCAACCATCCCTTCCAAGTCAGCGCCGTCCAGGTTCTCGGTTCCCTGCCCAATACCCTGGCCGTCAACGGCATGCTCCGCAAGCTCCTGACCGTCGAGCAGACCTCCGTCCGCCTTGAGGCCTACCGCATCCTCGCCCAGAACCACGACCCGGCCATCTTCACCCGCGTCGTCCGGGAGAGTTTCGCCCTCGACATCGTCCCCGCCGGCGGAAGCCCGCTTGTCTACGCCTCCCGCCAGGGTCTGCCCCGCATCGCCCTCCTCGGCGGCAAGGTCTCCCTCGCTTCGCCCTTTACCCTCCTGACCATGGAAAACCGCCTCAGCATCTCCACCAACCCCGCCGACCAATCCGTCGCCCTCTTCTACCGCGACAAGTATCTGCCCGAACCCGTCACCGCCACCTCCAGCCGCGACCTCGTCGAAATTATCCGCCGCCTTGGCGGTGAAAGCCCCGCCGGTAAACCCCGTTTCGACCTCAGCTACAGCGACGTCGTCGCCATCCTCATGGCCCTTCATGAAAAGCAAAAACTCGTGGCCGAATCCGCCCCCCAACCCACCGCGGCACCCTTTGTGCTTCAGGAACTGCCCGACGTGCAAAATTCGATTTATGACGCTCCAGTGATTCCCGACGTCAGCCGGCCTCAGGCAGGGCCGACCGATGCCGTGAAAGAAACCATCCCCACCACGTCTCAAGGTGAGGACACAGGGAAAAAGACCGCCGAATCGATCTCGGCGACTCAGGACAAAAAGGACTGAGAAAATCGAGCCGGAAGCCCCGTAGGATTCTGCCTGGTTCCCGGCCGCGACACTCAGCCCCGTTTTACAAGGGTCAGGGAGGACCGTTCTCCAATGCGTTTGAAAAAACTCATCCTGCACGGCTTCAAAAGCTTCGCAGATCGTACCGAATTCGTTTTTGATTCCCCCGTCGTCGGCATCGTCGGCCCCAACGGCTGCGGCAAGAGCAACGTCGTCGATGCCTTCAAATGGGTTCTCGGCGAGCAATCCGCCAAGAGCCTTCGCGGCGAAGCCATGCTCGACGTCATCTTCAACGGCTCGGGCAGCCGCAAGCCCGGCGGCATGGCCGAAGTCGTCCTCGTCTTCGAAAACCCCAAGCGGGCCGACGGCACCCGTCTGCTCAATCTCGACACCGACGAAGTCTCCGTCGGCCGCCGGCTCTTCCGCGACGGCACCAGCGAATACCACCTCAACAACTCCGCCTCCCGCCTCAAGGACATCCGCGAGATGTTCCTCGACACCGGCATCGGCGTCGATGCCTACAGCGTCATCGAACAAGGCAAGGTCGATCTCCTGCTGCAAAGCAACCCCCAGGAACGCCGCCTGATTTTCGAAGAAGCCGCCGGCATCAGCAAATACAAGGTCAAGAAAAAAGAAGCCCAGCGCAAGCTCGAACGCGTGGACCAGAACCTGCTCCGTCTCAACGACATTGTCTCCGAAGTCGATAAACGCCTTCGCAGCGTCAAGGTCCAGGCCGGCCGCGCCCGCACCTACCAGGAATACACCCAGCGGCTGGGCGAACTTCGCCTCAACTACGCCCTCAAGGAATACCACACCCACCGCCAGCAGACCGTCGAACTGGAAAAACAGCTCGACGACGCCCGCTTCCGTCTCGACGACATCGCCGGCGATCTGGCCCACAAGCAAAACGCCCTGGCCGAAAAGAAAGAAGAGTTCGACAAACTTTCCCAAGCCAAACAGCAGACCGAATACGCCCTCGTCCAGGCCAAGGCCGCCATGCAATCCGCCCAGCAGCGGCAGCAGTACGCCCAGCAGCAGATGCTCCAGATCGCCGAGCAACTGGCCGTCTTCGAGCAGGATCGCCTCGGCGCCGAAGAAAAGCTCCAGACCGTCAGCCAATCTTTAACCAGCGAAACCGAAACCCTCCAGCGTCTGACCGACGAACTGGCCCAACACCGCAAGCTCATCGACCAGCGACAGCAGGCCTTCCGCGACGGCCAGCTCGCCCTCAATCAGCTCAATCAGCAAACCGAACAGCACAAGGCCGCCATCCTCGACCTGATGCGCAAGCTCGCCGCCATCAACAGCCGTTTGGGCGCCATTGAGATCGAGCGTAAGAACATCGCCGCGCAGCAGACCCGCCTCGGCGACCGCCGCCGCGTCGTGCTTTCCGATCTGGAAGGCCTCGAATCGCATCGCGGCGACCTGCAACAGCGGCTCGAAGCCGCCTTGGTGCAGATCGCCGATCAGCAGTCGCAGATGGAAGCCCGCAAGCACCAGGCCCTCGACCTGGACAAGCACCTGGCCGAAATCAGCGAATCGCTCGGCGCGGCCAAGGAACACCGCTCGGGCATGATCTCACGCCAGAAACTGCTCAAGGACCTGGAAGCCCGCCGGGAAGGCGTCAGCGAAGGCGTCAAATCCGTCCTCCGCCAGCGCGACCAGAAATTCAGTTTCGTCCGCGGCTTGGTCGCCGACGTCCTCCGCGTGGACGTCGAGCACGCCTATGCCATCGAAGCCGCCCTCGACGGCCGCGATCAACTGCTGCTTACCAGCGACTCCACCGCCGCCACAGCGGCTTCCGACGCCCTGGCCGTTCTGGAAGGCCGGGTCAACCTCCTGTGCGTCGATCGCCTGCCCGCCTTTGAAGACGGCTACGACTGGAACCAGCATCCCCAGAAAATCCGTCTGGCGTTGGACCTGATCCGCTTCGAGCCCGACGACGCCCCCGTCGCCCGGCACTTGCTGGGCCGAACCGTCGTCGTCGATGCCCTGCAGGACGCCATGGACCTGCACCGCGTCGGTCCCCGTGGCTACCGTTATGTCACTCTTGCCGGGGAAGTCGTCGAACCCGACGGCACCCTCCGCGCCGGCCCGCTGACCGCCGCGATGGGTCTGCTTTCCCGCCGATCCGAACTCGATGCCCTCACCCAGCAGATCACCGAAGTCGATCAGCGCATCGAGCAGCTTTCCCGCCAGCTCAGCGAAGGCAACGCCCAGGCCAAGTCCCTCAACGAGGAGATGAACCAGCTCCGCAACGCCATCTATCAGTCCAACACCGTCAAAGTGGAACTGACCAGCCAACTGGCCCAGAACACCGACAAACAGAGCGCCCTCCGCCGCGAGCAGCCCGTCCTCGACCGCGAATTGCAAACCCTGCTCGATCAGGTCGGCCGGCTTAAGACCGAGGAAACCACCCTTTCCGAACAGCGCCAGGCCAAGGAATCCGAACAGGCCGCCCGCCAGCAGCAGGTGGAAGAACTCACCGCCCAGCAGCAATTGACGGCCGAAGAACTCCGCCGATTCTCCGAAGAGCTCACCGCCGCCCGCGTCCAACTCGGCCAAGTGCAGGAAAAACAACTGGCCAGCCAACAGCACGTGCAGCGTCAGACCGCCGCCAAGGCCGAGCTCGCCCAGCAGATCGAACGCATCCTCCGCTCCGCCGAAGCCGTCGCCTCGCGCAACGCGGCCTTGGAAGACGAACTGCAAGCCGCCCGGCAGGCCGAAGCCGCCCTCGTTGAAAAACAGCGGACCCTCACCGAGCAAGCCGCCGCGCTCGCCGAGCAGCTTACCCAAGTCGCCGGCGTCGTTCAGTCCCTTACCGCCGACGTGGAAACTTCCCGCAACGCCCACGCCGAAATAGAGCAGACTCTGCACGAATTGCAGCTCAAAGTCGGTGAGTTGCGCGTCAGGCTGGAAACCCTCGTTCAGCGCACGCAGGAAGAATTGCAACTTGATCTGCCCGCCCGCTATGCCGAATTCTTCGCCGAAGGCCAGCCCGGCTATACTCCCGCCGAAATGGATTGGGATGCCGTAGCCGAGGAGATCAAGCAACTGCGCGACAAGATCCATCGCCTCGGCAACGTCAACCTCGACGCCATCAACGAACAGGACGAACTGGAAAAGCGGCAGGAATTCCTCGCCGCCCAAGTCACCGACCTGACGAGTTCCAAGAAACAGCTTGAAGAGCTGATCGACACCATCAACAAGGAAAGCAGCATCCGCTTCGAGCAGACCTTCAACACCGTCCGCGAGCATTTCCAAGGCATGTTCCGCAAGCTCTTCGGCGGCGGCAAAGCCGATATCTTCCTCGAAACCGAACTGGCCCCCGTCTCCTCCGCCCCCGAAATCGGCCCCGACGGCCAACCCGTCTCCCCCGCACTGAAGAAGATCGACGTGCTCGATGCCGGCATCGAAATCATCGCCCGTCCCCCCGGCAAGCAGCCCGTCAGCATCAGCCAGCTTTCCGGCGGCGAAAAAACCATGACCTGCGTCGCCTTGCTCATGAGCATCTTCAAGAGCAAGCCCAGCCCCTTCTGCATCCTCGACGAAGTCGATGCCGCCCTTGACGAAGCCAACAACCAGCGGTTCAACCTCATCGTTCAGGAATTCCTCGAACAATCCCAGTTCATCATCATCACCCACTCCAAGCGCACCATGCAGGTCGCCGACGTGCTCTACGGCGTCACCATGCAGGAGCAAGGCGTCTCCACCCGCGTTGCCGTCAAGTTCGAGCAGGTTGACAACCAGGGCCGCATCAACGAACACGCCGCAGCCTGATGAGTCCGATACTGCAACCCTCTTGACGCCCATTGATTGAAATCAGTGGGCGTTTTTTTACTGCCATCCTCAACTGTCTGTGAATTTTTCCTTTGCCCCCTTCTTCCCGCCGTGTGTACATTGATAAATGTCTTTGACAACCTACCCAAACCGCAGGAGGCTCTTATGAACCTGCAAACCTATCTGGACGAGATGGGCGTCCCGTATCAACTGACCCATCACCAGACGGCCTACACCGCTCAGGATCTGGCCGCTCAGGAACACGTTTCCGGCCAGCGCGTCATCAAGCCCGTCGTCGTCCGCGCCGACGGCCAACTGATGATGTGCGTCCTGCCCGCTTCCCATCGCATCGACATTCCGGAACTGCGACAGCAACTCCGTGCCGAAGACGTCAGCCTTGCCGAAGAAAGCACCCTCGGCAACCTCTGCCCTGACTGCGAACTTGGCGCCGAGCCCCCCATCGGCCGGCTCTTCGGCATGCCCACGCTTCTGGACGAATCCGTCCTCCGCGACAACACCGTCACCTTCCAGGCCGGCAGCCATACCGACGCCGTCACCCTGACCCTCGCCGACTACCGCCGCGTCGCCCAGCCCGAAATTGCCCACTTCGGAAGACACATATAACCCCGGCATAAACGCGCATCGGGAAAATCTCTTTTCGCTTCGCCGCTCTCGACGCCGCTTGCGGTTTCGCGAGCTTTCTTTGCGCCCTCTTAACACACCCGCTGGCCTTTCCCCGTTCATCGCTGTAGAATCACGGGCCGCGTAGGAGCGATGGAGGCTTTCGGTGAACCTCGCCAAGCCAATAGATCGATCTCCTGGCATTCGTCTTGTGAATGCGGCCCGAAGGTTCAGACTGACGTATGAGCCCGGAACCGATTTCATTTTCGATGCCGTCCCCGTCCCCGGCGGCCTCCCTTGGCGCAGCTCTTAACGCCAACGTTCTTGTTCTAAACCGATTTTATCAAGCCATCCGCGTCGTCAACGTCAAGCGTGCCTTCGCCATGCTCTGCCGTGAAATGGCCGAGGTCATCCATATCGAGGCCGATGCCGCCGGCCACTCCACCTGGCAGAACCTGGACTTTGCCGAATGGCGCGAGCTCTCCCAGCTCAAGGCCGAATTTGAGCCCGATGAATACGAGTGGATCCACACCGTCCGCTTTGCCATCGCCGTCCCCCGCATCATCCGCCTGCTCGGCTACGATAAGCTGCCCCGCCAGGACGTGAAGTTCAACCGCCGGAACATCTACGCCCGCGATTCCAGCCGTTGCCAGTACTGCGGCAAAAAGATGCCCACCCCCGAACTTTCCCTCGACCATGTCGTTCCCAAAAGCCAGGGCGGCAAAAGCACTTGGGAAAACATCGTCTGCTGCTGCGTCAAGTGCAACGTCAAGAAGGGCGGCCGCACCCCCGAGCAGGCCCACATGCACCTGATTACCAAGCCCGTCAAGCCCAAGCGCAGCCCCGTCATCAACCTGCGCCTCGCCGAAGATCGCTACTGGAGCTGGAAACAGTTCCTCGACACGGCCTACTGGACCGTCGAACTCAAGTAACTCCCGCCCCGCCACAGATACCAGGTCGCGATCGACCGGTAAGGCCGCCAGCGTTCCGCCATCTCCCGCACGGCATTTGCCCCCGGCAATTCCACCAGCCCCCGCAACATCTGCACCCCCTTGCGCAACCCCAGATCATCCACCGGCAGCACGTCCGTCCGGTTCAACACGAAGATCAAAAACATCTCCGCCGTCCAGCGTCCCACCCCATGCACCGCCGTCAGTGATTCGATGATCTGCTCATCGGCCATCCGCGTAAAACGCCGCACCGGCAGCGACCCCGATTCAAACTTCTCCGCCAGATCGCGCAGGTAAGCCATCTTCTGACGTGAAAGCCCCGCCCCCCGCAGCGATTCATCCTCCGCCTTCAAAACCAGACCCGGCACAGGCCGCCGGTACGGGAACAGCTTCCGAAACCGTTCGTACAGAATCGTCGCCACGCTCGTTGAAACCTGTTGCGAGACGATCGCCTGACACAGCGACACGAAGTAATCCCGCCGGCCGCGCAGCGTACACGCTCCCACATGTCCGATGACGCGTCCCAACGGCGGATCAACCCGCCTCAGGTGCGTCTCGGCCGCCGACCAATCACACGCTTGAACTGACTCCTTGAACCACATCCCACTCTTTTCGCCCTGTGCTTACCCCAAGTCAACCCTGATGAGAAAATCTTCCCGGAGCCCACCGATTGCTATCGGTGGGCGTTTGTCGCATCTGCCTCGACGCGTCTCAATCCCCCAGCGCTACGTCAGCCACCCGATGCCCGAGCATCGCGGCAAGATGAATCTCCCTTGCCGATTTCTTTTCTCCTTCGCTTTCCCAAAGCAGAACCTCTCCGCGCGACGAAGAAACCCCCGCCATCCAATCCGCCGACGCGACCACCCGGCGTAAACCGCCCCGCCCGCCGGCGTACTGCGTCACCACCCCATCCTCCAAACCCGCACAATAGACCAACCCTTCCTCCGTTGCCAGCAGCACGCGAACATCGTCCAGCCACGGCATCACCGCCGCCGCCGTCATCTTTCCGCACCATCGCTCCCGGCGTTCAACCCTCAAATTCTCCCGTTCGCACCAGCTCACCTCCCCGTCCTCCCTCACCACAATCACCCCCTGTTCCACCGGACAAATCGCCACCACCGCCGCCCCTGATTCTGCCGCCTCCTTCACTTGCCCCTCCCGCCCCACCACCAGCACCTTTCCCCGGCAACTGACGAGCAACCGCGATTCATCCAGCACGCACAGATTTCCAGGCTCCTCTATCGCCACCCTCCGCGGCGTCGTTCCCTCTTGCCAATCCCACGCTACAATCCCTCTTTCCCCATGACAAGCCCACAACCCTCCCCCCCAGCTCACCGCCCTGCTGAACCCCCGTGCCGACCGGCACGCTTCATCCGCATACGCCCGCGGCTCCCGCCCATCTTCCATATCCATCACCCACACCCCACCCCGCGCCCCCGCCAACAGCTTCTGACTTCCCCCCAGCTCTGTAATCTGCACGCTTCGCAGCGGCCCCAGCGTGTCGGGTAAATCCCTTTTCTCCGGCCCTCGCGTCTCATCCCGCAGATCAAGGCGAACCGCCCCCATTCCTCCCACCGCCCACAACGTCCCCGTCCTCGCCCGCCCCGCCGACTCACTCAGCAGAGCGCACAACAGCACCCCCCGATCCCTTTGTTCATATTGGCTCAGCAATTGCCCTGCCTTCAGATCCGGATGCCGCAAGCGCAGTTGTTCAAACTCCCGCAACATCTCCCCCACCTGTCGAACCCGCTCTAATCGCAACGTTTCCCGCCGTGCCGCCCGAAGCGTCGGGCTGTCGATCACCAATTCAAACGGCGCCAGCAATTCCACCCCACAGGCGAAGGCCACCGCATTCCCTGTCCGCCGCAGCGACTCCAGCAGAGCCGCCCGCGACTCATCCGACTGCCACTGTTCCCCCGGCCGGCTCCGCACCACTTCCATCGCTTCCCCCCGCAGCGCCGGATAAAAATGATTCACCACGTCTCCAGCCGTCACCACATCGCTGGCGAACAGAAAGACCTCCTCCACCATCCTTCTTTCCAGCTCGTCATCAATCCCCCGCACCCGGCAGCGAAAACGGCAACACACCTCATGCCCATCCCCCGCCACCCCTCCGACTTCCCACCCAACCTCCACCGCCTCTCCTCTGATTTTCACTCCCCCGCCCTCGCGCCGCGCCAATTCACAATCTTTCCATCCCATAGCCCGCCGATTCTAAAATCTCCCTCTGCCAGCGCCAGCGCCCATTCCCCTTATCCGCGTTCGTCGGCGGTTCCAAACCTCTGCGTCCCTCTGCGTCCTCCGCGGTAAAACTTTTCACGCCCCGCTTTCCGTCCGCACCTCGCGATTAAACAGCATCGCAAACAGCGCCGCCCCAACCGCCCCGGCCAAAGATGCGACCCAAAACACCGACGACGGCCCGACCGTCAGCCACAGGATCGCCCCCGCCAGCGGGGCCAGCATTACCGAGAACGTCCGTGCCGCCCAGTACAGTCCCGTCGCCGCCGTCTTGGCCTCGGCCGGCAGCAGTTCCGTAATCATCGCCTTGCGCCGGCTCGCCGATCTCCCTGAGCCCGCTGACGACGTACGCCGCCGCCAGCCCCCACACTCCCCACATCCGGCCCAGGCCCCAGAAGGCCAGCGGAAACGCCGCGAAAAACACGAACGTCAATCCGATGAACGGCTTTTTCTCGCCCCCCGGCCGGGAGGCGATATATCCCACCGGCAGATACGTCAACAACGACACCATCGCCTGTATCGCCAACAGCGACGCGAAGCTGATCTTGGAAATTCCAATCACCCCAAACCCCGGCCACCGCCCTTCCGCCGTAATCACGTTGCTGACCGCATAAAGGATGAACAGTTCCCGCGGAAGCCCCTCCGCCACCCGCGCCAGAACGTCGGCCGCCAGCAGCTTGCGCAACTCCGGATGAAACCGCCGGATCAATCCCAGGCTGAACCCCGCCTGACGGTCGGCCGAGTCCTTGGCGTCGATCCGCAGCAAAAACACCTGCACCGTCACCGCCAGCAGCACCAACCCGGCGCTGATGGCCACGGCCTGCTGCACGCCGCCGATCACCCCCAGCCAGGTCACCAGCGCCCCGCCGCCCAGATAGGCGATGATCCGCGGAATCCGCCGCTGGATCGCCTGCAATGAGAAGGCCATGGTCCGATGGTGGGACTTGAGCGTGTTGCCCACGACCGTCAGCGTCGCCGGCTGCGAAACCGCATCATACGCCGCGATAAACGGCAGCGCCGCAAACGCCGCCCACGGCGAAGCCCAGAACAGAATCATCCCGTACCCGATCAGCGGAACCGTCGCAAAGGCGATCAGCGCCTTGCGCGTGCCCAGCGTTCCCCCGATCCGCCCGCCCAGGTAGTAATACACCCCCTCCTGAAAATCCTTCCAAGTGCCGAAAATGCCGATGGCCAGCACGACCACCGCCTGCGGGGACAACCCCCACCATGACAGATGCCCCTGCATCTTCTCCTGCACGCGGGCCTGGATGAATTTGGGCATGAACGGCGCCCACAGTTCCTGGCCCATCGCAATCAGCAAAATCGCCGCCAGCAGCGCCGCCGTCGAACGGTTCAGCCCCAGCCGGGTCTTCAGCGATTGCCCGGTTTCGCCCGCTCCCGTCAGCTTGATGTCACTCATGATTCATCCTCCCCGCCGCAACACCAGACACACCACTTCCGGCCGGCAGCAAAAACGCACGCGTTTCACATACCCCACGCCCCGGCTGACGTACATCTGACTGCGCGGCAACCGAAAATACCCCTGGTCAAACCGCCGGTCGGAAATTGGAATCAGCGGCGCTCCCACCAACGGAATCCGCACCTGCCCGCCGTGCGTGTGACCGCACAAAATCAGACTCGGCCGGAAATGATCCAGCGTCATGGCCGTATCCGGGTTGTGCGAAAGGGCGATAACCGGCTCATCGGTATTGAGTCCGGCAAACGCCTCCTGGGCCGAAAACCGATTGGAATACCAATCTTCCAACCCCGTAAACCGCAACCGCCCATCGGCATGATCGATCGAGGTCGCACTGTTGCGCAGCAGCCGCTGGCCATGCCGCGCCATCGCCTCGCCCAGCGCATTGGCGATGTCGGTGCGCCAGATTTCCCCGTCGGTGCCGCTGCGACCCTCGTGATAATCGTGATTGCCCGGACAAGCCACCAGCGGCACGGAAATCCGCGACAGCAGGTCCGCCGACTTCTGCACCCACAACAGGGTGTGGTCCACGACATCCCCGCAAACCGCCACCGCGTCGGGCCTGAGCCCGATGACCCGGCCGATCACCCCTTCCAGATAACCAAACGGCACGGCCGGCCCGGCGTGCAGATCGCTGATCAGCACCAGTCGAAACCCCTCAAACGACGCCGGCAAACCTTTAATGGCAATCGGGAACTCATGAACGTCCAGCCAGAAGGGCTCGATCTGCGTGCCATAAACCCCCAGCGCCGCCGGCGCGACCGCCGCTGCCGCCATCAACCGCAGAAACCCCCGCCGCGACATGCCCCCGGCCTCTTCGCGCAGCGAGGACGACTCTCCGGTTTTCCCGCCCTGAGGTTTTTCAACCTGTCGCCCCATCACTTGTAGATATGAAGCTTTGGCATCATACAAATCCGATTCACCGGCAATATACCCGATCCGAAGGTTTTTTGCCGCAATCACTTGGAACCGGCACAATCCACCGGCGTCCACCCCTTGCAACGTCGGGAAAAATAAGCGCAGCCCAAACCGCAACGCTCGGATAAAATGCCGCTTGGCATTATAGGCGACTTCAGCCGGAGGTACCCCCCGTGTCCAAATCGTTCCAAGATTGGCTTTCCGAGGGCGAGCAGCTTTACGACTCCACCCTCAGGGAATATCAGGGTATCGAAGCCCAGTTAGACGATTTGATGGCCAAACTCGCCGCCAAACAGTCCGAGGTCAACCAGATCGCTCATGTAATCGGCAAACCCACGGTCGAGAACAACCAGCGGCTGACCGCCGAGATCATCGACCAGACGAATCCCACCAACAACTCCACCCCCTCGATCATCGCCCGCGCGCTGACCGGAAAGCAAATCCACCGATGACAACAAGGTCATTTATTTAACGCCCGCCCTTGGGTTGCGCATCCCGTACCCCCGCCACCAACTGCTCCTGGCATTGCACCAGCAGCCCCATCCCATACGCCGTCTGCCGTCGGCCCGCCTCATTCACCAGCATCTCCGCCTGCTGCAACTGCCTGACCGCCTCACCCGTCCGCCCCATCTCCGTCAACACCAGACAGGCCGCACACACATACGCCACTTCTCGCGTATCCTTCCGCCGGGCTTCCTCCACGACCGCCAGCGCCTCCTCACCCCGCCCGCCCTTGGCCAGCGCCATCGCCAGATTCACACAATAACCCGGCTGGCGCTGCTCCCGCCGCCACGCCGCGGCAAACGCCTCCACCGCCTCATCCCAGCGTCCTTCCCGAAACAACAAAAACCCCAGCCCCTCGGATCGCTTGCCCCCCGGATCGTCGTTTGCAATGGCCGTCCGCAGCCGCGTCACCGCCCCCTCCACGTCTCCCTCCGCGGCCTGCCGAAAACACTCCTCCATAACCCCATCCCGCATCCACCACCGCCGCGCCGCGGCCGCCAGCGCCACCCCCACAACGCCCAGCCCGCCAAACATCACGATCATTTTTTCTAGTTCCGCCAGTGCCATTTCGCTTGCAACTCCGCCACTATCGTAGACCCACTTGGACCTGCGGTAAGCGCCCAATCCGCGCCCAATGATGATGCTGGTGCGGTTACGGCTGTTCTTCCCGCAACGTTCCCAGCGACCCAAACCGTTTAACCTGCGGCCAACTCCAAAACACACCCAACACCACCATCAACGTCCCGATGCCGCCGCCGACCACCGACACCACGGGACCGAACAATTTCGCCGTCAATCCCGACTCAAACCCACCCAGTTCGTTGGACGCCCCGATGAAAACGTTATGCACCGCCGACACCCGACCGCGCATCGCATCCGGCGTCAGCACCTGTACCAGCGTATGCCGCACCACCACCGAAACGTTATCGAACGCCCCCGTCAAAAACAACATCGCCAGCGACAGCCAATACCATCGCGAAAACCCGAAGACGATCGTCGCCGCGCCAAACCCCGCCACCGCCCACAGCAGCGCCCGCCCCGCCCGCTTCATCGGCGGCACATGCGCCAACACCATCGCCATCGCAAACGCCCCAAATGCCGGCGCAGCCTTCAACCATCCCAGCCCGATCCCGCCCACCTTCAAAACATCGTCCGCAAACAGCGGCAACAGATAAACCGCCCCGCCCAGCAGCACCGCAAACAAATCGAGTGTAATCGTCGCCAGGATAATCTTCGTTGAAAATACGAATCGCAACCCCGCCCCCAGGCTCCCCAGCGTCATCGACTCCCCCGACCGATCCGCCGGCCGCACCGCCAGCAAGCTCAATAGGATCACAAACGTCATCGAGCACGCCGCATCGACCAGGTAAGCCGCCCCCAGGCTCCACGCCACCAGAAACCCGCCTATCGCCGGGCCGGTCATCGAAGCCACCTGAAAAAACGAACTGTTCCAGGTCACGGCATTGGCAAAATGCTCCTCCGACACAATCAACGGAACCAGCGCCGACCGCGCCGGCCAGCCAATCGCATGCGCCACCGCCCCCACAAACAGCACCGCATAGCACAGCGGCACCGGCCCCTTCGTAAACGACAAAAACGCCAGCACCAGCGAGCACAATCCCATCACACTCAGGCTGAGCATGACGATCCGACGTCGATCAAACCGATCCGCCAGATGCCCCGCCGGCAGCGACAGCAGCATCACCGGCGCCGCCTGAACCAGCCCCGCCCACCCCAGCGCCATCGGATCATGCCCGGTTCGCTGAAACAGTTCCCACCCAATCGCCACGCTCTGAATCTGTTGCCCGATAACCGCCGCCACATACCCCAGCGAATACAACCGATAATCTCGTCCCCGCAGCGCCGCATACGGATCATGCTCCGCCGCCAAAACCGCTTCGACCTTATCCTCTACCATCGCAATTTACCGTCCAATCCGAACCAGCACCCCCAACGCCATCAATGCCCCGGCAACAGTTCAATCAGCCGATCGATCTGTGCTTCCGTATTATAAAAATGCGGCGAGCATCGCAACCGCCCCTCGCGCACGGCCAGCTCGATCCGATGCTCCTTGCGCAACGTCCGAACAATCTGCGCATGGTTATGTTTCGGCGAAACAAAACTGACAATCCCGCTCCACTGCCCAAAACCACGCGGGCTCAACACCTGATACCCCTTGGCCGTCACTCCCGCAACCAGCCGATCCGTCATCGCCTTCATCCGGTTGAAGATCTCCTCCGCCGGCAGACTGCGAAGCAAATCCAGCGACGCCTTCAATCCCAGCAACCCCGCAATGTTATACGTTCCGCATTCAAACCGCCCGGCGTCGGGACGCAGCGTATAGTCGTAATTGCCATAGTCCTGCGCGTTGATCACGTTCATCCAACCGACCATCACCGGCCGCGTCCGCTCAAGCATCTCCCGCCGACAATAAAATATCCCCGCCCCTTCCGGTCCCAGCAGCCACTTATGTCCATCCGCCGACAGGTAATCAATATTCATCGCCGCCACGTCCACCGGGATCACCCCCAGCGACTGAATCGCATCCACGCACAGCAGCTTATGATTCTGCCGACAGAACTCCCCGATCCGGGCGATGTCATGCCGCTGGCCGCTGGCAAACTCCACGTGTGAAAGCGTCACCAGCTTCGTCCGCGGATCAGCAGCCTCAGCCAATATCTTCTCCACCGGCACCTGCCGATGCCCCTCCGGCGTCGTCTCCTCTTCAACCATCACCAGTTTCACACCCCGGTTGCGGGCCACTTCCATCCACGGATAAACATTGGCCGGATATTCCACGTTGGTGGTGACGATCCTGTCACCCCATTGCCAGTCCAGTCCGCTGGCCACGATGCTGATTCCCTCGCTGGTGTTTTTAACGAACGCGATTTCATCCCGGTGCGCATGGATTAGTCCGGCTGCCTGCTGACGCAACAACTCCACGTCCCGATACCACGTCGCATTCAGATACGCCCCCGCCTCAGCCTGCTCGGTGTAGGCCCGCATGGCCTCCGCCGCCACATGAGGCAGCGGCGAAACGCCCGCGTGGTTGTAAAAATCCCAATGTCTGAGGATCGGGAACGCCTCGGCATTGCCAACGTACTTATCCAGCAGACTTTCGTTCATCGCATCGCTCCCAAATCAATCACCTTCCCAACCCGGCCAACGGGCTTCATAATATCACTTGCCAACTTTCAGGAATCCAACGATGTTCCACCGCTCGTCCCTTCCTTGCCTGATCCTGTCGGCCCTGCTGATCTCATCCCCCCAAACCTTCGGACACGACTTCGTAAAAAGCTCCGGCCCCCAAAGCCGGATCGATTCCATGCTCCCGGAAGACCTGCCGGAATTGAACTATCCGGCCTATTATAGCGAACTGGACAAAGCCCGCATGCAGGCATTTCGCGGCCGCTACCGCCTCGCCTTGCAAACCCTGCACATCTTGAAACAAGGCGATCCCGCCGAAACCGCCCTGATCCGCGCCACCGCCCTGGCCGCAATCGGACAAACCCCCGACGCCATCCGCACCCTTTCCCAACCCGCCCTTGCCGACGATCCGCGCATGCAGCTATTGCGGGCGCGCATCCTGAGCGATGCAGGCCGGTTGCAAGACTCCCGCCGCCTGCTGAGCGAACATCTCCAGGCCCATCCGGATTCGCTCGAAGGCCATTACTATATGGGCGAAGTCTGCGAAAAACTCGGCGACCTCGAATCCGCCAAGTCCGCCTACCAATGGTTCAACGCCCCTCCCCGCCGGCTCCTGGACAAGTGGCAGGGTCTGAAAGAAAAAGCCTTCGACAACGCCGAGCAGGTCGTTCTCCTGGGCCGGGCCACCGACCGGCTTGCCACGCTGACCGGCGCGTATCAGAACAACCGTCCGCTGCACGATCTGATCCTCGGCCTGTTCGTGCGGGCCTACGACGTGATTGACCGTTCGTATTGGCCGGCCCACATGGCCGCCGCCGAATACTTCCTCTCCCACGATCAGGAAAAGCAGGCCCTCGCCGAACTCCAGGCGGCGCTATCCGCCAACCCCAACGACGCCCGCAGCCTGCAACTGCTCGCCTCCATCGCCATTGGCAATTTCGACTTCGACAAAGCCGACAGCGCCATCGCCTCCCTCCGCAAAACCAACCCCCTCTCCCCCATCGCCGACCTGCTGGAATGCCGCAACCTGATGCAGCAGCGCAAAGCGCAGGAGGCTGCCGCTCCCGTGCAGCGCGTCCTCGCCTCCCAGCCGAACAACATCGAAGCCCTCGGCCTGCTGGCCGCCGTCTACGCCCTGCAATTGAAAGATGACCAGGCCGAGCAAATCCTCAAGCAGATCGACCAGCTCGATCCCAACAACGCCACCGCCTTTCTTGACGTAGCCGAGCAACTCGCCGCCCTGCGGCAATATCCCCGCTCGGCGGCCCTGTACCAACGCGCCATCCAGCGTGCCCCCTGGTGGACCGCTCCCCGCAACGGTCTGGGCTTGCTCTACACCCAAAGCGGCGACGAAGACCAGGCCCGCGTCGTGCTCGACGCCGCCCACGCCCTCGATCCGTTCAACCTCCGCACCACCAACTATCTGCGTCTACTGGACGAACTGGCCAGCTTCGCCCGCAAGGAAACCGCCCACTTCGTCATCTTCTACGACGCCAAAATCGATCCCGTCATTCCCGAATACTTCGGCGATTACCTGGAAACCGTCTTCACCGAAGTCTGCCGGGATTTCGACCACCAGCCGGCCGTGAAAACCTTCATCGAAGTCTTCCCCACCCACGACGCCTTTTCCGTCCGCACCACCGGCTCGCCCTGGATCGGCACCGTCGGCGCCAGCACCGGCCGGGTCATCGCCCTGGTTTCCCCGCGTAAGGGCGCCGACACTCTGGGCGCCTTCAACTGGGCCGAGGTGCTGCGCCACGAGTTCACCCACACCGTCACCCTCTCGGCCACCGACAACCGCATCACCCACTGGATGACCGAAGGTCTGGCCGTCGAAGAAGAAGGCGTGCCGCTGCGCTGGGAATGGGTGCCCATGCTCTACGACGCGGTGAAGAAAAATGAGCTGTTCACCCTCGACTCATTGACGTGGGGCTTCGTCCGGCCGCGCCGACCGATCGACCGGCAACTGGCCTACGCCCAGTCCTACTGGATCTGCCGCTACATCCGCCAGAAATACGGCAATCCCGCGATCCTGAATATGATGGCCGAGTTCAAACGCGGCGTCCGTCAGGAAGACGTCTTTCCTAAAGTCCTCCACCGAAGCCAATCGCAATTCACCGAAGATTTTTTCGCCTGGGCCAAAGAGCAGGTTTCCACCTGGGGCTATGACGAGGCCACCAGCAAAAAATACGACGCCCTGCGTCAGCAGGGGGAATCGCTCATCCAATCCCATCAATACGCTCAGGCCATCCCGATCTGGGAACAGATCGCCCGACTGCGGCCTGTCGATGCCCTGCCGCACCAGCGGTTGGCCGGGCTCTACCTCACCAGCCAGCTCGACCAGAAGGACAAAGCCATCGCCCACTTGATCGTGTTGAGTCGGATGGAACTGAAGAACAACCGTTACGCCAAGAAGATCGCCCGCCTTTACCGTGACGCCGGTCAGGCCCAGTCCGCCTGCCAGTACGCCCTGCAAGCCGTCTACATCGACCCTTACGACTCCGACGCCCACGAGTTGCTCGCCCAGCTCTACGAAACCGCCCACAACGCTCCCGGCTTAGCCCAAGAGCGCCGCGTCATCACCATCCTGAGCACTTATCGCGACCAAAACCCGTAGCTCACCCATACCCCAGATCTTCCAAATCCTTCTCGCTCATCCCGAAATGATGTCCGATTTCATGCAGCACCGTTGTGCGCACCTGCCGAACCAACTCCTCCTCGCTACGACAAACCATCTCGATATCTTCCTGAAAGATGTAAATGACATCCGGCAACGTCCCTGAATCCAGCACACTCCGCCGCGTCCGCGGCCGGCCCTGATACAGCCCCAGCAGCAGTTGGTTTCGCCCCAAACCCAGTCTCTTCAACTGCTCCGGCGCAGGCCGGTCGCGAATTTCAACCGGCACCTCTTCCAGAAACTCGGCAAATTCCGCCGGCAGGTCCGCCAGCGCCTTTTGCACAAGTTCGGCGAATAATGATTTGCTCACGCGATACGCCATAGTACAATCTCACCAGCACATTCTATCAGCAACTTGAGGTTTCTCATGCGGCTGTTTCTTCTACTTCTATTGCCTTTTCTGCTGCTCGGCTGCGGCGTGCCCAGCTTCCTGGTCACCCCTGTCGCCAATTCCAACAGACTCGAAGAAACCACCGTCCAGGACGGCAAAGGCCTGTTCCCCCCCAAAATCGCCATTATCGGCGTTGAAGGCATGCTCGCCAACGCCCGTAGCGGCGGTCTGCTCCAACCCACCGAAAATCCCCTCAGCCTCTTCACCCAGGAACTCGATGCCGCCGCCAAGGACCCGAGCGTCGTGGCCGTCGTGCTCCGCGTCAATTCCCCCGGCGGTACCGTCACCGCCTCCGACAACATGTACCAGCAGGTCAAGCGTTTCCGCGAAACCACCGGCAAGCCCGTCATCGCCGCCCCCCAGGAGGTCGCCGCCAGCGGCGGATATTACGTCAGCTGCGCCGCCGACAAAATCGTCGCCCAACCCACCAGCGTCGTCGGCAGCATCGGCGTGCTCTTTCTCACCTTCGATTTCCAGGACACCATGGCCAAGATCGGCCTGCGCTCCGAAACCATCAAGAGCGGACCGCTGAAAGACATGGGCTCTCCCTTCCACCACCTGACCCCCGAAGCCCGCCAGGTCATGCAGAACATGGTTGACGGCTATTTCACCCGCTTTGTTGAAGTGGTCGCCAAAAACCGCCCCATCAAGGACGAACAGACACTGAAACTCGTCACCGATGGCCGGGTCTTCAGTGGCCAGCAGGCCGTCGCCCTGGGCCTGGCCGACCAGACCGGATTGCTCACCGACGCCATCGACCTGGCCAAAACCCTGGCCAAAGCCCCCAACGCCAAGACCATTCTCTACCGGCGCCCCTACGGCTACGGCGGCTCCATCTATGCCGCCAACCTCGCGCCCCAACCTCAGTCCAACGTCATGGAGTTGAATCTGCCGGGCTCGCGGGAACTGCTCCCCACCGGCTTCTATTACCTCTGGCAACCCCAATGAGGCAGCGAATACCACAATGATTCAACTTACCTGCACCAACTGCAAAACCGTCCTGAACATTGACGACGCTTTCGCCGGCGGAGTCTGTCGCTGCCAGCATTGCGGAACCATCCAAACCGTCCCCTCCCATCTCAAGGACGGCCCCTCCAGCGGCGCATTCGCCCAGGCCGCCGGCATGGCCAGCACCCAAAAAGCTCTCTACAAAAATAAAGCCCGCGCCGACGCCGGTACCGGCCTGGATACCTTGGCCGACGTCGTCACCAGCAGCGGCTTGAGCAGCGGCCTGACCTCCCAACGCCTCCGCCAACGCCCCCCCGCCTCCGGCCTCGCCGCCCTCACCGCTGCTGAAAACCGCCTCAAGCTCGTCCTCGTCGGTAGCGGCGTCCTCGTCGCCATCCTGCTGGTCGTCATTCTCTTCCTCCTGCTGCCCGACGGCGGCAAAGGCCCCGACCAGACCGGCAACCCCGTCGCGGTCCAGTTGCCCTCTTTCGCCGACATCAAGCTCGACGTACCCGAAGTCATCTACGTTCTGGACCGCGGCAGCGGAACCCAGTCCGTCTTCGGTGACCTCAAAAACGCCTGCTACAAATCCATCCTCTCTCTCGGCAGAGACCGGAAATTCCAAATCATCTTCTGGAACAACGGCAGCGACACCTCCTACCCCGCCGACAACTCCCTCGTCAGCGCCACCCCCGAAAACATCGAAGCCTGCAAACAGGCCTTCGCCGAGGTTTACGCCTTCGGTCATTCCGAAGTCCGCTCCGCACTGGAAAAAGCCGTCGCCGCCAACCCCCACGCCATCATCCTGGCCACCGGAAAAGCCTGGGATCTCGACGACGAATTCACCAAAACCGTCCTGCAAATCCGCGGCAACTCCAACGTCAAAATCCACACCCTCTCCATCGGCTCCGCCGGCGGCAGTTCCGCCCTCCAGGAAATCGCCCGGAAAACCGGCGGCCAGTTCCGCGAAATCCCCCCCGCCAACCTCCACACCCTCGCCCAGTAACCTTGCCGAAATCTTTTTCACCGCCCTCCCCCATGTCGCTTGGCAACACCCTTGAACATGAAAATGGAGCCCGCGGCGGTTACCGCTGAGTGGAAGCCGCCACGGACCCTGGACCGGGCCGGGTTGGACCCGGAGCACGCAGTGCAGATTGTACGCTTCCCGATATCCTCCGTCGCGGCCTCCGCTTTTACCGGAGGCCCGTCATGGACGTCATCCTTTCTCGGTGTGCAGGCCTGGACGTCCATTTGACCACGATCCAGGTCCGCGTGCGGTGGGCCGGCCCCGAGGGACGCATCAGCGAGCAGATCCGACTCCCCTCGCGGGGAGAGGGAGAAATACGCCATCGGCGTTCATCGGCAGTTTCGATCCTCTGCGTCCGCTGCGGCAAACTTCATCCCCCCTACCGTTATCGATCCTCCCCAAGCCACTTGCCCCCTCTTGTGCTAGAATCGGTTCAGCATGACCCATCCGCATTCCACCGACGCCAAAGCCACTTCCGCCAGCGTCTTCCGGCGGCTCGTCCTCATGCTGCGCCCCCACTGGCCCATGATCGGCCTGGCTCTGCTGCTCCTGGCCGTCTCCTCCCCCTGCGAACTCTTTCCCGCCCTCATCTGGCGATTCGTCACCGACAACATCGCCCTCAACCACAACACCTCCCCCTGGCTCCGGCAACTCATCTCCTTCCAAGGCCACATCCACACCCGCCTGGGCCTGCTGGCCTCCTCCATCGCCTGGCTCTTCTCGATCTACCTCGTCGGCGAAGCCTTGGAAACCCTCGTCACCTGGCTGCTCAACCGCATCGCCCAGAAATTCATCCGCAACCTGCGCAACCAGGTCTACCACAAGCTCCAATCCCAAAGCCTCGGCTACCTCCAACGCCAGCGCATCGGCGATCTCATGAGCCGCGCCATGAACGACGTCGATGAACTCCAATCCTTCGTCGTCAACAGCATCGACGTCATCGTCAGCGAAGGCCTGCTCTGGACCGCCACCGTCTTCATCGTCATGGCCATGGACTGGCGCGTGGCCACCGCCTCCCTCGCCCCCCTGCTGCTCGTGTACGTCCTGCTCCGCTATTTCAACAACCGCATCCGCCCCATCTACGCCGCCGCCCGCCAGCGTCTCGGCGACGTCTCCACCCGCTTGCAGGAAAATCTCTCCGGCCTGACTGTCATCAAAATCTTCGGCCGCGAAAAACAGGAAGCCAAACGCTTCGAGGACGCCACCCAGGCCTACTACGTCCAGCAGATCAAAGCCATCAACGCCCGCAACCTCTTTTTCCCCTTCAGCCGCGCCGTCGGCTTCCTCAGCAACGTCTGCATGATCGGCGTCGGCGGCTACTTCATGATCACCGACGGCAGCTTCACCCCCGGCGACCTCGTCGCCTTCCGCGCCTACTGGTGGCGGCTCTTCGGCCCCGTCCAGGCCCTGGCCCGCGTCAACGACATGGTCCAGCGCCATCGCCGCCGGCCGGCGCATCTTCGAAGTCCTCGACGCCCCCGACGAACTCCCCGACCGCCCCGACGCCCGCCCCATCGACAAAATCCAAGGCGTCCTCCAACTGCAAAACGTCAGCTTCCACTACAACACCGAATTGCCCGCCCGCCTCCAAACCGCCCCGCCCCTGGTCCTGCGCAACCTCAACTTCCGCATTCAGCCCGGCCAGACCGTCGCCCTCGCCGGCCCCAGCGGCGCCGGCAAGAGCAGCATCCTCAATCTCCTGCTCCGCTTCTACGACCCCACCGAAGGCCAAGTCACCCTCGACGGCCTCGACCTGCGTTCCATCCGGCGCGACAGCCTCCGCCGACATTTCGCTCTCGTCCAGCAGGAAACATTCCTGTTCAACGACTCCATCCTCGACAACATCCGCTACGGCCATCCCGAAGCCGGCATGGAGCAGATCATCGCCGCCGCCCGCGACGCCAACGCCCACGCCTTCATCTGCGATCTGCCCAACGGCTACAACACCAACGTCGGTGAACGCGGCGTCCGTCTCAGCGGCGGTCAGAAACAGCGCATCAGCATCGCCCGCGCCTTCCTGGCCAATCCCCCCATCCTCCTGCTGGACGAACCCACCAGCAGCGTCGAACCCGAAGCCGAAGCCGCCATCATCGCCGCCCTCGACCGCCTCATGGTCGGCCGCACCACCGTCCTGACCAGCCACCGCCCAAGCCTCATCAATCAGGCCGACATCGTCTACGTCATCGAAGATGGCCAAATCACCGAATCCGGTCCTCCCTCCGCCCTCATCCGCAACGGCGGGTGGTTTGCCCGCTTTGCCCGCTCCACCGAAGACCAGTGGGGCCAACCCCAGCCCATCGAAGACCCCTGACCCCATGCGCCGCCCCCTCTCCACCATCTTCGGCGTAGACTTCAGCGGCGCCCGCGCCGCCGGTAAATACATCTGGATTGCTCAAGCCCAAGTTACCTCCAGCTCCGTCCCCCTCCGTCTCCTCTCTCTCGACAGCCTTGAAACCCTCTCCCGCCACACCGATCGCACTCCCGCCCTGAAGCACCTGGTCCAGCTCATCAACCAATCCCAAGACGCCCTTTGGGGAATGGACTTCCCCTTCTCCCTGCCCATCGAATTGCTCGACGACGCCATGACCTGGCCTGACCTGCTGCAATTCCTCGCCCGTTGGAAACTCGACGCCTACGACTTCGGCCTCTGGTGCCTCAGCCGCGCCAAGGCTCTCGGCGGCCCCAATCACATCTACCGCCCCACCGACCGTCTTCAGAAGACCCCCTTCAGTTGCTACCACTACCGCATCATCTACCAAACCTTCCACGGCATGCGCGACGTCCTGCTCCCCCTTCTGGCCACCCCCCAAACCGCCGTCCTCCCCTTCCAAGGCAAAAAGCTTCCCCGCGCCCGACGAATTCTCGCCGAGTCCTGCCCCAGTTCCACGCTCAAACGTCTCGCCCTCCCCCACCACAACTACAAGCAGCCGCAGGGCGGCCCCCTCGCCCCCCGCCGCCGCCGCACCCGCCGCCAGATCCTCCAGGGGCTCCAACCCCACATCCACATTCCCCCCGCCCTGCTGCGAAAAATCATGCGCAACCCCGGCGGCGACGCCCTCGACGCCGTCATCGCCGCCGTCGGAGTCGCCTTCGCCTGGCAGCACTTTGACCATGCAGCCCTCGCCCAAAACCCCCGTTACCGCCGCGAAGGCTATATCTACGCCTGACTCCTCGCCTATACTAAGGCAATAACAGACAACCGTTGTCTCAAGGAGACCTATGTCCAGCTTCAACGACTTCCCCGCCAAGGGAAAGATCCTCGCCGTTCAGAACGGGAAAGCCGTCTTCAACCCCGCCGGGACCAACTACGAACTGCATCTCATTCCCGGTGATGAGCCCATAACCACCCCCTCCGCTTCACCGATTCATATCCTGATCCGCGCCAAGGCGCGCAAAATCTGGACCGTTCCCAGCGGCGGCAACTTCATCACCCCCCTCTTCGGCCCTCCCAAGATCATCCAGGGCCGCGTCTTATACGCCGACTCCCGACACCTCGTCCTCCAGGCCGGCGCTCCCATCGTCCTCGAACTTCCCGCCGACGATTCCGCCTTCGACCTGGCCAACGGCCCGATCGCCCTCGGGGCCATCGTCAACGCCACGGTCCAAAATGGATCGGTTTACCAGTTGCCAATAAGTGCCCCCGCCCTTTAACATCCGCATGAAGTGGATATAGGGCTTGAGGAACGCACTTTCCCTCTACCGGCAACTGGAAAACAGGATGATCGTCCGCATCAACCAGTTTAAGATCGTTCATACCGAGCACCTGGCGGGTTGGCCCGCTCACGGGGCGCAGGGGCCGCTGGGCCACCTCTGGCCCGAAGGCACCCTCGGCTTTGAACTGCTCATCCTGGACCAGGACGAACGCGGCAACCCCCTGCCGCCGGCATTCCGCCAGGCCCAAACCCGGCGGCTGATTCCCGAAATTGTCGCCTCCCTGCGGGAAGAACACGACCAGATCGTCACACGCCTCGACGGGCCGATGGCGCCCAAGGAACTGCTTACCGTCAACCGACACCTTCTCGACGCCCACGGGCACGGCCGATTCGCCATCTCCCCGGCCAAAAAACTCCATCCCAATTCCGCCCCCCCCATCACCAGCGCCCGACTCCAGAAAACCCCCAAGGGCCTGGTCGAACTGTGCCAGGATCCGGACCTGGGCCTGGAACACAACGTCCGGCTGCGGGCGGCGGCCCTCCCCGAACTCTGGGCCAACGTCTTCCTCGACATCGAAGACACCAACGACTCCCGCTGGTCCCAGACACTCTCCCACGCCGCCTTCATCCTCAGCACAACCCGAACCCTTCACTCCCTGCACCTCATTACCCGGCGATTCCGGGCCGCTGAAATCAAGGAGCGGCTCACCCGCCGCCTGTTCCACTCCACCAGCCCCAATACCTCTACGCCGCTCACCCAACCACACCCTCAAACCGCCTGAAACCGCCCCTCCTTCCGAGAAAATTTTCCCCTTCCCGCCCCATCCAGACGTGTTCTTTTAACCTGCCTTTGTTACAATCATGATCCAAGCCTAACAACCGGGAGATGGATCAGAATGATGCAAAGTCATTTTTCAAAACAGCTCGGAGTCATCCTTCTTGGCATGTTTGTCGCAACGGCCACCCTCGCCAAGGATGTGAACCCGGCCGCCACGAAACCCGAAAAAGACACCCGGTCGGCGGAAGAAAAAAAGGCGGCGGAACTCGCCGCCCGCACGGCCGTCGGCGAAGCCGTCGCCACGCTGACCAAAGAGTATCAGGCGTATCTCAAAGACGAAAAGAAATCCCCCCTCCGCAAAGCACCCGATTACTTCACCCAGCATCCTTGCCCGCAGCTCACCCCCACGATGGTCTTCGAGGCCGTTGACCGGATCGGCCGCACCGAACCTCAAGCCGCGGGATACATTCAGTGGCAACTGTCGTCGGCCCTGCCGCAAGAGCTGACGCCGGCGCAAAGCTCCCTGTTCCTCACCGCCCTGCGTCGGGGCCCGTCGCCGCAACCGCACCCCGGGCTCATCCCCGCCAACCGCGCCTTATGGGAACGGGCCCTCCGCCGCGCCAAAGTGGCCGACTTCCTGGAACTCAATAAAAAAATCATCGACGACATCGCCAAAACCGAAGCCGCCAATCTCTATATTCTCAAGTATCGCGAATCGCTGTATCAGCGGCTGCCAGTCACATACGACGTCATCACAGCCGGATTGGAAGAAGCGTACCGGCGCGTCCAATTGGGGGTCACACCCGCCAGTCAACTCGGCCTGGTGGCGGACGTCATTGCCAGGTGGTCCACCGACGACAAAGTCAACGAAGGGCAAAAACGCAACTTGGCGCAGTTGCTGAAGACAATGACGACCCGAAAAGGGCCCGAGTGCTACGGACCCATCGACGAAAAAAGTATCCCAACCAACGAGAAAGCCCCCAAACCCCCCTTCAGTAAAAAAGGCTACAGCATGGGCGAGGGCAATATTCTCCAGGGAGCGGCCGAGAGCCTTGCCCAATCCTCCTCCTCCCCCGCCGGCGGCTTAAAGTTCAAAGATAAGAATTAAAGCCCCCTCCCCAACCCGTTTCACCGCCGCCCACAAGGACGACGCATGCTCTTTTGCACATCAACCACCCCGCCCGATCATCGGGCGATGCGGCATTGATTTGACATTTCCCCCTCCCTCGCCCACAATATACCCCTGTAGCAAGCCTATCCGGGAAACTCTTCAGTCTGACCGTCCTTGCGTTATTCGTTTGTTTACCGTGCCGATAGGGCACTAAACTTTATTGTTTGCCGCTTCCGGCCGTCGATATATATCGGCCCCGTTGCGCCTTTGTAGTCGGCGGGCTATCGCCCGTCGGAAAGTATTTATGGCAGAACCTCTGCACGTTCGCATCTTAAACCACCTCAAGTCTTCGCAGTACCACCCCCAGCGGCCAAGAGGACTGGCGCGCGATCTGGACATCCACCACGAAGACCAATACCACGCCTTCCGCGACGCCCTGCGCAATCTCATGCACCAGGGCCGCGTCATCCTCGGCTCCCGCGGCGCCGTCATGCTCCCCACCTCCCGCTCCAGCCGCGACGAAATCATCGGCAACTACCGCCATAACAAACGCGGCTTCGGCTTCGTCATCCCCACCGACCCCGAAAGCCACGAAGACCTCTTCATCCCCGAAGGCCAGAACGCCGGCGCCATGACCGGCGACGTCGTCCGCGCCCGCATCACCAGCACCGGCCAACGCGACGGCAAAGCCCTCTACACCGGCCGCATCACCGAAATCCTCAAGCGATCCAACAGCCGCTTCGCCGGAACCCTCATCAAACACGGCGGCTCGTGGATGGTCATGCCCGACGGCAACACCCTCATCGAACCCATCCTCACCCCCGACGCCGCCTCCCGACACATCCGCCCCGGAACCAAAGTCGTCGTCGAACTCACGGCCTACCCCGAGAACGGCCAACGCGCCCAGGGCGTCATTACCGAAGTGCTCGGATTGGCCGGCGAAAAAGACGTGGATCTCAAGAGCGTCATCGTCCAATTCAACCTCCCCGGCGACTTTCCCGACGAAGCCCTCGACCAGGCCCGCAAAACCGTCGCCGAGTTCCGCGTCGAAGAAGAACGCGACCACCGCTACGACCTCAGCGACCAGATCATCTGCACCATCGACCCCGACGACGCCAAGGACTACGACGACGCCATCAGCCTCCGCCAACTGGACAGCGGCCTGTGGGAACTCGGCGTCCACATCGCCGACGTCGCCCACTTCGTCCCCGAAGGCTCCCCCCTCGACGTCGAAGCCCACGAGCGCGGCAACAGTTGCTACTTCCCCGGCCACGTCATCCCCATGCTGCCGGAAATCCTCAGCAACGGCATCTGCTCGTTGCAGGAAGGCGTCGGGCGGCTCTGCAAAAGCGCCTTCATCACCTTCGACGACGACGCCCAACCCGTCCGCGTCAAATTCGCCAACACCATCATCACCAGCGCCCAACGCCTGCGATACCGCGAAGCCCAGGCCATCATCGACGGCAAAGAAGAAATCCCGCATCCCGATGGCATGCGATGGGTCAGCGACTATCCGCCCGAAGTCGTCGAACTGCTTCAGCAGATGAACACGCTCGCCCGGCGAATCCAAAAACGTCGCCTTGCCGCCGGCCAACTGGTGCTGGATTTGCCCCAGGTGGACCTGGTCCTCGACGACCAGGGCCGCGTCGTGGATGCCATCCCCGAAGACCAGAGCTTCACCCACACGATCATCGAAATGTTCATGGTCGAAGCCAACGAGGCCGCCGCCCGCCTGCTGAGTTCCATCGACGTCCCCTTCCTTCGTCGCGTCCATCCCGAACCGGAACTTCAGGACGCCGAGCGACTGCGGCAATTCATCCAGGTGGCCGGCTACAAACTGCCCAAGCAGATGGACCGCAAGGCCCTTCAGGTCCTGCTGCACTCCGTCCACGGCAAGCCCGAAGCCTTCGCCATCAGTCTGGCCGTTCTGAAAAGCCTGACGCGGGCCGAATACTCCCCCCAGCCGCTCGGACACTACGCCTTGGCCTCCACCGCCTACAGCCATTTCACCAGCCCGATCCGCCGCTATGCCGACCTGACCGTCCACCGCCTGCTGGAAGCCTATCTCCAGCAGCGCGAGCTCGCCGATCAGGCCCGATCCCGGCAGAAGCGCAAGAAAATCCAACTGGACGACATCCCCTCCTACGACGAACTGGTGGAGCTGGGCAAACACCTCTCCTTCACCGAACGCCGCGCCGAAGACGCCGAACGCGAACTGCGCCAGGTGAAAGTGCTCACGCTTCTGGTGGACAAGGTCGGCGAAGAATTCACCGGCGTCGTCACCGGCATCGCCAACTTCGGCATCTTCATCCAGCTCCAGGCCTACCTCATCGACGGCCTGATCCGCTACGAAAACCTCCTGGACGACTGGTGGGACGTCGATGAACGCAGCGGCTCCATCCGCGGCCAGCGCACCGGCGCCAAAATCGGCATCGGCGACCTGGTCAAAGTGCTCATCGTCCGCGTCGATCTGCCCCGCCGGGAACTGGACCTGTCCGTCCGCCAACTCCTCGGCCGCCAGGGCGCTCCTCGTCCCGTCCCCGCCGGAAAGCCCCCCAAATCCGGCAAAAAAAACCACAAACCCAAAAAAGAATTCCTCCGCCCCCGGGGCGGTCAATCCCGCAAAAAACGCCCCTCCCGCCGCCGATGACGGCCCTGAGACGTCACCCAAAAACCCCTTTTCGTCCCCCAAGCTCCCGACAAGGCTTGCTCTTCGCGTCCCCCCCGATGCGAACGACGCCGTCTTCTTATCCCCCTTTTCACTAAAATCTAATCACATCTGAATATTCCGCCCCTACATTCCCGCCCACGAATTGTTACCCAAACCTCTTGGAAGGAGCGACACGTATGAAGCGTTTTGCACTGGCGATAACGGTAGGACTTCTCGCAGGCTGTGCCGGCCAACCCTCTCATTCCGCAACGGCCGCGGATTACTTTGAAACCAAGTACAACGGCCAGACCTACGTCTTCAGCAACCTGGAAACGATGAAGACATTCGCCAAAACCAAAAAGCTGGACAGCCAGGAAGTCGCCTACTTCAAGAGCCAGCCCGTCTACTTCGAAGCCAACGGCGACGAAGCCCGGTTGATGGCCGAATACGCCAAGAACAACAAGTAACCCTCCACTTCGCCGCCATTCTCCCGCAGTGGCTTGCCCTTCGCGCCACGCAGCACACGGATCCCCTTCAAAGCCCCGGATATGCATCCGGGGCTTTGATTACGTCAGTCCTCTTTCGCCGCGACGTTCCCGATGCGGATGACCATCTCTTTTTGGGATGCCTCCTTTTCACCTCCCGGGATTTTGTTTGACCGGCGATGGAGGGTGTCTTACAATGTCTTACATGAGTAGCCTCACCATTCGCATCCCCGAGCAACTCCGGCGGAAGCTTGACAAGCTCAGCCGAAATAAGAACCAGCCCCTCAGCGATCTGGTGCGGGATTCCCTGAGCCGATACGTCGCTTTGGAACAGTTCCGGCAACTGCGGAAAAAGACCCTGCCCTTCGCCGAAGCCCAAGGTTTCCTGAGCGATGAAGACGTCTTCAGGGCCGTCTCGTGAGGATCGTGCTGGACAGCAATATCCTTCTGGCCGCATTGGGCACCCGCGGCCTGTGCGAAGCCCTGCTGGAAGTCTGCCTGGCCAGTCACGAACTGTACCTCTCGACGCCCATTCTCGATGAGCTTGAGCAACATCTTTCCGGCAAGTTCAAGATGACTCCGGCACGCACCAGCGAAATCCTCCACTTCCTGCGTACTGAATTCACGCTCGTGCGGTCGCTGGCCGTCGCCCCCGGGGCCTGCCGTGATCCCAATGACCTGATGGTGCTCGGCACAGCCCTGGCCGCCCAAGCCGATTGCCTGGTCAGCGGCGATCAGGATCTGCTTATCCTTCGACAATACCAGGGAGTCCTGATCCTCTCACCCCGGGCACTCTATGACCGGCTGAAGTGAGTTGGGGAAGGAGAGGAGATATCACTCAACAAACATCGCATCCCCGTAGCTGAAAAACCGGTACCGCTCGACAATGGCCGTCTGGTACAGTCGCCGCTGCTCATCCAGCCCCACCATCGCCGCCACCAGCGCGATCAGCGTGCTTCTCGGCAGGTGGAAATTGGTAATCAGCGCCCCAACATGTTTCCACTGATATGGCGGATAAATGAAAATCCCCGTCTCGCCGCTTTTGGCTTCAATCGGCCGATCCGCGGACTGGCTCTCCAGAACCCGGGCCGACGTCGTGCCCACGGCAACGATCCGCCGACCTTCCCGCTTGGCCCGGTTCAGTGCCTCGGCCGCCTGCGGCGTAATCGAATACGCCTCCACGTGCATCGCATGCTCTTCCAGCCGATCCACGGCCACCGGCTTGAACGTCCCCAGCCCCACATGCAGCGTCAGAAAAATCCGCTCCACGCCCCGCGCATCCAGTTCCTTCAACAAGGCATCGGTGAAATGCAACCCGGCCGTCGGCGCGGCCACCGCCCCGGGACTGCGGGCAAAAACCGTCTGATACCGCTCCCGATCAAACTCGTCCCGCGCATCATGCTCCTTCTCGCGCTTGATGTACGGCGGCAACGGCATCCGCCCCACCCGCGAAAGCAAAACCATCGCCGGCTCCCCGCTCTCAACTGCCACCCGGTATTCCCCCTGCGGAAGCTTTTCCACCAGCCGAACGCCCACCTCCGGCGCGTCGGCAAAGTGCAGCGGCAACCCGCCGCGAACCGCCCCCGCATTTTTCAGCAGCACACGCCACAAACCCGGCGACTCCTCGGCCAGAAAAAGCCCCTCCACCCGCCCTCCCGTACCTTTCCGAAGTAAAAACCGGGCCGGAACCACCTTCGCATCATTAAACACCAGCACATCCCCCGCCCGCAGCAACCATGGCAATTCATCAAACCGCCGGTGCCGCACGCCCCGATCGCTTCGCCGATAGTGCAACAAACGGGAGGCCGACCGATCCGACAGCGGCGATTGCGCAATCAGCTCGGCAGGCAGCTCAAAATCCAGATCGTCGGTTCGCATAGTCATTAACACCGCAAGCAAAAGATTGTATCATGGTACACCTATGAAACACGTCAAGTGGGTGGCGGCGGTGGTACTGGGGATATCCAGTCTGGTTCATGCGGAAGACCCGCAGACCACGCAATTGGACAAACCTTTATCCGTTCAACTTCTGGTGCAAGGCGAACAAGCCCCGGAAAAAGTCTGGGGAAGACTCACCAGATACAACGATGAAACGCTCTGGGTTAAAACGACCAAGGCCGAGAGGGAACTGAAGTGGGCCGACCTGACCCCCGCCAACGCCTACGCCACCCGGGTCCAACTGATCGACCGGAAAAAAGCCGGCGACTGGCTGAAGCTCGCCGAATTCGCCGTCAGCGTCGGCGCCAAAGAGCAGGCGCGAACCGCCATCGCCACAGCCGTCAAAATGGACGCCTCCCTCAAATCGCAGGCCAACCAACTCCTGGCCAGCCTGAAAAACCCGCCCAAACCTGAAGACAAAAAAGCGGACGCCAAAGCCGCGAAAGGCGAAAAGGACAAGTTCGCCCAGGCCACCCCCGAACAGCATCAAAAAGCCATCGCCGAAGCGCGAGACGCGGCCAAGGAAGTGGCAACAACGCTGAACCTGAAATTCCAGGAACTGCAAACCGACCACTTCCTGATCTTCACCGACTGGGATCCCCGCGAACAGAACTTCCTCAAGGAAAACCTCGAACTCGCCTACGCCGCGGTGGCCAGGCAGTTCAACGTCTCGCCCAAAGACAACATCTTCGTCGGCAAACTGCCGGTGTACATGCTCGCCAAGCAGGACGATTTTTCCCGCTTCGCCTCGGACGTCGATAAATTCCCGGTCTCCGACGAAGTCGCAGGCTACTACCACGGGAGCAACGGGCAAGGTCACATGGCAATGTGGAAGCCTGCCATAGGCAAACGCTACCAAACCATTCAGAGCGCCAAACGCTCGTGGGCCAGCACGCTGGTTCACGAATTCACCCATGCGTTTGTCGCCCGCTACCACGGCAACCGACATATCCTGACCTGGTTCAACGAAGGAATCGCGATAACCGTTGAGTTGCAGCAATTCCCCGAACCTTACGAACTGCTCGCCGCCAAACGGGCCGCCATGACGCGAACTTCCCTCAAGGACATCTTCGAAGGCGACAAGCCCAAAAAAGGCGAAGCCTATCCGGTCATGTGGTCGCTGGTGCAAACCCTGATCGCCCGCGACCCCAAGGCCTTTCTGGCCATGTTCGATTCGCTCAAGGAAGGCATGGAAACCGAAGAGGCGTTGAAAAAACACTACCACTGGGATTACGACATGCTGGAAAAAGCCTGGCGCGACTACTGCAAACGCGCCCACTGAACTTCCACCGAACTTGCATGCATCCTGCAACGAATAACTCGATGGACAACACGCCAGTCCCCTTGAAGCAAAGCCGACCATGGCAATGGTGCCGGCGGGCTGCCTGGGCAATGGCGACAGTTTATCTGGGGCTGGCTATCATGTTTCACCTTTTGCAGACGTGGGCGATTTTCCCAGGCGCATACCGAACCCAGGGAGCATCCGGAGCGGTCATCGACGCGGGAGCCAATACCCAACTGCTCCACCTGCGCACCTGCGACGGTGAAAAAGTAACGGCCCTGTTCGGCAAAGCCCTCGGCCACGACGGCTCCATCCTCCCCGACAACGCCCCCCGATGCACAATCATCTACTTTTACGGCAACGGCATGTCCCTGGCGGAGACGGCTTGGGAATTCGACCGGCTCAGACGCCTGGGCGTCAACGTCCTGATCCCCGAATACGTCGGCTACGGCATGAGCAGTGGCAAGCCCAGCGAAAAAGGCTGCTACGCCACTGCCGACGCGGCCTACGACTTTCTCGCCACCCGACCCGACGTCAACCCCGACCGCATCGTGGCCGCGGGCTGGTCCCTCGGGGCGGCGGTGGCCATCGATCTGGCCAGCCGTCGTCACGTAGCCGCCCTCGCGGCCTTCAGCGCCTTCACCAGCATGTGCGACATGGCCAACAGTCTCCTGCCTTTCATGCCGAACCGTCTGCTGCTGCAACACCGCTTTGAAAACGAAAAGAAGCTGCCGACCATCCGCGGCCCCGTCTTCCTCGCCCACGGCAAACGCGACAGCCTCATCCCCTACCGCATGTGCCAGCGACTGAACGAAATCCGCCGCGACGGCACAACCACCTGTTTCCCCGTCGAAAAAGCCGACCACAACGACATCTTCGAGGTCGGCGGCGAAGAATTGTTCAACGCCCTGGACGCCTTCCTCGCTCCCCTGAAATAATCCCCGCCAGCACGCTTTATTGAAACGCCCCTTCGCGCCCCCTCCGAATAGTCCTCAGTCCTCAAAACCCAAAGCCCCGGATGTACATCCGGGGCTGGTGCTGCAAACCTCGCTCACGCCGTCAGGATGGGGAATTTGCTCGACGAGATCGGCAGTTGCGAATATTCCTCCACCAGCCGCCGATACACCCGCGCTACCTTGCGTTGCTTGCGCCCCAGCGTATACAGCCCCACGGTGTTCACCGTCCCCTGCATCTTCGTCAGCGCCGTATCCCAGTCCTTCATGTCCACCAGCCCGAACCACGTAAACCCGATGATCGGCACCCCGTCCTCGCGCAGCCGCAGCAGGTTCACCCACTCCTTCCACAACCATTCCTCCGCATGCTTGGCCGTCCGGTTGGTTTCCGTGTGCATCACCGGCATGCGATAGCGGTCGTAATACTGCCGGGTTATCACGTAATAACCGTACACGTCCCCGGCCCCGATGCTCTGTCCCGTCGGGCGGATGACGTGTTCGTTGGTAACGTAATAATCAGTCCCCATGATGCAATGCCGGCGCAAATCCCGCTGCCCCATGAACCACAGGTACTCTTCGGTGCTCATCCCGCTGGACAGCAGATACCGGTACATGGTGGCCGACACGTCATGCCCGAACAGCAAATCCAGCGACAGAAACCGCCGCTCGTTCATGAAATGCGCCTGGTTCACCAGGTCCGGCGAACCGGGATGCACGTACTCCGTGCTTTCGCTGAAGACAAAGATGGCGTCCGGCCTCATGTCCAGAATCCCCCGCATCGTCAAAATCGACGCCTTCACGCAATGCTTGAGGTTGGTGATAAACGCCGTATCGCTCATCAGCCGCTCGTTCCACCACCCGAACGCCGCGGAAAACTGCGCCGTCACATAAATCTCATTCACCGGCGTGTAGTACCGAACCCAGGGATATCGCTCGGCAAACGCCCGCGCGTAATCCACAAACGCCTCCGGCCAGATCGGATTCTGAAAATCCCGCAGCCAGTCCGGCAACCCGAAATGCAACAGGTCGATGATCGGCACGATCCCCAGCCGCCGCATCTCATGCATCACCGGGTCCAGAAAGCTCCAGTCGTAATGGTCCCGCCCCAGCCAGGTTTGATAAATCGGCGGCCCGTAACGCAGGTATCGCAGCCCCAACTCGCGGACAAGCCTCAGATCAGTCCGCCACATTTCGTAGTGGCCCGTATCGCGGAGCTGGTCCACCCGCTGGTTGCCGGCTATGGTCGGGCAACTGCACTCGATGCCTACGGAAAACATGAACCGCAAGGCATCGACCGGATCCGCAACGCGAAGACCGTTGGCCGACAATGCCACGCTCCCTCTATCCATCACAACACCCAAAGATTGTTAAGCCCCGGCAACCAGAATCATAGACGACCGACCCGGCGGTGCCAGCGCCCAGAAAATCCGCCGCTTGAGGACATACGACACGTCCCACGGCAATGATCGTTGCTGCGATTTTGAACTTGCAAGATTTCCCCCCGCCCCACATGAGCCCGCTCCCCCCGAAGCCCACCGACAGCTATCGGCGGGTCTCAATCCCCGCACGCCAATCCCCCGGCACGTCCTACTTCTGCCTGCCCATCACCAGCAGCGCAATCACCATCGCCTGCAGCGTCGCCGCCAGCAGCAGAATGGATTGGAGCGTGCTGGTGTACTGGTAGCTCAGGTAAGCAAAAAACAACACCGCCAGAACCAGGATCTGGACGATCCCCGCCAGCAGCTTGCTGACGGAAAACTCCGCCCCCTCGTGCTGGTTGCGCCGTTTAAGTTCCTGCAAAATCTGATCCGCCGTCGCCTGCAATCTGGCCAGGTCCGGCGAAGGCTGCGGCTTAGCCGGCGCAACAACGGTCTTCGACGCCGCGGGAGCGGTCGTATCCACCGGGGTGACATTTTGCTCGATCAAGTCCATCGCCTCCTTCAAACTCCCAACCACAAAATCGGGCCGCACGCCTTGGACTTCCGCCGCCGCCGGCGACGGCGGCAGCGACGAGTCGCAAAACAAAATAGTCCGGCATCCGGCCGCCTTGCCCGCCTGAATATCCCGCGGCGCGTCCCCGACCACCCAGCTCCGCGACAAGTCCAACGCCAACTTGTCCGCCGCCGACAGAATCATCCCCGGCCTGGGCTTTCGCAACTCGCTATCCTGCCGGTATTTCTCCACCACCGCTTCGGGATGAAACGGGCAGAACTCGTGACGGTCTATGATGCCCGCCGGGTCTTGCTCTTGCAGCAACTGGTCCAGCCGGCTGTTGACCGCTCGCACCGCCGCCTCGTCGAACATCCCCCGGGCCACGCCGCTTTGGTTGCTGACCACCACCGTCGCATAGCCGGCCCGGCGCGCCCGTCCCACCGCCTCGGCAGCGCCTTTCACCAGCGTCACCTTCGCCGCGTCTCCCAGGTACCCGTCGCTCACGATCAGGGTATTGTCCCTGTCGAAAAACACCGCCGGTCTTTTCATACAGTTCCCGTTTGCCGCAAACACGTCCCCGTTTCATTATCACCCCCCGCCCGCGCGGATCAAGTTACCCCGCGCAAACGAACAAACAATCTTACTCCCAAGCTCCCCCTCTTTCGCCCCCATGCCCACGACGTTGCTTGCGATTTCGCAAAGAAAACTCCCCTTGTCTCTTGTTCTCCCAAAGTCCCGCCCGCAGGTTATAATACCCCCCGTCGCCCGGTTTCCGTCAGAATCCATTACGCGATAGCCGGTTACAATAGGCACCCGGGCGTAAAAATCCGATAGCCTCAAGGCAATATTTGTCCCACTCAAGCGTTATACGAGGTGACGGCCGGATGAACATATCGCCCCCGAACGCCGCAAATCTCTCCAGCGCGCCGGTCGTCGTCAGCGACGAAACGCTGCTGGATCGGTTGCGCAACGGGGACGCGGCCGCGGGCGAAGCCCTGTCGCTTCGTTACCTTCAGCCGATCCTCCGCTATCTGCGGCGGCTCGTCGGTAGCGAGCAACTGGCCGAGGAACTGCACCAGCAGACCTGGATCAGCGTCCTGGAGCACGCGGAAAGCTTTGATGCGTCCTCGACCAGCGGTGGATTCCGGTCCTGGCTTTTTCGCATCGCCACCAACAAGGCCCGCGACCACTGGCGGTCCAAGGCCCGCGAAAAAGCCGCCAAGGAAGGCTTGAAGCTGATGAGCGAAACCGACGCCCCGGCTTCGGACCAGCGGCTGGAAGGCGCCGAGCAGCATGAAAAACTCCGGCAAGCCATCGAGCGGCTGCCGGAAAACCAAAAACAGGTGTTGCTCATGCGGTATTACGGCAACATGAAGTTTTCGGAAATCGCCCAGGCCTTGGACTGCCCGCTGAACACCGCCCTGGGCCGGATGCACAAGGCGATGCTGAAGCTCAAAGAGTTGATGAACGACTGACTTGATGAACGTGAAACCGGTTGTCAAAAGGGATAACAATGGACCGAGTGCTTGAACAATTTGACTGCAACGAATCAGCCCTGCTGATGTACCTGGCCGACGAGTTGCCGGAAAGCGATCGCTGGCGGATCGATTCCGCCTTGGCCCGCGACCCGGCCCTCGGTGAGCAACTGGAGTCGCTGCGCCAACCCAAGCCTGCGTTTATAACGCATTGGAGCAGGCCGACATCGCCACCCCCGCAACCGCCGCCCAGGAAACCGCCCGCCTGCAGGTGTCGAAAATCATCCGCAACTGGCAGGCCCGACAACAGGCCAATCCTTTCCGCCGCTATGCATGGCGTCTCTCCCCAGTGGCGGCGGCGGCCATCGTGCTGCTCGTATTCGTCTGGCAGAGCCACACCGTCTCGCCGGTGGTTCCGCCCTCGACATCAACCGGAATAGCCGCCACCGATGCGGAACAGGCCGCCGCCCACTTGCAGCGGTCGCTGGAATCGGTCAGCCCCAACGAAGCTGAAGTGCAACTGGTGGCCTTGGCCGACAACATCGCCGAAAAGCCCAGCAGCCTTTCCGAATCGCTCTGGCGCCAATAAAACGTGCATGCAACAAACAGCCTTTTACAGAACTCCGGGCAATCGAAGGACAGGTGACGTATGAGATGGACATGGTTGGCGATATGCGTGCTGGGAGCCGCTCCGTGGATGGCGCAAGCGGAAAAACCCACCAGCCGGCCCTCAGACGTCAGTCCGCCGCAACGCGAACGCTCCGACCGCGAAAATTTCCATCGGCGGCTGCCGCATCCGCTCCGACCGTCTTGGATGCAGGATCTCGGCCAGCCCACCGATGAGGAATGGGCTCAGGTCACCCAGTTCATGAAGGAGCATTCCCCCAAGCGATGGGCCGCCATGGAACAACTCCTGGGCGAAGGCAAGTCCGGCCCCAAAGTCCGACACTGGATGTACGTCCGGTGGAAAATGCTCCAGACCCTTCGACAGGAAAGCAAAGACCTCTACAATCAACAAATCCGCACGGTCAAGTTGGAAGACGACATCTTCGGCCTGGGCCGGGAGTACCGCAATTCCAAGGACGATTCGGCTAAAAAAGCCATCCAGGAAGCGATCCGCGGCAAAACCGTGGAACTGCTCCGGGCCGGCATTGAGGAACGAAAGCTGCGAATCCAGCAGATAGAATCACTCCTCAAACAGGAAAAAGAACGGCTGGAAAAAGACGGCCACAACTTCGACTCCCTGGTCAACCGCCGGGTCGAAGCCGAACTCAGCTCTGTTCAGCCGCTTCTCCCCCACCACCGTCCCGAACCTCCCCCGCCAAGTCCCGAAGGCCCGCAGTAACCTGTTCCGGCTTGAAGAAAGCGAGCCGGCTATTACGACGGCTCTTCTTTCCTCCTTCATCGTTCATCATTCCGACTTCTCTTCCGCCCCCGTCAATTCCAACTCAATCACCTCCGACGGGCAAAATACCCGCACCGGCAGCGCCCCCGAAAATCCCAACCCCCGGTTCACCACCAGCCACGTCCCCTCCACGCGATGAATCCCCTTGCAGTATTGCCGCGGCAGCGAGTCGTGGCTCATCACATGGAACCCGCCCGGCAGACATATCTGCCCGCCGTGGGTATGGCCCGTCAGATACAAGTCCGGCCGCAACGGCCGCACCCGGGGGAAATGGTCCGGATAATGCGACAGGACGATCCGAACCGTCCCCGGCTCCCGCGGCGGAACCCACCTGAGAAACTCGTCGTGCAGGTCTTCCCGGTGCGGCCCCACCAGCCCAAGCAACTCAATGCCCGCCCCGTCCGATTTCAGACAAACCCGATGCCCATTCAGAATCGTCACCCGGCACCCCGCCAGACGGGGCGCAAGCAAATCGCCGTCGTGATTCCCTAGAATGACAAACGTCCCCAGTCGCGACGACAACGCGTCCAGCAGACGCCGCACGTGCGGAACCGCCCCCCGATGGTCCCGCTTGTCCTCCACCAGATCCCCCGTCACCAGGATCAGGTCCGGCCTCTTCTCCGCAACGCACTCGATCAGCCGGTCGTACCCGCTTTGCCACCGCGACCGCAGGTGCAGATCCGTCACATGCAGAATCCGCAACCCCTCCAACGCCGGAGGCAACGATTCGATCGCCAGCCGCCTGGGGTTCCATTCAAACCGCCGCGGATCGCCGAACTGAAACCACGATCCCAGCCGGGGCCGCCTTCCGTGCTGTTTCAAAAGCATGTTTCCCTACACCTTATCAGACCATTAAACCTTGCAGCCCCTCCCGCGGTTCGTATAATGCCTTCCTCTGACAGAGACTAAGTATAGTCCAGCGAACGGTATTCCATCCAGCCGGGCAGTCATGACCAGACCCCGTCGGCACAACCCGATCTCTTACGCGCTGTACCTCAACGCGGCCATCCTCTTTGCCATCCTTGCCGTTCTGCTCTGCCGAAACAACTCCCCCCGTTTCATTCCCGAAGCCTTGGCGCAAAACCAGTTGCCCATCGGCGGCGGAGCCGGGGTCTTCATCGTCCCCGCCCAGTTTTCCGTCAACACCTGGGGTTGTTATCTGATGGACGTGGACGCCCAGACGATTTGCGCCTACCAGTTCTACCCCGGCGACAAGCTCCTCCGCCTGATTGCCGCCCGCAACTACAAATTTGACCGCCTTCTCGGAAATTTCAACACAACGCCCGCTCCCGGAGAAGTCGCGGATCTAGTACAAAAGGAACAGAAACCGGCCCGCGGCGTCCCCGCCACGGCGCCGTCGCCACAGACACCATGAAAATTTTGAATTGTGGACAGGGGTTGAATCCAAAATCCCCGATCCAAAATTCAAAATATAAACGAGGAGCTTCGCACCATGATGGCCAAAATGTTCTACACCCTGGACGAAACCAAGGCCGCCCTCAAGCTCAGTGAGGAGCAAATCAAGCAACTGACCCGCGACGGCAAACTCCGCGAATTCCGCGACGGCCCCAGGCTCATGTTCAAGGCCGACCAGGTCGAAGCCGTCAAGGCCGAAGCCTCCATCGCCGGTAGCGACCAGATCAAGCTCGCCGGCGACACCGGTGTCGCCTTCGGCCTGGCCGAAAGCGCCGGCCCCGCAGCGGCCAACGAACCGGCCCCCCGCGCCCCCATCGAAGACTCCGGCCTGGCCGTCGACCTGGGTCTCTCCGGCTCCGTCGGCGGCGTCCCCTCTCCCGCCCGCGGCAGCGGACTCAGCGGTTCGGGCCTGTCCAACAGCCAAGGCTCACGCAGCGGCGTCAACGTCTTTGGCGCCGACGAACTGCCCCCCGTCGATCCCTCCGCCCAAACCGAAATCTCTGCCGCCATCAATGACCAGGTCAGCCTCGAAAGCGTCGGTTCCGGTTCCGGCCTGCTGGACCTGACCCGCGAAAGCGACGACACCAGCCTGGGCGCCGAGCTTCTGGACGAAATCGCCCCCAAGCCCAGAACCCGCGCCGCCATCGACACCCCCATCGGGTCCGGCATTACCGCCATCTCCGACTCGACCGATTCCGCCCCCGCTTTTTCCGCCCCCCCCGTCGTCATCGCCGAAGAAGCGGCCGACCCCCTGGCCCCCGCCTTTGGCGCCGGCGCTCTGGGCGCGGCCCTTTTCGTCCTCTTCGGCGGCTTTATCCTGATTTCCGCCGTCGTCGGAACCCGCCCCGAAATCCTTAAAACCCTCACCGCCGGCAGCAGCAACCCCCTGTCCTACGTCGCCGTCATCGGTCTGGTCGTCGCCGGCGCCTTCTTTGCCGGAGGTCTGGTCATCAGCAAGGTCACCGGAAAACGCTAACCCCAAAAGTAATCTGGCTTATTGCCGAAGCCCACGATCCATTCGTGGGCTTTACTTTTATGGGACTCAGGGCCACCGCCTCTTGCATTTCCCGCGAATTCGGGCAAACTATTCCCGATCTGGCGCGCTCCGGGCTATCGGAACTGGCGTGCCGGCGTCGGGCTGAAATGAAGTATGCCCTTTGACATGACATGACCCCGCTTGGGGAACAAGGATTTTGGCCGGTCTGACCGGCAACAACAGACCTCATTTGCAAGGAGCCTCCTATGGCACGGATGTATCGCTGGATCGGTCTCGTCGCCCTCAGCTTCTCGCTGACCGGCTGCGTCGCCGCCGAAAAGTATAACGCCCTCAAGCTCGATCGCGACCGCCTCGCCGAGCAGCTCAGCACCGCCCAGAACGAAGCCAGCGCCGCCCGCGCTCAGGCCGACTCGTTCAAGGCCCAGCTCGACGCGCTGCTCAAAAACGGCGGCGATCAGCAGGCCCTGGTCAACAACCTCACCCAGCAACTGGCTGCCCTGCAGAACCAGTATGACGAGCTGAACAAGAAGTACATGGACGCCCTGGGCAAGGCCCCCGGCCAGCCCGTCCTCCCCGAGGACGTCGATCGGGAACTCAAAGACCTGGCCGCCCAGAATCCCGACATCCTCGAGTATGACCCCTATCGCGGCCTGCTCAAGTTCAAGAGCGACGTCACCTTCGCCCTCGGCTCGGCCGAACTCACCGCCAAGGCCAAGTCGGTCATTGACCGCGTCGCCTCCATCCTCAATTCCGCCAGCGTCAGCCACTACGAACTGCTCGTTGCCGGCCACACCGACAGCACCCGCGTCGTCAACCCCCGCACCATCGCCGCAGGTCACAAGGACAACTGGTTCCTCTCCGCCCACCGCGCCATCACCGTCGGTTCGGAACTCATGAAGGAACAGGTCAGCCCGCAACGCGTCGGCGTGCTGGGTTATGCCGACCAGCGGCCCGTGGCGTCCAACGCCACCGATGCCGGTCGCGCCCAGAACCGCCGTGTCGAAGTCTTGGTCCTGCCCAAGGTCGTCCGTAGCCATGCCGCTGTCGGCGAGGTCGCTCACAAGGCGTCCAAGGCCCCCAAGGCCGCCGCGGTGAAGATGAATAAAGACGTCGTCCCCGCCGAGGAAGCCCCGGCCGACGCCGAAGGCAAATAACCGTCCGCTTGCTTGATTTTCCCCTTCGCCCTGCGATAAACCATCGCAGGGCGATTTTGTTTCACCCCCGCCGGTTCGCACTCAAAACGTGCGAATCCGGCCCGGACATTTGAAATTCAAACCGTTTGGCACGATAGTAGTGCTATCGACGGTGCGACCGGAGCCGTGTTGGCCCGATCGCTGGCCCACGGGGGCCGCCCGTCCCGTTTCTCTTTTCACAGTAAGGTGGCCGATGGCAGTCGAGACCTTTGAACAACTGGAAGTGTGGCAGAAAGCCCACGCTCTCACCCTCGCAGTTTACAAGTTGACCGAAAAACTCCCCGAAGAGGAAGAATTCGGTCTCATCCTCCAAATGCGGCAGTCCGCCGTCCAAATCCCGGCGAACATCGCCAACGGTTTCAGCCGTCGCATGATGAAGGCCAAGCTCGCCCTCTATCGCGACGCCCGCGCCGCCGTCGAGGAGCTTCGCTATTACCTGATCCTCTGCCGCGACCTCGGCTATGAGATCAACTTCGAGGAACTGGCCGCCCAGGGCGAACAGCTCGCCCGCATGGTCGGCGGCCTCGTCGGCTCCATCGCCCGCCGCGACCGCGGCGACCACGGCGGTGGACGCGGCCATGGCCGCGGTGGACGCGGCGGCGACCGCCCCAGCGACTACGAGGAAGAAACCCACGACGAAGTGGAATAACCTCCCTCCGCTCAACTCATCAAGGCACGAAGGGGCAGCGCCGCGCTTCCCCTTCGTGCCTTTTTCTTTTTTACCGTCGTCCCCGCCTCGACGCTCCACAAGCACTTTTCACGTCAAAACCGTATAATCCCGTTATGAACGATTCCAATCCCACCCCCTCGGTTCGCCCCCGTCGCCTGCGGCTCACCAGCCCCTTGCGCGACATGCTCCGCCGGGTCACCCTGCACAAAAGCGACATCATCGTCCCCGTCTTCGTCTGCGAAGGAACCCACGTCCGCCGCGAAATCGCTTCGATGCCCGGCGTCTATCAAATGTCCGTTGACGTCGCCGCCGCCTGGCTCGCCGATCGCGCCGCCGAGGGCTTCAAAGCCTACTTGGTTTTCGGCGTCATCGACCGCCGACAGAAAGACGCCGTCGGCTCCGCCGCTCTCGACGAGAACAACGTCGTCTGCCGCCTGCTCCGCGAGGTCGCTGAAAAGTCGATCCCCATGGTCGGCATCACCGACCTCTGCTTCTGCGAATACACCAGCCACGGACACTGCGGCGTCCTCACCGACGACCGCACCACCGTCCGCAACGACTTGACCGTGCAACGTCTGGTGCAACAAGCCATCAACCACGCCCGTGCCGGCGCTGCCGTCGTCGCCCCCAGCGGCATGATGGACGGCGCCGCCGCCGCCCTGCGAACCGGCCTGGACGCCGCCGGCTTCGACGATGTGGCCATCCTCTCCTACGCGGTGAAGTATGCCAGCGCTTTCTACGGCCCCTTCCGCGATGCCGCCGATTCCGCCCCCGAGTTCGGCGACCGCCGCTCCTACCAGATGGACCCCGCCCGCGGCGTCGAAGAAGCCCTGCACGAAGTACAGCTCGACATCGAGCAAGGCGCCGACATGGTGATGGTCAAACCCGCGATGCCCTATCTCGACGTCCTGGCCGCCGTGCGCAAACACGTCAACGTCCCCACCGTCGCCTACCAGGTCAGCGGCGAATACGCCATGCTCGAAGCCGCCGCCCGCAACGGCTGGATCGACCGCGACCGCGCCATCCTCGAATCCCTCACCGCCATCAAACGCGCCGGCGCCGATCTAATCATCTCCTACTACGCCGAAAAACTCGCCCAATTGATCTGACGCGTTTCCCTCTCCCAAATTCACTCTAAAACAGCGTCCTCGTGTAATTAAACCGAAACGGCTTTCCCCCCGCCTGTGGCGTCCGAAGCCACTCCTCCGCCGGGTTCGGCGACCCCACCAGATCCACCACCAGATGACAAACCCGAATCCGCTCATTCACCGTGCGCCGAAGATCGAACGCCTCCGTCGGCCGAAACACCCACAATCCCCCCTCCATCCGGGATTGCACCCGCACGCCCCGCCGATCGGTAAAAACTTTGTTGAGCAACTGATCTTTCGACAACTGCGCCCGGCTCACCAGCAGCGGCGGCCTCCCAAATACCACCAGCGAACACGGTGCCGGACAAGACTCGCTGACGTCCTCCCACTGCTTGCGATCCCCCTCCACGTCCAGCGTCACGCACTCCATCCCCGCATCATGCAGCACCCGCCCCGCCAGCGAATTCAAAACCCCCATCCCCGCCCCGCCTTCCATCCTCACTCCCGCCTCGCGCGCAACTCCCATCCGCCCCAACTGTTCACCTCCACGCCAACCCCGACGCGCTTGCACTCACTCAACAGCGAGCGAACCTGCGCCACATCATTCTCAAAAAACACTGCCGGCAACGCCACCATCAGCGGCGTCGTATCGCAGACCTCTCGCACCTTCTCCACCCCATCCGCAGACACCCCTTCCACAATCACCCCGCCCGGCCGGGCCTGATGGCTCCCCTGCGAGCGAATCTGCCGGAAAAACGCATCCACCGCCCGCACATGCAGGCGAACGCGATCCGGATGCTGCCCCAACGCCAACCGATTGGCCGGATGCGCCAAGGTCTTTTCCAGAACGCCCCGCACCGCCGCGGGCAGATCAATCCGCACCAGCTCATTTTCATCCTGCTTGCGAAGCTGATGCAACGTCGGCGACAGCCGATCGATCAGCGCATTGGATGCCCGCGGCACCAGAAGATACTGCTCGTCATTGGTCGTCAGCTTGCCCGGCCGGCATCCCTGAATTTCCAGCTTCGGCAGATGAGCCAGAATCTGCGCGACGGAAACCGCCTTCTTCTCCCGCCGCACCACCGTCTTGGGCAAAGTCCATTCGGCGCTGCGCCCGTTGCAACAACACCGGCAAACAATACCCTTCTCCCCTACGGAAATATCCAGATCGTAAGTCGGTCTTTCGTCATCTTCGCCTTCGGCCTCGGAAGCCTCCTGCGGCCCTGGCGACTGCACAACAGACGACGCCGCCACACGCCCCCCCGCCAAGGCCGTCAACTCATTACGCTGCCCATCGAGATATCCGCACGTGAGCAACCGCCCGGTATACGCCCCCAGTTGCCCGGCCTGCTCCAGCAGCGGCTGGGGATTCTCTCCGTCCAGCGCCCGCCGATAGAGGCTCACCGCCTGCCCCACCCACGCCGCGCTCTTCAGCCGCCCTTCGATCTTCAGCGACACCACGCCCGCTTTCCGCAGATCCTCCAGCCGATGCACCGTGGACAAATCCCGCATCGAAAGCGGCGTCCCCGCCGCCTGGTCCGCAACATTCCACGGCACCCGGCAGGGACTGGTACACGCCCCGCGATTGCCGCTGCGTCCCCCCGCCCAACTCGACAGCAAACATCGCCCCGAAACGCAGAAGCACAACGCCCCTTGAACAAACACTTCCGTCTCCACGCCCACCGCCGAAGCCGCGGCAATTTCGTCCAGCGACAACTCCCGCGCCAGCACCACCCGCCGCGCCCCCAGCCGCCCCGCCGCCGCCACGTCGGCGCTGTTGGCCATGCAGGTCTGCGTACTGAAATGAAACTCCAGCTCCGGATAATGTGGCCGCAGCGCCAACACCGCCGGATCACGCACCAACACCGCATCCACCCGGCACTGCCTCGCCAGTTCCAGAATCCGCGCCGCCTGCCCGATCTCCCGCTGCGACAGATCAATATTCAGCGTCAGATACGCCCTGGCCCCATGCGCGTGAATCTGTTGCACCGCTCCGGCCAATTCATCCGGCCGAAAATTCCGGCGCGCCGCCGGGCATTCAAACTGGTCAAACCGAAATAAACCGCCGACGCCCCCGCCTCCAGCGCCGCCGTCAGCGCATCCGCATTCCCGGCAGGAGCCAGCAGTTCACAGCTTTTATTCGTCCCGTCCGCCATAACCCGTCTCCAAACCTCATCGATGCACATTCAAATACGTCGCCGCCGCCCCGATCACGTTGATGTCATCCGGGAAAGCCGACCGCTCGATGGCCACCCGATCGCGGGTAAAAGAAAAGGACGCATATTGCCGCAGCGCCGCATCGATCCCCGGCTTGAAAAACTCAAACGCCGCCGACGCGCCTCCGCCCAGCAGAATCTTCTCCGGATTGAATACCTCGATCAACTGCGCCGCGCACCGCCCGATATACTGCCCGACAGCGACAAGAATTTCCTTCGCCGCCACGTCCCCCGCACCAGCGCACTGGGTAATATCCTTGGTTGTCAGCTTCTCCGGCAGCAAGCTCGACTTCACCCCCGAAGCCAGCACCTGTCGGGCAACGCGCGCAATCCCCGCCGCTCCGGCATACGCTTCCAGACACCCGTAGCGGCCGCAACTGCACGGCAGGCCGTTGGCATACTCCACCTTCATATGCCCCAGTTCGGCCGCCGCATTGTCCGCCCCCATCAAAAGCCGCCCGTCACACACCACCCCGCCCCCCACGCCCGTCCCCAGCGTCAGCAGGATCAGATTCCGAACGTTCTTCGAATCCGGGCTAAACAACCATTCCCCCAACACCGCCGCATTGGCATCGTTCTGAATTTCCACCGGAAGTTTCAGGCACTTGGCCAACTCATCGCGCAACGCGAACCCCGGCAGATTAGGCAGATTCCCCGACGCCCGCACCACCCCTCCCACCGGATCGATCAACCCCGGACACCCCACTCCCACCCCATCCACAACCGGATTCCCCGCCTCTTGGATCAATTCCCTAACCGCCCCCCCCATCCGCGACACCAGATCCCCGGCCGGCCTTTCACACAGCGTCGGAACAGAAGTCTGCTTCAGAACCTCAAACCCCTGCCCATACCGAATCACCCCAAGCTTAACACTGGTCCCGCCGATATCGATTCCAATCAAATAATGCATAAACACCGCTCTTCCAATCTTCACTTCAAGGAATTCTTCGATCAACCCATAGTCGCTTTTGGCCCCCATTAATGAAAAGCGATTTACTTTTTCGTGCCCAACCCGACCTTTGCTAATTTTGCCATCAAGCTGGATTTTCCGGCATGGCGTTGGCGTAATGAATCGAGCCGCGTCAGAAACCGGTCGGCCTCGCCGGATTGAGCGGCAATGTCGCGAAGATCTTTCAAAAGCGACACCGCCTCATCATATGCCTTGGCCTGTTTGGTTCCGATCAATCGTTCAATGTCGGCCCAGACCGCTTCCTGGCGAGTTGCAAGGGACGAAAGATAGGCCGCCCTTTTGGCCGCCGCCTTGGCTTGGGCGAGGGCGCGTTTCTCCGCCGCACGACGTGCTTCTTCTTCCTCCCGTCGCCCGCGCCGTTCTTCCGCCGCCGCGAGCAGTTCGCCGACAGTGCGTTCACCGGGATTCTGATGTGTCGGCCGATTCGCCAGAAACCGCCGGCGCAGTTGCGCGGCCAAGTGCGTCCCGCGACCCTCGCATAACTCCAGCAGCATCCGATCCTTCTCCTCCCGCGACAAGGCCTCAATCCATGGCCCCAGCCCGGCCATATCCTCCACATTCGCTTCGCTTCGTTCTGCCGCCACTTCCAATAAGTCCTGATCCACGCGAAGAAAATCGCGCAGGTTTTCCTGTGAACCCGACAACGTCGCCAGCCCCGGCGGGATCGGCACTTCCATCTCGTCTTCCCCCACGTCACCCATCTGCACACACCCCAGCCAAGCCAGATACAGCGCCCGCAAATCCCCTTCCATCACACCGGCCCGCACCGTTCCCAGCATTCCCATCCAATTCTCGCTTTCTTCCCAATCCTCCGGGTCTTCCGTGCTGGACGAAAAACTCAAGATGACATTTCCCCCGGCCAATTGAAATTCGGCACTATCCCAACCGCAATACGTCTCGACGGCCGACATGTCGATCAGGTCTTTGGGCACACGGAACATCAGTTGCCGTGATCCCCAATTGGCGTAGTACACCATGGCGTCGTAGTACCGCGACAGCAAATGCCAGGGATCGCCGCGAAAATCGCCCCAGTGATATTCGTTGGTAAAGCTCGTCGGCGTGATTTCCGCCCGCGTGGAAAACATCCGCACCTCTTGCATCTCCCGCTCGGTGAGCGGCCGATCAAATGCACGGAATTCGTAATATTGATACTCGCTCATAACGTGATTTTACCCCCGTGTGCGTTGGCGCAAAAAAGAAGCGGTTGGTCCAACGATGTCAGGCGTTCCGGCAAGCCGGATTGCGAAGCCTATAAGGCTTATATTCACGCCGCAGCCACGAAGACATCAAAGCTGCTATTTGAATCCGGGACTCAACCGCTTCACCGAAAATTATATTTCCAACTTCCGAAAATAAAAACAAAAAAAGCCCGGACTCTTTCGAGTCCGGGCTTTCTCATTATCAAGTAAAACAGTCGGGGCCATTCGCCGCCGTTGCCGGGGGCGTTTGCCCTGTTGCCAGGGCACGAGGCGGTGCTGACTTGGTTGGGCCGGCGGTTCGCACCGAACCGGTCCATTCTAAATTATCCTTTAGAAAGGAGGTGATCCAGCCGCAGGTTCCCCTACGGCTACCTTGTTACGACTTAGTCCCAGTCACCGAACCTAGCGTAGGAACCCCGGTAGTGGGGCTACTTCGGCTATTTCCGGCTCCCATGACTTGACGGGCGGTGTGTACAAGGCTCAGGAACACATTCACCGCGGCGTAGCTGATCCGCGATTACTAGCGATTCCAACTTCATGGAGGCGGGTTGCAGCCTCCAATCTGAACTGGGGCGTAGTTTCTGCGTTTTCCTCGAGCTTGCGCTTTGGGTTCGCTTTGTCTACGCCATTGTAGCACGTGTGTGGCCCTGGGCATAAAGGCCATGAGGACTTGACGTCATCTCCACCTTCCTCCGGTTTGACACCGGCAGTCCCCTTAGAGTCCCCGGCATAACCCGCTGGTAACTAAGGGCAAAGGTTTCGCTCGTTAAGGGACTTAACCCGACATCTCACGACACGAGCTGACGACAGCCATGCAGCACCTGTACTAGTTGTACCCCGAAGGGCCTACCCCGCTTTCACGGGGATAATCCTAGCGTTTCAAGCCCAGGTAAGGTTCTGCGCGTTGCTTCGAATTAAACCACATGCTCCACCGCTTGTGTGAGCCCCCGTCAATTCCTTTGAGTTTTAGCCTTGCGACCGTACTTCCCAGGCGGTCCACTTAGCACTTTGGCTTCGACCACGACGGCGTCAGAGCCGCCGCGGTCTAGTGGACATCGTTTACGGCCAGGACTACCGGGGTATCTAATCCCGTTCGCTCCCCTGGCTTTCGTGTCTCAGCGTCAGCACACCCCCAGCAACCTGTTTTCACCCTTGGCGTTCCAAACGATATCTACGCATTTCACCGCTCCACCGTTTGTTCCGGTTGCCCCTGAGTGGCTCAAGAAACCCAGTATACCCAGCGGTTCCCCGGTTGAGCCGGGGGATTTCACAAGGTACTTAAGTCTCCGCCTACACACGCTTTAAGCCCAGTGATTCCGCCTAACGCTTGGCACCTCTGTCTTACCGCGGCTGCTGGCACAGAGTTAGCCGTGCCTTCCTCTGGGGTAGATCAGTACTTTCTTTCCCCTGACAGTGGTTTACATTCCGAAGAACTTCATCCCACACGCGGCGTCGCTCCGTCACCCTTGCGGGCATTGCGGAAGATTCGTTACTGCAGCCCCCCGTAGGAGTCTGGGCAGTGTCTCAGTCCCAATGTGGCCGGCCAACCTCTCAGTCCGGCTACGCGTCGTCGCCTTGGTAGGCCGTTACCCTACCAACTAGCTGATACGAAATCGCCCGCTCCCAGACCGGCGGACCTTTCAGAGCCCTGGAATGCTCCAGGGCTATGGCATCTGGTATTACCCGCCCTTTCGGGCGGCTATCCCAGTGTCCGGGGCACGTTAGCGATTCATTACTCACCCGTGCGCCACTGTGTATTGCTACACCGTGCGACTTGCATGTCTTAGCCACGCCGCCAGCGTTCAGGCTGAGCCAGGATCAAACTCTTCAATTGTATTTCTTGGCCCGGAAACGCTCCTCATGCCTTCCGTAAACGGAAGGACTGACAGTTTCACGTCCGGTTTATCCTCGAAACGAGTTTGTCCATCCCCGCAACCGGTTAAGACTAACCGCTCGCGGAGTTGTTACTGCCCGCTCGGCCGGCTAGGGCCGGCGGGTCAGTCGCCTCCGGCCCCCGCCTCCCCGAAGGGAAAGCAGAGCCCGAAAGCGAAATGCAAGGCTCAAACATCTTCAAATTCAACTGGCATACTCAAACAAAATGATCAAGGAAGATCACTATCTTTGCGTGCACCACGAAGACGTTTGAGGGCCGAGCCTCGCCTCCCCGAAGGGCGGCGGCGGTTCGGCACTGTCTCGCCCAAGCCCCTTTTGTACACCAAAAGGTCCTGAGCCCACATCCTCGCGGCTTGTCCGACTGTTCACTTGTCAAAGAGCTTGTTTACCCCCGGCCTCGAAACCCCCTCGCGGGGCTCCCGTCACCAGGGAGGCGGAATATTAGCGACTGTTCCGCCCGTGTCAACAGGAAGCGCAACATCTTTTTTACGATTCCGGTATTTTCCTGTTCGGATAAGGTCATTAAAACCGGCCGCAAAACCCACCAGCCCACCACGAAAACCTCATTTTCATATTTACCTTTGCCTCGGTGACGTTTACCCTTTTATCCATGTCAGACATCTCCATTCGTGTAGTGGCGAATCTCCCGGCGCTGGCGGCTGAGGCAGCCCAAAGAATACAAGACGCAGCTCAGGCGGCCATCGCCGCCCAAGGCGTCTTTACCCTCGGCCTTTCCGGCGGCACTACCCCCAGAACGCTCTACCAACTCCTCGCCGACGAACCCTGCCGCTCCGCCATCGATTGGTCCAAAGTCGAATTCTATTTCGGCGACGAACGCTGCGTTCCCCCCAACCACCCCGACAGCAACTTCGGCCTGGCCGAACGCACTTTGTTCTCCCGCCTGCCGATTCCGACACAAAACATCCATCGCATGCGGGGAGAGATCAACCCCGACATTGCCGCCGCCGAATACGACGCCCTGATCGCCCGCCGCTTCGACCAGAGCGGCTTGGACCTGATCCTGCTGGGCATGGGCGACGACGGCCACACCGCGTCGATTTTTCCCGACACCCCGGCCGTCCTCGAAAACAACCGCCGGTGCGTCGCCGTACACGTGGACAAGCTCAGATCCTGGCGGCTCACCCTGACCGCCCCGTTCATCAACCGGGCCGCCGGCGGCCTTATTCTCGCGTCCGGTTCCAGCAAGGCCCGCCGAATTCACGAAGCCTTGGAAGGGCCGATGGATCCGATGTGCCTGCCGATCCAATTGATCAAACCCACGCCCGGCAAGCTGGTCTGGATCTTGGATGCCGAGGCCGCCGGAATGATGTAATTTCGATTACGGGGCTCTTGGCAAGGCCATTGCATAAGGATAAGGTGGTCTTTTGAAGCATCACCGCGATGCGGCAAAATCAGAACCCTTGGGAAGGTTTGTCGGACATGCAGGAATCAAGCACCAAGCAGATCTACGATTTCCATTCGACGTTCTACGACATCACTTTCGGCCGTTTGGTCCGCCGCCGCATCGCCCGGGCAATCTCCCACATGGACATCCGCGATACCGACCAGGTTCTTGATCTGGGCATCGGCACGGGCGCGTCGCTGGGCTTCTACCCCAAGCGTGGCCGGATCATCGGCATCGACCTGTCCAGCGGAATGCTCCGTGAATGCCGCAAGAAAATCTCCGACATGGGCCTCACCCACGCCACCGTCTTCCAGGCCGACGCCCTGCACCTGCCCTTCAAAGACAACGCCTTCGATCACATTTTCATCAGCCACGTCATCAGTGTGGTCAGCGACCCCTGTCGGCTGGTTCAGGAAGCCCAGCGTGTGGCCAAGCCCGGTGCGCGGATCGTCATCGTCAACCATTTCCAGTCCACCAACCGCTTCATCGCCATGCTCGAAAAATGGGCCTGCCCGCTATGCACCAAGCTCGGCTGGCGCAGCGACCTGGCCCTGCAGGATCTGATCGATAAGACTGGTGTGGAAATTGACTACCGCTATAAGCTGGAAAGCATTGACCTGTGGGAAACCGTCGTCATCGTCAACAACAAGTCCACGCTGAAAAGCAAGTCCCTGTCCAACGACAACCACGCCCCCGATTCTGATTGCCACCTGATCTCCACTCAGGGCCTGGTGGCCGGCTGAGTCGTCGGCTGCTTGCCCGATTCCAACTGTCCCTCATACTGATGGGCTCGATAAATGATGCCCTCGGCGTTCACCGGCTGCGTCGAAGCCGGCATCATCGAATAGCTGAAGCTCTGGGCATCCCGCAAACGCACCGGCAGCAACTCGGCCGCGAAGTCCAGCGGAATCCACTGCCACACCGGCGGCTTCACGTTGGTGGTGGTCTTTACCGTCTCATAGCCGTCTTTGCGCAACGCCACGTCGTAGTTGCCATACCAGACGAAATCCCGCGTCAGCGGCGTACGCCCCACCTCTTCCCCATTCAGATAGACCAACGCCCCCGGCGGATCGCTGGTCAGCGTCAGCGTCCTTTCGACGCATCCGATTCCCAGCAACAGCGGCAATGTCCAGACGATAGATCGATAGCCCTTCATTCGCTTCCCGGTAATTCATGCAGTATAGAAGTCCGCCCCAAAGAGGCAAGCCGCCCCCACCCTTTTCCCCCATCACCCTACTTGCCCACCCACCGAACCGACCGCACCACCGCCTCAAAGGCGGCCGGAATCTGCACATCCTCCCCCGGCCCCCTGCCGCGAACGATGTAAACGCGGTCGTCATGAACCATCAGCAGCGCCGACTCCGCCCATTCCCGCCCCTCGGACTGCCAAGCGGTTCGCACCAGCCACGCATCCGCATCCGCCACATCCCGCGACCGATCCTCCACCATCCGCAGCGGCCCGACCTTCTTGCGTAAGTCCTTCAAATACCCGTTTTTCACCAACCCGATCCGAATCATCCCCGGCAGATGCCACGGCAAGTCCGGCACGTCCAGCGAAATCACCCCCTCATCCTGCCCCACCACCAGCACAAACTCCGAAGACTCCCGCCTCGTCCACCCCAGCGGATACTCCAGCGCCACCCCATGCCGCTTATCCTCAAAAACCGACGGCCCCGTCGTCGGCCTGCTGGCAGGCTCCCCACCCCAACAAGGCACAAGCAAAAATCCCAGTAAAGCTAACGTGACATGAACCCAACTCATGCGGGCATTGTATTTTAAACGGCTCTAAACCGGGACGGACGATTTCGCCCTTACGCCCTCGAATCCGCTTGCGGTTTCGCGGATCAGATACCCTGCCCCTCTTCCAGCCGAACAAGCCGAACCACCCGATCCAGCTTAAACGTCCGCTGGGCGTTTCGCAGATGACAGTGCGCTACCAGCAGCAATTCCCCACCGGATCGCCGGACGTGCAACGGCTGAATCACCCGATGCGTACGTTGCTGCCGGGCGTCCAGATATTCCATCATCACCGGCCGCCGAAGCTCAAGGGCCTCTTCCAGTTCCAACGGCAGAAGGTTCTCCCCCGCATTCTTCGCCAGCAACCCCATCGGCCCGCCCTGAAGCACCATGACATCGCACAAACAACACGTCCATCCCCCAACCGTCTCCATAAGCCGCTCAAAAACCAGCGCCGTAGTCTGGGCGTCCGCCAACGCCCGATGCGCCACCACCGGCTCAATCCCCAGTCGGCGGGAAAGGATCTGCAGCGCATTTCCCCCGCGCCCAAACCGCCGACGGGCAATCCGAACCGTATCAAGGACCGGCACATCCCCCAACGCCTGAACCATGTCCCGCTCGGCCCGCCGAAACTCTCTGTCCAAAAACGAAAGATCAAACCGCACGTTATGCCCCAGGATCACCGCCCCCTCCAGCAGCGGCAACATGGCCGGCAACTGTTCGGAAAAACGCGGCTGATTAACCACCATCTCCTGAGAAATCCCCGTCAGCGCCGTCACCCCCGCCGAAATACGCCGCTGCGGATCAATAAGCTGCTGGTACTCGCCCACCTTCTTCCCGCCCTCGACTCGGACAATCCCGATCTCGATCACGCGATCCCCCAAGTCGCACGAAGCCCCCGTCGTCTCCACGTCCACGAACGCCAGAGGCACAGACCCCAGGGATTGAACCAGCGAAATCGCCATATCGCGTTCAATACTACGCCGAAAAACGCCCCCTCCACACAAAAAAAGCCCCGGATGTACATCCGGGGCTCTTGAACTCGATTATCGCACGCAATTTCAACCCGTATCTCTACAGCTCCGTCCCCACGATCGATGCCTCAAACACCATCGACCCATCGACGATCCCCTGCACTCGGCAGCAAATCCGCCGATGCCGTTCCCAAATCTTCTGCCCCACCACATAAAGCCGACAACCGGGAACAACCTGCAACCGAAACTTGCAGTCTTCCACGCCGCCAAAGCCGATGAAGTTCTTCCATCCGACAAACTTGCGGGTATAGAACGAAGCAAGCTGGGCAGCCGACTCGATCATCAGCACGCCGGGAAACAAAGGCCGACCGGGGATGTGCCCCGACACCCAGAACTCATCGGGACGAACGTCCTTGAAACCGATGATGCGACCCAGAGAAGGCTCGGCATACACGATGCCGTTAAGCTGCTCCATGTCGCCCCGCTGAGGGTTGGCCTCGCGGACGGCTTCCTGGTCGAAGATCACCTTGTTCAGGTCGATCCCGGAAAGGTCAAATAAAAATTGTGGAGGCATAGGTTTAGGCCACGCTACCGGGTTCGGCCTCGCGGCCTTCGAGAACTTTCTTCCGCACTTCCTGCGCCGCCGACTTGATCTCCTGCATCTTTTTCCGCACGCGAGTGCCGGCAGCCTTGTTGCCTCCCTCGGCCTTGTTCACATCGTCTTCCGCTTCCTGCACCAAACGCTTGAGCGTCTCGTATTCTTGCATTTTGTTCTCCATGTAATGGATCTACGTGTAAAAAACTCTACTGACAAGCCCAAGGGGTGTCAATTCTACAAGCCCGCCCCCCGCCACAAACAGACTTCCCAGAGGCGAATGTCGCCGGCCTCCACAATCCCCCGAATCCCCCTCAAGCCTCACGCACAAACTGATGGAAAACCTCAATCAGCCGGCTGGTAATCGGGCCCGGCCGGCCCGAACCAATCACCCGCCCATCAAGCTTCGTCACCGGAACGACCTCGGCGGCCGACCCCGTCAGGAAGCATTCATCCGCCACATAAAGATCATGCCGCTGAAGCGTCTTTTCGGCACAGGCAATGCCCAGCTTCCGGCAGAGCTTCAGGATCACATCCCGCGTGATCCCCTCCAAAATGCCGTCCGACGTCGTCGGCGTCAAAACTTCCCCGTCGCGAACGATGAAGATGTTGTCCCCGGAACATTCGGCCACATTCCCCTCATGGTTCAACAACAAAGCCTCCTGGCAACCGGCGTCCAGAGCCTCGATTTTGGCCAAAATGTTGTTCAGATAATTCAGGCTCTTCACCCGCGGCGAAACCGCATTGGGATGGTTGCGGATAATCGACGCGGTGATGATGGACATGCCCGTCTTGTACAGCTCGGCCGGATAAAGCTCGATGCCGTCGGCAATGATAATGATCGAAGCCTTCAGGCACTTGCGCGGATTCAACCCCAGGCACCCGACGCCGCGGGTCACGATGGCGCGGATGTAGCAATCGGTGAAGTTGTTGGCCTTGACGGTCTGTTCGATCGCCGCCCGAAACTCCCCCGGCGTCGCCGGAATATCCAGCCGGACGGCGCGGGCCGAATCATACAACCGGCGAAGATGCGCCTCGAGCTGAAACACCCGCCCGGAGTAAACGCGAATGCCCTCAAAAACGCCGTCGCCGTAAAGCAGACCGTGATCGTAGACGCTGATCTTGGCGTCGTCCTTGTCAACCAGTTTCCCATCCAACCAGATTTTGAGGGCCATCTTCTCTCCACCGATACCAATCCATCCCGCCAGCGCCCGCCGGCGGACGATACAAACCCGGGTAGGATAGCAGGTCAGGCGTCAGGGGTAAACCCGCAGCGAAAACCAGCTGCGAAAACCAGAATGACGAAACCCGAAATCCGAAGGAATGACGAATGCCCCAATGACGAAAGAGTCTCCCTTGGCATTGAGCCCTTTGGTCATTCGGATTTCGTCATTTGTTCGTCATTCCGGTTTCGGTTTTCGTCATTTCCTCATTCCCCCCAACCTCGTCCTGGCGTCCGCAAACCCCGGATCAACGCTCAGGGCCTTCTGGTATTCCTCACGGGCCTGCGCAATCTTCCCCCGCAGTTCATAGACGCTCCCCAGGTTGTAATGCACCTCCGCCGGCGTCAGCACCGCTTGCAGTTGCGTCGTCGCCTCCGCCTCATGGTCGCTGCGGGCCAGCATCAACCCATAATTAATCCGGCAAGGCCGGCTCTTCGGATCCTTCTCAATCCCCTTGCGATACGCCGCCTCCGCCTCATCAAACCGCCCCGCCAGCTCGCAGCAAAACCCGAGATTGCTGTACCCAACCGCGCTGCCATCGGCAGCCTTGATGTATTGCTTCCAGGTTTCAATCGCCTGCGGATACTGCTTCAGCTCGGCATACACCACCCCCATCCGGTACAGCGAAGGCAGATGCCGAGAGTTGAGCTTGATCGCCTTGCGATACTGTTCCAAAGCCCGGGCCGAATCGTTCTGGCTTTCCGCAAGCTGCCCGGCCGCGAAATGCGTCGCCGCATTCACCGGCGGTTCTTCCGTCGTCTCAAACCGCGATTGCGGCATGCGCTCAGCGCTCTGCCCCCCATCCTTACGCGCATCCCGCAAACGGCAAGGCAATTACAACCGCAACGATCCACTTGACATAAGTCATGGCCCTGACACTCCAAACCGCTATCCCAAGCCCTGAAAAACCCACCGACAGCCATCGGCGGGCCATTTTGACGCCACAAGTCAACATTCCCGTATATCGGCACACCGGCGGGCGTTAGTACGCTTTGTTTCGCCCGCCAAGTTTCGACGTGGCCCCCGCCAACCCCAGCCGAGTATGGTAACGGCATGACCGCCCCAAACTACAAACCCGCACTCCACCGCATGGCAACGGCAACGGCGATAGCCATTTTCCTGCTCATCTTCATGGGAGGGCTGGTCACCTCCCACCAGGCCGGCCTCGCCGTCCCCGACTGGCCCAACAGCTTCGGCTACAACATGTTCCTCCTCCCCCCCGCTTCTGGGTCGGCGGCGTCTTCTACGAACACACCCACCGCCTCATGGGAACCGTCGTCGGCATCCTCTCCATCCTCACCCTGCTCTGCGCCTGGCGCACCGAGCCCCGCCGCTGGGTTAAATCCCTGGCCCTGCTCATCCTGCTGGGCGTCATCACCCAAGGCATCCTCGGCGGTCTGCGCGTCATCTGGATCAGGCTCGACCTGGCCATCGTCCATGCCTGCATCGCCCAAGCCATCTTCTGCCTGGCCATCCTCATGACCACCGTCACCTCTCGATGGTGGCTCCAAGCGCCAAACCTCTGCGGCGAACCCGCCGCCAAACCCGGCCAGTGGCTCGCCGGTCTGGCCTGCTTCACCGTCGCCGCCATCTACATGCAGCTCATCGCCGGCGCGGTCATGCGACACAACGGCGCCGGCCTGGCCATCCCCGACTTTCCCCTCGCTTATGGCCGGCTCCTTCCTCCCACGACCAATCAGGAAGTTGACCACATCAACGCCCTGCGCGCCCTAGTGCTGGACCTCCCCCCGGTCACACTTCAGCAAATCCTCTACAACTACCTGCACCGCGCAGGAGCCCTGCTGTCGCTGATCGCGGTCCTGGCTCTGACGCTTGCAACGCTGCGGACCAAACCCGCCCACTCGCAACTGCGCCGCCCCGCCTTGTGGCTGCTCGGGCTGACACTGATCCAGATCGCCCTGGGCGGCCTGGTCGAACTACTGCGAAAGCCCGCCGACGTCGCTACCACCCACGTCGCCGCAGGAGCGGCCGTGCTGGCCGTAAGCTTCCTGCTGGCAATCCGAACCCTCCGCCTGTACGGCCCCATGAGACACAAACCCGCCGCCCATCCTGTAACGACCTAAACCCCGGAAGGCCCCTTCCATGAGCAACCCCGCCCGCGCCTATCCCTTCGCCAAAGCCCCCTCGGCCCGATGGGCCGACTACCTCGAACTAACCAAACCCCGCCTGAATTTCCTGGTCGTCGTCACCACCATCGTCGGCTACGCCATGGCCTCGCAAGGCCACATAAACTGGCTCATCTTCCTCGACACCCTCATCGGAACCACCCTCACCGCCGCCGGCGCCAGCGCACTCAACCAGTGCATCGAACGCGACCACGACGCCCGGATGTCCCGCACAAGCCGCCGCCCGATCCCAACAGGACGGGTTTCGCCCGAAGAATCCCTCTACTTCGGAATCTCTCTGGCCTTGATCGGAACCGTCCACCTCCTGCTTTTCGTCAATACCCTGACCGCCCTTTTGGGAGTCGCAACGCTGAGCAGCTACGTCCTGATATACACGCCCCTGAAGCGAACCTCCTCGCTATGCACGTTGGTCGGCGCCATCCCCGGCGCGATCCCCCCCGTCATGGGCTGGACCGCCTCCACCGGCGTTCTCTCTGCCGAGTCCGCCGCCCTGTTTGCAATCCTCTTCCTCTGGCAGATGCCCCACTTCCTGGCCATCGCCATTCTCTACCGCGACGACTACGCCGCCGCCGGCTTCAGGATGCTGCCCGTGATCGACCCCGCGCTCCACGCCACCGCCCGACAAATTCTCCTCTACACTCTAGCCCTGATCCCCATCAGTCTAACCCCCGCCTTCCTGAACATGACCGGCCCCATCTACCCCCCGATCGCCCTGCTGCTCGGGGTCGTCTTCCTCGCCTTCGCCGCAACCTGCGCCCGTCGCAAGCAACGCCCCGACGCGCGGCGGCTGTTCCTCGCCTCCATCATCTACCTCCCTCTCCTGCTGACGATAATGCTGATCGGCAAACTCTAACGCCCGCCCATTGCCCCATCTTCTTCGCGGCTGATCCCATCACACGCCCTGCTCAACCGCCGCCTGCCGTTCCATGGCGATCCGCCGATCCCGGGGCCGCACGTACAGGTGATCGACGAATCCCGCCAGCGTCAGATTAATCGGGATCGCCAGCATCAACCCCGGCACCCCGAAAATCTTCCCCCACAGCACCACGGTAAACAGCGTCACCGCCGGATGCATCTTCACCGCCCCGCGCATAATCAGCGGCAGAATAAAATACGCCTCAATCGACTGAATCACGGCATACACCGCCAGCACCCCCAGCACCGCCCCGCCGCCGTTGGTCGCCGCCGCAAACAGCGATGCGATCACGCACGCCGTGGCCGGCCCGACCGTCGGCACCACCTCGCACAAACCCGCCAGCAGCGCCAGCGGCAACGCCAGCTTCAGCCCGATCACCGTATACCCCAGCGCCGAAGCCCCGAAGACAATGCACATGCTCAGAAACGTCCCGCAAACCCACCGCCGGTATTTCGGCCCCAACTCGCCGAAAAGCTGCCGTACCGCCGGTCGATACCGAGGCGACGCCACCGTAACCACCGGCTCCAGCAATCGATCCTCCGGCTCGGCCAACAGAAAAATCGACCCGATGAAAATAAACACCAGCCAGATCAAAATGCCCAGTGAAACGTCCGCACTGCGGGAGAAAAGCCGATGCCCCCCTTCCCCGGCAAAAAATGTGGTGATGCTGGCCACGAGCTTGTCAGCACTCATCGTTTCTTGCAGCCCCAGTTCCCCGCTCCATTTCACCAGGAAATTATCCACGTCCTTCTTCGTCTGCGGCCAATCCCGAACCTCCTTCTGAATGGGCTGGGAAAGCGACAACGACAACGTCAGAAGCAGCGCCCCCGCCGCGGCAATCAGCGCCAGTCCCAAAAACGCCGCCGACACCCCGCGTGGCCCGGGCATATACCGAAGCAGCGGCCGCAGCGTCGAAGCCACAATCGTCGCCGCCAGAATCCCCAGCAGCACGGTGCTCAGCGGCTCAAAGAAAACGATGAACAGAACCAGGATCACCGCCCCGGTAAACAACCCCGCCAGCCAGGGAAACCACCGCGGATGATCCACGCCCGACGATTCAGGAAGGTAGGCCATGCCCTAAGGATATGCCGGGACCGCCGCGAACGCCAATCTCCCCGTCAGCGCCTCTCCCCCGCATCCGCGGACAATGGAACCTCTCTCGAAACCGTCGCCTGCGCATGCCGGCGCACAATCAGCAACGAACTCGGGCAATCCCGCGCAATCCTCTCCGCACGCCATCCGAACAGATGCGATTCCAACCCCCACTCCTCCGCCACACCGATCACGACCAGATCAAAATGCTTCGCCTCGCGCAACACCGCGTCCACCGGCGACGCGTCCTCCACCACGCGAAACGTGACCGGAGTCGGCTGCGTCGGATCCTGAAAAACCCGATCCGTAACCGCCTTGGCCCCCAGAACCGGCTGCCCATCCGTCCGCTTCGGCGGAACCACATGCAGCACCGTCACCCCCGCCCCGCAGGTCCGCGCGATTCGCCCGGCCAGCTCCATCGCCAGCCGATCATGCGTGCTGCCAAGGTATGGCACCAGAACGCGTTTGACCGACCGAAAACCCCGATCCACGAAAACGGCCACGTCCGCCTCTGCCCGATCCAGAACCCGATGAACCGTCCCCCCGAGAATCGCCTGGCCGATCACGGGTTTATGAAACCCCATCAGCACCAGATTCACCTGCCGCTGGGCCGCAACCGCCGCGATGTCGCCCGGAACGTCCCGCGAAACAAACGTCAGCGGCTCCATCTCCAACCCGAGCTTGCGGGCCTGATCCGCCGCATGTTCCAGCGGCTCATATCGCTGAGCCGAAGGCTCATCCAACCCCGCCCGATACGCCTCGTGATCCACGGGCCGGCGCAGATACAACGCCGTCACACGCGGATGCGGCCCGCCCAGCATCCCCGCCAACTGAACCAACGCCCCTCCGCTCCTGGAGAGCGAAACCGGCACGAGAACGGCGAAAACCCCCGCCGGTCGCTTCCCCTTCTGCGGCCCCTGCCCCATGAACAACCGGAACGGATAAACCCAGTACAACAGCGGCGTGGTCATGGCCGTCGTGAACAACGCCATAATCACCATCATGGCGTACACCCGATCGGTAATCACCCCAAGTTGCAGCCCGATGTTCAATATCACCAGTTCCATCAGCCCCCGCGTGTTCATCAGCACCCCGATCGCCGACGACTGCCTCCAATCAATCCCGCACAGTCGCGCCGACAACACCGTCCCCCCGAACTTCCCCGCGCAGGCCACCGCGATAATCAACGCCGTGTACAACCACAGGGTCCGGTCGTTAATCAGGTTGATCTGCGTCTTCAGTCCGGCAAAGGCAAAGAAGATCGGCAGAAGAAACACCACCGTGAAATCCTCCAGCTTCTCCCCTAGCTGTCGGACAAACTGCGACCCCTTGGGCATGATCGCGCCCATCAGAAACGCCCCGAACATCGCATGAATGCCGATCCGATGCGTCGCATACGCCGACGCCAGAACCAGCAGAATGATGCCGGCCACCACGTTCTGCGACAGCCGCCCCTGCCGCTCGTAAAGCATCTCCAGCCGGCCCAGCAACGGCCTGACCGCCAGGAACATCAACGCGACGTACGCCAGCGAAAGCCCCGCGGTCATCACCGCCTCCCGCGGACCTTGCGTCTTCACGATGGCCACCACAAACGCCAGGATGCACCAGGCCGACGCATCATTCACCGCCGCACAGGCAATCGAAATCGCCCCCACCCGCGTCTTGTGCAGGTTCCGCTCGCTGAGAATGCGCGCCAGCACCGGAAAGGCCGTGATGCTCATCGCCGCCCCGAGAAACAGCGCCGCCGACCGAACCGGAACGGCCCCCCCGCCGTGTGCAAAAAGATCCGTCGTTCGATGCAGGTAAACCGCCAGCCCCACGCCCAGAACAAACGGTAATACGATACTGGCCTGGCTGATCACCACCGCCGACCGCCCGCTATGCCGGATGAAACTCAGATCCAGCTCCAGCCCGATGAGAAAAAGAAAAAAGATGATGCCGATCTGACTCAACAAGCTCAGGTATTCAATGCTCCCCGGCGGAAACACCGTCGCAAAAACGCCGGGCGCAACCTGCTGCAACAAACTCGGCCCCAGCATGATCCCCGCGATCATCTCCCCCATCACCTGAGGCTGCTTCAATGCCGAGCAGACCGCCCCCATGGCCCGACCCAACGCCAGGATCAGCCCAACCTGAACGATCAGTACCAGAAGGTGGCTCTCGGACATCGCACCTCGCCGTAACTGCTTTCCCGATCATGCTATCCTTACAGGAGCCGATCCTCTTGTCCATCCCGCACCCGATTTGTCCCCCTTCCGCCCGAAGATTCCCGCAGCGGCTTGCTCTTCGCGGTTTCGCCCCCGCGGCGATAGTATAATTAAAACAGCAACCCCAGGAGACAAACCATGCCCTACAACGAATTGATCGAAAAACAGGTCCTCTACGACGGCAAGAAAATCCGCCTCGAAGTCCATCACCTCGCCGACGAAAACGGCAAGCGAACCCGGCGGGAAGTCTGCGTCCACAACGGCGCCGTGGTCATCCTGCCCTTCATCGACCAAAGCAACGTCCTTTTGATCCGAAACAAACGCTACTCCATCAACCAAACCCTCATTGAGCTGCCGGCCGGGACGCTGGAAAAAAAAGAAGACCCCATGAACTGCGCCGGCCGGGAGCTGCTGGAAGAAACCGGCTACCTGGCCGGCCAACTCCGTCCCCTCGGCAATTTCTTCTCCTCGCCCGGCATTTTGACAGAGAAGATGTATGCCTTCGCGGCCTATGATTTGACCAAATCGGTCCCGGCCCTGGAAGAAGGTGAAGAAATTGAGCCCTTACAAGTGCCCTTTGACCAGGCCATCGCCATGATCGCCGACGGCCGCATCATCGATGGCAAGACAATTGCTACTCTTCTGTTGTTTGACCGTTTCTATCGAACCGCAAGACCCTAGAGGTACTCCCATGGGTTGGGAAGACAGGCCATACCATCGTGATCGAGGCAGTCCGATGGGCGGCCCGCTGCTGGCTTTACTTTTCGGATCCGTGCCCTTGGGCACCTATTTTGGCATCCGCGTCCGGGCTCATGCCTGTCTGATCATCCTCATCGCCACCACGCTCCTGCTCGACTACGGCGCCAGCTACCCCTTGGAAGACCGCCTCGTCAGCATGGGAATGCTGGTGGTGTTGGTTCTGCTGCATGAGTTCGGCCACTGCTTCGCCGCCCGATGGACCGGTGGCGAAGCCAGCGAGATTATGATGTGGCCGCTGGGTGGGCTGGCCACCGTCGATCCCCCACGCCGCCCAGGCGCCGTCTTCTTCACCGCCGCCGCCGGCCCCCTTGTCAACCTGACCCTCTGCGTCCTCCTGGCAATCGGCCTGCACTTCGGCCCGCACCTCAGCGCCCCTTGGAACCCCTTCAGTCCCCTCCCCCCCGAAAGCCTGACCTGGCACTCCACAACCTTCTACGCCTGGTGGGCCTTCGTCGTCAGCTATTACCTGCTGCTTTTCAACCTGCTCCCCATGTACCCCATGGACGGCGGCCAGATGCTCCAAGCCATGCTCTGGACCAAGCTCGGCCATTACCACGCCATCAACGCAACCTGCATCATCGGTATGGCCAGCGCCGTCGTCCTGGCCGGCGCCGCCCTGCCGAGCCTCAACTGGTTTATGCTGGCCGTAGCCGTCTGGGCCTTCCTCGCCTGCTATCAGCAGCGAACCGCCCTCAAATCCATGAGCCCCGACGACGTCCGCGAAAGCATCGACTACCCCGGCATCCTGGACGAACCCGATTCCCATCGCCGCCGCCGTCTCTCCAAGCGATCCATCCGCCGTGCCCGCCGCCTCATCCGCCGCGAGGAAGCCGATCAAGCCAAACTCGACGCCGTCTTAGCCAAGGTATCCGCCCGGGGAATGGCCAGCCTCACCTGGCTGGAACGCCGCGCCCTCCGCAAAGCCACCGAACACCAGCGCCAACGCGACCTCGAGCTCACACGCAACCCGCGCGAATAACTCCGACGATCCCCGCAACACCTGCCGACAGCTATCGGTGGGTTCCGTCCCGCGCGCAAGTTCACCCCCGTGCCTGTTTACATTAACCCGAAAACCGCCGGAGAATTGCCCCTTTTCCTACGCCGCCACTCCCGCGGCCTTCGCCGCCGGCTTGGGCGAGAAAACCCGCACGCAGTTGCGACCCCCGTGCTTGGCCGCATAAACCGCCATGTCCGCGGCCTTCACCAGTTGCCCCGGATTTCGGAACGGCACCCCCGGCTCCAACACCGCCACCCCCACGCTCACCGTCACCGCCACCTTCACGTTCTCGCAATTGATCGGCCGGGCGGCAATCGTCCGGCGCACCGTCTCCGCTATCGCCCCCGCCGTCGCCCGCGTCGTCCCCGGCAACACCAGCACCAGCTCTTCCCCGCCGTACCGCGCCGCCAGATCGTGTGTCCGCGCCGTGCCCAGCAGAAGCCTGCCCAGAACCTTCAACACCTGATCCCCCACCTGATGCCCATATCGGTCGTTGATGTTCTTGAAATGATCCACGTCCAGGATCAACACCGCCAGGTACCGCTTCTGGGCCGTGGCAAGGGCAAACTGCTCTTCAATAAACAGATCGTACTTGCCCCGATTGGCCAGCCCCGTCAGCGCGTCGGTCGTCGCCTGCGTCTTAAGCTGCTGGTTCTGCTGCTGCAACGACGTCGCCCGCTGCTGCGATTGCAACGTGATCTCGACCAGGGCTTCGTTGGCTTTTTTCAGGATATTCTCGAACGTCGCCGCCGACGCGATGGGAATCTCAAACAGCGGCGCCACTTCCTGCGTCCGCCGACCGATCTGGTCCAGCATCAAATCACAGTCGGCCGAGGAAATCTTGTACTCGTCCTGGCACAGCTTGCGAACGTCATTGATGGCGTCGGCCGGTTGCTCGTCCACGAAAATGTCCGCGCACTGCGCCGCCAGATACGCCACCTCCGTCAATCGACGCAGCGTCGGATCCTGCACGTCCTTCGGACGGTCGTGATGCCGAATCGGTATCGCCAGCACCGGCGGCAGCTTCCACTGCTCCGCCAGAATCGCCGCCGCCTCCGAATGGCTCAACCCCAGGTGCTCCGACTCCGCCGCCGCCAGCAACGCGTGCGTCTTGGCGTGATCGGCAACCTCCCCGTACTGCTCACCCAGAATCTGGTCCAACACCAGCATCCCGATGTCCATCAGCAAGGCCACCAGGAAACACTCCTCCTGCTGCACCAGATTCAACCGCCCGGCGATCGTCCGCGCCGCCGTCGCGGCGTAAATGCTCCGCCGCCAATAGTTCAAATGCTTGAACCCCTTGCTCTTGTTCTTCGTCAGGTTCGTCACCAGCGAAAAACCCAGCACCAGCGTCTTGACCGATTGCAACCCCAGAATCACCAGCGCGTGCGTAATCGTGCTCACACTCTGGCTGCGGCCATAAAAACTCGAATTGACCGTGCGCAGAATCTTCGAACTCAGCGCCGGGTCTTTCGAGATCACGTGCGCGATCTCGGCAATGTCGGCCTGGTCCTTCTGGGCCAGGTCCAGCACCTGAATCGCCACCGTCGGCAATGACGGCAACGTCGGACACTGGCGAATCTTCTTTACCAACGACTCATTCATCAGCTCTTCCCGTCAGCTACACATTTTCCCCCACCGCGTTCCGAACCCGTTACGCTTCCCTCACGTCTTTCATCGGTTCGGAACGGCTCGGACTTTGGCTGCGGAAATTTGTTTTCGCCGCAACTCATCACAATATGTTCTACGATTGAAACGTGCGGCAGGCCACGCCGAAACCGCAGAACCGGACAATGAGTTACGGGCTACGGGTTGGCCTTCAGCGCCGACTCGATCTCCCCGCGAATCTTCCGCTCATTATCGGGCCCTGCCCCCACCAGCACCAGCCGCACCTGCCCGTCCTTGCCGATCACCACCGTCTCAGGGATCGCCTGGGCCATGTACTTCTGCGCAACCGCCCCGTCCTTGTCCAATAACACCGGAACGCTCAGCTTCTTGGCCTCCACAAACGCCCGCACCGCCGCCGGCTCTTCCTTAATATTCACGGCAAACACCTTCACCCCCGCCTCCTTGTTCTGCCGATACACCTCATCCAGCGTCGGCAGCGAACGCACGCACGGCCCGCACCACGTCGCCCAGAAATCCAGCACCACCACGCTCCCCTTCAAATCCGCCAGGCTCACTGTCTGTTTGCCGTCCAGGCTCGTCAGTTTGAAATCCGGCGCCGGCTTCCCCACCATGCCCATGGCCGGAGAATCGTCCTTTTCCTTTGAAGCGTCCTTGGCCCCCGCAGGCGGCGTCCAGGCAAAAGACGCCTCTTCCACCGCCGCATCGGGCGTCATCGTCTGATAATCCACGACGATGCTCGCCGACTTCACGTCCTTCGCTCCTCTCGCCTCTAGCGCCTTGGTCAGATCGAACTTCACCTGCCGCGGCAGATGCGTCCGGGGGTCCACCAGCAGAATCACCCCCGGCCGGTTCTGGGCGTCTACAAACTGGATCGTTTCATACGAACTTCCCCCCAGCGGCGTATCCGCCAGCCGAACGACCGTTCGGGGCTCACGCCACAAATCCTGCAACGATGCGTGCGACACCAGCACTATTAAAAACGGATTCTGCATCGACAGAATCTGCCCCATCGGCTGAGGAACGTCGCCCGGCGCAACCTTGCCCTTGGGAGCGTCCATTATCAGATAAACCGACGCCTTCTCGTCATAAACGTACACCTTCGAGCCGGTGCCTCCGGTCAGCAGTTCGTTGTTCATCTCGTTGCGGAACTTGTCCGGCGCCAGATACGCGGCCGTGAACTTCTGCGTTTGCTCCTGCTTGCGCCCGGCCACGTCGAAATTGCTGAAAACACTGCCGCTCATCTCCAGCGACTTGAGTTTCCCCGCCGCTTCCTGCACCTGATCCAGTACCGCCCGGGCTTCGGGCGATACCTGCGATGCGCCCTGCTGCGTCGCCGGTGCTTGCGCCGGAGCCAGATCAACCAGCAAACCCGTCAAAACCCAGACCGCCACCATCGAGTAGAATTTCATGAACAATCCTCGCTGAAGCCAAAAGAGCCGCCTCCGACACTGGAAAGTGCGCCGGCACTGCCCCCCAATCATAGCATGACGACCAGCAAATAGACGACGGATACTCTTTTAAGGAATTCCATAAACCCCTTTTCTGCCCCCACGTCCCGAAATCGCTTGCGGTTTCGCGAAAGGACAACCCCCGCTTCGCCACCCACTACTTCAATCGAATTCATTCCCACGGAACGTATTGCCCAGGTAGGCGCTGCGAACGCCGGGATCATTGATGATCTCCCGCGGCGTCCCTTCCTTGAACACCCGCCCGTCATTGATAATCAACGCCCGGTCGCACACCCGCAGCGTCTGGGCCACGTTATGGTCGGTAATCAGAACGCTCTTGCCGAACTCTTCCTTCAACCGCCGCACCTCGCGCTGAAGGTCTTCCACCGCGATCGGGTCCACCCCGCTGAACGGCTCGTCCAGCAGAATCAATTTCGGCTGCGTCACCAACGCACGGGCGATCTCCAGCTTGCGCCGTTCCCCGCCGCTGAGCGTCTCGGCCCGCTGGTTGCGCTGCCGCGTCAAACCATAATGGCTGAGCAACTCGTCCGCCCGCCGGCGTCGCTCCTTGCCGGAAATGCTCAGGGTTTCCAGAATCGCCTGAAGGTTCTGCCACACCGTCAACCGCCGAAAATCGCTGCGCTCCTGGGAAAGATACCCAATCCCCAGCCGCGCCCGCCGATACATCGGCAAAGTGGTCACGTCGCAGGCGTCAAAGGCCACCGCTCCCCTGTCCGGCACAACCATTCCCAGGATCATTCGGAACGTCGTGGTTTTCCCCGCGCCATTCCGGCCCAGCAAGCCGACAATCTCTTCCTGAGCCAGCACAAAAGCTGACTTTATCCACAACGGTGCGACCGTCGAACGACTTGACGAGTTTGGTAACTTCAAGCAGATTCATGATTAACTTCCCGCACCTGACGCGAGGCGTGTAGTCTCCCCTTATCCGCCCGAAAATCAAGCCCCACCCCTCATTGTGGATAACTCGTGGACAACCTCGCCGTCTTGTCGCACCCATTCCCGGCCCCCTTGACATTTCCCCATTGACTTGTTCTCCCCTTTTCAATCGCTAACAGAACCTATTCCGAAAATAAACATAAAAACAGAGGCTAATTCTTTTCCCCAAAACAACTTACATAAATGATGCCGAAAAAACACACAATCCCGCTCTTGCAAAGTCCTTTCAACCCCCGGATCAGTCGCGCCGCCCCTCTCGGATGAAGCGGCAAGCCCGATTCGATCCAGCCATTGTGAATAAGTCCCCTATCCCGAATCGCAAGCCTATTGACAACGTCCGCATGATCTGTAGAGCCCGTCATTAAGCCGACAACGCGCTATTCATCCCCTGCCAAGACGCCCGGATCGCCCCAAAAAGCGACGTCCAGATGATAAACGATGAAGGAGGAAAAAAGCGTTATTAACAACGCCCCTTTCCTCCTTCATCGCTCATCATTCATCATTCGGACGTCGCTTTTTAAGGCGATCCGAGTTCATGCCGGCTGTTCCGGCTCACGTTCCGGCCGTCCTTCCGGCCGGCCCTCGTGAGACGCCTCCCGCTGACCCGGATACTGCTCCTGACCCGGCGCTGCCTGCTCCGGACGTTGCTCCGGACGCGGCTCGGGAGTCTGTCCCGGCTGGGTCGTCTCAGCTCGCCCCCGACGCCGAGCCGCCGAACTCTTGCCTCCCATGCGCCCGATGTTCGCCATATGGGTCCGGTCATGACTGACCCGCTCGCCCCCGCGACGGCCGGCCTCTCTCGCCTCTTCCGGTGTAAACTCATGCGCCGTGCCTCGCTCGTGCGCCGCCTTTCCTCCTTTGCGAGCGATCTCTCGCTGCTTCTCGGCATCCATCGATGCAAACCCACGACTGCGCGTGTTCTCTTTCATAATTACGTCCCTTTCTGAGTCCATCCATCATGGACATGACTGACCGTACAACTCGTCAGCTACGCGAAAGCTGCTCACTTGCAAAACCGAGTTACACGCACTGGCCCCCGCGCCCCTTCCGTCCCGTCGGCTGCGTGTCGCGACATCCAATGCAAAATCGCAGCTCTCCTACCGCCAAGTTCAGCAATGGATATGCCAGCCGACGTCCCAATACCCCCCTTTAATCAGATTTTCCCCGCCGGTCTCCTGCGATGTCAGAATACAATCCTTCCGCCCCCGCCCGGATGAACTTTCACAGCGGATGTATCCTTTGGGCAACGCTTTATTGCGGCCCCAACCCCGCCTCCCTCACGCTCCCGCCCCAAATCCCCGCAAACCGCTCAGCCCTCCACCGCCAAAGCAATGCCGCACTGTCCCGCCCACCACGCGATTGCAGTCATTCGGTCGTACCGGAACAACGCCCGTAAGCCATTTTTCGCCGCCCTTGCCAGTCTCAGGCTGTTGCGTTATCCGTAATCCTCCGCACATGATTATTGCACAAGACAAAACATGATCCCCGTCGTCCTTCATCACGGCCTGTTCGGCTTCGGCAACCTCCAGCTCGGCGGGCTGAAGATCTGCTACTTCCGGCAGATCGATCGCGCCATCGCCCAGCGAGGACATCCGGTCATCGTCTCCCGCGTCCATCCCACCGGCGGCATCGCCCGACGGGCCAGACAATTAAAGGAAACCATCAACCGCCAACTCTCCTTTCTCGGCCGCGACAACGACCGCATCATCCTCATCGCCCACTCCCTGGGCGGCCTGGACAGCCGCTACATGATCAGCCAACTCGACATGGCCCCACGCATCGCCGCCCTCGTCACCATCACCACCCCCCACCACGGCAGCCCCTATGCGGACTGGTGCGTAAAAAATCTCGGCCAACGCCTGGGCGGCCTGCGACTGATGAACGCCATGGGCCTGGACGTGCAAGGCATCAACGACCTGACCACCGAAAGCTGCCGGCTATTCAACTCGCAATTCCCCGACGTCCCCGGCGTGCGATGCTTTTCCGTCAGCGCCGCCCGACCGTGGCGACTGGTTCCTCCCTTCCTCCTGCACGCCCACCGCATCATCTCCAAAGCCGAAGGCGACAACGACGGCCTCGTCTCCGTCCGCAGCGCCTGCTGGGGCGAACACCTCGGAACCTGGCCCGCCGATCATTTCCACACCATCAACAAACGCCTGGTACTGGAATTGAAAGACCCGACCGGCGACATTACACCTTATTACCTCCGGCTCCTGGACCACCTGGAATTGCTCAACGTGCAATGAGCCGAGAAGACACGGAGACCAACGCGTGGAGGAAAGGCGAGGAAGTCAGAATGATGAATGATGAACGATGAAGCAGGAAGAAAGCTGTTATATAATCTGCTCTTCTTTCCTCCTTCATCATTCATCATTCATAATTCATCATTCTCTTCCGCATTTTTCCCGGACCCGACAACGCAAAGAGACTCCCAACTATGCCCCAAACTCAATACGCCATCGTCGCCGCGGCCCTGGCCGACCATCCCCGCAAAGTCCCTCAACTGGCCCGAGCCGCCGGATTCATCGGCATCCTGCTCGACGCCTTCTGGAGCCACTTCGACGTCACCGCCCTGTCCCAGACCGGCCGGCGTGAACTCCGCCACCTGATCACCAGCCAAAACCAGCAGCTCGTCGGCATCTGCACGGACCTCGGCGGCAAAGGCCTCGGTCCCTCGGCCGACGCCGATCGCTTGCTGTGGCAACTCGACCAGATCATGGAGTCCGCCGCCGGCTTACAGTCTCCCTTGGTCTGCCTCGACCTCGGCCCACTCCCGGCCCCCCCGCGTCAAGCCGCCCCAAAACCGCAGATCACCCCCGAGCAGGCCGGTCTGATCATTATCCCCACCCTGACGGCCGCCCCCGCCCCGGAGTCCACCACCCTGTCCGCCATCCCCAGCCAGGTCGATCCCGTCTTCACTTCCCAGGTAGACGGCGTCCTGGCCGACTTAGGCCGACGCGCCGATCGTTACGGCGTACGCCTCGCCTTCCGCAGCGAACTATCCAGCTTTGCCGCCTTGGAGCGGGCTCTTCATCAGGCCGCCTGTCCCTGGTTCGGCCTGGACTTGGATCCCGCCGCCGTCTTGCGTGACGAATGGTCCCTGGACGAAATCTTCTCCCGCCTTGGCCCCCACCTCTTCCACGTCCGCGCCCGCGACGCCATCCGCGGCGCCAACCACCGCACCCAACCCGCCCCCATCGGCCAAGGCCACGTCCCCTGGCCCGAACTCCTGGCCAACTTGGACGCCGCCGCCTACAAAGGCTGGCTCACCCTCGACCCCCTCCAACTCACCAACCGCCCCGCCGCCGCCTTAACAGGTTTGAAGCACCTGCGGAGCCTGACGCAATAAAAGCCGTCTTAACCTGACAATTTCTCTCTCCGTCACACCGCCCCCCGATATTGTTAAAATTTCACCATTCCGTGATACGCCACGTTATAGATAGGAACCCTCGCCTCACGGCCGAACATGCTCCCCATGTAGAAGCACATTTTGAGAAAACAGACCCGCCGGGCTCGTCGGCCCGGACTTGACAAACCAGCGTCCACTATACACCATTCAGGTTCGCTTTGTCGTTTAGCCGATAGTTCCAACAGCTCACCAGGTATATAATGAATCCCACGATGCGAATAGCCTTTCGCTTCAATCCCGACAAAGCCATCCAAGCAATTGCCTACATACTGTCGGCTGCCGGACCGTTGGAGAAGGTCAAGCTCACTAAGCTATTATATTTAGCTGACCGCCAGTCCTTTATAACTCGTGGCGTCAGCATCACTGGCGACCGTCTTGTGGCCATGCCCTACGGGCCAGTTCCATCTGGATGTTTGGACCTGCTCAACGGGGTAACTCTCATCAATCATGACCGGGTCTTCCGTTTCATCCATGTTGAAGACGCCTTGGTTAGCCTCCGTCAAGCCCCGGAGTACACGCTATTGAGCGATTCCGACCGCGCCGTGCTGGATGAAACCGTGCGTTGTCACGGAAATACCCGAACATGGAGTCTGGTCCACCAAACGCACGACCTTCCCGAGTACCGTAGTACCTACGTCGAAGGCACTTCGACAACCATCCCCTTTGAAGTCATCGCCAGCGCCAGTGGCGACCAACGGCGATTCCGGTTACATCGCCCTGTGGTCAGCCCCGAAACGGCTGCGGCCATGCCCTGCCCCTTCAATCCTGGTGACGATGCAGCGCTTTGACATCTACAACGCCGAGGGGCGATGGAACGGCTGCGCCGATATGCGGCCATGGATAATCATCGAGCTACGCCCTACCGAGGTAATAGGCTGCTTCCCAATCGCCAGCCAGTGCTACAACGGCAACTGTTTTCCCCTCAACAGCAATGATCCCGACTTCCCGGCCACAGGCCTCAGCAAGAGTTGCTTCATCCACGACACCCATATCATCGAAATCCCCACCGCCCAGTTAGGTCGCTATCGCGGGCGCCTTGTGAACCAACTCCTGCGTGACTTCCTGGACTTCTCCGGCATATCCTGATCCAAATACCGCTTACGACATCAGCCCCAGACAATTTGAAGCCACTCCCCCCCCGTTGCTCCACTGTCGCGTGACAAAACAAAGCCACCGGCCCCCGCGTTTTCGATCCCCACGGCGGTTTCGTGAAGTCTTCTCCCAAAATAAAGCCACTGACCAAATCAACCCCCATCCGCGTTTCTTCGTTCACGCCGGCTTGATCTAGCGCAACTCGTCCCATACCTTTGTGTTACCCGACGTATGACCGATTCGCTCAACAACAACCTCCCCGCCGCCAACCTCTCGCCGGCCATGCGCCAATATCAGCAGTTCAAGGCGCAATACCCCGGCTACGTGCTGTTTTTCCGCATGGGCGACTTCTACGAGATGTTCTGGGAAGACGCCAAGCTGGCCGCCAAGGTGCTCGGCGTGGCTCTCACCAGCCGCAGCAGGGGCGGACTCGACGCCGACGACGCCATCCCCATGGCCGGCGTCCCCTTTCATGCCGTCGAAGGATACCTTCGCCGGATGATCGCCGCCGGACACAAGGTCGCCATCTGCGAACAGACCGAAGACGCCGCCCTGGCCAAGGGACTGATCAAACGCGAGGTCGTCCGCCTGATGACCCCCGGCACGCTCACCGACGACCCGCTGCTGGACGGTCGAACCGATAACTTCCTGGCCGCCGTCGCCTTCAACGTCACCAAGACCGACGGCTATCGCGCCGCCCTCGCCTGGGTCGAACTCTCCACCGGAACCTGCACCGCCATGAGCGGCAGCGAAGCCCAGGTGCTCGACGAACTGGCCCGCCTTCGCCCCGCCGAGCTGATCGTTCCCGAGCAAGCCTCCGGCCAGCCTCACCCCATCACCCACTCCGTCCAGGCTCTCGGCATCAACGCCATCACCTCCCGCCCCGGCTGGCAGTTCACGCCCCACCACGCCAAAGAACAGCTCCAGCGCCAATGGCAGACCGCCACCGCCGGCGGCTTCGGCTTCGCCGACGACGACCCGGCCGTTCTCGCCACCGCCGCCATCCTCTCCTATCTGGAAGAAACCCAGAAGACCGGCCTCTCCCACCTCCGCCCCCTGCACCGCCACGTCGTCGAATACCATCTCAACATCGACCCGGCCAGTCTGGCGCAGCCTCGAAATCGACCGCACCGTCCGCTCCGGCACCACCGAAGGCTCGCTCCTTTCCGCCATCGACCGCACCCGCACCCCCATGGGCTCCCGCACCCTCCGCCAATGGCTCCGCTCGCCGCTGCGCGACATCGAGCACATCAGCGCCCGGCAAAACGCCATCGCCGCCTTCCTCGAATCCCCCTCATCGCTCAAAGTCCTAATCGCCCGCTTGGATGAGATCTGCGACATCGAGCGCATCATCGGCCGAATCTCCGTCGGCCGGGCCAGCCCACGCGACCTGGCCGCCCTGACCCGGTGCCTCTCCTCCATGCCCGAGTTGTTCGACCAACTTCAGTCCCTGCCCCAGTCCCAGGACGTCGCCCCCGAACTCCTGGCCCTGCGCGATTTCTGTGCCGCCCAGGCCCAATACCTCGCCGGCGCTATCCTCCCCGAACCCGCCCCCCACCTGCGTGAAGGCGGCGTCATCGCCTCCGGCTTCGATCCCGAACTCGACCGCCTCCGCGACATCGGCGCCAACAGCCAGCAATGGCTCGCCCAATACCAAGCCCGCTTAGCCGCCGAAACGCAAATCCCCTCCCTCAAGGTCGGCTACAACAAAGTCTTCGGCTATTACATCGAGGTCACCGACGCCCACCGCGACAAGGCCCCCGTCGCCTGGTCGCGCAAGCAGACCGTCAAAAACGCCGAGCGCTACATCACCGCCGAACTGAAGGACTTTGAAAACGAAGCCCTGGGGGCTCGCGACCGCTCCATCGCCCTGGAGCAAACCCTCTTTGAAAAAGTGCGCCAAGCTCTGCTTCCCTTCGTCGCCCGGTTTCAGGAGTTGGCCGACGGCATCGCCCGCATCGACGTGCTCTCTTCACTGGCCGCCCTTGCCCAGGAGCGGCGTTACTGCCGCCCGACCGTCGTCGAAGACCGCCTGCTGGAAATCATTGACGGCCGCCATCCCGTCCTCGAACAGCAACTCGGCTCCGAGTTCGTCGCCAACGACGTCCGCTTCGGCCCCGACGACACCCTCGCCCTCATCACCGGCCCCAACATGGCCGGCAAAAGCACTTACATCCGCCAAGTCGCCCTCATCACCCTTCTGGCCCAGGTGGGCAGTTACGTCCCGGCCAAAAGCGCCACCGTCGGCGCGGCCGACCGCCTCTTTGCCCGCATCGGCGCTTCCGACGAACTGCACAGCGGCCAATCCACCTTCATGGTCGAGATGACCGAAACCGCCAACATCCTCAACAACGCCACCGAACACAGCCTCGTCATCCTCGACGAGATCGGCCGCGGCACCAGCACGCTCGACGGCCTGAGCCTCGCCTGGGCCCTGGCCGAACACATCGCCGCCGTCGTCCGCTCCCGCACCCTCTTTGCCACCCACTACCATGAACTGACCGACCTGGCCGAGCGTTTCCCCGGCGTGCGCAACCTCAACGTCGCCGTCCGCGAATGGGAAGACCAGGTCATCTTCCTTCATCGCATCGTCGAAGGCGGCACCGACCGCTCCTACGGCATCCACGTCGCCCGCCTGGCCGGCGTCCCCAAATCCGTCCTCCAGCGCACCGCCAGCTCCTGGGCGAACTGGCCGTACACCACGTCGCCCAGAGCAAGGCGATCAAGAGCAAACGCACCCTCGACGAATCCCAACTCCCCCTTTTCACCGATCCCTCCCGGGAAATCGCCTCCGCCCTGGCCGCCGCCGACCTGGAAAAAATGTCCCCCCTCCAGGCGTTCGATCTCCTTCGCCAACTGCGCGACAAACTCGCCAAATAACGTTTCGCCATCGCCTGCAAGGCGACGTTCCATTCACCCCAAGGCTTGCTCTTCACCCGGCTTCCTCCCCATAATGTAAAAAATCAGAAAGGGAACCCATGCCCCGCTTCGCCTGGATCATCAGTCTGCTGCTTCTGGCGCACCCGCTTTTCGCCCGGCAACCGGCCTCCCAACCCGCCTCGCTTCCCTCTACACAGGTCACCGACGCCGCCGTCGAAAAAGGCCTGGCCCTTCTCAATGACAACAACAACGAATCGGCCCTGCAAACCCTGCAGGACGCCTGCGCGTTGTACCCCCGCTCGTCCAAATGTTTCGACGACAACCACGTCACGCTTTGCCACGCCGCCGCCGTCGCGTACATGCGGATCGCCCAACCCGTCAAGGCCATCCCGTACATGGAGCGGGCCATGGAAACCGGCAACCCCGGCCGGACGCTCCTGCTCAATTACGCCAAGCTCGAAATTCTCACCCGCCGGGAATATCTCCGCGCCGCCTCTTTTCTGGAACGTTACCTTTCCGCCCATCCCGACGACGAGCCCGCGCTGAACCTGCTGGGCGTCGCCATCAACACCGCCGTTACCGACAACACCTCCCTCATCCGCCTCGACCGGCTTGTCGCCTCCTACAACCGCTGGTCCGCCGCCCTGGAACGCGGCAAACCCAACATGAAACGCTGGGGAATCAAATGGATCCCCAGCCAGGAATACAGCCAACTGCAATCCGAAAAGGAAAGAAACCAGACCCAAATCCGATCTCTGCAGCGCCAGATCCAGGACTATCAAAAACGCCTCGACCAGGAAAAGGACAACATGCGCCGCCGCACCGGCGCATCCTCGTCCGACAACGCCAAATCCACCCAGCAGATCGCCGAATACAACCAGCACATTACCGACCTCAACAGCCAGATCAAAGGCTTGCAGTCCTCCACGCCCGCCCTCGACTGGAATGGCGACTTCACCCCCCTGCTTCCCGAGCGCACCCGTTCCAACACCCCCGCCCCAACTCCCGCGCCGACGCCCGCCCAAAACGACTCTTCCAACGCCCGCATCCTCATCGTCATCGACTGCCGCAATTCCATGCTCGGCCGGCTTCCCGTCGCCGTCAGCGCCGTGAAGACCGCCGTCGCCTTCCTCCCTTCCACCGCCACCCTCAACGCCGTCGCCATGCGCGACGGCCAAGCCCTCTGGCTCGATCCCCAGATGCTCCCGGCCTCCGACGAAACCAAACGCCGGCTCTCCCGCTTCCTCGATTCGATCTCCTGCAACGGCTCCGACGACGTCCGCGATCTTCTCGCCCAGGCCGCCAAGCTCAACCCCACCGAGGTCTGGTTGGAAAGCCTCGGCGAAGCCCCCGACCGCGCCGCCGTCCTGGCCGGCGTCGTTCAGACCGCCAAGGCCCATTCCTTCAAAATCATCTCCCACATGGCTTCCGCCTACCTCTCCCCCGACTCGCGCAACTTCCTCTCCGCCGTCACCTCCCAAACCGGCGGCGTCTGCTACACCCCCGCCGGCAAACCCGCCGACCAATAGCCGGCAATCGCCAATCTCCTGATTGGCGCGTTGGGGAATCCACCCCTACAATCTCTGCATCAGGAGCCTTCACTTGCCCACGACCCGCCGGCGCAGCGAAGAATGGATGGACCATCCCGACGCCTCCCCGTCGGAGCTGGACCGCTCCCTGCGGTTCATTCGCCGGATCAACCGCCTGCTCGGCTACACCCGCGCCACGCTCGGCCATCTCGACGTCTTCTCGCGCACCTGGCCCCGCAATCAGCGCATCGACATCCTCGACCTGGCCACCGGCTCCGCCGACGTTCCCCAAGCCATTCTCCGCTGGGCCGACCGTCATCACTTTGATCTGCGAATCGTCGCCCTCGACCGCCACCCCTTCACCATTCGCCGCGCCGCCGACAGCGATCCGCGATTGCACCTGGTCCAGACCGACGCCCTGACGCCCCCCTTCCCCGACAACAGCTTCGACTACGTTCTGTGCAGCATGTTCCTCCATCACCTGGACGACGAACAGGCGGTGCTCCTCTTGCGACAGATGAACCGCCTGGCCCGCCGGGGGATTCTCCTGGCCGACCTGCTTCGCACCCGCCGGGCCTCCGCCTGGATCTGGTTTTTCACGCTGTTGACCAACCCCATGGTCCGCCACGACGCCCGCGCCAGCGTCGCCCAGGCCTTCTCCGCCGGCGAAGTCCTCTCCCTGCGCCACCGCGCCGGCATCGACTACGCCCGCTACCACCGCCACTTCGGCCACCGCTTCATCCTCGCCGGCGAACGCCCATCCAGACCGATGCACGCGGACAAGGATCTAACTTCTTTATCCACACCCATCGGCGGTTAAGCTTTGTTTCCCCTCTCCGCCGCGCTCCGTGCCCGCAATTCCATCCGCCTGATTTTCCCGCTGATGGTCTTCGGCAATTCCCCGATGAACTCGATTTGCCGGGGATACTTATACGGCGCCGTCACCCGCTTGCAGTGCGCCTGAAGTTCGCGTTTCAGATGATCGCTCGGCTCATGCCCCTCGCGCAGAACCACGTACGCCTTGACGATCTCCCCGCGCATCTCCTCCGGAACCCCGATCGCCGCCGACTCCAGCACGGCCGGATGTTCCAGCAGCGCGCTTTCCACTTCCGAAGGCCCGATCCGATAGCTCGATGAATTGATCACATCGTCCGCCCGCCCCACAAAGTAAAAATACCCGTCCTTATCCCGCCGCCCCGTATCTCCCGTCAGATACCAGTCCCCCAGATACCGGCCGGCCGTCTCCTCCGGGTTCTTCCAATACCCCGCAAACAACCCCAGCGGCCGATTCGGCTTGACGCGCACCGCAATCTGCCCCACTTCCCCCGCCGGCAGCTCCACCCCATCCTCATCCACAATCCCCACATCAAATCCCGGCGCAGTCCGCCCCATCGAGCCGGCCCGCGGCTCGTACCCCAGCGACCGGAAATTCCCGATCGTCAAAACCGTCTCCGTCTGACCGTACCCTTCATAGATCTGCAACCCCGTCGCCCTCCGCCACGCCTCCATCACCGGCGGATTCAGCGACTCGCCGGCGCTGACGCAGTGCCGCAGATGCGGAAAACGGTACGCCGACAAGTCCTTGCGAACGATCAACCGCAGCGCCGTAGCCGCGCGCAAAAGACGGAAATGGGATACCCCTCCAGCGTCTTGAGCACCACCGCCGGATCGAATTTGCCGTGCATATCCAGCGTAAACACCGCCGCCCCCATCAGCCACGGCCCAAAGAAGCTCGACCAGGCCGTCTTCCCCCAACCCGTATCCGCCAGCGCCCAAACCACATCCTCCGGCTTAAGGTCCAGCCAATACTTTCCCGTCACCAGATGTCCCAGCCCATAGCTCGCCTGCGTATGCAGCACCATCTTGGCCTGCCCCGCCGTGCCGCTGGTGAAATAAATAATCCCCGGCTCATCGCTCCGCGTCGGCTCATAGTTCCGCCGGTCGGATTCCTTCGCCACGTCCTGATCGAAATCCACCCACCCATCCCGCCGCCCCCCCACCAGAACGCGCAGGCCCTTAAAATCGCCCGCGACTTTCCCCGCCCCGCTTTCGTCCGTGACGATCCCCCGAACGCTCGCCACGTCCAGCCGGTAGGCAATGTCTTTAGCCGTCAACAGCGGCGTCCCCGGAATCGGCACCGCCCCCAGCCGAATCAGCCCCAGCATAGCCACCCACCACTGCGGCACCCGTGGCAGAATGACCATGACCTTATCCCCTTTTCGGACCCCCTGCCGCGCAAAGAAATTAGCCGCCCGCCGAAGGCTCCGCCCCATTTGCGAAAAGGAAATTTTCCGCTCCTCCCCCGCGTCTTCCGCCGCCCACCACAGCGCCAAAGCGTCCCCTCGCTCCTGCTCCCACCGCTCCACCACGTCATACGCAAAGTTATAAAATTCCGGGACTGATTCGATCATGCCTGAAATTTTACCAATTGACGCCAGAAGGGACAAAGCCGGCCCCCTTTGAATTGCCTTGGTTAGACCCCTTTGGAATTTTGACTACCCCTTTTGGCGCTACGCAAACGCGGTTTCGTGATACGCCGAGTTATAGGTAGGGGATCATGTATTTTCTGCCGATGCCGCAACAGGAAAGAATCGACTCAACCAGCCTCATTGTTATGGTTTGACATTTCCTGCAAGACCGGGCAAACAAAATCGTCCGTTTCCCGCGGTGGCTTGAACACGGGACTATGGTAACATAATATTTGACATGTCTGTTCGGCCCTGGCGTTCTATGGAAGATCCGGTAAGGGCTGTTTGTGGTTTGAGATGTATGGAGCGGCTGAGCGGAGCCGGCCGATAATACCCATGATGACCAATCGCAAAGACGAGTGCGGAGCGACTCCATCGCCAACGGGAACAGGCGGCGGCGTACGTAAGGACGTGCATGTCATTGACGGCAAGCATGAGCCTTACCGGCTCTATCACGTTGTTGGAGCAGATGACACCGTCGTGGAACGAACAGCCCGAGAAGTAGCCGAAGGCAGCAAGATGCTGTCTAACATAGACCTATGGAGCGAGAACTTCACGGCAACGTTGCATCAGGTTCAGAAGTGGTGTAATCGCCGTATGTCATCCTTGCGGGCGGCCCTTGTCGATATCCGCTCAAATAAAGTCCTGATCTATTTTGTCCCCGACGGCGATCGCTACGATCTTGAATTAGGCTCTGCCATGACGGAACTCGAAGTAGAGCTTGGTGGAAGCGCGGGAATCGGCTATGTCGAAAGCTTACAAGTGCCTGCTCGTTCGCTTGAACGCTTTGCCGGATCGAAGTCTTTGATCTTCTGGCAACGCCCCGGCGACAACCTGTTTGAAGCGGCGGAAACAACTGCAACATAATTAACGCGATAAAATCAGAGTTGCGATTTCAAGAAAAAAGAGGCAGTCTGCCTTTAACCGACCATACCTCTCCTGATGATTCATGCCGACCGTTGACCAACACATTACGCAGTGGAAGCATAATCGTCGTTTTGCCCAGAGCATCGGCAGGGAGTACCGCGACTGGCAGATTAACGTGATCTTCTACGCCGCGCTTCATGCGGTTGATGCAGCGCTTGCACATTTGGGTGTCAAGGTAACCGACCATGAAGCACGTAATACCGCCGTTCGCACTAATGCATCGCTGGCCAATATTCGTGTTGGTTACCTCGATCTGTACCGCATCTCCAAAGTGACGCGATACGATGCCGAGCCTGATGCATGGCTTCCGGAGAAATACCTAACGGTTGATGATCTGGTAAGGGAGTTGCTGCTACCTATCGAGAACAACATCGAGCGACTGATCGGTAGATCGCTAAACTTGCCTCAGGTTAAGGTTCAGAGCTAACGGCCATTCCCCCCACAGCAAGAGGCTCTCGCAGCGCACGTGCGCCAGCAGCATCCACTAACATGACGCCCAGAGTGCGAACTCCTACTTCCCTTCAACAAGCCCGTAGAACCCGACGCCGTCCCGTTTGAGAGACCCTTTCTCAACCAATTCCTCCCATATCTCCCTGCCGAACCCCGCGGGAGGCTGGATGGATACCACCTGCTCCTTGCCCGTCCCGCTCAGCGGCCCATGGCCGATCTTGGAATCATCATCCAACCGGGTCAGCTTCAACCGCTTCTTGAACGCCTTAAGAGCCTTTTTCAAATCCTCTTCCGTACTGGCCATGAACAACCTCCTCTAATAGCCGCACCCCCAAAGAGCGATTATACGACAACGCCCATCCCCCAGGCTATTGGCCAATGACGCCCCCATTGAATTTGTGGCCCAATTCGGAACAATTGGCCGATGGTTTATCGGACTGTTTTGGGGCTCCATATGGGCTACTTTTCTCGATTTCGTGCCGCCATCATCCTCGTCGTCATCGGCCTTGTGCTGGCGGCGCTGATCGGCCGCGTCGGTTATCTCCAGACCTACGGCCGGCAAAAGCCCGTCGGCAAGGTCGATCCCGACAGCAAACGCCACCAGCGCAGCCTCACCCAATGGGCCGACGGCCAGCAGCACCAGACCGACACCCTCGTTGCCCGCCGCGGCTCCATCTATGACGCCTGCGGAAACATGCTCGCCGGCACCGTCCAGACCCGCTCCCTCTACATCGACCCCCGCTTCTTCTTCGAACAGCTCGAAGAACAGGGCTACACCGATGCCGAGGTCAACGAAGCCGTCGGCAAGCTCGCCGCCGCCGTGGAACTCAAAGCCGATGAACTCGCCAAACGTCTGAAAGACCGCGAAGACAGCCAGTTCCTGCGATTGGCCGACAACCTCGACGAAAGCACCTGCAAAGCCATCACCAATCTCGGCCTGCCCGGCGTAGGGCTGATGGGCGTCAACCAGCGCTACTATCCCATGGGCTCCCTCGCCGCTCACATCCTCGGCGGCGTCGGCTCCGAGGGCAACGGCCTGGAAGGCCTGGAGATGAAGTTCGAAAAAACGCTGGCCGGCTCCAACGGTCTGAAACGCACCATGAAAGACGCCCGCCGGCGGGGCATCTACGTCGCCGCCGACGATTACATCCCCCCCCGCCACGGACACCACCTGATCCTGACCATCGATGCCAACATCCAGATGATGGCCGAGCAGGAACTCGCCGCCGCCTGCGAAACCAACAAAGCCAAGCGCGGCGAAGTCATCGTCATGGACCCGCAGACCGGCGACGTGCTGGCCCTGGCCAACTGGCCCACGTTCAACCCCCAGAGCATCAACGACTCCCCCAAAGAAACCCGCCGGAATAACTGTCTGGTTTCTCCCTTCGAGCCCGGCTCCGTCATCAAGCCCTTCATCGTCGGCCCGGCCCTCCAATGGCACATCACCCGCCCCGAAGAAATGTGGCCCATCCCCGGCATCTCCTGGACCACCAACTACGGCCGGCGCATCACCGACGTCCACGGCTACGGCCGACTCGCCATGTGGGACGTCCTCGTCAAAAGCAGCAACATCGGCATGTGCATGCTCGGCGAACGCATGGGCAACGCCAACCTCTACAAGGCCCTCAAAGGCTTCGAGCTCGGTAAAGCCACCGGCATCGAACTGCCCGGCGAAGACCCCGGTCTGCTCCACGCCCTGGAAAAATGGGGCCGGGCCAGCACCGACTCCGTCTCCCAGGGCTACGAACTGATGGTCACCCCCATGCAACTGGCCCGCGCCTTCTGCGCCTACGCCAACGGCGGAAAGCTCGTGCAACCCCACATCATCAAAGGCACGCTCGACCCCGAAGGCACCCTCATCGAAAAACGCCCCCCCGTCGCCCTGGAATCGCTCCCGCAGGCCGTGGACCCGCTGGCCGCCGCCCAGATCAAACGAATCCTCTGCGACGTCACCTTCCGCGGCACCGCCACCGGCGCAGGCAAGGAATGCAAGTACTGGAACATCTTCGGCAAGACCGGCACCGCCCACATCAGCCAGGGCAAAGGCGGCTATAGCGCCTCAAAGTTCAACAGCTCCTTCATGGGCGCCGCCCCGGCGGAAAACCCCAGGCTGGTCGCCGTCTTCATCGTTCACGAACCCGACCGCAGCATCGCCCACTACGGTGGCACCGTATCCGCCCCCGCCGCCGGCCGCTTCTTCTTCCGCGCCTTGTCTTATCTGCAAGCCCCCCAATCGCCGATACTGCTGCCGCCGCCGCCCAACGTCGCCAGCGTCCTGTTCAACTTCAACCCCAAAGTCTACAACCGCGAAGCCAAGAGCACAGGCACGCACGAATAGCGGCTGATGCGCCGCCCGTTTCGCCGCTGCCCAACGGGCAGCGCGTCAGCCGCTTTGCGTTTTTTGAGGGGTTGGGGTTCAATGGGCTCATGCCTCGACGGTGTGTCATCCTTGCCGTGATGCTGGTAATCCCCATGTGCGCCCTTGCTCAAGGGGGCGTGCGATTTCCGCTGGAGGGGTACTATCGCGCGGGACGGTATATGCCGGTGATGATCGAGGGACGGGGGAAGGAAGTGACGCTCTGGGCGGAGGGGGCAATTCCGACACGGGTTGTGGCGATGCCGGGGGCGAGCGTTATCGTGCCCTGGCTGGCCGTGCGGGAGGAGTTGCACAATGCCGGGTGGTCCGAGGGAAACATTCGGCAGACCATCGCCCGGCCGCTGCGATCCTTGGAAGAGGATCAACGTCTCGTCGGCGTCTGTGGCGATCACCCGGACCTTGCCAAGCTCTTTGAAAACCAGCGAATCCTCCCCATCCGTCTCGATCCGGATGATCCGCTGCCGGGGCCGGCGCTGGCGTGGGAAACGCTCGACGCCCTGGTGCTGGACGCGGCATCGCTGGAACGAATTGGCCTGGACAAGCGGCAAATGCTCGCTGCATCGGGAGTGGTTTTAGCAGTGCGTGGCGGGGATCGTCCCCAGGATGGCTGGCCTTGGCGCAAGATGGGCGATTACTGGCTGCTGCACCCCGATATGGCCGGGCCGTGGGGCGGAGGGATTATCGAGCCGGCATATTTGCCCACCTTCTCCTGGCATCCCGGCTGGCCCGTGTCGCTTCGCCGGGGCGTGATGCTGCTGGCAGGCGTCTTTGCACTGCTGACGCTGCTGCTGTCGCTGTGGCGGTCGCGCTGGGCGGTGGCCGGCGTGCTGGTGCTAACGAGTGCGACAGTCGCCGGCGTGGAATATTGGCGGCGATGGCAATCGCCCATCCTGCAAGCCGGCGGCATGGTGATGGTTCGCGACGGCACACTGCGGCAAACCGATCAATGGTTCTACCAGACCTCCCGGGATGCCGCCGATTCAGGCTTTGCCTTCACCGGCGTAACCCATCCGGTCTTCGCCAGCCTGCGGCAATGGGACAAGCTGGCTATGGAGCTACTCTGTGCCGACGACGGCCGGCCGCGAGCCTTCATCTATCATCTGGATCAGGACATGCGGATGGCGTTCGTGAACCGCTCGCTAGCACCTGATGCGTCTGGCGTTTCCTTGTCCGCCTCACGCGAGGGATCTCCCCTGCGGCCGATGGTGCGTGAGTTGTACCTTCGCAGCGGGGACCGGATGGAAGACGTCGCTGTTGATGCAGTCTCCTGGCCGGGGGTGTTGATCCAGCGGAATCAGCAGCCGTAAGCCTTGGGTCTTTGCCCGCCTGCCCTTGATGCGGTATGCTACTGTTCATGATGGCTTTGTCCCCCTACCTGGCCGAGCGTTAGCCCCGCACTTCGCGGATGGTTAGCCGTATTTCCTTGTAAATCGCCACTCGTTTTTGAATTGAACTTTATGTCTCAGACCGCTCCCATTATTGATTCGCCGCTGATCCGCAAGCTGGAGGAGACCGCGCGGCGGTACGACGAATTGCAACAATCGCTGAACGACCCGGAAGTGTTGGCCAGCCCGCAACGAATCATCGCCGCCAGCAAGGAATCCGGGCAGCTTGAGCCGGTCGTCAGCAAATACCGCGAATACCGCAAAGCCGCCCAGGCCGTGGCCGATCTTCAAGCGATGGCCGCCAACAAGGCCGACGCCGAAATGGCCGAGCTGGCCGCGGTCGAGCTGCCCGAAGCCACGGCCAAGGCCGACGCCCTGCTCGAATCGCTCAAGGACGAGTTCGTTGCCGCCGAGGACAACGCCATCGACTCGTTCTTCCTGGAAATTCGCGCCGGCACCGGCGGCGAAGAAGCCGCCCTCTTCGCCCGCGACGTCTATGAAATGTACCGCCGCTACTGCGAAAAACACCGCTGGCAGTTCGACGTCAACGACTTTTCCGTCTCCGAACGCGGCGGCTTCAAGGAAGTCATCGTCAACATCAAAGGGTCCGGCGCATACCGCCACCTCCAATTCGAAGGCGGTGGTCACCGCGTCCAGCGCGTGCCGGAAACCGAAGCCCAAGGCCGGATTCACACCTCGGCGGCGACCGTTGCGGTGCTGCCGGAAATGCCGGACGTGAAAATCGAGATCGACCCCAAGGACGTCGAAGAACAAGGCTGCCGGGGCGGCGGCCCGGGCGGACAGAACGTCAACAAGGTGGAAACCGGCTGGCGCATCACCCATAAGCCGACCGGCTTGCAGTTCAAAATGACCGAATACAAGAGCCAGGCCCAAAACAAGGAACGCGCCTGGGCCTTGCTGCGGGCGGCGCTGTACGAGGCCGAACGCTCCAAGCAGCACGCGGCCGTCACCTCGGCCCGCAAATCCATGATGGGCAGCGGCAACCGCAACGAACGCATCCGCACCTACAACTTCCCCCAGAACCGATGCACCGACCACCGCCTCGGAGGTGAAGGCGGCGGTGAAAAAAACTTCAACCTCGAACAAACCATCGCCGGCGACTTGGACCCCTTGGTTCAAGCCCTGCTGCAAATGGACAAGGAGCAGCGACTGGCGAACCTGTAAAATATCGTGCGCCGACAACCCCGTTTCGCCGTCGCCTGCAAGGCGACGTGTAAGAGCATCGCCTGGCAGGCGACGGCGAAACAAGCAGGATGAACAGTTGTCCGTAGTAGACTGAAACGTTAAATTATCGCACCAGAGGATCAACCCATGGCAAAAGCAAAGAAAACAACCACCAGCACCAGCAAGAAGAAAGCGGAAGCCCCCGCTCCTGAAGGTCTGACGATCGATACTTCCCTGGCGGCCGAGACGGCGGCCAAGATGATCGCCAACCGCGCCAAGCTGGCCGAGGCAACCACTACCGGCAAAGCCGCCAGTCCCGCCTTCAAGCAACTGAAGGACAGCCTGAATAACCCCCACTTGCAATCGCTGGGTTCGATCCTTGACGCCGGCGGCATGCCGAAAAAGTCCAACCAGCCCAGCGGCTTTGGCCCCGGCAAGCAGATCGGCCACAACCAGACCTTCGGCGCCGACGTCAACCGCAAGAACATCCCCCGCCGAACCAGCGGCGGGTGATCGCCCACAGCCATGGCCGACAGCCCCAACCAGCCTCTTTTTCAGGAAGAGCAGCGATTTCGCCAACGCTGGGTGTGGATCATCATCCTCACCGTTTCCGTCGCCAGTGCGGCCCCGTCGGCATGGATCTTGATTGCAGCACTTAAGCCGCAAGACCGTTCTGCCGGTACGGCAACGGCAGCCCTTGTGTTCCCGCTGCTGCTCAGCATGCTGCCTCCACTGTTATTTTACTGGATGCGGCTTTGGGTCCGCGTTGAACCGAATAACTTGGTAGTGCGTTTCCGCCCGCTGCTTTTCAAGCGGATTTCCTTGTCAGACATTCAAAGCTGCGAAGCCCGAAGCTATCGCCCGATTGCCGAATACGGCGGATGGGGCATCCGCTGCTCGCTGTGTGGTCGGGGTTGGGCCTACAACGTGAGCGGCAATCAAGGCGTGCAACTGGAATTGAAAAACGGAAAGCGCATCCTGATCGGCTCGCAACACGCCGGAGAACTGGCCGAGGCCATCAACAAGGCCCGGCAGGCTCACACCACCTGAAGAATGTCCAGCGAGGTGATCGTGCGCGGATCAAAATCGATCCGCTGCTCGAACTGCCCGGCCAAGCCCTTCCTGTCCAGGGCGATGATCCACCCTTCCTCAACGATCAAATCACCAATGACCCGTCCGTCAGTGAGCGTTACCCGGCAGACGGCGGTGTACTTGCGCTCTGGGCTGCGCCGTGGCATCTGGAAAAAACTGCTGAGCGAACTACTCCAGCGAGTGGGACGGGAAAAGGGGATCGACGGGGACAAAGCCGTAGTGGACAGCCAGTCCATCCGCGCCGTTTTTGGGGGCGCTGACCGGCAGAAATCCCACGGATCGGGCCAAAAAAGGCACCAAAAGGCACCTGCTGGTCGATGGCCACGGCACGCCTTTGGCCTTGCGGATCACTGGCGCCCAGCGGCACGACTCGACGCAAGCCTTGGCCCTGTTGGATGACGTTCTGACCTTCCCCACGAATGGTGGGCGCGTTGAAGCGGCGGCATAATGGCCGCCAAGGAGAACTTCGATGAGCGAGATCATGGTTCGCAAGCACTACCCGTCCGAGTTCAAGGCCGAGGCCATCAAGTTGGTCGAGGAGCAGGGTTACTCCTGCCGCCAGGCCGGCAAGCAGTTGGGCATTCCCCACAAGACCCTGGCCAACTGGGTCCGGCCGCGGCGCAAACAGCAACGCTCGGCGCAGATCGCCGCGGGCGTGGCCCAGGACGACCCGGCGGCGCTGCGGCGCGGATCGGCGAGCTGGAAAAACAGCTTCGCCGCGCCGAGATGGAACGCGAAATTTTAAAAAAAGCCACGGCCTACTTCGCGAAGGAGAACCCGTGAGATTCGCCTGGATCCACGCTCACCGCCAGATGTTCGAGGTGGCGGCCATGTGCGAACTGCTGGCCGTCAGCCGCCAGGGTTACCACGCCTGGCAACTTCGCCGGCGGCGGCCGCCCTCGAGTTCCGAGGCGCGGCGGCAACGACTGATGCGACAGATCCGCCAGGCGCACGACGAGTCCGACGGCACCTACGGCAGCCCGCGGGTGCATGCCGAGCTGGCGGAGAGGAACGTGGCCTGCTGCGTGAACACGGTGGCCAAGCTGATGCGCCGCCAGGGTCTGCGGGCGAACACGCCCCGTCGCTTCGTGCCGCCGACGACCGATTCCAATCACGAGCATCCGGTGTTTGAAAACCGGCTGGATCGGGACTTCTCGGCCGAGTCACCCAACCGCAAGTGGGTCTGCGACATCACCTACGTGTCCACCGGGGAGGGCTTTTTGTACCTGGCGGCGGTGATGGACCTGTACAGCCGGAAGATCGTGGGCTGGGCGATGGCCGATCACCTGCGAGCCGAACTGTGCCTCGACGCCTTGACCATGGCCATCCGGAGTCGAACGCCGGGACCGGGCCTGCTGCACCACAGCGACCGGGGCGTGCAGTACGCCTGCGAGGAATATCAGAAGCGGTTGAAGCTGATGGATATCGACTGTTCGATGAGTCGCGTGGGCGACTGTTACGACAACGCGGCGATGGAGAGCTTCTGGGGCACGCTGAAAACCGAGCACGTGTACCGGCGAAAGTTCGCCAGTCGAGAGGAGGCGAGGCGTTCAATATTTTTATGGATCGAGGGATGGTACAATCGCCGACGGCGTCATTCGGCGTTGGGCTATAGGAGCCCCGAGCAGTTCGAGGCCAGCCTCAACTGACGCAATAATGACGCGCCCACCGTTCGTGGGGAAGGTCACTTGGGACATTTTAGGGGTATAGGACAGCGTCCTACAAGCCGCCCGATTTTCCCCATCTCCGACACATCAGCGGACATTGTAACACCGCCACGCCTTACGTCTCTACGGAAATCGTGTGCAAACCGGCCCAGGAGCCGGAGGGGGTTTGGCCTATGAGGTAGACGTCGATCCGGATGGAGCCGACGCGGAAAACTTTCAGGCCGGTCAGGTGGGATCCCAGAACCTGGCGAAGTTGACGGTAGCGGGCGGCGTCTTCGGATTCGTCGAGTTCGGAGAAAAAAACGTCTACGGGGATTTCTTCGATGGGATGTTTGTTGCCGGCGTGGGCGAGGATTTGGTTTCGCGGGTCGGGGCCTGCGGGCCAGCGGAAGAGGTCGAAAGGAGCGTCGGTTTCGCTGGGGTAGGTTAAGCCGATTATCGCGGTTTCGATCTCGGTTAGTTCGTTGAAGGGCATGGGAGGCCTTTGGGCGTATGAAGTGTTGCTGTGGGCGAGGGCTCCGCGACGCGTTGCGTCGCGGCTAATGAGGTATCTGTAAAAAATACATCTGCCTGAGGCAGTGCGATGGGGGTTTTGTCTTGCTTCTGCTTCAAGACCTGGGCCAGTTCGGGGGGCAGGCGGTCGAAAAAATGCAGGCCGGTGCGTCGCTCGATCTCGGCGGGAGTGGTGCGGTATTGAGCCCATTCATAGCCTACGGCGTTGTCGTTGGGCATGAGGACGGCAATCACCCGCGTACTCGATGTGATTCGGCTCAGGTCGTCGCTGCCGGTCTCGGGGACGACTACGGCGATTTTCCAGCACTCGGCAGGGACGATGACTTTGCCGTTGGCGAGGGTTTGCCTGAGGCCGTGGCTGCCGCGGCCGCCCTGGCCGGTTGGGCCGGCGATGATGTATAGCCGCTGGTGCTGCCGGTGGATCAGATTCCGGCAATAGCTTTCGAGCTGGGCCCAGGCTTTCTCGTTCACGTTGGGAGCCTGCGGGATGATGTTGGTCATCACGAACGTGGCGAAGCTCATGGCCTGATCGGCGGCACGGTCGCTGTGGGGACAGAGGTGCCCGCGGTCGAATCCGCCGCCGGTGTAGTCTTGGCTGGTCACTCGCTTGAAGCCGGGGGGCAAGGTGTCATCGGGATCGAAAATGCGTTTGCGCGGGCGCTGCCCAGATCGGATTGCGTTAGCCGCCAGCTTACCCAGTTGGGCGTACCCCTGGCGTTGTTGTAGGAGAGGACGAAGTAGCCCTTGTCCATGAGGTAGTTGTTGCGATTGGAGGGATCGGCCGTTGCGCCGCTGGGGTTGCCCAGCAGCAGGTTAGAAGAAACTGCGGGGCCGGGCGGAGCGATGACGCGAGGTTGCTTCGATCGGTAATAGAAGACCAGCGAGGCGATTGCCACCGCCAGGAGAATGAACAGAACAACCAGCGGAAGCCAGGATTGTCGGCGCTGTTTAGCCATAGGATCACTACCCCCCCCCACCGTTTCGCGGCCGCCCGCAGGGCGGCACGTTCCGCTCCCGACAATCAAATGTCGAAGTACATGCAGAATTCATAAGGATGCGGACGCATGCGGATGGCGTCCACTTCGTTCTCCCGCTTGTACTTGATCCAGTAGTGGATCACGTCGGCGGTGAAGACGTCGCCGGCCAGGAGGTATTCGTGGTCGTTTTCCAGCTCGTTCAGCGCTTCATCGAGCGAGCCGGGGGCCGAGCCGATGTTTTCGTATTCGGCGGCCGACAGGCGGTAGATATCCTTGTCCATCGGGTCGCCGGGATGAATCTTGTTCTCGATGCCGTCGATGGCGGCCATGACCATGGCGCTGAAGGCCAGGTAGGGATTGCAACTGCTGTCGGGGCAGCGGAACTCGACGCGTTTGGTCTTGGGATTCTCGCTGTACATCGGGATGCGGATGGCGGCCGAGCGGTTGCGGCTGCTATAAACGAGATTCACGGGGGCTTCGTAGCCGGGCACGAGGCGTTTGTAGCTGTTGGTCGTGGGGTTGCACAAGGCGCACAGCGAGCGGGCGTGCTTGAGGATGCCGCCGATGGCGTAGAGGCCCATGTCGCTGAGGCCCGCGTACTTGTTGCCGGCAAACAGGGGCTTGTCGCCTTTCCAGAGCGAGAAATGCACGTGCATGCCCGAGCCGTTGTCCTGGAACAGAGGCTTGGGCATGAAAGTGACGACCTTGCCATGACGGGCGGCCACGTTCTTGCAGACGTACTTGTACATCATGACGTTGTCGGCCATCGTCATCAGATCCTGGTAGCGCATGTCGATTTCGCACTGCCCGCCGGTGGCGACTTCGTGGTGGTGCGCTTCGACGGGAATGCCCAGTTCGATGAGCGTGGCGACCATTTCGCTGCGGATGGTCTGCATGGTGTCCATCGGCGGCGTGGGGAAGTAGCCTTCCTTGAGACGGACCTTGTAGCCGAGGTTGGAGGGGTCTTCTTCGCCGCGGCCCCAGATGCCTTCGCGGGAGTTGACGTGGTACTTGGCGTAGTTGATGCCCTGGTCGTACCAGACGTTGTCGAAGATGAAAAATTCCAGTTCGGGTCCGAAGAAGGCGGTGTCGGCGATCTTCGATTTCTGGAGATACTTGATGGCCTTGCGGGCGATGGAGCGAGGGTCGCGGGAGTATTCCTTCTTGGTGATCGGGTCGCGCACGTCGCAGATCATCGAGAGGGTGACGTGCGACAGGAACGGGTCGATCTTGGCGGTGTCGGCCACGGGAACCAGCAGCATGTCGGATTCGTTGATGGCCTGCCAGCCGCGGATGGAGCTGCCGTCGAAGCCGAAGCCGTGGTCGAAGCTTTCGGAAGTCAGTTCGCTGATCGGCAGAGTGGTGTGCTGCCAGAGGCCGGGAAAGTCCATGAAACGCAGGTCGATGAACTGGACTTTTTTCTCTTTGCAGAGTTTCAGCACGTCGTTGGCGGTCATGACAAGCCTCCTTGAAGCCTTTGGTTAAGAAGGTCCGATCAAACCACGGAGGCACGGAAGAGAAGTCAGAATGATGAATGATGAATGATGAAGGAGGAAGCAAACCAGCTTTTATTACTTGCTCTTCTTTCCTCCTTCATCATTCATAATTCATCATTCATCATTCTCTTCTCTTGGCACCTCCGTGGTTTTATTCGACGCTCCAGATATAAAACGTATGGTATCCCCGATCTCCGAAACGGTCAAAAATCAGCTACGGCATCCGCATCCGCACAAAATTAAGGCACATGACACAGGGGCCAACCTGCCTATTTTCTGCGCAAACGCCGTCGCCAAGCCACGAAATGCACAACTATCGCGCACCAAACCCCCTTTTTTCGCCGTTTTTCGGACTTGCACAGCTTTTGCTGATGAGTCGCCTATTGGAGTGAGCGTGCAAGGGAAGTTCCTCCTTGCTTGACTAAGGGGATGCAGTCTGCGATACCTCTTTTTCGCGCTCAAGGCCACCTCGGGCGGTGGCCGAAGCTAACCTTCTACCTTTCAGGAGACCCCATGGGTTCGAACGTTCGTCAGGAGGCGGTAAAAGCGATTGCTTCCGCCAAGCACCATCTCAACCACGTCAATTTCAAGCAGGTCCACGCCAAGGACATCTTCGGCATTAACGTCTTTAACGAAGAAGTTCAGAAAGCTCGCCTGCCCAAGCCGGTGTTCAAGGCTCTGCAGAAGACCGTCAAGCTTGGCCACCCGCTGGACCCGTCCATCGCCGACGTCGTCGCCAATGCCATGAAGGACTGGGCCATGGAAAAAGGCGCCACCCACTACACGCACATCTTCCAGCCCATGACCGGCCTGACCGCCGAAAAGCACGACAGCTTCCTCAACCCCACCAGCACCGGTGGCGCGGTCGTCGAATTCAGCGGCAAGGAACTCATCAAGGGTGAACCCGACGCCTCCAGCTTCCCCTCCGGCGGCCTGCGCGCCACCTTCGAAGCCCGCGGCTACACTGCCTGGGATCCCTCCAGCCCCGCTTACGTCGTCGAACACGCCAACGGCTCCACCCTGGTCATCCCCACGGCCTTCTTGAGCTGGACCGGCGAAGCCCTCGACAAAAAGACCCCGCTGCTCCGCTCCATGGAAGCCCTCTCCGTCCAGGCCCTGCGCATCCTCCGCCTCTTCGGCAACACCGAAGCCACCCGCGTCTTCACGACCGTCGGCGCCGAACAGGAATACTTCCTCATCGACAAAGGTTTCTATCTACGCCCGGCCCGACCTGATCAACGCCGGCCGGACCCTCTTCGGCGCCAAGCCCCCCAAGGGCCAGGAACTGGAAGACCAGTACTTCGGCACCATCCCCGAACGCGTCCTGGCGTTCATGGCCGACGCCGAAACCGAACTGTGCAAGCTCGGCGTACCGGTCAAGACCCGTCACAACGAAGTGGCCCCCAGCCAGTATGAACTGGCCCCCATGTTCGAAACCTCGAACCTGGCGACCGACCACCAGTTGTTGATCATGGAAATCCTGCGCAAGACCGCCGACAAGTACGGCCTGGCCTGCCTGCTGCACGAAAAGCCCTTCGCCGGCATCAACGGCTCGGGCAAGCACAACAACTGGTCGATGGCCACCGACGTCGGGGAAAACCTCCTCAACCCCGGCGACAACCCCCACGACAACGCCCAGTTCCTCGTCTTCGTCGCCGCCATCATCCGCGCCGTCGATAAATATGCCGACGTGCTCCGCATGTCCGTCGCCAGCGCCGCCAACGACCACCGCCTGGGCGCCAACGAAGCTCCCCCGGCCATCATCTCGATCTTCCTGGGCGATCAGCTCAACGACATCATCGAACAGATCGAAAAGGGCGGCGCCAAGAGCACCAAGCAGGGCGGCCTGTTTGAAACCGGTGTGTCGGTTCTGCCCAAGCTCCCCAAGGACGCCGGCGACCGCAACCGCACCTCGCCCTTCGCCTTTACCGGCAACAAGTTCGAGTTCCGCGCCGTCGGCTCCTCGGCCAACGTCGCCGGCCCGAACACCATCCTCAACGCCATCGTGGCCGAGTCGCTCGACTGCGTCGCCACGCAGTTGGAAAAGACCACCCAGGCCGGTAAGAGCCTCGTCGTCGCCATCCAGGAACTGCTGCCGACCATCATCAAGCAGCACAAGCGGATCATCTTCAACGGCGACAACTACACCGAAGAATGGCACAAGGAAGCCGAGAAACGCGGCCTGCCGAACTTCAAGAACACCGTCGATTGCCTCCCGGTCATCACCAAGAAGGAGACGATCGAGCTGCTGACCAAGTACAAGGTCTACACCGAACGCGAACTCAACAGCCGCTTCGCGATCTTGTCCGAAAACTACGTCAAGAACGTCAACGTCGAGGCCCAGTTGATGATCCAGATGGCCAAGACCATGATCGTCCCGGCCGCCATCCGTTACCAGACGGAACTGGCCACCGCCGTGACCGCCGCCAAGGCCGCCGGCATTGACGCCGCCGCCCAGCTCGAGCTGCTCAAGGTTCTCAGCTCCACGCTCAGCGACTTCCAGAAGGCCGCCTGTGCCCTCTCGAAGGCTGCTTCGCACCACGCCGCCGGCGAGCCCATCGATCACGCCAAGTACTACCGCGATACGGTCATCCCCGCGATGGTCGAGCTGCGGAAGCTGGGCGACAAGCTCGAAACGATCGTGGCCGACGACCTGTGGCCGCTGCCGACCTACCGCGAGATGCTGTTCATCCGGTAATCGTCAGTCCGCACGATGAAACAAGAAAGGGGCGGATCATCAAGACCCGCCCCTCTTCTTTTTGATAAACAAAACGCCCACCGATTCCAATCGGTGGGCGTTTGGATTCGCAAACGTAAAATCCGATCACTCCCCCTCATCAATCGCCGGCACGGGCAATACCCTCCCCTTGCCCAGCATGCGCCTTGCCGCATTGCATACATCCCCCACCGTCAGAGCTTCCAGCGGCCGGGCGTGCAACACCTCGACGCACGGACCAACCGGACGCCAGACCTTGGGATCGGTCGGGCCGAACAGCGAAACCGTCGGCACCCCCAACACAGCCGCCAGATGGCCCGGGCCGCTGTCGTTGGCAACCACCAGCGATGCCCCGGCCAAATGCCCCGCCAACTCCACATGGTTTACCGGGCGCAACACTTCGGCCGCCGCCGACAATTGCTCGATCTGTCGGGCGTCCCATCGTTCGGCCTCCACGTCTCCCAGCACGATGCGCACCGTCCGCCCCGCATCCCGCAATCGCCCGACAAGCTGAATGAATCGATCCATCGGCCAGCATTTTTGCGGCGAGCCGCTGCCGGGATGAATCAGCACCCCGCCCTCGGCCGGAGCAAATGCCCGAATCCCCTGCTCCCCGATGGACCGCAACAGTTGCCGAACCGCGCTCTGCACGACCGGCCGGCACTGAAGCTGCTCCACCAGATACTGCGTGGCGTGCCCCGCATAATCGCCCGGCGGAGTCGTTTGCAGCGACACAACCTCATCCAACCCCGTCAGCCGGCGTACGTGCCGCGTCCACGAATCCGCCGGCGTTGAAACGAAACTGTAGACGGAGTGCGCATTGCCCAGCAGCTTAACCGCCGCCGCCGGCAATCCGGCCGGATCGCCGAACAGGTGGTGCCACCCCCCTTCCACGTCCACCCAATCCACCTTCAGCACGCGCTCGGCCAACGCGCCCTTCTGACTCTGGGTGATGTAGATAATCCGGTTCTGCGGAAACAGCCGCCCCAGAGCCAGCGCCAGTGGCCAGCTCAGCACAAAATCCCCCAACGCGCCCCCGTGAAAGATCAAAACATTACGCCGAAACATCATTGAGGTAGTTTAACTAAAACCCCTGCCGGTACGAACAAATCGGCCGCCGATGCAACAGCCGATAATGTTTGCCTCACCGCAGAGAAAATGAACCGCCGATGCACGCCGATCAACGCCGATAAGAAAAAATCATTCCCTCTCCCCCGCGCCGTTCTTTCCCCCTCTCCCCGCGAGGGGAGAGGGACGGGGTGAGGGGCGAAAGCAACGAATTCTTCCGGCGTACATTCGCCAACTGCATCCAAAGCTCTCCCCCCTCACCCCAGCCCTCTCCCCTCGCGGGGAGAGGGAATTGCCTCTTCTTTATCTGCGTTTATCCGCGTACATCGGCGGTTCCAATCCTCCGCGGTAAAAACTCCGCCGCCCCCCTACTTTTCCACGCAGTCGATCCATCCTCCGCACAGTACGACATCGCCATCATAAACCACCACTGCCTGCCCGGGCGTAATGGCGCTCTGCGGTTCGTCAAAACAAACCCGAAATTGATCGTCCGCGAGTCGCGTCATTGTCGCCGGCTGGGGCTGGTGGTTGTAGCGGATTTTCGCCTGACAGCGCAAGCCGCCCGTGGCCGACCGGGCGCGTTCGCACAGGAAATTGGCCTGATCGGCAACCAGTGATCGGCGAAGCAGATCGCCCTTTTCGCCCAGAACCACGCGGCTTTGAGCCGGGTCGATGTCAACCACGTAGATCGGATGGCCCAGGGCCACCCCGACGCCCTTGCGCTGGCCGATCGTGAAATGCTGATGCCCCTCGTGCCGACCGACCACCCGGCCGTCCGTCGTCGTCAAATCCCCCGCGCGGAACTGCTCGGGCGCACGACGCCGCACCAGCCCGGCGTAGTCCTGGTTGGGAACAAAACAAATCTCCTGCGAATCCGGCTTATCAAACACCGGCAGCTTCAACTCCTCGGCAATCGCCCGAACCTGTGATTTCTCCATGGCCCCGACCGGCAGCAGCGTATGCGCGACCGTCTCCGGACGCATGCCAAACAGCACATAGCTCTGGTCCTTGCGATGATCCAACCCCCGCAGCAGCGTTGTTTCCCCACTGGCCGGATCGACGCCAACCCGGGCGTAATGGCCGCTGGCGACGTAGTCGGCCCCCACGGCCTGCGCGTAGCGGGCCAGCTTTCCGAACTTCAGCCAGTCGTTGCACCGCACGCACGGGTTGGGCGTTCGCCCGCGGTTGTATTCGGCCACGAAGTAATCGATGACCCGCCCGAAGTCTTCCTGAAAGTTCAAGACGTAAAAGGGAATCCCCAGCATTCCCGCCACCCGCCGGGCGTCGGCCGCGTCGCGCACCGAACAACACCCCTGCTTGCCCTTGACGCCCGGCTCACAGACTTCGCCCCCCTGCGCCTCGGCCAGTTCCACGCCCTCCGGCGAACCCAGGCGCATGAAGACCCCCATCACCTCGTACCCCTCGCGTTGCAACAACGCCGCGGCCACGGAGCTGTCCACGCCGCCGCTCATCGCGACCACCACTTTTTTCCTGTTGATGCCGCCAGACTGCATGAATTGAGGCTAGCCCCTCCACCCGCCGGAGTCAAATGCTACCCAAGAGGTGGTTTCCTCGTTTCGCCGCCGCCCGTAGGGCGGCATTGGGCAGGGAAAACTCGAAGTCCTGTCGCCCTACGGGCGACCGCAAAACGCCGCCCTGGCCCATCAGACCTCTCCCGCGAAGCGCGAGAGGAGATAAACACACCCGCCGCTCATCCGAAGCGACCTGTCACATAATCTTCAGTCTGCTTCAATCGCGGGTTTTCGAAGATGCTGAGCGTCCGGCCGTATTCCACCAGCCGGCCCAGGTACATGAACGCCGTGTAATCGCTGACCCGGGCCGCCTGTTGCATGTTGTGCGTCACGATCACAATCGTGTAATTTCCGCGCAGTTGGTAGATCAGGTCTTCAACCTTGCCGGTGGCGATGGGGTCCAGCGCCGAACAGGGTTCGTCCATCAGCAGGACTTCGGGGTTGGCGGCAATGGCGCGGGCGATGCACAGCCGCTGCTGCTGCCCGCCGGACAAGCCCAGGGCGCTGGAATTGAGACGGTCTTTGACTTCGTCCCACAAGGCCGCCCCGCGCAGCGATTTCTCGCAGGTTTCCTCCAGCGCACTCCGCCGTTTTTCTCCGGCGATGCGCAGGGCGTAAACCACGTTCTCGAAAATCGACATGGGAAACGGATTGGACCGCTGGAAGACCATGCCCATGCGCTTGCGCACTTCGATCACGTCCACGTTGCGGTCGTAGATTCCTTCGCCTTTGTAATAGATGTTGCCGCGGATGCGGACGTTTTCGATCAGGTCGTTCAGGCGGTTCATGCTGCGCAGCAGGGTGGATTTGCCGCAACCGGACGGCCCGATCAGCGCCGTGACTTTGCCGGCCGGGATCTTCATGTTGATCCCGTGCAGCGCGCGCGACTGGCCGTAAAACAATTCAAAGTCCTCCACGCGCAGGACGTGGTTTTCCGCGTCCACCTCGTCATGCACCTCTCCCGGCGAAGCGAGGCTGCGATGGACCACCGGGCTCTCGGCCTGAGGCTTATGCTCAACCTTGGCGGGTTTGTCATTGGTTTCCAGGGTCATCAACGTCTCCATACGCCATCTCCCTCATCCGGAGTCTACTTCCGCTTGCGGGCCACAAACCGGATGCTCAGATTCAACACGAAGATCATCGAAATCAGCACAAGAATCCCCGCCCACGCCAGTCGCTTCTGTTCGGTATACGGCCCGGTCGCATAATCGAAAATCTGCACCGTCAACGACGGGAACGGCCGATTCACCTCCACCCTGGGCACGCCCCCTTCCACCAGGACCGGCATGAATCGGCTGCCCAACGCCGTGAACAGCAGCGGGGCCGTCTCGCCGGCAACGCGGGCAATCGCCAGCATGATCCCCGTGACGACCGATCCCATCGCCGCCGGCAACACGACGCCCAGAATGGTGCGGGCCTTGGTCGCCCCCAGCGCCACCGACGCTTCGCGATAACTGTTGGGCACCAGCCGCAGCATCTCCTCGGTCGTCCGCGCCACGATCGGAATCATCAAAAACGCCAGCGCCATCGCTCCCGCCCACGCGTTATACCCGCCAAGCGGAACCACCAGCAGTTCGTAACCCAGAATGCCCACCACGATGCTGGGCACGCCCGCCAGCACGTCGCTGACAAACCGCACGGGATTGGCCAGCCACGAATTGGCGCTGTATTCGGCCAGGTACACCCCGGCCAGCATCCCCAGCGGAATCCCCACCAGGCTGGCCATGCCGATCAGAATCGCCGTGCCGGCAAGGGCGTTTTTCATCCCGCCGGGATATCCCACGCCGCCGTAGGGAACGGGTAGCTCGGCGAAAAAGGACCAACTGATCGACCTGAACCCAATGGAGATCAAATACCCCGTCACCAGCGCCAGCAGCAGCAGAATGAACAGCGTAAAGCCCATGCAGACGGCATAAGCGGTGTTGCTCTTGAGCCGGCTGATGCGATCGTACAGGCTTCGCCTTGTGCTTCGCGACGTCAGAAAATGTTGTGCGGTTTGTGTCATTAGTGGGCCGCCGCCGTGCGGGCTCCTTTTCCGACGACCAGATATCGGGCCACGATGTTGAACGCCAGCGACATCAGCAGCAGGATCAACGCCACCTCCACCAGCGACGAACGATGCATTTCTCCGTTGGCTTCGGCAAATTCGTTGGCCAGGAGGCTCGACATCGTCTGTGCCGGGGCAAAGATGGACGCGGCAATCTGGTTGTTGTTTCCAATGACCATGGTGATCGCCATCGTCTCCCCCGCCGCCCGGGCCAGGCCCAGCATGACCGCGCCGAACAAGCCGCTGCGGCTGTATCGCAGCATTTCCCACGAGCTTTGCCACCAGGTCGCGCCCAGCGCCGCGGTCCCTTCAATCTGCGTCCGCGGCACGGCCTTGAGCACGTCCCGGCTGATGGCCGTGATGATCGGCAGGATCATGATCCCCAGCACCACGCCGCCGCTGAACATGTCCCGCCCCGTCAGCGACAGCTTGTGCGACACCAGCTTCCCCCCCGTCATGGCCGTGTCGTAAAACAGCCAACCCATCCCCGGAACGCCGCCCAGCAGTTTGGCCACCGCCGGCTCCACGTATTGTTGCAGGAACGGCGACAGCACGAACAAGCCCCAGATGCCGTACGCGATGCTGGGAATGGCGGCCAGAAATTCAATGAGAAATGAAACCGGTTCCTTCATCCCTTTGGGCGCAATCCGCACCAGAAATAGCGCCGCGCCAAAACTCAACGGAACCGCAAACAACAGGGCCAGTGTCGAACTGACGGCCGTGCCGTATATCACCGGCAACGCCCCGAACGACGGCGGCAACGTCTCCGTCACCGCTTCCCCGTCGCGCATGACGACCTTGCCCTCGGCGGTGCGCAGCGGCCGCTCCAACTCGTTGGGCCGCCAGTCGCTTTGCGTCAGGAACGACAGACCGAACGCGCGAATGCTGGGGCCGGCCGACCAGGCCAAAACCCCCACCAGTACCGCCAGCATGACCAGGACGGAAACCGCCCCGGAATGGGCGGCCCATTTCAACGCCCCGTCCCCGTCCCATCCACGGCGCGTGCTTGCCCAGCAGCGAAGGACGCTGCGTGGGTTGGTTGTCCGTCATGTCCTGCACAAGAGGAGGCATGTCCGCAATCCTTTTGCGTTTAGTTCGGAGCCCCGGATGTACATCCGTGTTTTGGGCGTACATCCGGGGCGTCGTTCAGCGTCCGACTACTACTTGCTTCCTTTCACCGGGGCGCCCGCCCAAGTCAGTGCGCCCAGGGCCTGTTGAACCTTGGCCTGCACGCCGCCGCTCAGCGAGGCGTAATCCAGTTCGGCGCCAATTTTTCGCCCTCGGTCGTCGCCCAGCTAAGGAAGTCCACCAGCGCCTCGGCCTTTTGCTGATCCTTCAGGTAGCCAAGATCCTTGTAGACGATGACGTAGGTAAAGGCGCTGATCGGGTAAGTGTTTTCGCCGGGCTGGTTCCAGATGTTGACCGCCAGGCTGCTGGTCATCGACGCCAACGCGCCTTCCCCGGCCGCCGTGACGGTCTGCGGAGAAGCCTTGATGAACTTCCCGTCCCGGTTCTGCACCAAAGCGAAGGGAAGCTTGTTCTGAATGGCGTAAGCCAATTCGATGTAACCCAGCGCCCCGGGCGTCGTCTGCACCACGGCCGTCACGCCCTGGTTCCCCTTGCCGCCCTGGCCGACGGGCCACTGCACCGTTTTACCGGCCCCGATGCCGTCCTTGAACTCGCTGCTCTGACCGGCAAGATAGTTGGTGAAGATGAAGCTCGTACCGCTGCCATCGGTGCGATACACCGGCGTAATCTCCATGTCCGGCAGCGTCAGCCCGGCATTGATCGCGGCAATCTTCGAATCGTTCCACTTGGTGATCACGCCCCGATAAATGTCCGCAATCACGGGACCGGTCAGCTTCAATTCCCCGCTCACGCCCGGCAGGTTGTACGCCGGAACCACCGCGCCGGCCACCGTGGGAATATGCACCACTTCGTCGCCGGCCTTCTGCCGCTCCGAAGAGCTCATCGGCGCATCCGAACCGGCAAAGTCCAAAGTCTTATCGGTAATTCCCTTGATGCCCCCGCCCGAGCCGATCCCCTTGTAGTCGATCTGGACCAGGGGGTGCGACTTCTGGTATTCACTGACCCATCGCTGATACAAAGGTTCGGGGAACGTCGCCCCGGCCCCTTGCAAGCGAACCTGTGCCGAAGCCATCCCGCAGGATGCCGCCACCACCGCCACCGCAGCCCGTTTCACGAAAGCCAACATGCGATTCCTCCTTCAGAGGGTAAGATCCATTTCTTCCTGCTTTTTGATCCGCCGTATTGCACGCCCCCATTGTTAAGAATCGATGAAGACGACATTAATAGCCGGGAAAATATCGCCGAACCTGCATGCCTCCCTTGCGGACGGCCCCCTAAAACAAACAATACTGCCCATGGACCGCCTTCGGAAACATTTGCGCAACACGTTCCTGGCCGGCATCTTCGCGGCCATCCCCATCGTCATCACCGTTTTCGTCATCTGGTGGATCGACAACAAAACCAGCATCTTCACCCATTGGCTGATGCCCCAGCGAAACATCCCGTTTCTGGGCATCGTTATTGCCCTGCTCGCCATCTATCTGATGGGACTGGTGACGACGAGCCTGCTCGGCCAGATGCTGCTGGGCTATCTGGATCGCTTCCTGGCCCGCATCCCCTTCCTCAGCGGGCTGTACGCCGCCTGGAAGCAAGTCTCCCTCACCCCCGGTGGCAAGGAAGGCACCTGGGGCAAGGTGGTTCTCGTCCCCGTTGAAACCGGCAACCTCCGAGCCCTGGGATTCACCAGCGGCGAAGGCATTCCCGGCGACGCAGACCTGCTTTGCGTCCTGCTGCCCGGCGTCCCCAACCCCATCAACGGCCGGATGTATTTCGTCCGCCGCTCTGATTGTCTGTTTTTGAACCTTTCCCCCGAGGAAGCCTTCAAAATCATCCTCTCCACTGGCAACTACGTTCCCCCCCAGATCGCCGAGGCGATGAACCAACCCGCCCTGCTCGAATCCAAGTGACCCCGGCAGGAATCGAACCTGCAACCGCGAGATTAGAAATCTCGTGCTCTATCCAGTTGAGCTACGGGGCCACGCAAGTCTGATATTCTAACACCAACCCTTCGATGTCAAATCCGCCCCTCGGTTTGACGCGCAATTCCTGCCGGGGGCGAATCTTCATGCGTTCAAGCCGTTATTATCGGCCCCTGCCCCGAGCGCAATTTCCGCAAGCCGACAGGTTAAAGTTTGCGCCAAAAATTGTCCGACATAAAAGACGGAACGCGGCGGGTCTTTGCGACTGCGGCGTTGCAGCGGCCGAACGGATTCGGTCGCACGGCTTCGAACAAGGAGGTTCTCACACCCCAATACATCTCCGCAAGCTGCGCCGGGCGGAGCACCGGCTCGGTAACTTCCTCGTTGAAATAGTTTCTGTTGGGTCCGTCGGGCGGACGGCATGTGGATGATGGCCGCCCTCCAGTGTCGGACTCGTTCAATAACCTGGCGGCGGATACGGACATCCGTCGCGGCATTCAAGTGTCCGGAAAACCGGACCAAGTATCACGGAGGATACCATGAGTCGGATCAATACCAACATTTCGTCGATGCAGGCAACCCACCGCTTGCAACAGAACCAGGCCGATCTGTCCACCCGCCTTCAGCGGTTGTCCAGCGGTCTGAAAATCAACACCGGCAAAGACGCACCCGCCGGCCTCATCGCCAGCGAAACCCTTCGCAGCGAAATCAACGGCATCAACCAGGCCGTGGACAACTCCCAACGCGCCGGCAACGTGCTGAACACGGCCGAAGGCGCTCTGGGCGAAGTCTCCTCGCTGCTGCTGGAAATCCAGAGCCTCACCAACCAGGCCGCCAACAACGGCGCGCTGTCTTCGGAAGAAATCAAGGCCAATCAGTTGCAGGTCGATTCCATCCTCAACAGCATCAACCGTATCTCCAACACCACGCAGTTCAACGGGGTGAGACTGCTTAACGGCAGCCTCGACTACATGACCAGCGGTGTGGCGGCCGGCGCCATCAGCCAGGTCAACGTCAACGCCGCCAAACTCCCGGACAACGGAAGCATCACCGTTTCCGTTCAAGTCACGGCCAGCGCCAAGCTCGCCGAAGTCGATTTCGCCGCCAACGGCATCAGCGCCGCTTCGCCGGTTACGGTGGAAATCGCCGGTAACCTCGGCACCGAACGCCTCTCCTTCGCCGCCAGCGCCCACAACAGCGCCATCGCCGTGGCGATCAACCAGCTCAAGGATTCCACCGGCGTCAGCGCCGTCGTCAGTTCCACCGGCGGCCTGCGGATGGTCTCCACCGAGTTCGGCTCCAAGCAGTTCGTCAGCGTCACCACCCTGCAAGGCTCATTCGCCACCGCCAAGAAGTTCGGCACCGACGCCACCGTCAACATCAACGGCTCGCAGGCCGACGTTGACGGCACCACCGCCTCCATCCGCACCGGCGACCTGGACATCAGCCTCGATCTCAAGGCCAGCTTCGCCCAGCAAACCACCACCACCCAGTCCTTCGCCATCACCGGCGGCGGCGCTAAGTTCCAGCTCAGCTCCGAAGTCAATCGCCAAGGCCAAGTCAACATCGGCATCGGCTCCGTGGCCACCAGCAAACTGGGCAGCGCCTCCACGGGCTACCTGTCCACGTTGGCCAGCGGCGGCGGTAACGAACTGACCAGCAGCAACACCGTCAAGGCCCAGAATATCCTCAGCGCCGCGATTCGCCAGGTAGCCACCCTGCGTGGACGGCTCGGCGCAGTTCCAGAAGGACATCCTGGAAACCAACGTCAACAGCCTCAACGTGGCGTTGGAAAACGTGACGGCCAGTGAAAGCGCCATCCGCGACGCGGATTTCGCTACGGAAACGGCGGCTATGACCCGGGCGCAGATCCTGGTTCAGGCCAACACCTCCGTGCTGGCTCAGGCGAATTCTTCCCCGCAGAACGTCCTGAAACTGCTCGGTATGTAACCCACGATGGCAGAGTAAACACGGAAAGGGCGACCCGGAAACGGGCCGCCCTTTCTTGTTGAACCATTACCAACAACGCCCGCCGATTCAAACCGGCGGGCGTTGTTTCTTAGATGCGTATCACTCCACGCTATTTTCCGACTTGGGGGAAATGTGTACGGCGAAATTCTCGACACCGATCTGCAGATCGGTGCCTTCCCCGGCGTCCACGCGCCCGTTCAACCCGTAGAACACCTGCTTGCCGTTGCGCCGGTTGCCAATGATGTTGTTCATTCGCAGCAGGCCCAGATGGTGACTGACCGTCGGCTGCGGAAGGTTCAGCTCCTCACAAAGGCTGGTTACGTTCCGCTCGCCCTCGGCCAACACCAGCAGGATATTCAGCCGCGTCTTATCCGACAGCAACCGAAAAAGCGCCGTGAGTTGTTCCAAGTCCTGATCCGTCGCCCCCGCAGCCTGCTTTGGCATAACCCATCTCCTTAACAGTGGACCCATATCGACACGTCGAACTATAGGACAGCGAGCCGATCCGGGTCAAAAAGTGAAATCGACCGGATGCGCCACGTCTAACCCATCGCTATGTATATATGGAAGTTACGCCACCTCCGGTTCGCCAAAAAATCCGGACAAGTCATGTCTTCTGCCCCGGATCGCTTGACGCCCTGCCCCACGCCACTAAAATGGCGGCAGAATTTGGTTCCCGGGGCCATGGTCTAACGGGATGACGGTTGAATCGCATTCAACAAATCGGGGTTCGATTCCCCGTGGCTCCATCAGCAAACCCGCATTTTCGCAAGAAAATGCGGGTTTTTCGTTTTCATGCACCTCCGTATTCCTTCCAACCGGCAAAATCGGCGCGTCCCACCTAAAGCGTCCGCCCGGACTGTCGATATAGAAAGTGTCGGCGGCCGTTGGATGGCCGCTGACAAGGAAGGCAGCATGCGGCAAAACAAACCCAAGCCCAAACCCGGGGGTAAACGCCGCAAACATTCCACGGGAGAGAGTGCCATGAACAGCAATAGTCTCAAAGACGTCCTCACTACCGGCGAAGTCGCCAGAATCTGCAACGTCGCCCCCCGAACCGTCAGCAAATGGTTCGATTCCGGCGCCCTCCACGGCTACCGCATCCCCGGCAGCAAGGACCGCCGAATCCCCCTTGCCCAGCTCGTCCATTTCATGAAACAACATGGAATGCCCCTCAACGGCCTGATGACCGGCCATACCCGCGTCATGATCGTTGATGACGAACAGGATATCGTCGAGGTGCTGGAAAAAATCCTCGAAGACGAAGCCAAATACGAAGTCGAAGTCGCCCGCGGAGGCTTTGCCGCCGGCGTCGTCGCCGAAAAATTCCGCCCCCACGTCATCCTGCTGGACATGCACCTGGCCGGCATCGACGGCCGGGCCCTGTGCAAGCACGTCAAGGAAAACCCCGACCTGCAACTGACCAAGATCGTCGCCATGAGCGGCAAGATGACCGACGAAGAAGTCCAGTCCCTCACGGCGCTCGGCTTCGACGGATTCCTCCGCAAGCCTTTCCACGTCCGCCAGGTCATCGAAGCCATCGAAGATTCCATGGCGGTCGTATACTGACGCTTAGCGGCGGCCCTTGGGCCGCGATTTCCCCAAAAAAACAAAGCCGGGCGAACCCAAAGGTTCGCCCGGCGATTTTATGAATTGAAAAACAAACCGCTTAAATCTTCTTCATCAGCAAACTGGCGTTGTGACCGCCAAAGCCGAAGCTGTTGCTCATGGCGTACTCCACCCGTTTTTCACGGGCAGTGTGCGGAACATAGTCCAGATCGCATTCGGGATCGGGATTGTCCAGGTTGATCGTCGGAGGCATGACGTTGCGGTGTACGCTCAACGCGGACACGACCGCTTCCACGCCGCCGGACGCGCCCAGCAGATGACCGACCGCGCTCTTGGTGGAGCTGATGGCCAGTTTCCGGGCATGCTCGCCGAACACGGACTTCAAAGCCTTGGTTTCGGCAATGTCGCCCAGAGGCGTGCTGGTGCCGTGGGCGTTGACGTAGGTCACCACGTCGGGGGCCACGCCGGCGTCTTGCAGCGCCAGGCGCATCGCCAGGGCCGCGCCCTTGCCTTCCGGCTCGGGCTGGGTGATGTGGCAGGCGTCGCCGCTCATGCCGTAGCCGACCAACTCGGCATAAATGCGAGCCCCGCGTTTGACGGCGTGCTCGTACTCTTCAAGGATCACCACGCCGGCGCCTTCGGCCATGACGAAACCGTCACGGTCCTTGTCCCACGGACGACTGGCCTTTTCCGGCGCGTCGTTGCGGGTGGACATGGCGCGGGCGGCCGAGAAACTGGCCATGCCCAGTTCGCACAAGGCCGCTTCCGAACCGCCGGCGATCATGATGTCGGCCAAGCCGTACTGGATGAATCGACCGGCATCGCCAATGGCGTTGGAGCCCGTGGCGCAGGCGGTGGTGACCGCCGTGTTGGGTCCGTGCAGGCCGAACATGATCGAAACGTTGCCGCTGGCGGCGTTGGCCATCAGCCGCGGAACAGTAAAGGGGCTGACCCGGCTGACGCCGCGTTCGATCAGCACTTTGTTCTGTTCTTCAAGGGTTTCGATGCCGCCGATGCCGCTGCCGATGACCACGCCGGCGCGGAGGGTGTCTTCCTTGCTGAAGTCCAGCCCCGCGTCTTTCACGGCCGTGATCGCGGCAGCCAAGCCGAACTGACCGAAACGGTCCAGTCGCTTGGCCTCGCGGAAGTCGATGCCGTATTTCGTCACGTCAAACTTCGCGCATTCGCCGCCGAAGCGGGTGGGATACTTGCTGGCATCCCAACGCGTGATGAGCGAAATGCCGCTCTTGCCGGCACACAGGTTGTCAAACATCTGGTCGCCACTCTCGCCTAGCGAGGTGACCACACCCAGACCCGTAATTACGACGCGACGTTTAGTCATATTCGCGAACCGCAGCATCGGCGGCAACCAAAACCCACCCTCGCCGACCCGAACCGGGTCGGCAAGTCAATTCCCTGGAACGCGACAATACGTCAAGGTTACTTGTTGGAGTGTTCCTTGATGTAGTCGATCGCCTGCCCGACGGTCTGGATCTTTTCCGCTTCTTCGTCGGGGATGGACAGTTCGAACTCGTCTTCGAATTCCATCACCAACTCCACGGTGTCCAGCGAGTCGGCATTCAGATCGTTGATGAAGTGGGTTTCGCGAGTGATCTCGCTCTTGTCCACGCCCATCTGTTCGCTCACGATCTCGATAACCTTCTGCTCAATGTCGTCCATATGATTCCACCTACCCTGACTGAATGTTTTGTCCGGGTCACGCGACCCGAACCATCGAAAACTATACTGGCGTCGAACCCTTTTGCAACTGTCCGACGTCCAATCGACCGGCTTAGCCGAGACTTCCCCTCGTCGGCCGGCCCCGTTCCATCACGCGGGAACGGTTTACTTCTACATAATCATGCCCCCGTCAACGCAAATCACCTGCCCGGTGACATAGCTGGCGTCGGGACCGGCCAGGAACGCCACCACCGAGGCGATCTCTTCGGGCTTGCCGAAACGACGCAGCGGAATCAGGCCCTTGGCCCCTTCCTTGATCTGTTCGTTCAGCACGTCGGTCATGTCCGTGGTGATAAAGCCCGGGGCGATGCAGTTGCTGGTGATGTTCTTACCGGCCAGTTCCTTGGCGACGGTCTTGCTCAGACCGATCAGACCCGCCTTGCTGGCCGCATAGTTCGCCTGCCCGGCGTTGCCCGCCACGCCCGCGACGCTGGTGATGTTGATGATCCGGCCGCCCTTGGCCCGCATCATCGGCCGGGCCGCCTGGCGGATCGCCACGAACGCGCTCTTCAAGTTGGTGTTGATCACCGCGTCAAAATCCTCGTCGTCCATCCGCAGGATCAGGCCGTCCTTGGTGATGCCGGCATTGTTCACCAGCACGTCCAGCCGGCCGCATTTCTCGGCCACCTGATCGACCATCTCCGCCACCGCCTTGGCGTCGGCCAGATCGCACACCACGGCCTCGGCGCTGCCGCCCTCGGCCTTGGCCTCGTTGCAGACCTGTTCCAGCTTCTCCAGGTTCCGCGCCACCGCCACGACGTGGAAGCCGTCTTTCGACAACCGCTTCACGATCGCCGCGCCGATCCCGCGAGACCCGCCCGTCACCAATGCCACTTTCTTATCGCTCATGATCCTGCTCCTACGCCTTGTTTCCCGCCAACACGTCCGCCGTCGCCAGACTTTCCACCGGCAACCGCCGGTTGATCCGCTTGGCCAGACCGGCCAGCGTGCGCCCGGGAGCCAACTCCACGAACCGCGCCTCGGCCTCGGCCACCAGCAGTTTCATCGTCTGTTCCCACTTCACCGGCGAAACGATCTGCTGAGCCAGCAGTTGTTTGATCGACGCCACGTCCCCGTGGGGCCGGGCCGTCACATTGGAATATACCGTCACCGCCGGCGATTGGAACGCCACGCGATCCAGTTCCGCCCGCATTTTGTCCGCCGCCGGCTGCATCAGCGGGCTGTGGAACGCCCCCGCCACCTTCAACGCCACGGCCTTGAACCCGGCCGCCTCGGCGGCCTTCAGCGCCCGCTCGCAAGCGCCCGTCGCACCGCTGACCACCACCTGCCCGGGGGCATTGTAGTTGGCCGGCACCAGCACTTCACCCTGGGCCGCTTCGGCACAAAGCTTGGCGATGGCCGCTTCGTCGGCGCCCATCACGGCGACCATGCCGCTGGGCGAGGCCACCGCCGCGTCCTGCATGTAGCGCCCGCGGGCGGCCACCAGCTTCAATCCTTCTTCAAAACCGAACACCCCGGCCAGGTGCAACGCCGTGTATTCGCCCAGGCTCAGCCCCGCGTAAGCGGTCACCGCCGACGCATCCACCAGGCCCGCGGCCAGAGCGGCGCGGAAGCTGGCAACGCTAGTGGTATAGATGGCCGGCTGGCTGACGTCGGTCTGGTTCAGCCGATCTTCCGGCCCGTCAAAGCACAACGCCGCCAGGTCAAAGCCGAGCACGCGGTTGGCGGTTTCAAACACTTCCTTGGCCACCGGGGAAGCGGCCAGGAAATCCTTGCCCATGCCGACCGCCTGCGCACCTTGACCGGGACAGAGAATGTAGGTTTTGGATGCCATTGGATTAGAACCGTACTACCGCGTTGGCCCAGGTCAGTCCTGCGCCGAACGCCACCATGATGATCACGTCGCCCGGCTGAATCCGGCCGGTCTTGCGGGCTTCGTCCAGCGCGATCGGGATCGAAGCCGAGGACGTGTTGCCGTATTTGTCGATGTTGACGAAGGTCTTTTCCGCCGGGAAACCGAGCTTTTCCAGCGCCGAATCGATGATCCGCTGATTCACCTGGTGCGGCACGACCAGCTTCACCTGATCGACCGTCAGTTCGCACTTCTTCATGGCGTCGGTGATCAGCTCCTCAAACCGCTGCACCGCGAACTTGTAGACCTCGCGGCCCTTGATCTGCATGTAATGCTTGCGGTTGGCGACCATATCGACGTTGAGCGGGTATCGGCTGCCCGGCGTGCAGTACAACATTTCCCAACCCGTACCGTCGGCATAGAGGCTGGAATAAATCAGCCCGCGATCCGCCTGGCTGGTCCGCTGCAGGACCACCGCCCCGGCCCCGTCGCCGAAGAGGATGCAACTGCCGCGGTCCTTGTAGTCGGTCACGCGGCTGAGCGTTTCCGCCCCCACCACCAGCACGTTCTTGTACCGGCCGGATTTGATGAACTGCGAAGCGGTATCCAGGCAATAAATGAACCCGCTGCACGCCGCCGACACGTCAAATGCCGGCGTGGTATTGAGCCCCAGGCCCGCGGCCACGAAACAGGCCGTGGCGGGGAAAGACATTTCAGGGGTAATCGTTCCGCAGATGATCAGGTCCAGGTCTTTGGCTTCGATGCCCGCCGCCGCGATGGCCTGCCTGGCCGCTTCGATCGCCAGCGTGGCCGTCGATTCGCCTTCCCCGACAATCCGCCGTTCGCGAATTCCCGTCCGCTGCACGATCCATTCGTCGTTGGTGTCCACCATGGCGGACAGTTCCGCGTTGGTCAGACGTTTGGTCGGCAGTGCGCTGCCGGTTCCCGCGATGATCGCTCCGTAATTCACCATAAAACTCGCTGCCCGGTTTGGAATTTCAATTTCTGAATTGGAACCCGTATGGCGCGGCACGGACCTGCCCGATCCAGAACCCCGCGAACCCGAACCCAAAATCCCGCGTCATTCTTCGCCGACCGGGATGCTCTTCTCGATCTTTTCGATGATCTTTTCGTTCACGCCGCTGGTGGTGAGTTGCTTGCCCACGCGGATGGCGTTTTTGATCGCCCGGCTGTCGGATCGCCCGTGACAGATCAGGCAGTAGCCGCCCACGCCCAGCAGCGGAGCGCCGCCGTATTCCTGCCAGTCGTGCTTGGCGTAAATCTTCTTCATCACCGGCTTGAACTGTTCGAGCAGTTCCGGCGCCATTTCCTGAAGCTCGGCCATGATCGTCTGGAACAACCCGCCGGCCATGCCTTCGGTGAACTTCAGGACGATGTTGCCGACGAACCCGTCACACACGACCACGTCCACCACGCCTTTGAACAAGTCGCGGCCTTCGACGTTGCCGATGAAGTTGATCTGCGGTTCGTCGCGCATCAACTTGCGGGCTTCCTTGACCATCGTGGTGCCCTTGGCGTCTTCTTCGCCGATGGACAAAAGCCCCACGCGCGGGTTTTCCACGCCGCACACCGCATGGGCGTAGGCCGCGGACATGATCGCGTATTGTTGAATGTGCTTGGGTTTGGGAGAGATATTGGCCCCGACGTCGCAGATGACGATGGGCCCGTGGAAGGTCGGCAGGATGACGGCAATGCCCGGCCGGCTTACGCCCGGCAGCGTCCGCATGCGCAACTGCGCCGCGGCTACGCAGGCCCCGGTGTTGCCGGCGGAAATCACCACGTCGGCCTCGCCCTTGGCGGCCAGCTTGCACATGACCGCAATCGAGCTGTCCGGCTTGCTGCGGATCGCCTCCACCGGCGGGTCATCCATCTCGATGATCTGCGTGGTGGCCACAACCTTGTACAAGGCCAGCTTCTCGGCGCTCAGCCCGCTGGAAGCCAACCCCGCTTTAATAACCTCTTCGTCGCCGACGAGGTAGATCAGGTCTCCGCTGTCCAGCAACGGAGCCGCTTCCCAGCAACCTTGAAGAATGGCCGCCGGCGCGTGATCACCGCCCATCACATCCACTGCAGCTCGCACCGATTATCCTCCTGGCACCCGACAATCGTTCTTAAGCCTGTTCCTGCTCGGTCTGCAACGCCAACTTCGGATTCACATATCCGCAGTTGTCGCAGGCACAATGCGGCAGCTTGGCGTTGCCGCACTGCGGGCATCGCACGTAATGGATCGGCTTTAACGCGTGATGCGCGCGACGCTTACGCTTGCGCTGCTTGCTGATCTTCTGTACTGGTTGCATACGACACTCCTGCGCGAGGCCTCGCCTCGCATCAACGCTTGGTTGTCTCGACTACCACTTCAAAACATCCCCTACAAAGAACAACGGCGGGCGACAACCCGCCGTTCTTTGAGGGGCCACTACGTTATGGGCTATCGCCCGTCCTGTCAAGAGAGCTTCAACGTGCTCGTAAAGACAAGTCAGAATGATGAACGATGAATGATGAAGAAGGAAGAAAGCTGTTATGTAAACTGCTCTTCTTTCCTCCTTCATCGTTCATCATTCATCATTCTGACTTTTCTTCTTGGCGCTCTTGGCGGCCTTGGCGGTTCAATTCTTCCGATTCCCTACTTCTTCACCGCTCCGCTGGCGAAAACGCGGGCCGCCTCCAAAGCGTCGGGCAGCTTGGCCGGGTCTTTGCCGCCGGCCTGGGCCATCTGCGGCCGGCCGCCGCCGCCGCCGCCGGCGACCTTGGCCGCCTGACGCACCCAATCGCCGGCTTTCAATCCCAACGCAATCAGATCGTCGCTGACGGCCGACACGAACGTCACCTTATCGTCCTCCGACGAAGCCAGCAGAATCCCATAGCTGCCGGCCTTCTTCTTCAGCGAGTCCATCGCCGCGCGGAGTTGTTCGTCGCTGGCGCCGGGAATCTCGCCGACGATCAGCTTGCCACCGCCCAGGTCCGGGGCGCTTTCCAGCAGTTTCCCGGCCAAGGCCACGGGATCGCCCTTGGCGCCCCCGCCGGCTTGCAGCTTCTTTTTCAACTGTTTGATCTCATCCTGCAACGCCGCGATGCGCTGCGGGGCGTCATCGATCGGAACGCTCAGCGACTGCTGAACCGTCCGCACGCTGGCGTCCAGCTTCTGCACGAACTCCACCGCGCCCCGCCCGGTCACGGCCGTCACGCGGCGCACGCCCTTGCTCACCGCTTCTTCGCCGATGATCTTGAAAAAGCCCGCCTCGCCCGTGTGCCGCAGGTGCGTTCCGCCGCAGAACTCGATGCTGTGCTCCGCGGCTTCCTGCTTGTCCAGGGCATTGGTGCCGATGGAGATCACCCGTACCGGATCGGGATACTTTTCGCCGAACATCGCCCGCACCCCGGCGATCTTCATCGCCTCGGCCAGCGGGGTGATCGTCGCGTACACCGGCAGGTCCGCGTAAATCTTCTCATTCACCAGCCGCTCGACCTGCGCGATCTGCTCCTGCGTCAGCGACTGCGGATGCGAAAAATCGAACCGCAGCTTCTCGGGATCGACCAGCGAACCCTTCTGCTCGATGTGGTCGCCCAGCACCGTCCGCAACGCCCAGTTCAGCAGGTGCGTGGCCGTGTGATTGCGCATCGTATCGCTGCGACGCACGTCCACGCTCACCGCGGCCCGCTGATGCACTTCGATATGCCCCTCGGTCACCGCGCCCCAGTGCAGCACCCAATCCCCCTTGCGCTCGGTCGCCGTCACGTCAAACCGGCCCGTGGCCGTCTGGATCGTGCCCACGTCGCCCGCCTGCCCGCCCTGTTCGGCGTAGAACGTCGTGCGGTCCAGCAGCACCGCCGCCTGCGCGTCTTCCTCCAGGCGTCCGCCACGCACCGCCTGCGTTTCCGTCACCCACCCCACGATCGTCCCTTCGGTGGTAAACCCCTGGTATTTCAGCGAATCGTCCGTCTTGGCGAAGCTGCCCAGGTCCACGGCCACCTGCACGTGCTGCTTGCGGCCTTCGCCGGATTTCTTCTTGAAGCTTTCCAGTAGCTGCTCGTATTCGTCCCGGTCCACCGTCAGCCCGCGTTCGACGGCCAACTGCGTCGTCAGGTCCACCGGGAAACCGAACGTCGTATGCAAATCGAACGCATCCTTGCCCGAAACCATGCGCGCGCCGCTTTGCGCCGCTCGGCCGCCTCCTCGAAAATACCGAGCCCCCGTTCGATGGTGGCCAGGAAATCCGTCTCTTCCTGATGAATCGTCTGGGCCACCTGCTGCGGATTGCGGAACAGCTCCGGGAACGCATCGCCCATCTCGTTGACCACGACGGGCACCAGCTTGTAAAGGAACGGCTCGTGCAGCTTCAGCACCTGATAGCCGAACCGCACCGCCCGGCGGATGACGCTGCGCAACACCGCGCCCCGCTTCTTGTTGCTGGGCACGGCCCCGTCCGTCATTGCAAACGTGCTCATCCGTACGTGGTCGGCAATCGCCCGGAAAGCAATGTCCTTCGGATCGTCCAGCCGGCCGGTATATTTCACCTTGGCCAGGTCGGCAATCGCGTCCATCAGCGGCTTGAACACATCGGTGTCGTAGTTGCTGCTCTTGCCCTGCAACACCGCACAAATCCGCTCGAAACCCATCCCCGTATCCACGTGCTTGGCCGGCAGCGGCGTCAGCCGCCGGTCGGGGTTGCGGTTGAACTGGATGAACACCAGGTTCCAGATTTCCATCACCCGCGCATCGCCGGCGTTCACCAGCCGCCCGCCGCTCTTGTCGGGCGTCAGGTCGATATGAATCTCACTGCACGGCCCGCAGGGGCCGGTATCGCCCATTTCCCAGAAGTTATCCTTCTTGTTGCCCAGGTGGATGTGGGTCGGGTCGATATCGGTGACCGTCTTCCAGATCTCCGCCGCCTCGATATCCGCTTCCAGCCCTTCCGACGGATCGCCCATGAACACCGTCGCATGCAGCCGACTCTTGTCGATCCCCCAGACCTTGGTCAGCAGTTCCCACGCCCAGGCGATGGCCTCCTTCTTGAAGTAATCCCCGAAGCTCCAGTTGCCGAGCATCTCGAAGAACGTGTGGTGATAGGTGTCCTTGCCCACGTCGTCCAGGTCGTTGTGCTTGCCGCCGGCCCGGATGCACTTCTGGCTGTTGACCGCCCTCACATACGGCCGGGTTTCCGTGCCCAGGAAGATCGGCTTGAACTGGTTCATCCCCGCGTTGGTGAACAGCAGCGTCGGATCGTCATGCGGAACGACCGAAGAGCTGGGCACGAACACATGGCCATGCTTTTGCACGAAGTATTCGACAAACTGTTTACGGATTTGCTGTGAGGTCATATTTTTCGCCTGAAAATTCAAGTCCCGTATTATTTCCGAACGTCGCCCAACCTTCAAGCCGACCCCCTCCCCCCCTCTTTTCAAAAAAAAGCGGCCCGCCGGGGGGCCGCTTGAAAACCATCAAAATGTCACCCTTGGCCAGCTCGCTGGAGCGGCTGAACCGCTCGCCGGGGGGCCGCTTGAAAACCATCAAAATGTCACCCCTCGCGACCTATTTCGTTCCCCCCACCGTCGTCGAAGTCGCCAACTGCACCTCGCATTTATCCTGCGGCGTCTCGTTCAACACCCGCTGCAAATCGGCCACGCTCATCACCGGCTTGCCCGCGATCGTGGTGATGATGGCCCCCTGGCAAATCCCCTGCTTGGCCAGCGGGCTGTTGCTCTCGATCGCCAGCACCATCAGGCCCTTGTCCGGGCGTTTGCCGCCCACGAAGTTCCAGTTTTGCGGGATCGGCCCCAACAGCATCCCGCGCCAGCGAAATCGCTGCGTGTCGCGCGTCACCACAATCTGCGGCAGCTTCCGCTTGATCGGAACCACACTCACGACCATCGGCTTGCCGTTGCGATAAATGTCCATCTGCAATTCCTGTCCCACCGGCATCGCCCCCACGACGCGCACGAACTGCTCGGCGTCGTAAACCGTCTGCCCGCCGACGCGGACCAGGATATCCCGCTCCCGCAACCGGCCGGTTGCCGGGGACTGGGCCTCCACCGACTCCACCTTCACCCCCGCGTCCTGCGTCAAACCACCGGCCCGCCGGTCCCGCGTCGTCGGCGTGCTGACCGAAACGCCCACGTAACCGTAAACCACTTCCTGCCCCTGCTTCAAATTCTGGATCAGTTCCATCAGCCGCGGAGTAATCGGCAGCGCAAAGCCGATCCCGTTGGTCTGCCGCTGCGGCAAAATCACCGCCGTGTTGATCCCGATCACGTCCCCGTTCAAATCAAACAGCGGCCCGCCCGAGTTGCCCGGATTGATCTGCGCCGTCGTCTGGATCAGATCGTCGTACATCCGCTCTTCCTTGCTGGCCAATTTCGGCAGCGACCGGTTGACGGCGCTCACCACGCCCACGCTCATGGCCATCTCCCCCACCGTCGCCAGTCCGTAAGGATTGCCCAGCGCAATCGTCCACTGGCCGCGCGTGACGCTGCCGGACGGAGCAAAGCGCACCGTCGGCAGATTGCTTGCCGGCACCTTCAGGATCGCCAGATCCGCACGCGGATCGGACCCGATCACGATCGCCGGAAACACCCGGTGGTCGTCCGTCGTCACCCAAAGCTGCTCGGCCTCGCCAACCACGTGCTGGTTGGTGACGATGTATCCGTCGGAATCGACGATCGACCCCGTCCCCACCGTCCGCACCGTCTTTTCCAGCATCGACGTCAGCTTTTCGGTGTTCATCTCCTCGTTACGCAGGGCTTCATCCCCTGATACGGCCGAGTTCGATGCGGAAATGGCCACCACCGCCGGGGCCACCCGGCGGGCGATAGCTTCAAACCGCTTCTGCAATCCCGTTAATTCAAGGGTGTCGGCCGAATCAATCGCCTCCGAACCGGCCTTCATCGCCTGCGCCGGATTCACCGCCGAAGCCGCATTGAAGCCCACGGAACACGCGAAAAGACTGGTCATTCCCGCCAACGCAACCATGATGCCGCGCCAGCAGCGCCAAACTTCCTGTCGTCCCATTGTCTGAACCCCGACGTAAAAAACCCGATGTCGCCCGAAGCCTTGCCCGGCAGGTACAACCCGACCGCCGGCCCGCTCGCCACCATAAACCGGAAGCGTCCCATCAACTCCCTACGCTTCCGATCAGTTCGGTGTTCAAGCGAGAGCTATTTTCCCGCGCCCGGACGCTTGCCAGCGTCCAGCCCGTCGCTCGGGTGCTTTTAATACGCCGCGCCACCCTCAAAGGTTGCCCGTCATTCCCGCCCGACAACATTTTCGCAGCAATATAAAATCCCCGCCCATCCGAACAAAAAACCCCGACGCCGGGAGGGTTGCCCTCCCGGCGTCGGGGTTTCACGCAGTCAGGATTGTTCTTACGCCGTCTCATCCTCCGGCGTCGCCGGCGCATCGACCGACCGCTTGGCGTCCAGCAGGCCCTTGCTGCTCAACACCGCCTGTCGGATCTCCTCGGCCACATCCTTGTTCTCCACCAGGAATTGCTTGGAGTTCTCCCGGCCCTGGCCCAGCCGCAGCGCCTTGTAGTTGTACCACGCGCCCGACTTCTCCACGATGTTGCCCAGCGCCGCCAAGTCCAGCAAGTCCCCTTCGTAGCTGATGCCCCGGTCGAACATGATGTCGAATTCCGCGTCCCGGAACGGCGGAGCGATCTTGTTCTTCACCACCCGCGCCCGCGTCCGGCTGCCGACCGACACTTCCCCTTCCTTGATCGTCCCCGTGCGCCGCACGTCAATGCGCACCGACGAATAGAACTTCAACGCCCGCCCGCCCGGCGTGGTTTCGGGGTTGCCGAACATCACGCCGATCTTCTCGCGGATCTGGTTGATGAAGATCACCGTCGTGCGGCTCTTGGAGATGGCCGCCGTCAGCTTCCGCAGCGCCTGGCTCATCAAGCGGGCCTGCAAGCCCACATGGCTGTCGCCCATCTCGCCTTCGATTTCCGCCCGCGGGATCAACGCCGCCACCGAGTCGATGACGATCACGTCCACCGCGTTGGAGCGGACCAGCAGTTCGCAGATTTCCAGCGCCTGCTCGCCGGTGTCAGGCTGCGACACCAGCAGATCGTCCAGTTTCACCCCCAGCCGCTTGGCCCACGACGGGTCCAGTGCGTGTTCCGCATCGATGAACGCCGCCACCCCGCCGGCCTTCTGGGCGCTGGCGATGATGTGCAGCGTCAGGGTCGTCTTGCCGCTGGATTCCGGCCCGAAAACCTCCAGCACGCGCCCGCGCGGCACGCCCGATCCGCCCAGAGCAATATCCAAGCTCAGGCTTCCCGTCGCGATGCCGCCGACGGTGGCCTTGATGTCGCCGTCCAGCTTCATCACGGCACCCTTGCCGAATTGTTTTTCGATCTGTTGAACCGCCCGATTCAGGGCCGAATCCCTGGCCGGGTCTTTTGAAGGGGCCGTTTCGACGTGCTTTTCCTTAACCCCGGAATCCTTGCGCGCGTCCGTCTTCTCGATGGACTTAGCCATGACCTGCTCCTTTGCCGCCGGGTATCTTGGTCAGCCGGCGTATGTAATTGTGGCTTACTGCGACCTGTGCCGCCGCGTACGGCCGGCACAATCGCAAACTGAACTCGACGGAAGCCACATTACCGTCCCTGTTCAGTGTTTGTTCGGATACTATAATCCACCCCCCACCCCGAAATCAAGCCCCGTGTTCGGTAAAAATCAGGTGTCGCCGAACCGCGCCACCCGGACGTATTCCGCCCCCTCCTGTTTCAACCGGCTTTCCATCAACACCACCCCCCTCGCCACAAACTCCGGCCCCGGCCAATACCGCTGCGAAACCTTCTCCAGCCACCCCCGCATCCCCGCCGGCAGCGGCATCCTCGGCCGGGCCAGCGTCGCATGCGCAATACGCCCGTCTCTCCGCCGCAAACCCCAACCCCGCGCACGCCCGCTCTACTTCCCCATATAACGCCCCCAACCGCTCCACCTCGCCCGAGAATCCCGCCGCCACGACCCGAAACATCCCCCGCTCCGGGAAGCACGTCACGCCGCTCGCCCGCAAACCGATCCCCTCCGCCCTTCGCACGCCTTCCAATCCCGCGCAGACCCGCGGCACATCCGCTTCGGCGGTCTCTCCCAGAAACTTCAACGTCAGGTGCAGATTTTCCCCCCGCGTCCACGATACCCCCCTCAACCCCGGCCGCATCGCCGCCTGCGCCTCCATCAGATGCGCCCGAACCTTTTCCGGCAACTCAATCGCGACAAACAGCCGCATAATCACCTCGGTACGTTCATTATAGTAAAAAGGAACCCGCGTGCCCCGGCGGACCCTCACGGCTTGAGCACTTCATTGCCGCTGCCGCTGCGAAAGCCCTGAATGTCGAGAGTGATGTAGGTATAGCCCAGTTCTTTGAACCGGGCGATCACCCGGCTGCGGAGCGGCTCCTGCAACAGCCGGGGCAGGTCCGCCACGGGAAGCTCAATGCGGGCCAGCGCCTGATGATGCCGCACCCGCAGGTTGGTCAAACCCTGGGCATAGAGGAACGCTTCGGCCTGCTCAATCTGACTCAACGAGGCGATCGTCACCGGCATGCCGTACGGCACACGCGACGACAGACACGCCAGGGCCGGCTTCTCCCAATTGGGAAGCTTCAGTTCCCTGGCCAACTCGCGCACCTCGCTCTTGCCCAGCCCGGCTTCGATCAACGGCGAGCGCACCTGAAAATCGCGGGCAGCCTGAATCCCCGGACGCCAATCCCCCGTGTCGTCGAGATTCACGCCGTTGACGACACAATCGTACCCGCGCGACCGGGCCAACTCGCCCAGCCTCGTGTAGAGCTCGCTTTTGCAAAAATAGCAGCGATTGGCGGGATTGGCGGCATATTGCGGATCATCCATCTCCGCCGTGCCCACCAATTCCAGCGGCGCTTTCAGCAGCGATGCCAGTTCCTTCACACTCCGCAGTTCGCGCTGCGCCAACGACGGACTGACGCCCGTCGCGGCCAAAACGTTGCCCTCCCCCAGCACCTCCATCGCCACCTTCAAGACCAGCGTCGAATCCACCCCGCCCGAAAACGCCACCACCACGCGACGCATCGCCACCAGCAGTTCCCGCAAACGCTGATGTTTGGCCTGCAACTCGGTCATGCCCTTTGCCCGCAAACACAGGGCCGGAGCAGCAGGCAATTATGTTCAATGTCGGTTGACAGAAATCCCCGTGCCTTATACGCTGCGCCTCTTTCTTACGGGTCTTATAAAAACGGATTGCTGAACCAAGTTAAAAGGGATTGCACTTCAATGAAACCAGCCGTCACCAAGGCAAAAGCTTATCTCAAAGTCCGCCACAAAAGCGTTCGCGACGCCATGAAACAACTGGGGTTGGACGCGCTCTTGCTCACCCATTCCCCTGATCTGGCCTACCTGACCAATTTCACCGGCGACGATTCGGTCGGACTTTTCACGGACAAAGAATTTTACCTGGCTACCGATTTCCGCTATAAGGAACAAGCCGAGTCGGAAGCCGGCTGGCTGAACCTGATCCTGCGCGACGGGAAAATGTCCGAAGTCCTCGCCCGCGCCATCGGCGCAACCAAGGCCAAGCGGATCGGCTTTGAAGCCAACTTCACCACCGTCGGGCAGCTCGACGCGCTGAACACGGCCATGAAACAGGCCAACCTCGAGCCGATGCCGGAGCTGGTGCCGCTGGAAAACGTCATGACCAACATCCGTAAGGTCAAAGACGACACGGAGTTGGATCTGATCCGCAAGTCGGTCGGCATCGCGGAAGAGGCCTTCGAGGCCATCCGCCCGGAGATCAAGGTCGGGCAGACGGAAAATCATCTGGCCGGCTTGCTCGTGTTCGAACTCCGCTCCCGCGGGGCCACCGACACCAGCTTCCCGGCCATCGTAGCGGCGGGCGCCAACAGCTCCCTGCCCCACTACCGACCCGGCGAAAGTCTGGTCCAGCGTGACCAGCCGCTCTTGATTGATTGGGGCGCTTTGTATAAAGGTTATTGCAGTGATCTGACGCGGACCCTGCTCGTCGGGCGGGTCAGCAGCCGGATCAAGCAGATTTACAAGGTCGTGTACGAGGCCCAACAGACCGCGATCAAGTTCCTGCGACCGGGTGTCACCACCCTTCAGGCCGATCGCGTGGCCCGCGAAGTGATCGAGCGGGCCGGTTTCGGGGATCAATTCGGGCATGGGCTCGGACACGGCATCGGGCGGGAGATTCATGAACTGCCCACCCTCCGCAAGACCGGCGGCGAAGAAGAACTTCGCCCCGGGATGGTGGTCACGGTGGAGCCGGGAATTTATCTCCCAGGCGAAGGGGGTGTTCGCATCGAGGACGACGTCCTTATTACGCACTCCGGTTGCGAGGTCCTGTCGTCCCTCGATAAGAGCTTCGAGGGTTGTCATCTTGAGTGAAAAGAAAAACACGCGGAAAGCAACACGTCCATCCCCGTCCATCAGCAGCCCCATGAACATGGAGCTGCTTCAGCACATCGTCAAGCTGATGTCGGCCAACGACTTGAACATGGTTGACGTGCGCGACGGCGACAAGCGGGTCATCCTGCGTCGCGGCGCAGCCGAATTTGCCATGCCGGTGAGCATGCCGGTGCAGGCCCCCGTGCCCGCCGCGCCCGCCCCCAAAGCGGCGGCACCCGCCGCCATCGCCCCAGCCGACGAGGATGCCGGTCTGACCGCCATCAAAAGCCCCATGGTCGGCACCTTCTACGCCGCCTCCACGCCCGACGCCAAGCCCTTCGTCTCGACGGGCAGCCGCGTCGATGAAGACACCGACGTCTGCATCATCGAGGCCATGAAGGTCTTCAACAACATCAAGGCCGAATGCCGCGGCACCATCGCCAAGGTTCTTGTGCAGAACGGCCAGGCGGTTGAGTTCGGACAAACCCTGTTCCTGGTGAAGCCTTAATACTATGTTCTCCAAGATACTCATAGCGAATCGGGGCGAGATCGCCCTGCGGATCATCCGTGCCTGCCGGGAACTGGGCATCCAGACGGCCCTGGTCTATTCCACGGCCGACCGGGACGCGGCCTACCTCAAGCTGGCCGACCAGGCCATCTGCATCGGCGAAGCCCCCCCGGCCGAAAGTTACCTCAACATCCCCCGCATCATCTCCGCCGCCGAAATCTGCGACGTGCAGGCGATTCATCCGGGCTACGGCTTCCTGGCGGAAAACTCCCACTTCGCCGAGGTCTGCCGGAGTTGCAAAATCGAATTCATCGGCCCCCCCGTCAAGGCCATGGCCTCGCTGGGCGACAAGGTCGAAGCCAAGAAGCTGGCCAAAAAGGCCAAAGTCCCCACCGTGCCCGGTTCCGACGGCGCCGTGGAAGACGAAAAGGAAGCCCTGAAGATCGCCACCCAGATCGGCTACCCGGTCATCATCAAGGCCGCCGCCGGCGGCGGTGGGCGAGGCATGCGCGTCGCCCACAACGACGTCTCGCTCCGCGCGGGCATGAAACAGGCCCAGGCCGAAGCCGAAAACGCCTTCAAAAACTCCACCGTCTACATCGAAAAATACGTCGAGTTCGGCCGGCACATCGAAGTCCAGATCCTCGCCGACAACTTCGGCAACGCCGTCCACCTCTGGGAACGCGACTGCTCCATGCAGCGCCGACACCAGAAACTGGTGGAAGAATCCCCCAGCCCAGCCCTTCGCCCCGAAGTGCGAACCGCGCTGTGCGAGTCGGCCGTCCGGCTCATCAAGGCCGCCGGCTACACCAATGCCGGCACCGTCGAATTCCTCGTCGATAAGGACCAGAACTATTACCTGCTGGAAGTGAACGCCCGCATTCAAGTCGAGCACCCCGTCACCGAATCGGTCACCGGCATCGACTTGATCAAGGAACAGATTCGCATTGCCGCCGGGATGCCTCTGTCGTTCAAGCAGAAAGACGTGCAGCAGATCGGTCACGCCATCGAGTGCCGCATCAACGCCGAAGACCCGGCCCGGAATTTCGCCCCCTTCCCCGGCACGATCACCGAGCTGCGCCTGCCGGGCGGGCCGGGCGTCCGCCTCGATTCGCACGTGTACTGCGGCTACCGAATCCCGCCCAACTACGACAGCATGATCGGCAAGCTGATCGTCCACCGCCGGACCCGCGCCGAGGCCATCGCGACCATGCGCCGGGCCTTGACCGAGTTCCACGTCGCCCCCATCAAGACCACCATCCCCTTCCAGCTTCAGATCCTGGACAACCCCAACTTCCTCAGCGGCGACGTCGATACCGGATTCATCGAACGCACCATGCTCGCCAAGTAGCGCCTCCCCCCGTTTCGCGGCTGCCCGCAGGGCAGCGCGGCTGTCCACCAACCAGCCCGCGCCCCCGCAGGCATCCCATCATTTGAAATCGTACACCTGCACGCGTTGCCAGTACTGCTTGAACCGCGAGCCAAACGCCACGTGCAATTCGTGGGTCTGGTAGGCATCGTGCCCGGCCTGATCGTCGTACGCCACGCACAACCCCACGTCATAGGTGTTATCCACAACCGGCCGAGGCGTCATCGCCGGGCGGCCCGCCCAGACGTGCCGAACCGCGGGGATTTTCGCCAACGACGTCTCCGCCTCCTTGACCATTTCCTCCCGGGCGGTCGCCGGGGTGCCGTCTTTCAGCCAGAAATAGACCAGATGCACGAACATGTTCTCTCCTTGTTGTTCTCCCGGGATCGCCGATCGCCTGATCGGCGTCTCTCCCTTTTCAGTCATTCGGCGGACAGGTGAAAGCGAACGCCCGGCCCGGCGCAGGCTCGGGAATATCCACTTTGCCGCCGGCGGCGCATTGTCGATAAGCGGCCCGGTATTGCTCCAGGAACCGCGTCTGGGCGGCGTACTCGTACGCCTCGGTGCGGGCCATGTCCGACAGCTTCCACTGAAGCTGGGCGTCTTCACGCAGATTCAGAATATGCTGGGCCAAAAGTCGCGGGGCGTTTTGCGGCACAAGCAAAGCGGTGTGGCGATCCTCCAGCAACTCGGAAATGGTGGAACTCACCGTCGCCACGATCGGCTTGGCGGCGGCCATGCACGCCCAGACGGGCAACGTCGGTACGGGAGCCTGCGCGGTGACAAGAACCATGTCGGCGGCAGGCAGGAGGGATTCAAACTCCACCGCGCGACCCAGCCGCTTTTCGGCCAGAAGCACGGATTCGGGCTGATGCATCCGGCGGGAGAAGACGGCGACCCGGGCCGCCTGATCGCCACGGCCCCACAACAGCACTTTGCAGCGGGGATCCAGCACGTAAAGAATCGCGGCAGCCCAGGCGGCCAAAGTATGTTGGGCCGCGCGGTGGATTCCCCCGCGGCCAGCATCACATAGTCATCTTCGGCCAGGCCCAACGCGGCACGCAAGGCCGGATCACGCCGGCGGTTAATCAGGGAAAAATCGACGCCCGGCCGGATCAGGTGGCAACGATCCAGCGGCACGCCGTGGCTCACGTATGTCCGCCGAAGGGTGGCGGTGGGACAGACAAGCTGCACGTCGCGGTAATCCATGATCGCCCGCAGCCAGCGGAGGGAAATCCCCCGAACCCGCTCGCCGGGACTGTAAATCAGACGATGACCGGCCCCCATCGCCGCTACCGACAATGTGGCCGCTCCCCAGGCGTGGATCAGATCAAAATCCCGGGCCTCGCGGCGCAGGTAAAACCACGCGGCGGGCAGGCTCCCGTAATCGCCTCCGCGGCCGAGCGTGCGCGTTTGCACGGCGAATTCCCCGCCGATGGATTTGTTCAGCAACCGGACGCACCGCTGCGTCTGGAAGTCGGCGTTGCTCGAAAGCAGTTGGAGAACTCGAACCATTGAATGCGCAAGGTTAGCTTCTATGCAGGCGAGTTTCAAATGAGCGAGAAGGCGGGAAAAGCGGTTTCGCTACTCCCCGTAGCACGGGCTTCCAGCCCGTGCAGACCGATTCAGATACAAACACATGATCCTTTAACTACTTTTATATCGACGACTTTCACACGGGCTGGAAGCCCGTGCTACAACATTTGTCAGGGCAAGACCGCCAGACGTCTGAGAGACCTGGGCAATTCGAAAGAGAGGTTTTCCTCAACCAGAGTTCGGGTTTCCACCTGTCCGTTAAATTCCCGACTGAGGCGTTCCACCAGATCGCGCACCAGATGATCCGGGGCCGACGCCCCGGCCGTGATAAGCACCGCCTGCTTGCCCCGCAGCCAGGCAGGATCGATCTCCGATTGGTCGTCGATAAGGTAGGCCGGCTTGCCGACCGCCTTGGCCGTCTCCACCAGGCGCAGGGAGTTGGAACTGTTCTTGCTGCCGACAACCAGCACCACGTCCGCTTCGGGCGATAACTGGCTGATGGCGTTTTGGCGGTTGGTCGTCGCGTAGCAGATGTCTTCGCGGGCCGGGCCTTTGATGTCGGGGTATTTCCGGCGCAGGGCGGAGGTGATCTCGGACGCGTCGGAAATGCTCAGCGTCGTCTGCGTGACGAAGGCGACCTTGCCCGGATCGGGCACGTTCAGCTTCGCCACGTCCTCGGCCGTCTCCACCACGATGATCGACCGGGGCGCTTCGCCGATCGTTCCCACGGCCTCGTCGTGCCGGGCATGGCCCACAAAAATGATCGTGTACCCTTCGCGGGCGAACCGCAGCACTTCCATGTGGACCTTGGTCACCAGCGGACAGGTGGCGTCCACTTCGACGAGCTTGCGATCCTTGGCCTGCTGCCTGATCTGGGGGGAGATGCCGTGCGCGCTGTAAACCACCACCGACCCTTCAGGCACGTCCGCCAAATCGTTGACGAACACCACCCCGCGGGATTCAAATCCTTCCACCACGTGGCGGTTGTGTACGATTTCGTGGTATACGTAGACGGGCGGCCCCTTGATCGCCAGCACCTTGTCCACACACTCGATCGCCATGTTGACGCCCGCGCAAAAGCCGCGGGGATTTGCCAAGATCACTCTCATGTTGGACAATCTTAGCGTGACTACGCCCGAAACGTCCACCTCGCTTCAGGATCGCTCGCGATACTACGCCGCCCGACGCATGACGCAGCGGATCGCCCTCGGCCATTACGAGAACTTCACCGTCGTCTCACTGGCCCTTCCCCGTCGGCTTCGGCAGGATTTCTTCAACATCTACGCCTTCTGCCGCCATACCGACGACCTGGCCGATGAGATCGGCGACCGGAACGAATCGCTCCGCCAACTAAACGACTTTCGCACCGACCTGCGCCGGGTCTACGATTCTGAGCCGTCTCATCCGATCCTGATTGCCCTGCGCGACACCATCCGCCGCTTCGATATCCCCATCGATCCGTTTCTGGCCCTCATCGACGCCTTCGAGCAGGACCAGCGCGTCGGCCGGTATGAGACGTATGAGGACGTACTCGATTACTGCCGCCGCAGCGCCAATCCCGTTGGGCATCTGGTGCTCTACCTTTCCGGCTACCGCGACGCCCATCGCCAGAAACTGGCCGACTACACCTGCACCGCGCTGCAGTTGACCAACTTCTGGCAGGACGTGGTTCCTGATCTGAACCGCAGCCGAATCTATCTTCCGCTGGAAGACCTCCGCCGCTTCAACGTGCCCGAGGAAGATTTGCACACCCGCCATTGCAGCCCGGCGTTTGTCGAGCTGATGAAATTCCAGGTGGATCGCACCGCCGAACTTTTCGTCGCCGGCCAGGCCCTGCTGCCGCTGGTGTCTTCCCGCCTGCGCACCGATATCGCGTTGTACGGCCGAGGCGGTCAGGCTATTCTGGATCGCATCCGATCCGCAGGATATGACGTTTTATCGCAGCGCCCGGTTTTGAGCCGCTGGGCAAAGCTCGCGCTGTTCGCCCGTGCCGTCATAGGGCTGTGATTGCAATGAACGCAACGACACTGTCAGAATCCTACGCCTATTGCCATCACGTGATGCGCACGGCCGCCCGCAACTTTTATTTCGGCATGCGCCTGCTGCCCGAGCCCAAACGGCAGGGCATGCACGCGCTATACACCTTCATGCGCGCCATCGACGACTTGGCCGACGACGGCCAGGTCGGCAACGACCCCCGCCGGGCGAATCTCGAGCGGTTCCGCGATGCCGCCCATCGCGCCATCGCCGGGGAAACGTCCGGTCATGCGCTCTGGCCCGCCTTTGCCGATACCGTCAATCGTTTTCACATCCCAACCCGATTGTTCGATGACGCCATTGACGGACAGTTGCAGGACCTGGTTCAGAACACCTACGCCAACTTTGACGAGCTGTACCAGTACTGTTATCGCGTCGCGTCCACGGTCGGGATTGCCGCCATTTACATCTGGGGATTCAGCGATCCGCGTGCTCCGCAACTGGCCGAGCAGCGGGGCATCGCCATGCAACTGACGAACATTCTCCGCGACCTTCGCGAGGATGCCGCCCGAGGCCGCTGTTATCTTCCCGCCGACGATTGCCGGCTATTCGACTGTAATGATTGGACTCCCGCCATCGCCCCCCCGCCGTCCCGGTTTGAGGATCTGGTCTATTTCCAGGCCAACCGGGCCGCGGAATATTACGACCTTTCCTCGCCGCTGGAATCGATGATCGACCCTGACGCGCGCCCCACGCTGGGCATCATGACCGACATTTACCACGGCATTCTCAACCGCATTATCGATTCCCCCCACGCGGTGCTGCGCCAGCGCGTCAGTCTCTCCACCTTGACCAAGCTGAAACTGGTAGCCCGCCACGCCTGGCGCGGCCGCAAAGCAAGACTGAACGGAACCCTCTAAATGCCCCCCCCCAATGATGTTCCCCCTCCTCGTTTCGCCGCAACGCCATTTGCGATGGAATGCTCAATCGCCACAACGCCCCCCCCTGATATTGCCCTTCCTCGTTTCGCCGCGGCCCAACGGGCCGCACTGTCTTTCCCCAACCCTCCCCGCACCCTCATCATCGGCGGCGGCCTCGCCGGCATCGCCGCCGCCACGCTCTGACCGACCGGGGTTGCCACACCATCCTGATCGAACGCCGCTCCCAACTCGGTGGCCGAGCCACCAGCTTCCCCGATCCCCAAACCGGCCAACTCGTCGATAACTGCCAGCACGTTCTTCTCGGCTGCTGCACGGCCCTGCTGCACCTATACCAGCGATTGGGCGTCATCAACCAGATCCGATTTTTCGATACGATCCACTTTGCCGACGAAACTGGCCGCCGGGCCGACATGTACGCCACCGCCCTCCCCAGCCCGTTGCATCTGGCCTCGGCCATGATGCATTTCTCCCTGCTGACGCTGCCTGAGAAAGCCGAGCTGGGCCGGGCCATGCTGGCCCTGAAACTTCTCGGCAGCGAGGGACGCCTCGCCATGGAAGGCATCCCCTTCGAGTCCTTCCTTCGCGACCAAGGCCAATCCCCCCGCCTGATCGAACGGTTCTGGAACGTCGTACTCGTCAGCGCCCTCAACGCCGACGCCGCCCACGCCAGCGCCAAATACGGCATGCAGGTTTTTCAGGAATCATTCCTGGGCCATCGCGGCGGCTATCGCATGGCCCTTTCGACCGTCCCCCTTGCCCGGCTATACCACTCGGCCGTCGCCTCCGAGCAGATCATCGGCACGCGCGTCGTGGCATTGCTCAACCGACAGGGCCGCGTCACGGGCGCCGTGCTGGCCGATGGACGAACCCTGCCGGCCGACCATGTTGTTCTGGCCACCGCCCCCGACTCCGCCCGGCATCTGCTGGCGGAACTATCATCCCAAATCCCCGCGGCCCGCGACGTGATCGACCGTCTGGATCAACTTCAATTCGGCCCCATCATCGGCGCTCATCTCTGGTACGACCGCCCGGTGATGGACCTGCCCCATCTGGCCCTGGTCGGCACCCGGCTACAGTGGCTTTTCCGCAAGGACGAAACCGGCCGCCGTCTTCACGGCGTGGTCAGCAATGCCGAATCGCTCGCTTCGCTGGATCAATCCGCTCTGACAGAATTGTTTGATCGGGAAATCCGCGCCCTTTTGCCATCCGCACGCAACGCGCAACTGACCCGCGCATTAATCGTCAAGGAAAAGCGAGCCACCTTCATCCCCGCCCCCGGCCTAGACGCCCTGCGCCCAACCCAGCAAACTACCATCCCCGGTTTAACGCTGGCCGGCGACTACACCCAAACAGACTGGCCCGCGACAATGGAGGGCGCGGTGCGCAGCGGCTACCTCGCAGCCGACTCCGTTTCGCCGCTGCCCGCAGGGCAGCGCGTGCCGTTCATGTAAACCACGCGCTGCCCTGCGGGCAGCGGCGAAACGGGGTTATTCAATCGTCAGGTTGTCGGGGAGTTCTTCTTTCGCAGCAGGCTTGGCTTCCCCATCAGCACCATTCAGCCCCAGTTCTTCCAGCAGCTTGGCAGGCACTTCAGCGGTATTCTTGCACTTAGGATAGCCGCTGCAACCCAGAAACCGTCCCCGCCGTCCGGTGCGGACGATCATCGGCTTGCCGCATTCCTCGCAGTCGATGTCCGTCGCCACATTGGCCACCTTACCGTTTCCAGCCGCCGCCGGGATTTCACCGGTAATCTTGGCGGCCATCTCGCGGGCCTTGGCGGCCCCTTCCTTCAACAGCGGAATCAGCGCCTCAACCTGTTTCAGATCGTCGCCCTCAAGCTTTTTCATGCCCTTGATCGCCCGGCATTTGGGGAAGCTGGAGCAGCCCAGGAACGGGCCGCGCTTGCTGTCGCGAAGGAGCATCGGGCTGCCGCACTTTTCGCATTTAACGGTGGTCTGGATCGGCGGCGTTTTCGGCGGCAGCGGTTTGCCTTCCTTGTCGAGATTAATAATCGTCGAGCAGGACGGTTCACCCTTTTCATTTTTGACCGAGTAGCCCGAGCAACCGAGGAATTCACCAAAGCGGCCGCGGCGTTTGATCATCTCCCGCCCGCAAACCGGGCACTTGTGTTCGGAAACTTCCCGAACGGTCGGCTTGCCCTGCTGATCGACCGGCCGGGTGGCGTCGCATTCGGGATAGCCGGTGCAGGAGAGAAAGAACCCGTTCTTGCTGATGCGGTAGACCATCGGCCGGCCGCACTTTTCGCACTTGTACGGCGAAGACGTCCCGCCGGCGTGTTCCAGCTTATCCAAGGCCGATTCGACGCTGCCGTGGAACGGGCCGTAGAAATCCTGCAACAGCTTGACCCAGTCGAGGTGTTTTTCCTCGATCTGGTCGAGCTTCAGTTCCATGTCGGCCGTGAACTGCACGTCCATGATCTCGGGGAAGCCCTGGATGAGCTTGTCCGTCACCATCGACCCCAGCAAGGTGGCGTGGAATCGGCGGTCAATCTGCTGGACGTACTGGCGGTCCTGAATGGTCTGGGTGATCGAGGCATAAGTGGACGGCCGGCCGATGCCCAGGCGCTCCAGCTCCTTGACCAGACTGGCTTCGGTGAAGCGGGCCGGGGGCTGGGTGAAATGCTGGGTGGGGCTGATTTCGAGGGGGGAAACCGGCTGCTTTTCCGCCAGTTCGGGCAGCAGTTGATCTTCGCTGCTGATGCCGGCCACACGCATGAAGCCGTCGAAGACGAGCTTACGCCCGGTAGCGCGGAAGGTCGCTTCACCCTGTTTCGTCGGGGCGGCGATCATCACCGTCGTCTGGTCGAACTCGGCCGGGGGCATCTGGCAGGCGATGAAGCGATTCCAGATCAGTTGATACAACTTATACTCATCAGCGCCGAGCTTGGCCTTGGCCTCGTGGGGGGCAAAGCCGGCATCGGTAGGCCGGATGGCTTCGTGGGCTTCCTGGGCGCTTTTGTTGGACGAGGAGAAGAAGTTGGGTTTCTCGGGAACGTACTTGGAGCCGAACGTCTCGGCAATGTACGAGCGGGCCATGCTCAGAGCCTCGCCGGAAAGGTTGGTCGAGTCGGTACGCATGTAGGTAATGTGGCCGGCCTCGTAAAGCGACTGGGCCAGACGCATGGTGCGCTGAGCGCCGAACGACAGCCGGCTGGAAGCCGCCTGCTGAAGCGTGCTGGTGATGAAGGGAGCCGGGGGACGGCTGGTGGTGCGTTTCTTCTCGATGCCGCGCACGGTAAAGGGCGGGCATTGCGCAAGCCGGCCGGCAAAGCTCGTAAGCGAGCGAGCCGGGCCTTTGGCCTCAACGTCTTCGCTGCTGGTTTCCTGATCGATGACAAACCCCAGCGCCTCGGCAACCCGCCGGGCTTCAAGCTTGTTGTCCGCCTCGAATTTTTTGCCGGCAAATTCCACCAGCTCGGCGACGAACGCGCCGTGATCGGCCAGCCATTTGTCCCGCTCGTTCTTGGTGCGGTCGGCCTCGCCGGCGTTGAGAAATTCCAGCCACTGGGCGGACAGTTTGCGGCAGACTTCCGCGACGGTTTCGGGCGTGAAAATCGCGCCGATCTTCCAGTATTCCGCCGGAACGAATGCCTCGATCTCCCGCTCGCGCTCGACGACCAGACGCACGGCCACGCTCTGCACCCGGCCGGCGCTTAAGCCGCGGGCGACCTTGCGCCAAAGCAGCGGCGAAATTTCGTAGCCCACGATCCGGTCCAGAATCCGCCGGGCCTGCTGGGCATTGACGCGGTCGATGTTGATGGCCTGCGGCTTACTGAAGGCTTTCTGAATCTCGCTGCGGGTAATGGCATTGAACATCACCCGATGGGCCCGCTCGTCCGACAGGCTCAACGCTTCCTTCAAATGCCAGGCAATGGCTTCCCCTTCGCGGTCCAAGTCGGTTGCCAGATAGACGTCGTCGGTCTGCTTGGCCAGCTTCTTCAACTCACTGATGACCTTGCTGCGACTTTCAAGGACAACGTATTCGGGCTGAAAACTGTCGAGATCGACGCCCATCCCCTTGGAAGGTAAATCGCGCACATGCCCCATGGACGCGCGCACGACGTAACCTTCGCCAAGATATTTGTTGATCGTCTTGGCCTTGGCGGGCGATTCGACAATAACGAGATGTTTTCCGTTCTTCTTGGCCATCACTGTTCAGTAGTTTACTTAATGGACCGTTCTAGGGTTCGTATCGACCAGTATCAGCTAAGTCTTGATAAAACAACCCGCTGCGTATCACGCCTCCCAAAAGGAAGGGTGGGCAGTTTGAACCGCATGGGCAGGCCCTGTCAAGAGATAAGAGCAACAAAAACATTATAACCGGGAGCCGCCGCCCCGGTCGCCAGTCTGAATCATTTTAGGCAAGGCCGCAGGCGGTTTCCCACCTTGGAGCCCCAAACAAGACAGACTCAACCCTTTTCAAATAAACGAATTGCGTTAAATTCATCCGCAAAATAAAAAGCTCCGCGGCAGGCGCCGCGGAGCTTTTATTTCCAAGCGAATCAGGGATCAAAACACCCCGACCGGTTTTTTTCAGGTACCAGCCTGAGGCACCGCTTCGCCGGCCGACACGGGGGCGGGAGCGGGCAGTTCCTGCGAGATCCGCACGAGGGTCTCTTCCTCCTCGACCGGCGGCTCGGCCAGGTGCTTGAGCTTCAGGTTCAGGTGCGGATTGAAGGCCGTACCGGCCGGGATCAGGTGACCCAGGATGACGTTTTCCTTCAAACCGACCAGGGTATCAATCGCCCCGGCCAGGGCGGCTTCCGTGAGAACCTTGGTCGTCTCCTGGAAGCTGGCGGCCGAGATGAACGACTCGCTTTGCAGCGAAGCCTTGGTGATACCCAGCAACAGCGTCTTGGCGCGGGCGGGCTTGGGCTTCTTGGTCTTGGCCGGAGCCTTGCCGGCGGCCTCGGCGGCCTCGTTGGCCTCCTTGAGCTCGGGCTTGGCGACAATGTCGCCTTCCTTGAAGCTGGTCCCGGCAGGGTCCGCGACCCGCATGCCCTGGGCCAGATCGTCGTTGCCCTTGCGGAAGCGGAACTTGTCCACCACTTCGCCGGGGAGGAACTTGCTGTCGCCGGGGTCTTCGACCTTCACCTTGCGGAGCATCTGGTTAAGGATGATCTCGATGTGCTTGTCGTTGATCTTCACACCCTGCGAGCGGTAGACGTTCTGCACTTCGATCAGCAGATACTGGTACAGCGCTTCCTCGCCCTTGATGCGGAGGATGTCGTGGGGAATGATCGGCCCGCGGATCAGCGGATCGCCGGCCTCGACGTAGTCGCCGGTGTGGACCTGCAGTTCCTTGTCCTGCGGCACGTGGTGTTCGCGCTCCATGCCGGTTTCGCTGCGGATGATGATGGTCATCTTGCCGCGACGCTTGTCGCTGCGCAGCTCGACGGTGCCGGAGATTTCCGCCAGCACGGCCGGATCCTTGGGCTTGCGGGCCTCAAAGATTTCCGTGACGCGGGGCAGACCGCCGGTGATGTCCATGGTGCCGGCCGCTTCACGCGGCTGGCGGGCGAGCATGTGGCCGGCCTCGATCTTCTGGCCGTTGGTGACTTCGATACGAGCCTTGGCCGGCAGGTAGTGGAAGTCGAGGATCTTGCCGTCGGCGCCTTCGATGGTGATGCGCGGATGGCGTTCGCCCTTGTGCTCGATGACGACCAGCTTGTTGCCGCCTTCACCGCTGCCGCCCTTGCGCTCTTCTTCCATGCGGGCGGTTTCGCCTTCCTCGATGTCTTCGTAGCGGACGGTACCGCCCTTCTCGGCGAGAATCGGCGTGATGTGCGGGTCCCAACTGACCAACTGCTGGTGCGGCTTGACCTTTTCGCCGTCGGCGACGATCACGGTGGCGCCGTAGGGAACCTTGAACTTTTCCAGTTCGCGGCCCTTGGCGTCCACGATGGCGATTTCACCGTTGCGCTTGAGGGCGACTTGACGCTTGTTGCCTTCGGCGTCGGTGACCTGCACGGCGTTGATGTCGCGGTGCTGGACGATACCGCCGGCGCTGGCCTTGATGTCGTTTTCGATCAGGCTGCCGGTGGCGACGCCGCCGGTGTGGAACGTACGCATCGTCAACTGCGTACCGGGCTCGCCGATGGACTGGGCGGCGATGATGCCCACCGCCAGACCTTCTTCGACTGACCGGTTGGTGGACATGTCCACGCCGTAGCAGCGGGCGCAGATGCCGCGCGGGCTTTCGCACGTCAGCGGCGAACGCACGCGGATCGATTCGAGCTTCAGTTCCTTGAGCTTGTCGGCGATCGCGCCGGTGATGACCTGGTTTTCGGCCACGATCGTTTCGTCGGTGATCGGGTTGCGGATGGTGTCGCGGGCCGTGCGGCCGACGATCATGTCCTTCAACTCGACTTCGACCGTCTCACCCTTATAGATCGTCGTCTTGGACACGCCGTTGAGCGTGAAGCAGTCGATCTCGTTGATGATGACGTTCTGGGCCACGTCGGCCAGCTTGCGGGTCAGGTAACCCGAGTCGGCTGTCTTGAGGGCCGTATCGGCCAGACCCTTGCGGGCGCCGTGGGTGGAGGAGAAGTATTCCAGCACCGACAGACCCTCGCGGAAGTTGGCCTTGATGGGCGTTTCGATGATTTCGCCCGAGGGCTTGGCCATCAGACCACGCATGCCGCCGAGCTGACGCATCTGGTCCACGCTGCCACGGGCCTTGGAGACGGCCATCATGGCGATGGGGTTCAGATACCGCAGCGTGCCGGCGGTCTTCGGCGCAACGGGCTTGCCGTTGGCGTCGCGGTAGTCGTTTTCCAGGCCGGCTCATCAGGTCTTCGGTGACCTGCTTGCGGGCGTGGCCCCACAGGTCAATGAGCTGGGAGTAACGTTCCTGCTCGGTGATGGCGCCCATCCGGTAGTTCTTTTCGATCTTGTCGGCCTTCTTCTGGCCTTCTTCCAGGATGGTGGTCTTGCTTTCCGGCGTGCGGATGTCGGTGACGCCGAAGCTCAGACCGGCCAGCGTGGAACGCTTGAAGCCCAACGCCTTCATGTCGTCCAGCAGCTTGATGGTCGCGGGACGGCCGAGCTGCGCGTAGCAGTCGGCGATAACGCGGCTGCCGCCGGTGCTGGTCAGAGCGTAGTTGTAGAACGGCATTTCCTTCGGCAGGATGTCGTTGAAGATGCAGCGGCCCACGGTCGTCAGGACCACCTTGCTGGAGAAATTCTCCGGCCGGGCCTGACTCTGGTAGGCGGGGTTCTTGGCCTTGCGCCCGGCTTCCATCAGCTTCCAGGCTTCGTCCTCAATGGCCGCGGAGCCGGACTTTTCGCTGGGCACCACGCGGGCCCGGTCGTCCATGCGGACGTAGATCCGCGAGTGCAGCGAAATCTTCCCCAGGTCGTAAGCCAAAAAGGCTTCGCGCGAGTTGTTGAACATCATGAACTCGCCCTTGTCGCCTTCGCGGTCCACCGTGATGAAGTAGATGCCCAGCACGATGTCCTGCGACGGCGAAATGATCGGCGAGCCGTTGGCCGGCGAGAAAATGTTGTTCGGGGCCAGCATCAGCACGTGCGCTTCCGTCTGCGCCTCGATGGACAGCGGAAGATGCACGGCCATCTGGTCGCCGTCGAAGTCGGCGTTGAAGCCTTTGCAGACCAGCGGGTGAATCTTGATGGCGTTGCCTTCCACCAGCACCGGCTCGAAAGCCTGGATGCCCATGCGGTGCAGCGTCGGGGCGCGGTTCAGAAGCACGGGATGCTGGTAGATGACTTCTTCCAGAATGTCCCACACCTCAGGGTCGCGCCGTTCGAGCATCTTCTTGGCGCTCTTGATCGTGTCGGCCAGGCCGTGCTCCTTGAGCTTGCGGATGATGAACGGCTGGAACAGTTCCAACGCGATCTTCTTGGGCAAACCGCACTGGTGCAGCTTGAGCTCGGGGCCGACGACGATGACCGAACGGGCCGAGTAATCGACGCGCTTGCCCAGCAGGTTTTCGCGGAAGCGGCCCTGCTTGCCCTTGATCATGTCGGTCAGGGACTTCAGCGGCCGGTTCGACGAACCGAGCACCGGACGGCGGCAGCGGCCGTTGTCAAACAGGGCGTCGACGGCCTGCTGCAACATGCGCTTTTCGTTGCGGATGATGACTTCCGGCGCGTTCAGGTCAACCAGCTTCTTCAGACGGTTGTTGCGGTTGATGATGCGGCGGTACAGGTCGTTCAGGTCGCTGGTGGCGAAGTTGCCGCTCTCCAGCAAAACCAGCGGACGCAGGTCCGGCGGAATCACCGGGATCACGTCCATGACCATCCACTCGGCTTTGTTTTCCGAATTGCGCACGGCCTCGATCATCTTCAGCCGCTTGGTCAGGTCTTTGATCTTCTGTTTGCTGTTGGTCTTCTCGATGTCGGCGCGAACCTTGGCGGCTTCGGTGTTCAAGTCGAGCAGGCCCAGGAGCTTCTTGATCGCGTCGGCGCCCATCTCGGCTTCAAACTCATCGCCGTACTTCTCGTAGGCGCTGCGGTATTCGTCTTCGGTCAGGAGCTGCTTCTTTTTCAGCGGCGTCTTGCCCGGATCGGTGACGACGTAGTCCTGGAAGTAGACGATCTTTTCGATGTCGCTGGTCTTCATGTCCAGCATCGCGCCCAGGCGCGACGGCAGGGCCTTGAAGAACCAGATGTGGACGATGGGGGCGGCCAGATTGATGTGGCCCATGCGCTTGCGGCGGACGCGGCTGTGGGTCACCTTCACGCCGCAACGGTCGCAGATGATCCCTTTGTACTTGGTGCCCTTGTATTTGCCGCAGGAGCATTCCCAGTCGCGTTCGGGCCCGAAGATGCGTTCGCAGAACAGACCGTCTTTCTCCGCCCGGTAGGTGCGGTAGTTGATGGTCTCGGGCTTCTTCACTTCGCCGAACGACCACGAACGAATGTCGTTCGGGCTGGCGAGCTGAATCCGAACCGAACCGTAGTCATTAATACGATCGTAGACGCTTTCAGCCATGACCGTTTTCTCTTTCTTTGCTGTTTCACCCGGGCAAATCGCCCGGCTTAAACACATCGCACAACATGGCGTGCCGCAAAGCACGCTCTTACACACTCATCCTCCTACGGCGGGGACCAACAGGTACTGATAGCCCTGCTGATCCTGAAGTTCCGCTTCCGCTTCCGCCAAGGCATCGTAAAAATCGCGATCGCGCACGTCGCCAGGCGTAGTAACCACGACGTGATACCAACCCTCATCCTCCAAGATGGCCTCAGTGTTGACACTGATGTGGTATCTTCGGGGCTGGTGCCGATCCAGCGCCTGCTGCGCCGTCGCGGCCACCTTTTGCCGGGTTTCAATGTCATTGATCGCGTGCATTATTACTTCACTCCCAAGAGCGAGAACAATGTTGACACATCACGAACCGAGTCACGCGCCGCGACCTGATCGACCGTAATCGTACGTTTGTAGTCGGCATCGATCCGCCGGGCATACAACCGGCGGATCACAGCGCGAATTTCTCGCACTCTCGCGTCACCCATGCCTGCCAAGTACTGTCCCACGAGCTTCGCCTGGGCCAGATGAGGCGGCGTTTGCCTCCCGGTCTCCAGCGTGCAACCGGCATTCAGCAGCGACTCGGTAAGCACCACATGGGCCGCATAATATGCACGCGACACGCAACTACGGGGCGAACTGTTAAGAATCTGCTTGGCCGCCTGCATACTGTCCTTTCCAATTTCCGACCAAGTCATCAGTGTCGCCTGCCTTCCCGCATTACATCATGTCCGCATCCTCGTCCTCGCGACCCAGCCCTTTCTTCTTTTCGAGCTGGATGTTGAGGCCCAGGCCGCGGATTTCGTTGCACAGCACGTCGAAGCTTACCGGGGTGCCGGCTTCGAGCGTGTTGGTGCCCTTGACCATGGATTCGTAAATCTTCGTGCGGCCTTCGACGTCGTCGCTCTTGACCGTCAGGAGTTCCTGAAGGATGTACGACGCGCCGTAGGCTTCCAGGCCCCACACTTCCATTTCACCGAAGCGCTGGCCGCCGGTGCGGGCCTTGCCGCCCAGAGGCTGCTGGGTGATCAGGGAGTACGGGCCGGTCGCACGAGCGTGAATCTTGTCGTCAACCAGGTGGTGCAGCTTCATCATGTAGATGTAGCCGACCGTGGTCTTCTGCTCGAACGGCTCGCCCGTGCGGCCGTCGCGGAGCTGAACCTTGCCGCCCCACGGCATCTGCACGTCCAGTTCGTTCTGAGCCAGCGGCTTATGTTCCTTGGCCCGCTGAGTCCGCCGTTCGCCGATGGTCTGGTTCGCCTGCTCGACGGCCTTGTGAATCTCCTCTTCGCTGGCGCCGTCGAACACCGGCGTGATCGCCTGCTGTCCGAGAACCGCCATCGCCCACCCGAGGTGGGTTTCGAGAATCTGACCGACGTTCATACGGCTGGGCACGCCCAGCGGATTGAGCACGATTTCCACCGGCGTGCCGTCCGGCAGGAACGGCATGTCTTCTTCCGGCACGATCCGGGCGATAACGCCCTTGTTGCCGTGACGGCCGGCCATCTTGTCGCCAACCGACAGTTGCCGCTTGGTGGCCACGTAAACCTTGACCATTTCCAGCACGCCGCTGGGCAGTTCGTCGCCGCGCTTCATGTGTTCCATGCGGCGGTTCTTTTCCTTCATGACCGCCTGCACGCGGGGCCAGAAGCGAGAGTAGGTGTTGAGCGCCTGCTCGCGGGCTTCCTTGGAACCCTTCACCCAGTCCATCGAGAAGCCTTCGATCTGCTCCAGGATGACGTCGGCGATTTCGCTCTGACCGACCTTCTGACGGGTGCCCGGGTCCACGACCTGCTGGCCGGTGACTTCGTTGATCTCCGCGATCATCTGCTTGAAGATGCCGATGGCCCGGAGGTTCATGTCCTTTTCGTACTTGTCGATTTCCTTCTTGAGCTGCTTCTTCTGCTCGTCGCTCATGTGCATGCGACGGCTGAAACGCTGGGTGTTGATGACCACGCCTTCTTCGCCGGCGGGCATTTCCAGCGAGTCGTTCTTCACGTCCTCGCCGGCCCGGCCGAAGATCGCGTGCAGCAGCTTCTCTTCCGGCGTCAATTCGCTCTTGCTCTTGGGAGCCACCTTGCCGACGAGAATGTCGCCGGGACCGACGCGGGTGCCGACGCGGACCACGCCCATTTCGTCAAGGTTGGCCAGCGCCCGCTCCGAGACGTTGGGAATGTCGCGGGTGAATTCCTCGCGCCCGAGCTTGGTCTCGCGGATCTCGACGTCGTATTCCTCGATGTGGATCGAGGTGAAAGTGTCTTCCTTCACCAGCTTCTGGCTGATGACGATGGCGTCTTCGAAGTTGTAGCCGTCGTAGGTCATGAACGCGACCAGGACGTTGCGGCCCAGGGCCAGTTCGCCCTGGTGCGTCGCGGCGCCGTCGGCGATGATCTGCCCCCGCTTGACCCGCTGACCCTTCTTGATGATGGGCTTCTGGTTCAGGCAGGTGCGTTCGTTGAGGCCCACAAACTTGCGCAGAACGTATTCGTCGGCGTTATCGATCAGGATGCGCGTGGCGTCCACGAACGTGATCACGCCGGCGCGTTCGGCCCGCACAACCATGCCGCTGTTCTGGGCGACGGGACGTTCCATCCCGGTGCCGACAACCGGCGGGTCCGTCCGCAAAAGCGGAACGGCCTGACGTTGCATGTTCGAACCCATCAACGCGCGGTTGGCGTCGTCGTGTTCCAGGAACGGGATCAACGCCGCCGAAACCGAAACCGTCTGCCGCGGGCTGATGTCGATGTACTGAACTTCCTTGCTGGGCACCGTCGCCAGATCGCCCTGCACGCGGGCCAGAACCAGACCCTTTTTCAGGTGCCCGTCCTTGTCCACCGCGTCCGGCGGAGCCAGCACGCCCTTCATTTCCTCGTCGGCTCGCAGGTACTTGATCTCGCCGTTGACCTTGTCTTCCTTGACCACGCGGTAAGGCGTAATCAGGAAACCGTAATCGTCCAGGTCGGCGTAGATCGACAACGAAGCGATCAGACCGATGTTCGTGCCTTCAGGGGTTTCGATCGGGCAAATACGCCCGTAGTGCGAAATATGCACGTCACGCACTTCAAAGCCCGCGCGTTTGCGGTTCAAACCGCCGGGGCCCAAGGCCGACAGACGCCGCTCGTGAGTGAGCTGCGAAAGCGGGTTGGTCTGGTCCACGACCTGCGAAAGCTCGCCGCGGCCGAAGAAAAAGTCGATCGAAGAGCTGATGCTCTTGGAGTTGACCAGTTCGGCGATCCGGCCGATTTCGTTGGGATCCTTGAGGCTCATGCGCTCCTGCACGGTGCGGCGGAGCTTCAGGAAGCCCTTGCGCAACTCGTCGGAGGCCAGCTCGTCAATCGTCCGCAACCGGCGGTTGCCCAGATGATCGATATCATCCACATAACCTTCGCCGCTGCGCAGCTTGAACATGTACTTGAGGCTGTTGACCAGATCCTCGCTGCGGAGGGTCATGACCGTTTCCGGCACGTTCTGATCGAACTTGCGGTTGATGCGGAAGCGGCCCACCCGGCCGAGGCGATAGCGGTTCTCGTCAAAGAATTTTTCGTCAAACAGCGTTTCGGCCTTGTCCAACTGCGGCGGGTTGCCCGGACGCAGCCGGGCGTAAATCCGCAGCAGCGCGTCTTCGTGGCTGGTGGCGCTGTCGTCGGCCAGGGTGTTGAGGATCAGCGGGTCCACAACCTTGGTCACGACCTCCACGCTCTTAAGACTGGAAGCCTGGACCTTCTGCAAGGCTTCGCCGATCTGCGCCCGGCCTTGACGATCTCCTCACCGCTTTCGGTGTCGATGATCGCGTTGACGGCGTAGTAGGCGGCCTGAAGCTGACCGACCTTGACCGTTTCAACCTGGTAGAACTCGCGGATGATGGATTCGGTCGTGCTGTACTTCTTGTCCAGCGCCCGCAGGAACGTGGTGGCCGGGATTTTGCTGGACTGGTCGATGCGGACAGCCAGCGCGTCTTTCTTGGTCACCGACGCTTCGATCCAGCTTCCGCGCTCGGGGATGATTCGGCAGCCGTGCAACGGCCGGTCGCCTTCCTGCACTTCGACCAGGAAGTCCACGCCGGGCGAACGGTGCAACTGGTTCACGATCACGCGCTCGGCGCCGTTGATGATGAACTCGCCGCCGCCGATCATGATCGGAATTTCACCGAGGTAGATCGAATCTTCGAGAACCTCGTCCTTGTCCTTGCGGCGGAAACGCACCTGGATGCGGAAGGGCATCCCGAACGTCAGCCGCAGCGCCCGACACTCATCCGTCGTGTAACGGGGCTCGGACAGGTCGTAGCTGATATATTCCAGCTTGAGATTCCCGTCGTAGCTTTCGATCGGGAAGACCTCGCGGAGGAGAGCTTCGAGGCCCTCATTTTTCCGCTTGGCAGTTTCGACGTCTTTCTGTAAAAACCGCTGATAGGACTCGATCTGAACGTCAATCAGGTTCGGAATCGGCAGCGCGTCGCCGCGCTTGCTAAAGTCGCGCACTTCATGCACTAGCATCAGCTTTTCCTTTTCCGCAAAAGGGAGGAAAACTTCTTTGTCCACTCACTCGGGAGCCTTCAGGCTCCTGTGCTACTCACCAGGCGACCCCGCGGGTCGCTTCTTAACTCATACCAAAACAGACACTTCTGTCACACAAGGCTCCTGCCGCTCGCATCACCACCCGTCGGCGCCCCGAGCCTCGATCGGCCGATAAAATTAGCCGCCTTACTTATAGTGAAGCGGCTTTTTAAGCCGGGCGTGTCAATAGTATCTTCGCCCGGGTATCCATTTGACTCAGTAACGATAGCAACAAATTCCGGGCCGTCAAGCGCAAAAAACACGCCCAGAACCTTCCCCTCTCCACCCGCGGGGGAAGATTCTAGTCAACGACCGAAATTTTCTGCTATCTGCTCAATCTCTGCCGCCAACCTTACCCCCCTTCCCGCCAAGTGTCAAGCACATCCTTGACCCGGCCAAACCCGCTCCCGCCGGGCTTTCAGAATCGCCGCCGCTGACCTAAAATCAGCTTTGGCTTCATTCTGACCTTACGGGAGTAAATCATGGCGCAGAAATCCGATTTCCTGGCTCGTCCCATCGAACACATCGACATCACCCGCTACAACGTCGTCCCCTGGGTGGATGCCATGCAACACATGGCCTACAGCGCCCGCGACCTGCAGCGGGCCGCCGACATCTACGACCGAATGTTGCGCGATGCCGATTGCGGCGTAATCCTGTGTCTGGCCGGGTCGCTCATCAGCGCCGGGCTGAAGAAAATCTTCGTGGACCTGATCCACAACAACATGGTCGATTGCATCGTCAGCACGGGGGCCAACATCGTCGATCAGGATTTCTTCGAAGCCCTCGGTTTCCGCCACTACATCGCCCCCGACTATCTCAAAGGCGGCATGGACGACGCCACGCTCCGAGACCTGCATATCGACCGCATCTACGACACGCTCATCGACGAGGACGAACTGCGCATTTGCGACGAAGCCAGCCGGAAAATCGCCGACGAACTGGAGCCCCGCCCCTATTCTTCCCGCGAGTTCATCCGGGAAATGGGCGTCTATCTCCAGCGATACGGCAAGATCAACCAGAGCATCGTCCTGGAAGCCTACCGCAAGGACGTCCCCATCTTCTGCCCCGCTTTCAGCGACTGTTCCGCCGGCTTCGGGCTCATTGCCCATCAGCATGCCCGAGCCGACCAGCCCAAGGTGACCCTCGACAGCGCCAAAGACTTTTATGAGCTGACGCAACTGAAGATTAAAAGCCCCCAGACCGGCATCTTCATGATCGGCGGCGGCGTGCCCAAGAATTTCACCCAGGATACGGTCGTGGCCGCTGAAATCCTCGGCCACGACGTCCCGATGCACAAGTACGCCATTCAGGTCACAGTGGCCGACGTCCGCGACGGCGCCCTCTCCAGCAGCACCCTCAAGGAAGCCAGCAGTTGGGGCAAGGTGGACACCGCCTACGAGCAGATGGTGTACAGCGAAGCCACGCTGGCCGTCCCCCTCATTACCGGCTATGCCTACCATAAACAGGCGTGGAAAAATCGCCCCGTCCGACGATGGAATTCTCTACTTGAGCCCGCCAAGGTGGCCGCCCAATAAGTCGTTTTGCTCGGGCGTCCGCCTTATTGTCGCCCTCGCTTGGGGTCAAATGGCGTTTGAGCCTTCTAATAAATTCCAAAGCCCCGGATGCATATCCGGGGCTCCGTCTTAACTTAGATATCCACTTCACCAAAACGAGTATCAATGACTGGCTATCACCGCCAGCAGATCGTCAAAATGGATAGGCTTGCGAATGTAGCTAACCGGATCGGTATCCCGAAAAGCATTAACACGCTCGTGATCGGTGGCGGTAACCAGCACGGGAACCACCGACGGATTCGACCGTTTCATTCGCCGGATCAGGTCCAGCCCGCTCATCCCCGGCAAATCCACGTCGATCAACGCGATTTCCGGCACCTGCCCGTTTTCCATCACCCGCAAGGCTTCCTCGGCCGACGTTACCGCCTCGGCCTTATAGCCACAGGCAGCCAGAAGCGCCGCCAGCGCACGCCCCGCCATCACTTCATCTTCCACAATCAAAATCATGGTTTCCGCTCCAACCACACGCGAAGGGTTACGCTTGACGGTTTGCATGGGGAAATCGAATGGCAAAACAAATGCCACAACCACGCCGCCGACTTCCGCGGTCGATCCGCCCCAAAGCATCCGCAGGGTACGAAATCTACCCCCTTAACGCCGCTTGGGGTATAGTGCCGTTTCAACGTCGCCCGAAAGGATTGAAACACTCATGACCGATGACGCCCCCCGCGAAAACCCGCTCCACCGCCAGAACAGTTGGCGGTCCCAGTACCGTTCCCGCAGCCACGAATCGGCCCACGCGGAAACCACCCCGCCGCCCCCGGCCAAGTACCCCGACCTTCCCCTGATCCCGCACGGGGCGGCCCAGCTTATCGCCACCCCCGAAGCCCTCAGCCAACTCCTCGCCCACCTCCGCGCCGCCGGCAGCTTCGCCTACGACAGCGAATTCATTGGCGAATTAACCTACGTCCCCAAGCTCTGTCTCATCCAAGTCGCCTCGGCACAGCAGGTGGCCCTGATCGATCCGCTGGCGGACCTGGACCTGATGCCCTTCTGGCAATTGCTCTGCGATCCGGCAGTGGAAAAGATCGTCCACGCCGGTCAGCAGGACGTCGAACCGGTCATCCGTCACACCGGCCGGGAACCCGCCAACGTCTTCGATACCCAGATCGCCGCCGGTTTTATCGGCATGACTTATCCCGTCTCCCTCAGCAAACTGGTGCGCGAACTGGTGGGCGTAAAGCTGGGCAAAGGCATGACTTTTTCCCACTGGGACCAGCGACCCCTCTCACCCATGCAACTGCGCTACGCCGCCGACGACGTGCGTTATCTGCCGGCCGTCCGCGCCCAACTCGGCGCACGCCTGGCGGCCACGCATCACGCCGACTGGGCCGCGGAGGAATCCGCCTCGATCTGCGACGCGGCGCTCTACCGCTTCGATCCCGAAACCCAGTACCTGCGCGTTCGCGGCGCCACATCACTGCACCCCCGCGGCCTGGCGGTCCTCCGCGAACTGACCCACTGGCGCGACACCGCCGCCCGCGCCCACGACGTCCCACCGCGGGCCGTGCTCAAAGACGAAATCCTCATCGACCTGGCCCGCAGCCCCATCGATTCGGTCGAAAAACTCTCCCGCGTCCGCGGCCTGCCCCGACCCGTCGAGCAGGCCAACGGCGCAGCCCTGGTCGAAGCCATGCGGCGGGCCGCCGCCCTGAACGAAACCGAACTCCCCACCCCCCGCCACGTGGAAGAATCCCCCACCGAACATTTCCACGCCGACGCCCTGTGGGCCGCGACCCAGTGCCTGTGCATCGGCCAATCGATCGACCCGGCCCTGCTCACCAGCCGCCAGGAAATCGGTGAGTTCTATCGCGCCGTCGCCGCCGCCGTCAGCGTTGACGACCTGCGCATCATGCGCGGCTGGCGGCGTCAAGCCGTCGGCCAGCGCCTTCTGGACCTGCTCGCCGGAACCACCCGGATCACCCTCGACTGGTCCGGCGATTCCCTCCAGGCCACGACGTCCAAATAACCGTGATTCGCCGCCAGTTTCCCGACTTCGCTTGCGGTTTCGCGGATCAGCACTCTCTGTTTCGCCCTTTGCCCCCGTTCGTCCGCGCGTAAAATACCCGTCAGACAAACTTGAAAAGGAAATCTATGCCCATTTACGAATACACCTGCACCGCCTGCAACGCCAAGTTCGACCAACTGCTCAAAACCATGAGCGGCAAAGAAACCGTTTCCTGCCCCAAATGTGGCTCAAAGAAAACCCAACGGGCCATGAGCGTCTTCGCCGTCGGCGGCGAACCCCCCCGCAGCCCCTCGACCCAATCCCACGGCGGCGGCTGCGCCTGCTGCAGCAACCGCGGCCGCGGCTCCTGCCCCATGGAGTAACCCCCCCTTTTTTCATCGCAAAAAAATACGTAACCGTTCACGGATTATCGATGCATAGGCCGTAATATGCCAGCATCACCGGGGGGGCTGGACTTTTGCCTGTCTCAGTACCTATAAGGGAAAACAGGCCGTTGATTGGCGTAGCGATGGATTCGGATCGCGAACAACAGTACTTGCGGCACATTGCCCAATTGGAAGCCTTGGTCCTCCAACTCCAAGGCCGCGTCAGAGAATTAGAAGCCCAGCTCGCCGTCGCCAACAAAAACTCCTCCAATTCCTCCAAGCCACCTTCCAGCGATATCGTCAAGCCTCCCCGGACCGGCGGACCCAAAGGCTCGGGCCACATCGGTGCTCAAGCGGGTCACCCCCGGCATGAGCGGCTGGACTTGCCGCCCGAACACATCGACCACTGTCGCACTTATCAGCTCAAACGCTGCCCTAAGTGTGGCGGCTCGGTGCGGCCGACTCGGCAGCTGGCTCAACGCCTCCAGCAGGTGGAATTGGCCCCCAAGCCTCTGATCGTTACCGAGCATCAGGCCCGGATCGTTTGGTGTCCGCACTGCCGAAAGCATTTGCCCACCCCTTTACCCAAAGCCTTGCGCCGAGCCGGCCTGCTGGGGCCGCATTTAACGGCTCTTTTAGGCTGGTTCAAGAGTCGGGGGCACGATTCCTACTCCATTCTCAGTGAGTTCCTGGCCGAGGTGGCCAACGTGAGAATTTCCCGGGGGCTGCTGGCCAAGGCGGTGGGGAAGGTGGCCGCAGCCCTGCAGTTGCCCTACGAAGCCTTGTCCCAAGTCCTGCCGGATCAGCCGCTGGTCAATGTCGATGAGACGGGTCATCCGGAGAATAAGACGCGGTGGTGGGCTTGGGTGTTCCGGGCCGAGCGCTTCACGCTGTTGCACATGGATGGCAGTCGGGGCTCACAGGTACTCGAGCAACTGCTGGGCCAGGACTTTGCCGGAGTCCTGGGCTGCGACTACTACTCGGCTTATCGCAAGTACATCGGCCGCCATGGGATCCTGGCGCAGTTCTGTCTGGCGCACTTGATAAGGGAACTGAAGTTTTTAACGGAACTGCCGGACCGGCCTACAGTCCGCTGGGCCCGTCGTCTGCTGCGCGGGCTCAAACATCTTTTTCGAATAATCCATCGCCGCGCCAGCTTAGGCGCTGAAAAGTTCCAGCAAGCTTTGGAACGCGCCAGGGACAAGCTCTTACAGTGGGGCCGGCAAGGGCCGGTGCGTACCGAGGTCCAGAAGCTGGTCCGACGATTCCGGGAGCATGGAGCGGACTACTTCCGGTTTATTACCTGCCCGGGAATCGAGCCAACCAACAATCTGGCCGAACAAGCCTTGCGATTCATCGTCATTGATCGGCGGCTGACGCAAGGGACACGAAGTGTGTGTGGGCGACAGTGGTGCGAGCGGATTTGGACCGCCGCCGCCACCTGCCGACAACAAGGTCGATCCTTATTCCGCTACCTCTGTTCCGCCATGAAAGCCTACTTCGCCGAGAAACCTATACCCTCCCTTTTGGCCCCCGAACTGTGAACGGTTACGATTTTTCGCATAATTCCAATCTCAATAGATAAACTCTTTTACCGGCAAGGCCGCCGCCCCCAACGTCCTCTTTTTTCCCAAGACATCGACAGTAAAGAGGACACGGATGTGAGTCTGTGAAATACACGCTCACATCGGTGCCGAAGGGCAAGCGGGATTATTCTAACCTGATCTAGCTTCGTCAAGGATAATCCCCCGAAACGTCGTTTTCGTTATTCCGCACGATCCGCGTCATCCGCGGTCAAAAAACTCCGCAACGAAAATACCCCTCATTTCAACTTGGCGACCATCAACGTGATGTCGTCCGTCGGCTTGGCCAGCCCCACGAAGCGGCGCATTTCCCACAGAACGTTCTGCGCGATGACTTCCGCGGTCGCTCCGCCGCGGGAGAAGGCGTCGATGACGCGCTGCCGGCCGAAAGTCTGCTGCTCGAAGTTCATCGCATCCGGCAGGCCGTCGGTGTAGAGCAACAGCGCGTCGTTGCTTTTCAGGTCCACAAACGACTGCTCGTACTTCTCGTCGGGGTTCACGCCCAGGACCATGTTGTCGCTTCCCAGCTCGATGATCTTCCCGTCGCGAAGCAGCAGCACCGGTGGGTGGCCGGCGTTGCAGTAGGTGAAGCGGTTGTTGCGCGTATCGAGCACGCCATAAAAAAGCGTCACGAATTCGCTGGCCTTGGTGTCCCGGCACAGCATCAGGTTCACCCGGCGGATGACCTCATAGAGGTAATAGACGTTGTCCACCTGCGCGAAGAAACGCCCGCACCGACGCCATGATCAGACTGGCCGGAACGCCCTTGCCGCTCACGTCGGCCACCACCAGCCCGACGTTGTTGTCGGGCAGCGGAATGAAATCGTAGAAATCCCCGCCCAATGCGTAGCACGGCACGTAGACCGCCGACAAGTCCACGCCGGGCAGTTGCGGCGGATTCTGCGGGATCATCCGCTGCTGCACGTCGGCGGCCATCTCCACCTGCTTTTCCAACCGCTCGGCGTCCAGCGTCTCGGCTAGCAGCCGGGCATTCTCGATCGCCGCCGCCGACTGAGCCGCCACCGCCTTGAGCAGGTCGATCCGCAACTGGCTGAACGCCTGCTCCGTGTCCGTGTACAGATGCACCACGCCGATAGGCTTACCCTTATATCGCATGCCTACTGAAAGCAAAGAAACAATGCCTTCCCGGATGCATTCCTGCGGGTAAACCGTCCTGGGGTCCGTCGCCAGGTTGCCGACGTACTCGTACCCCTTGGCCGAAAGCGCGATCCGGTCGATCTCCGCCCGGCTGACGCGCAAGGGGCCTTTGGCCAGATATTCCTGCGAAAGATTGTGGACGGCCTTGATGACCAGCTCGTCGTTGTCGGCGTCGAGCAGGCGGATCGAACAGGCCTTGATCTGCATCAGTTCCGTCACCACCTCCACGGTGCGATGCAAAACCTGATTCAGGTCGCGCGCCTCGGAAAGAATCATCGTCACGTTGTAAACGGCCGTCAGTTCGTTGATGCGCTGGCGGAGTTGAAACTCCTGAAAACACAAGCGGGCAATGGCGTTGGCCAGTAAGAAAAGGAACTGGATGGCCGCCGGGCGGTTGCTGCGACCGCGGAGCAGTTGCGAAGCCAGCGACTTGAGCTGCTTGAAATCGACGCCGTATTTTTCAGCCAGCGTCGCCAGTTTCGCTTCGTCGAGATTGACCCCCGAAGTTTCACGGGCGGACATGTGGATCATGCCCAGCCGCTGATTGTTCACGGTAATCGGCGCAACGTATTCGCCACCTTCCCGCTGCGGGCCCTCCTGATCTTCCTCGGCCGCCAACGCCTTTTGCCGGCGGAGAAACTCCCGCGTGGGCGTCGGTTGCGTCAGTAAATTGCCCTCGGCATCGGTAATCGTGGCTTTGACATTCGCGACAGCCGCAAAGCTGTCCTGGATTTCCTGCAACGTGGGCAGGTCCATAAAATCCGTCAGCCGCAGGTTGTCTGAATTCAATATTGTCATGGGTACACCGCCAACTGAACCATACCAGCTTCAGCAGACAGACATATTGTAAACCCACCCCCCCGCAATGGAAGAGCCCGCCAAATCTATCGCAACCCATTACCGAAAAACAGCTTATCGATAAAACGCCCCGCTTTCACCCCGAACCAACCCTTTCCAGAGTTCTCTTGTCCGCTTCAAGCGGAGTTCTAGAATTAAGGCAGAAGGAGACGACCATGCCGCAAATCACCGCCAACGGATGCCAGTTCAACGTCATCGAACAGGGCCACGGGCCGTGCGTGACGCTGTTACACGGCTTTCCGCTGGATGCGCGGATGTGGCAGGCGCAGATCACCGCCCTGTCCGACCGCTACCGCGTCATCGCCCCGGACCTGCGCGGCTTTGGCCGATCGCACTCCACTACGCCCTTCACCATCCGCTCTCTGGCCGAGGACGTCCGGCAAATCCTCCGGCAAATGAACGCCCTGCCCTGCGTCCTCGGCGGCTTGTCCATGGGCGGTTACATCACCCTGGCCTACGAACAGATGTGCCCGACCGATTTGAAGGGCCTGATTCTTCTGGACACCAAGGCCGAGGCCGACAGCACCGACGCCAAAGCCAACCGCGAACGCTCCGTCGAATTGGCCCGCACCTCCGGCGCCAAGGCCGTGGCCGATCAGATGCTCCCCAGATTGCTCTCTCCCAACACCCTGCGCCGCCAGCCACAGGTCGTTCAAACGTTGCGGGAGATGATGGAAAGCGTCCCCGTGGAGACAATCACCACCGCCCAACACGCCATGCGCGACCGCCAGGACATGACCACGCGACTGCCCTCCATCGCCGACCCCGCCCTCATCGTGGTCGGCGAAGACGATGCGGCCACGCCCCCGACGATTGCCCGCCAGATGCAACAGTGCATCCCCCGCTCGTTGCTGGCCGTAATCCCCCAGGCTGGCCACCTCTCCCCCGTAGAGCAACCCCAACTGGTAAGCGAGATCATCCGCACTTTCCTGGATACCTGTTACGCCCCCTGACCCCGTACCGATCCGAGGCGCACCATGACCCAACCCCTCCGAACCGAACGCGACTCCATGGGTGAGATGCAAGTCCCCGCCGACGCCCACTACGGCGCACAAACCGCCCGGGCGATGGAGAATTTCCCCGTCTCCGATTTACGTTTCGACCGCCGGTTTATCGCCGCTCTCGGACTGATCAAATGGTGCTGCGCGGAAGTCAACGCCCGCCTCGCAGCGCTGGACGAAACCCGCAAGCACCTGATCCAGCAGGCCGCCCAGGAAGTCATCCTCGGCCAACTCGACGCCCAGTTCACCGTCGATATTTTCCAGACCGGCTCGGGCACCTCGACGAACATGAACGCCAACGAGGTCATCGCCAGCCGGGCCAACGAAATCGCCACCGGCCGGCGTGGCGGACGCAATCCCGTCCACCCCAACGACCACGTCAACATGCAACAAAGTTCCAACGACGTCATCCCCACCGTCATGCACGTCAGCGCCGCTTTGGCCATCGAGCAATCGCTGCGCCCGTCCATGCTCCACCTGGCCGAAACGCTGCAAGCCAAAGCCGCGGCCTTCGATGACGTGGTGAAGATCGGACGCACCCATCTCCAGGACGCCACCCCCATTCGTCTCGGCCAGGAAATCTCCGGCTACGCCCGGCAGGCGCAACTCGGCGCCCAACGCTGCCGCAAGGCCGTCCAGGCCCTGCACGAACTGCCCTTGGGCGGAACCGCCGTCGGCACCGGCATCAACTCCCATCCCGACTTTGCCCGACAGGTGATCGCCCTCCTGTCCGAAAAAACCGGCGTCCCCTTCGTCGAAGCCGCCAACCACTTTGAAGCCCAGGCCGCCAAAGACGGCATCGTCGAAGCTTCCGGGCAGCTCAAAACCATCGCCCTCGGCCTGACCAAAATCGCCAACGACGTCCGCTGGCTGGCCAGCGGCCCGCGCTGCGGCATCGGAGAAATTTCCATCCCCCCCACCCAGCCCGGCAGCTCGATCATGCCCGGCAAGGTCAACCCCGTCATGAGCGAAATGGTCCTCCAAGTCGCCGCCCAGGTGATCGGCAACGACGCCACCATCGCCTGGGCCGCGGGGCTAGGCGGCAACTTCGAGTTGAACGTGATGATGCCGATCATGGCCTACAACCTCCTGCAATCCATCGAACTGCTCAGTCGCGCCGCCCGCGTCTTTGCCGACCGCTGCGCCGCCGGCATCGAACCCAACCGCGAGCGCTGCCGTCAGCTCATCGAACAATCCCTGGCCCTGTGTACCAGCCTCGCCCCCCGCCTGGGCTACGACAAGGCCGCCGAGATCGCCAAAGAATCCTTCACGTCCGGTAAAACCGTTCGCCAGGTCGTCCGTGAAATGAAACTCCTCGGCGATGAAGACCTGGACAAACTGCTCGACCCCCGCCGCATGACCCGCCCCGACGCCCCATAACGCCCCCGCACGCCCGACACAAACCGCATATCCCCAACAGCCTGTCAAAAGACGGTCGTGCATCCTCTTTTCTCGTACTTCCCCGGCCGTTTTTTCTTTGCTTTCCCCTTGACGAATCGTATGTCGCCCCCGGTGCCGAAACTTTCGGGCAGCGTGCCCGATCCGGCGCCCCAGCGGGACGCACCGCCAGCAAGCGGCGTCTGTCCCTCTCGAGAAAATTTCTTCCGTGGCAGGAGGTCCGGGCGCACTGCGCCATGCCGCGGATTCGTCAACGAAGGGAGATCGAAATGTTCACCGTAAGCGGATTGTTCCGCCGACCGCGGGCGGCAACGGCTTTTATCGCTGCTTTTGCCCTATTTGCAATTTCCGTTCATGCGCCAGCCGACGTGATCAAGGTCGGCGACAGGCTGTACGCCGACGGCTGGCTGGGCGGCCAGGCCACCGGACCCATCACCATCCATCCCATCACCCCGTCCAACTTCCCCGCCTTCAAAACGTTCTGCGCCGAACTGGGTCAGAACATCTACGTCAACGGCGGACCCGGTTACGACTACTACGTCAGCAAAATCGGCTTCTCCTCCGACGGCGATCACAAAAACCTCACCGAACACGTCGCCTGGCTCTACTCCGCCTATCTCAAAGGCACTTTGTTCAACTACACCGACGACACGCGCCACGACAACGCCCTCCAGTACGGCATCTGGAGCTCGCTGGGCTACACCGACGCCGAACTGAGCGCCACGGCTACGACATCAACCAGTTCCGCAGCGACTACCAATCCTACGGCTGGAACGCCACCCCGACCTCCTGGTCCGGCTTCGGCGACATCCGCATCGCCAACCTCCTCTCCCATGACGCCAACGGCGGCCAAGCCCAGGACCAGCTCGTCGCCGTGCCCGAACCGGCCTCGGCGCTGCTGCTGGGCATCCCCGCCTCGCTCTACTTCTGCTCCCGCCGGCGTCGTTCCAAACCGACGCCCCAGGCCTGAACCTGACCGATGCCACAGGACCGCCCCCTCCTCCGGGCGGTCCTGTGGACTTCCGGTTCGCGCCGCGCGGGCTACAATGCCTGCCGATGAACGTGGCCCTGTCCGATTTCGACGCCCCCGCCCTCGAAGACCGCTTCAAACAGTGGGGCTGCCTTCCTTCCCAGGCCCGCAAGGTGCTCAAGGCCTATTACAAAAACAACGGCCTGCTCGATCTGCCCTCCCTCCGCATCGGCGACCGCCTGACGCAGCGGTTGCGGCAGGAAATCCCCCTCTCCCAATCCGCCCTCACCCTCCGACGCCAAAGCGCCGACGGAACGGTCAAGCTGCTTTTATCCCTGGCGCACGGCGGAGCGGTCGAAGCGGTCCTCATGCCCGACTATCGCCCAGACCGGGCCGCCGGATGCCTCTCCTCCCAGATCGGCTGCGCCATGGGCTGCGGGTTTTGCGCCAGCACCGCCCGCGGGCTGGAACGCAACCTCAATACCGGCGAGATCGTCGAGCAGTTCCTCCACCTGCGCCGCGAGGCCCACGCCGCTTCCCGCCGCCTGAACACCCTTGTCTTCATGGGCATGGGCGAACCGCTGTTGAATCTGGACAACGTCATCCCCGCCGTCCGCCAAATCACCTCCAGCGACTACAGCATCCTGGGCCGTAGACAGGTCACCATCTCCACCGTGGGCATCGTCCCCGGCATCGATCAACTCATCGAGTCCGGGCTGTCGGTCGCGTTGGCCGTCTCCCTGCACGCCCCCGACGACGAAACCCGCGGCAGGCTCGTCCCCATCAACCGCCGCTGGGGCGTGGCCGAAATCCTCGCCGCCGCCAAGCGCTTTCTAGCCCGCACGGGCCGGCCCGTAACCCTCGGCTACTGCATGCTCGACGGCATCAATGATTCCGACGAGCAGGCCCGCCGCCTGGCCGATTTGCTGCAGGATTTCCGCGCCCACGTCAACCTCATCCCCCACAACGCCATCGGCCCCGGTCGCGACGGCATCGTCTATCGCGCTTCGCCCGAACCGCGCGTCGCCGCCTTCAAAGCCGTCCTGCGTTCCCGCGGCGTGGCCGTGCATTGCCGCCGGGCCAGGGGCCAGGACATCGAAGCCGCCTGCGGCCAGCTCCGCGAACACGCCGCCACGCCGCCCAAAATCCAGACTTGACGCACCAAGGCCCCTCGGTGACACTTACTTCCTTCTGCTCCATGTTGAGGGCGGGCCAATGGCATCCTGGAGATGACAATGTCGATTTCGTTCCGCTGTGAAACCTGCAAAAAACAATACAACGCACCGGACCAAATGTCCGGTAAACGCATCAAGTGCAAGGCCTGCGGCACAGTCCTTGAGATCCCCAAATCCCAACCCGCACAGGAAGACGAACTGGACTTATCGCTGCTGAGCGATCTGGAACCGCCAAAACCCGCCCGGCCCCAACCCAAATCGCGACAGGTCGTCGCCGCCCCAGCCCCCGCCCGCATGCCCCGCCAACGCGAAGAATTTGACGCCTTCGAGCCCGAATCGACTTGGACGCCCAACGTCCTTTGGCACTTTCCCCTGGCCGGTCTGGTGGATGCCGCATTGCCGATCCTCATGATCCTCGGCACCCTCGCCCTCGTAACGCTTGTTTCCTGGAGCTACCTCGAAGTTCCGCAGACCTGGCTGGCCTGGCTGCGGGCGGCCATTTATCTGCTGGCCTTCTTTTTTGTCATCGTCCCCACCTCCGCCCGCTGGCTGGAATGGACGGGCGGCCGTTTCGGCTTTGACCTGCCCCCCACCCTCAAACGCCGCACCGCCGCCATCCTCGCCCCCCCCTTTGTCCTGGGCTATGTCCTGTGGCTTGTCGGCCGCGGCGCCTCGGACCTGGTCGTCGGCTGCATCCTCGGCCTGATCCTGGCCTCCGTCATGGTCTGGCTGGTTCTGCGCCTGCACGTCAAGCAGTTGATCCCCGCCTACATCACCGCCGCCGTTTCATACCTCCTGACCGCCGCCCTCATCGGCGGCGCGATGTTCGGGCTCAACATGTTGATGGTCAAGATCATAACCTCGACGGGCAAATCCAGCGCCCTGACCGCCAGCCCCTTCGGCCAAGCCTTCTCCTGGGTCGCCCCCTCCCCCCCAACCACCGAACCCTCGACGGCTCATAATTAAAATTCACTGAACCGATAATCATCCCTGCAAGGCCCACGAATTTAATCCGTGGGCGTTTTTTTATCCGCGACACAACGTGCAATTCTTGCACAGTTTTGTGCCATCGCCGTCCTGCTGCCTATATTCCCCTCCTGCGGCAAACCACGCCCATGCCGCGAGAGATTCGGTTATGAAACAAAAACGCCCCTCATTCACGCCGACAGCAAATCCGACCTACGGCACATCGGGGTTCACCCTGGTTGAAATGCTCGTGGTCATCGGCATCACCTCCATACTCATCAGTCTGCTCCTGCCCGCCATCAGCCGCGCCCGGGCCTATGCCAACTCCACTGTCTGCATGTCCAACCTGCGCCAGATCGGAATGGGCTTGGTCATGTACAGCAATCAGAACAGCAACTATGTCGTTCCCTCCTACAACCTGCCTCGCCTCCCCGGCGCTACGACCAACGTCACCGGCGGACCCAATCAACCCCTGGACGGATGGGCCTGTATTCTGGACCGCGACAACTTCGTCCGCAGTAAAGAACAGGACACCAACACCACCTTCTTCTGTCCCGACACCGTGGACGTGGAAGGCATGAAAGACGGACAGACCGGCACCGACCCGGGCAAGCCGCGCGGCTGGACGGACTGGCCCCTGAAGTTCACAACAGTCGGTGGCGACAGCGCCCAAAAACCGCCGTCACCATCCCCAGCCTGGGCTTCAACAAAATCATCCGCGTCAGCTACTGGATCAACGCCTACAACCCCATCGGCAGCGCCCCGGCCGACATTTCCGCCGCCGACCTGCACTACACCGCATCATACGGACTCGGCCCCGACATCCAGGGTCGTTACATCCGTTTGCACAAGATCACCGACGTCCGCTACTCCTCACAATTCATCGTTCTGGCCGACGGCGTCTACATGGGCCGGCAATCGGTCACGCGGCTGGGCGACGCCAACAGCCGCATTGGTTATCGCCACCCCGGCATGGGAAAACTCAACGGGTCGGCCAACGTCGCCTTTGCCGACGGACACGTCGAAGGCATCCCCGGCAACTGTTTCCCGCGCGCCCAAGGCGGCAGTGTGAGCCTGTTGGCGGCACAATCCGACAATCTGGGTTCCGGCCCCACGATCTACGCCGACCCGGAACGGGCACTGGGTTATTAGACCAACAACCATTCACTGTGGAGATCACATGGCAACCCAAAATTGGATTCACTTCCTGCTCCTTGGCATCGTAGCGATCACAGGCTGCACTGACGTCAGGAAAAATTTCCCCCAGACCCAAAACGCCTCAACCGGCGAAACAAAAAAGGCCACGACCCATCCCGACCGCTCCCCCGTCATCGCCCCCGGAAGCGTCGTGCGCCGCGACGTGCGATACGTGCCCAACGGAACCGACAAGCAGACGCTTGATCTTTACGCCCCGGCCGGCGCCCACGCCGTCCCCGTGATCGTCTACGTTCATGGCGGCGAGTGGGCCAAGGGCGACAAAGCCGAAGTCCGCTTCAAACCCGCGTTTTTCAACACGCACGGCGTCGCTTTCGTAAGCATCAATTACCGCCTGAGCGACACCAGCCGCCACCCGGCCCAGGTTGACGACATCGCATCCGCCGTCCGATGGCTGCGCGACCACGCCGGAGAACTCGGCATCGACCCGCGTAAAATAGTGCTCATGGGCCACTCCGCCGGCTGTCATCTGGCCACGCTGGTGGCGATCGACCCTCGCCCGCTGGCTCGCGTCGGTCTGAAGCCGTCCGACCTGCTGGGCGCCGTCACCTGGAGCGGCGGCGCTTACGACCTGGTCCAAAAGGTGCATGAAGGCGGCATGTACGCCAAATACATCCGCCTGAACTTCGGCGACGACGAACAAACCTGGCAGGACGCATCGCCGGTCGCCCACGTCGGCCAGGCCAGCCCCATGCCGCATTTCCTGTTCGTCAGTGCCGAGAACGACAAGCCCGCATCCATCGCCGCCAGCGACCGCATGCACCGTCTCGTACGCCAGGCCGGTGGCCAGTCCCAACGCGCCACCCTCTCCGGCAAAACCCACGCCACCGCCGACGACGACCTCGGCGCTCCGGGCGACACGACCGGCAACCTCTTGCTCCAATTCATCCGCAATCAGGGATTCTAACAAAACCACGGCGACACGCCTTTTCCCCCTCTCCCCGCGCGGCAACATCTTTCATCTTCGCCGCAACTCATGGTCCAACCAAGCATTGTCATGCCGAGCGCAGCGAGGCATCTGGCCGCGAATGCGACCGGCCTGCATATGCCGCTAGATGCCTCGCTGCGCTGCTCTGAAAGTCATCCGCGGGGATTACACTTCCATCCCCGGCGGGTGAGCCTTGGCTCATGATGGTTCGGCATGACACGGTTCGGAAAAGCCACGACTTACAGCCAAGATGAAAAACATTGCCGCGGGGGGGAAAAGGCAATACATCGGCGTGAATCGGCGTTCATCCGCGGTTCAAAATCTTCTCTTGGCGCTCTTGGCGGCCTTGGCGGTTTTAATTCCTTCTCGCCTTCGCGATTGCTTTTCCCGCCGGCCTACCGCCCGTCTCCATCATCCCTACGGGCCTGCACAGCTCGGCCGTCTTCCTCCTCCCGGGCATCCGACTCCCTCGGCTCGCCCGCAGGCAAACGCCCCTCCGCCGGCATCTCCTCGAGGTGGGCCGCCTCGCTATGGCCTTCGTAGTGCGCCGCCAGGAACGGAATCCGATTCAACACCTTCTCCTGGAACACTTCCAGATACAGATAGATCACCGGCGTCACATACAGCGTAATCAACTGGCTGACCAGCAGCCCCCCCACGATCACCAGCCCCAGCGGCCTTCGCGTGCCGCCGTCGGTGCCCCAGCCCAGTGCGATCGGCACCGCGCCCATGACCGCCGCCAGCGTCGTCATCAGGATCGGCCGGAACCGGTCCATGCTCGCATCATGGATCGACTGCTCGGCCGTCTCACCCTGCGCCACTCGCTGGATCGCAAAGTCCACGATCATGATCCCGTTCTTCTTCACGATGCCCATCAGCATGAACAAGCCGATGAACGCGTACAACGACGCCTGCTCGCCAAACAGGAAAAGCGTCAGCAATCCCCCCACCATCGCCGTCGGCAGCGTCGAAAGCACCGTAATCGGATGCACGTAGCTCTCGTACAAAATCGCCAGAATCACGTACATCACAAACACGGCCAGCGCCAGCAGAATGCTCAAGCTCCGCACCGTCTCCCGGAACGTCAGCGCCTCGCCCTGGAACTCGCCTCGAATCTGCCCCGGAACCACCTCGCGGGCCACCTTCTCGATGTAATCGGTCGCCGTCCCCACCGGCACTCCCGGCATCAAATTGAAGTTGATGGTCACGCTGGTGAACTGATTCAAATGGTTCACCGCCTGCGGCCCCAGGATCGGCTCCCAGCTCGCCACCGCCGACAGCGGAACCAGGTTCTTCCCGTCGTCGCTGCGGACGTAAAGCAGGCTCAAATCCTCCGGATGCTCCCGGGCCCGATCCGTCGTCTCCAGAATGACCTGGTACTGATCCTCCGGCTTCTTGATCAGATACACGTAGTTCTGGCTGTACGCGTTGCGCAGCAGCGTCTCGATCTGGTTGGCCGACACGCCATAGCTGATGGCCTTGTCCCGATGGATATTGATCTTCAAGTTCGGCGTATGCACGTACAGGTCCGAAATCACCGTCTGAAACATCCGGCCCTGCTGCTGCATCAGCCGCCCCAGCAACCGCTGGCTGGCGTCGTACACTTCCTCGGCGTTGATCCCCGACAAGGTGTAGGCAAACTGCCCGCCCTGGTTGGCGGTGGCCCCCGTCGAAATCTGCAACACCGGGTTGGGTTGCATCACCGCAAACGCACCCTGCATCTTCTGGCCGATCCCGCCCATCAACTGCCCGCCCACCGCCTGGATCGGCGGCCGCTCCTTCGGATCCTTCAAAAACGCCAGCAAAAAACCCTGGTTGGACGAAAGGAACTGCGAGTTGCCCGTCATCGTGAAGGTCATCTTCACCGCGTCATTGCTCTGCATCACCTTCTCGGCCTGCGTCTGATACCGGTGCATCTGCTCCGGCGAAGAACCTTCCTGCGCGATCAAAATGCCCCGCAAAAACGAACTGTCGCCCACCGGCAAAAACGCCTTGGGCACCGTCACCAGCAAATACCCCGTCCCGATCAGGCAGACCACCCACACCACCGCCGAAATCCACCGGTGCCGCAGCGACCACCACAGCGAACGGCCGTAAACCGCCAGCACCCGATGCTCGACCGCGCCGATCACCCGTTCCACCCAGGTCTTCTTCGTCCCGTGCCCACGCCGCCCGAGCATGCGCGAACACATCAGCGGCGTCAGCGTCAGCGACACGATGCCGCTGGCCAGAATCGCCACGACGATCGTGATGGCGAACTCGCGGAAAATGCGCCCCACCAGCCCGCTCATGAACACCAGCGGCAAAAACACCGCGCCCAGCGACAGCGTCATCGACAAAATCGTGAAGCTGATTTCCTTGGCGCTGTTGATGGCCGCCCGCATCGGCGGTTCGGAAAAACGCTCCATCCGCCGCACCACGTTCTCCAGAAACACAATCGCATCATCCACCAGGAACCCGATCGCCAGCGTCAACGCCATCAGCGATAAATTGTCCAGGCTGTAGCCCAGCGTGTTCATCACCACGAACGTCAGCAGCAGCGACAACGGCAACGCCACCACCGGAATCAGCGTATCCGTGGCCCGCCCCAGGAAAATGAAGATCACGAACACCACCAGCACGAACGCGATGAACAACGTCTCTTTCACGTCCCGCACGCTGTTGACGATCGTCTCCGAGCGGTCGTGAATCGGAATGATGGCCACCGAACCGGGCAACTGCTGCCCGATCCGCGGCAGCAGCGATTTGACCGAATTGGCCACCTCCACCGCGTTGGACCCCGCCTGCCGGAAAACCGCCACAACCACCGTCGCCTTGGGCACCGTCCGGCCGCGAACCCAGAACCGCATGTCGATCCGCTCATCCTGCACCGAATCCCGCGCCGTCGCCACGTCCCGCAGATAAACCGGCCCGCCGTTGCGCGTCCCGATGATCGTATTATTGTACTGCTCGGCCGACACAAGCTGCCCCTGCGGCTGAAGCAAAAACGTCCGGTGCGGACCATCAAACTGCCCCGCCCCCTGGTAAGTCGTATTCTGCCGGATCGCACCGGCCAAATCATCCACCGTCATCCCCCGGTTAGCCAGCGCCGACGGATTGGTCTTTACGCGAATCGCCGACTTCGAGCCATACACCGCCACCTGACTGACGCCGCTGATGATGCTGATGCGCTGCCCCACCTGCGTATTGGCCAGATCGTACAACTGCCCCGCGGTCATCGAATCGCTGACCAGACCGATGTACAAAATCGGCTGGTCGTTGGGATTGGTCTTGGTAAACGTCGGCGGACTGGGCAGATCGACCGGCAGATTCCCCGACGCCCGACTGATCGCCGCCTGCACGTCCGTCGCCGCCGCGTCAATCCCCTTGCTCAGCGCAAACTGCAACACCAGGCTGCAAAACCCCTGGCTGGACCGGCTGGTAATCAGCTCCAATCCCGGAATCTGCATGAACTGCCGTTCCAGAGGCGTAGCGATGTTCGACGCCACCGTCTCGGGGCTGGCCCCCGGATAGCCCACCGTCACCTGGATCACCGGATAATCCACCGCCGGCAGGTCGTTCACCGGCAACTGGAAATACGCCAGCACCCCAAACAAAATCGCCGAAACCGTCAACACCACGGTCATCACCGGCCGGCGTATAAATGGCTCCGAAATAGTCACAACAACCGCCTTCCTGCTCCGTCAAAATCCCTTACCACGCGGGAATCCTCACCCGCTTTCCGACTCCACCAAAATCCCCCCCAACACCACCGTCCCCAGAACCCAAACTACGACCCGCGATCCTTCTCAAAGCCCCGGATGCATATCCGGGGCTCCGACCACATCACGCCCCCCTTCGCCCCCACACTCTCGAATCCGCTTGCGGTTTCGCGAATCAGCAACCTCCCTTTCGCCACTCCCCCAATCCAAAATCCGCAATCCAAAATCCAAAATCTTTTCGCGGTTTCGCGAATCACCCGCCCTCCCTCTCCTCAAGCTCCCTTGTTCCCCTCATGGGTAACCATCACTTTCCCGCCAGGCACAATCATCATCTGCCCGCTCGTCACCACCTTCTCGCCCGCCTGCACGCCCTCGCGTATCACAACCAGTTCCCCCTGCCGCTGCCCCGGCGTCACCGGCCGCTGTTCCGCAACGCCGTCGGGCTTGACCACGTAAACAAACGGACCCTGCTGGCTGATCTGCACCGACTGCGCCGGAACCAGCACCGCGTCCTTGGCCGTCATCAGCACCAGCCGGACCCGGACGAACTGCCCCGGCCAAAAATAGCGGTCGGCGTTCGGAACCACCGCCCGAACCTTCACCGTGCCGCTGCCGTCCTGCACCGTGTTGTCCAGAAACACCAGCGTCCCCATGCGCGGGCCGCCCGTGTTCCGGCCCGGCTGCGTCGCCGGCGTCGGATTCCCCAACGCCGCCAGCACCGGCTCAGAATCCCCCGGCACATCCACCTCCACCTTCAACCCGTTATGCGGCTCCAATCCCAGGTCCAGTCCGGCCGTCGCCAGATACTTCCGCACCGTCCCCAGATCGTTTTCCGTCACCGTAAACTCCGCATAGATCGGATCCAACCGCTGGATCACCAGCAGCGGCTTGTCGTTCTCCTTCACCACGTTCCCCGCGTCCACCAGCCGCGCGCCCGCCCGCCCGTCGATCGGCGAATAAATACGCGCGTACTCCAGCTTCAACTGCGCCGTCTCCACCGCCGCTTCCCCCGCCGCCACTCGCGCCAACGCCACATCAACGGCGTTTTTCTTCTGGTCATACTCCGCCTGGCTCACCGCCGAGGACGCCACCAAACCCTGCACCCGTTTGAACTCGATCCGCGTCAGTTCCAAAAGAGCCTTGTTCTGCGCCAGCGCCGCCTTGGCCGACGCCAGGTCCGCCTCGAACGGCCGCGGATCGATCTCGAACAGCAACTGTCCCTTCTTCACCGTCGCCCCGTTCTCCACCGGCGCCGCAACGATCTTCCCGCCCACCTGCGGCACAACCGACACCGTCTCCACCGACACCGTCTTGCCGATCTCTTCCAGATAAACCGGAACGTCCCGCGCCACCGCCGCCGCCACCGTCACCTGTGCCGGCGGCCGCGCCGGCATCGCCGCCTGCCGCGCCTCCCCCCGCTCACACCCGCTCACCCCCAACGCCACCACCACCACCCCAACCCACCCCACTCTCAAACCCCGCCTAAGCAAATTAAAAACGCTCGTCCGAACGCCGATAAACGCCGATAAAAAAGTCTTCTCTTGGCGCTCTTGGCGATCTTGGCGGTTCAATCTCTTCTGGAGGTTTCGCCAAATCCCGCTCCTCCCCAAGTTGCCCTCCGTGTCTCCGTGCCTCCGTGGTAAAAACATGTCTGCCTTCTTGTGAGCGTTGAATTTCACGTCGATATCCTTCCACCAGTTAAACCCCCCACCAACATTTATTTTCTCTGCGACCTCTGCGGTAAACCTTTCCGCGCCCCACACCCGCTCGTCATCTCCAGCAACTTTTCAATCACCTCACACCGCAACTTCCCCTCCGGCACCGGCAAACCCAACAGGCCGCACAACATCAAACCGTCGATCGCCAGCCGCACCACCGTCGCCACGGCCGGATCGATCCCGTCGGATTCCAACCGCATCTGCCATTGCGCAATCCGCTTGCGAATTTCGTCCAGGTATTGCGGGTCCGTCCCCGCCGCCGCCAGCAACGCCGTATGCACCGGCCGTTCCTTCGGATCCAGCGGCTCTACCGCCCTGGCCGCCAGATACGCCCGCGTGAACGAACCCGGCCCCGCCTTGCCGGTCTCCATCGCTCGCTGCTGCTTGGCATCGCACTGATTCGCCAGCCGCCCCACGATCGCCGTCACCAGCGCCGACTTGGAAGGAAAATGATACAGCAATCCCCCCTTGCTGACGCCCGCCTCCCGGGCCACCGCCTCCAACGTCAGATTCCCCACCCCGGCCCGCGCCACCACCTGCTCGGCCGCGTTCAACAACCGATCCCGGACGCAAGGCAATTCACTCTGGGGCGTTCGTTCCGACATAAACCGAATACTATACCGTCCAGACGGTACAGTTCCATCCATTTCGGATTTCGGATTGCGGATTTTGGATTTACCACCCCCATATACAAGCCCGGCGATTCATCGCCGGGACCCCGTAGGGGCGACGCATGCGTCGCCCCCCCACGCATCTTCGCCCCCACACTCTCGACACCGCTTGCGGTTTCGCGAATCAGTACCCTCTCCTTCGCCACTCCCCCAATCCCAAATCCGCAATCCAAAATCCAAAATCTCCCCCGGTTTCGTCCGCTCAAACGACATCCTGTCCCCGCGCCGACACCCTGTCCCCGATGGGATCGCTTCCAAAAAACGGACGGGCTCGCATCGGCGCATTCCCCGAAAAAAATATCATGCCGGCTCAGGTGCAATATTCCTCCTGCGCCTGCTTCGCCCGGTCTTTTCCTCCCCCCAAGGCATAACCTTTGCTTTTACCCAAGCAGTGGGATCAGCATAAGGCTGAGGTAGTTATGAACATGCACACTGAACGAATGAAGGGCCTTCTACCGCCCAACCTCGTGCTGCCCGAAGTCGCCTCCACGCCCGAACCGGTGGCCGACTTCGATGCCGAGCAGCACCTGACCAGCGGCGAAGACCAAAACTCGACGCTCCAGATGCCGTTGCCCGTGTGGGCCCGGTACGTCGAAAGCCGCCTCCGGCAATTCTGTGATCGTTGAGTTTTCGCCGACCCGCAGTGGTGCCTCGTGGGGAGAAACCAGGCCTGCCTCGCAGGCCACGCGTGCAACAGACAGACAGTCCAAAGACCATCAACTCAAGCGGCAACGACTTGAAAGGAGAGCGTATGCGCACTCACTCAACCGTCCCTCGCCAATCAAGCGACCGGATCAACTCCGCCGCCCCGCAAACCACCCCCTCGCCCCGCCTTCCCGAGCATCTCCCCTACCCCCAGTTCGTCTGGGGCGCGGGCATCGAATGCTCCTTCCTGCCCCACATCGGCGTCGATCAATTCAACTGGACCCAGCACGACCGCTTCTGGCGCGAAGACCTGCGCCTCGCCCGCGAAGAACTCGGCATCACCCACCTGCGCTACGCCTTCCCCTGGCACCTGCTGGAACCCCGGCCCGGCCATTTCAACTGGGATCTGGCCGACCAGCGCATGGAAGAATTTGACCGCCTCGGCTTCACGCTCTTTCTGGACGTGATGCATTTCGGCACACCCCTCTGGCTGACCCAGGCCGTCGGCGATCCCGAATTCCCCGAAGCCCTCGAACGCTACACCGAAGCCCTCGTCGGCCGATACCACGGCCGGATCTCCACCTGGTGCCCCTGCAACGAACCGCTCATCTGCGCGCTCTTCTCCGGTGATTTCGGCTTCTGGCCTCCCTACTCCCGCAAATGGCGCGGCTACATGCCCGTGCTCAGCCGCGTCACCCAGGCCGTCAACCGCTCCATCCGCGCCATCCGCCGCACCATACCCAACGCCAACGTCCTGCTCGTGGACAACGTCGAAAACTATAAAAGCCGCCACCCGAAACTCGCCGAAGACGTCCAACGCCGAAACCTCCGCCGCTTCCTCGTCCTCGACCTGCTCACCGGCCGCGTCGATCACCACCACCCGCTGTACAAGTGGCTCACCGACTACGGCTTCAGCGACGTCGATCTGGAATGGTTCCATTCCCACCCCCAGCCCCCCGATGTACTCGGACTCGACTACTACCCCCACAGCGACTGGCAACTCGAACTCGTCAACGGCGTCATCCACCAGCGCCGCGCCGACAACCCCGCCGGCCTCTACGGCATCGGCAACGCCTACTACAACCGCTACGGCATCCCCCTGCTCCTGACCGAAACCTCCATCGAAGGCCAGCCCATCAACCGCGAAATCTGGTTCGAGTCCATCATTGAAGACTCCCGCCGCCTTCGCGAAGAAGGCATCCCCATGATGGGCCTGATGTGGTGGCCCATGATCGACCAGATCGACTGGGACGGCGCGCTCACCCACCGCATCGGCAAAATCCACGAAGTCGGCCTCTACACGCTCAATCGCCTCCCCGACGGCACCCTCACACGCACCCCCACCAGCGTCGTCAAGCTCTTCGCCGAGGCCGCCGCCCAGGGCGAAGCCCGTGTCGGCAAGCTGGAAAAGATCGTCTACCCCGTCGAAAACGACGACGATCAGCAGCCGCCCATCGGCCTCGAATCCCGCCTGCACGAAACCGCCACCGCCGCCACCGAAACCGCCAACGGTGAAAACGGCAACGGCAACGAAGAACACGCCGCCACCGTCATCCACACCACCCCCACCCCCGACGACACCCGCGAAACCGATCGCTACGGCATCGTCGTCTTCTGCCACCTCCGCTGGGGCTTCGTCTGGCAGCGGCCGCAGCAGTTCATGTCGCGCTTCGCCCGCAAACACCGCATCCTCTTCGTCGAAGAGCCCATGTTCGACCTGCGCGAAAGCGAACAGCCCCGACAGCAGATGCACCGCGTCATGCCCAACGTCGTCGTCGCCTGCCCGCACATGCCCCCCAGTTGGAACCGCAACCCCCAACTCCCCGCCAAACTCCTGGAACTGACCCGGGAAGCCATCGAGCAGATGAACGACAACGGCGAATTCGACCGGCCCTTGCTCTGGTACTACAGCCCCATGGATTCCTCCTGGTCGCTCGGCCAGATCGAAAACCGCGGCATCGTCTACGACGCCATGGACGAACTCTCCCAATTCACCGGCGCACCCAAAGCCCTGGTCAACAACGAAGCCCGACTCATGGAAAACGCCGACGTCGTCTTCACCGGCGGACACGAACTGTGGCTCAAGAAAAAAGCCCACCACGACAACGCCCATTTCTTCGGCTGCGGCGTCGAGTTCGAACACTTCGCCAAGGCCCAGAACCCCCACATCCGCATCCCCGCCGACATCGACTTCATGGGCCGACCCATCCTCGGCTGGTTCGGCGTCGTTGACGAACGCATCGACTACGCCTTCGTCGCCGAAGTCGTCCGCGCCAAGCCCGAATGGTCCTTCGCCTTCGTCGGCCCCGTCGTCAAAGTCGATCCCAACCACCTGCCCCACGCCCCCAACCTCTTCTGGATGGGCGCACGCGACTACCAGGTCCTGCCCGCCTACGGCCGGGCCTTTGACCTCTGCATGATGCCCTTCGCCCTCAACGCCGCCACCGAATACATCAACCCCACCAAGGCCCTGGAATACATGGCCACCGGCCGACCCATCCTCTCCACGCCCGTCAAAGACGTCGTCCGCCAATACAGCGAACTCATTGAAATTATCAGCACCCCCGCCGAATTCGTCGCCGCCGCCACCCGACTGCTGCACGACCCCGACCCCCAGCGCATCCGCCGCGGCATCGAACTCGCCCGCAGCAACAGTTGGGACAACACCGTCGCCGCCATGCAGCGGCTGGTCAAACAATCCATCGGGAAGGATGACAGACCCTCTCGGCATCCCCCCCGTCCCCTGGACGAGGAATCCGACTTGCTGGCTTACACCTATCAAGCCACCCCGGGTTCATGAGGCTGGTTTCAAAGGCTCATTAATAGCCGCGACGCAACGCGTCGCGGAGCCCCCACCCTCAAGCGACCCGGACACAACGCTGGTCTTTGCCCCGGAGGTCTTCATGAATCGTAAAATCGTCATCCTCGGAGCCGGCCCCACCGGCTTAGGCGCCGGTTACCGCCTCAAACAACTCGGCCACGACAACTTCCAGATCTACGACAAACTCGACCACATCGGCGGCCTGGCCAGCAGCTACACCGACTCCGCCGGCTTCACCTGGGACGTCGGTGGCCACGTCATGTTCAGCCACTACAAATACTACGACGACTGCTTCGATACCCTCATGGGCAACGATTACCAGCTCAACATGCGCGAATGCTGGGTACGTCTGCTCAACACCTGGGTGCCCTACCCCTTCCAGAACAACATCCGCTATCTCCCCAAGGACGTCTGCTGCCAGTGCCTCCTCGGCCTGGTCGAAGCCCAGACCCGCCGCGACCCCAAAGCCGCCGTCAACTTCGAGCAGTTCATGCAAGCCGTCTTCGGCGACGGCATCTGCGACCACTTCATGAAGCCCTACAACTTCAAGGTCTGGGCCCATCCCCCTCGCATGATGAACAAGGAATGGATCGGCGAACGCGTCGCCCTCATCGACGTCAACCGCGCCATCCGCAACGTCGTCCTCGGCCTCGACGATTACGCCTGGGGCCCCAACAACCAGTTCAAATTCCCCCTCTTCGGCGGCACCGGTGAGTTCTACCGCCGCTTCGCCAAACCCCTCGCCGGCCACCTCAACCTCAGCAAAACCGTGGACTTCATCAACATGCGCAAAAAGGAAGTCCACTTCGCCGACGGCCGGATCGTCAACTACGACGTCCTCATCTCCGCCATCCCCCTCGATAAACTCTGCAACGACGTCCTCAACGGCGAAGTCCCCCGCGACATCAAACGCGTCACCGCCGCCCTCCGCCACAGCGGCGATTACATGGTCGGCGTCAGCATCAAACAGCCCTGCCCCTCCACCAAAAGCTGGATGTACTTCCCCGAAGACAACTGCCCCTTCTATCGCGTTACCTACCTAAGCAACTACTCCCCCCACATGACCCCCGACAACAACCAGTACTACAGCCTCCTGTGCGAAACCAGCTACAGCGAATTCAAGCCCGTGGACGGCCAACGCATCGTGGACGACACCATCACCGGTTTAGTCAACGCCGGTCTGATCTCCGACCCCGACCGCGATGACATCGTGGACACCTGGCTCATGAACGTCCCCTACGGCTATCCCACCCCCACCGTCGAACGCGACGAAATCCTCGCCCGCGCCATCCCCTTCCTCGAACGACACGATATCTACAGCCGCGGCCGCTTCGGCATGTGGAAGTACGAAGTCTCCAACACCGACCACACCCTCATGCAAGGCGTCGAACTGGTCAACCGCCTGCTCCTGGGCGAAGCAGAAGTCACCATCGGCATGAAATACGCCAGCACCACCGACGGCCGCAACGCCGCCGTCCACGAACGCTCCCCCTTCGCCGGCTCCGGCGACCCCCGAAAGCGCAACCTCTCCCCCGCGCAAGAGGACTCCTAAAACCCCCCAACCCATCAATCCGTTCCCCCCCAACGCCCACTGATCCCAATCAGTGGGCGTCTTTTCTTCTTTTCGCACCCAATCAGTACGGATTATTTTCCTACCCCCTTCCCCGTATGGCACCAGTCCGGTACTATATACCCCGGTCAACCTTGGTTTATGGGCTCCCATGCTCTCACTCAGCAAAAAAACCGACTACGCCCTGATCGCTCTGGCCTACCTGGCCGAGCGCAAATCCCGCGCCGCCTCCGCCCGGCAGATCGCCAAAGCCTTTGATCTGCCCCAAGCCCTCCTGATGAACATCCTTAAGAGCCTGCACCAAAACAACTTGCTGGCCAGCACCCGCGGCCCCAAAGGCGGCTACCGCCTCCAGGCCCGCCCCGAGGACGTCTCCCTCTACGACCTGATCGAAATCCTCGACGGACCCGTCCAGATGACCGAATGCACCCTCGTCGGCCAACCCGGCCGCTGTAAAGTCCACCACGCCTGCCCCGTCCAAGCCCCCATCCTCGCCCTGCACCACAAACTCGTCCGCTTCCTCCGCGACGTCAAACTCTCCGACGTCGTCTCCCCCGGCAAACGCATCGACGTCCCCTGGGAATACGTGGGAGCCAAAACCGACACCCGCGCCGTCCCTTTGGCCTTACGGAGCTGAAATGAGTCTGAATCTGCCGATTTATCTCGACCACAACGCCACCACCCCCGTCGATCCCCGCGTCTTCGAGGCCATGCGCCCCTATTTCTGCGAAATCTTCGGCAACGCCGCCAGCAAAACCCACAGCTTCGGCTGGGCCGCCGAACGCGCCGTCGATAACGCCCGCCAGCTCGTCGCCGCCTCCCTCAACGCCGAACCCCGCGAAATCATCTGGACCAGCGGCTCCACCGAAGCAAACAACCTGGCCATCAAAGGTGTCGCCGAAGCCTACAAAGACAAAGGCAAGCACATCATCACCCAGACCACTGAACACAAAGCCGTACTCGACCCCTGCAAGCGGCTGCAAAAAGCCGGCTACGAAATCACCTGGCTCCCCGTCAGCAGCACCGGCCGGGTCTCCGCCGAACAAATCGCCCAGGCCATCCGCCCCGACACCATCCTCGTCTCCATCATGTGGGCCAACAACGAAATCGGCACCGTCCAGCCCATCCGCGAGATCGGCCAAATCTGCCGCGAAAAGAACGTCGTCTTCCACACCGACGCCACCCAGGCCGTCGGCCACCTCCCCGTAGACGTCGAAGCCGACTATATCGACCTGCTCAGTTTCTCCGGCCACAAACTCTACGGCCCCAAGGGCTGCGGCGCACTCTACGTCCGCCAGAAAAAAGACCGCCGCATCAAGCTCATCCCCATCTTCGACGGCGGCGGTCACGAACGCGGCTTCCGTTCCGGCACCCTCAACGTCCCCGGCATCGTCGGCGTCGGCGCAGCCTGTGAAATCGCCTGCAAAGACCTGCCCGCCGAATCCGCTCGCCTCACCGCCCTGCGCGACCGCCTGGAAAAAACCGTCCTCGAAAAAGTCGGCTTCGTCACCGTCAACGGCGACCCCCACCACCGCCTCCCCCACACCACCAACCTCTCCTTCGCCTACGTCGAAGGCGAAAGCATGCTCATGGCCCTCGACGACGTCGCCGTCAGTTCCGGCTCCGCCTGTACCAGCGCCAGCCTCCAACCCAGCTACGTCCTCAAAGCCCTCGGCGTCGGCGACGACCTCGCCCACAGCTCCATCCGCTTCGGCCTCGGCCGCCACACCACCCCCGAAGAAATCGACTACGTCACCCAAAAAATCGCCCATTCCGTCGCCCGCCTCCGCGAAATGAGCCCCCTCTACGAAATGGCCATGGAAGGCATCGATCTGAATAAAGTCGAATGGAGTGGAGATCATCATAGTCATTAGTCATTAGTCATTAGTCATTGGTCCTTGGTCATTAGTTATAAACCCGCGCGACTAATGACTAATGACCAATGACAGGAGTTAAAAATGCAATACAACGACAAAGTCCTCGATCACTACAAAAACCCCCGCAACGTCGGCTCCTTGGATAAAAACGCCCAGAACGTCGGCACCGGAATCGTCGGCGCGCCCGCCTGCGGCGACGTCATGAAACTCCAAATCCAGGTCGATGACGCCGGCAAAATCATCGACGCCAAGTTCAAAACCTTCGGCTGCGGCAGCGCCATCGCCTCCAGCTCCCTCGTCACCGAATGGGTCAAAGGCCGAACCCTCGACGAAGCCCTCACCATCAAGAACACCGAAATCGCCAAAGAACTGGCCCTCCCCCCCGTCAAAGTTCACTGCTCCGTCCTCGCCGAAGACGCCATCCGCAACGCCATCCTCGACCTGAAGAAAAAGCGTGGCGAAGCCGCCGCCGAAGCCCCCACGGGCGGCGGACACGCTTCAACCGAAAAAGCCATGGAAGTCATGCGCGGCCAACTGCAAACCGCCGCCGCCGCCAAAAAACAAAGTTGATTGACAACACCCACACCCCCTATGGTTGGGGTGGTTAAACAGCATCAAAAGGAGACGTACCCATGCCCATCCTGTTAACCGAGCGAGCCGCCTCTGAGATCAAAACCATCATCAAGCAGCAGGGCTTGCCCGAAGACCAGACCCGTCTGCGCGTCGGCGTCAAAGGCGGCGGATGCAGCGGCTTCAGCTACCTGCTCGACCTCACCGAAGAACCCAAAAGCGACATGGACGAAGAGCTCGATTCCAACGGCGTCAAAATCCTCATCGACATGAAATCCCTGCTCTATCTCGACGGCACCGAAATCGACTTCAAAGACGAAGTCATGGGCCGCGGCTTCGTCTTCAAAAACCCCAACGCCACCAGCACCTGCGGCTGCGGCAGCAGCTTCTCCGCTTAAACTCCGCTTCCATTGCAATCAACGCCCATCCATCCCTATGGATGGGCTTTCTTGTTTCCCTTACCATTTCCCCCCATGAATCCTCTTGAATCCATCGAACGCGCCAACAACCATTTCGCCGTCTTCAACCTCCCCGCCCAATTCGACCTCGACGAAGCCGCATTGCAATCCCGCTACCTCGAACTCACTCGCCTGACCCACCCCGACTTCGCCGGCGATGACATCGACAGCCAGATGCGCGCCATGGAACTCTCCGCCCGCGTCAACGAAGCCCACCGCATCCTGTCCGACCCCGAAACCCGCGCCAACTACCTGCTGATGCTGCAAGGCGGCCCCGCTCAGACCCAGGACACTTCCCTGCCCGACGGTTTCCTGGAAGAGATCATGCTCCTGCGCGAAGAACTGGCCGACGCCCAATCCCAAGGCAACGCCCAATCCCTCCAACACCTCGAAGCCCAAGCCCGCCAGCGCCGCCAATCGCACCTGACGCGCATCGCCGAACTCTTCCAACAACCCACCCCCCAAGCCGCATCACAGATCCGCACAGAACTCAACGCCCTCCGCTACATCCAGCGAATGCTGGAGCAGATCCACGCCACGGGCCGATAACAAAGTCATTCCCATGCGTGCGATCCTGTCATCTTCCGCGGAAACCCGTTCTCCCATCCGCAAGCGCCTCTGGCTCGCCGGCCTGGCCTTGGGCCTGTTCATCCTCACCCTCACCATCGGCAACGCCTTCCTCAAACCCGACAAAGCCGTCGGCTCCCGCATGCTCGGCCACGATTTCCTCGCCTTCTACTACGCCGGCACCTGCGCCCGCCTCGGCGAGTTCTCCCGGCTCTACGACCTCCAATCCATCCAGTCTTTCGAAAAACAACTCGCCCAACAGCAGCACCTCGAACTCGACCCCGGCGCATTCGGCCCCTACTGGAACCCCCCGTTCTACGCCTGGCTCTTCGCCCCCCTCTCCCACCTCCCCTACCGCACCGCCCTGGCCCTCTGGCTCAGTTTCAACCTGCTCGCCCTGTTCGTCGCCATGATCCTGCTGGCTCGCATGTTGCCCCCCGGATCAACCTGGCGAGACTGGGGCCTGATCGTCCTGCTCATCCCCCTCTCCATGCCCTTCATTCAAGCCCTCGGCCACGGCCAAAACACCTTCACCTCCCTCCTCCTGCTCAGCGCCATCGTCACCTTCTGGCGTAACAACCGCCCCACCCCCGCCGGCCTGTTAACCGGCCTGCTCTTCTACAAACCCCAACTCGCCGCCGCCATCGCCCTGATCCTCATCCTCAACCAAGGCCGGCGCGCCCTCCTCGGCCTGGCCATCACCTCCACCCTTCTGCTGACAATCACGCTCCTCACCATGCCCGGCACCCTAACCGACTTCCTGCATCGCCTGCCGCAAAACGTCCATTACATGCAAGTGGATCGCGCCTACCTCTGGGAGCGTCACGTCACCCTCAAAGCCTTCTGGCGTCTCCTTCTCCAAGGCCGCGGCCCCGGCCAAGCCTCCACAATAACCACCACCCTCTGGCTCGCCTCCTCCACCGCCCTCGCCCTCGGCCTCCTCGCCGCCACGTATCAGCAAACAAAGCGCCACCCCCTCTTCCCCTCTCCCCGCGAGGGGAGAGGGCAGGGTGAGGGGCGAAAGCTTTGGATGCGACTGGCGTACGTTCGCCCACTCTCCCCCGACCCTCTGATTATCGCCACCATCGCCGCCACACCCCTGCTCATGCCCTTCTACTTCGACTACGACCTGCTCCTATTAGCCATCCCCGCCGTACTGCTCACCGGCCAACTCACCTCCCCCCTCACAAAAGCCGACCGCTGGCTGATGCTCCTCTGGATCGCCCTCTTCACCTGCCTGATGTTCAACCCCGCCTTGGCCGGCGTCACCCACCTCAACGTCACCGTCGCAATCCTCACCCCCCTCGCCGCCCTGCTCCTCCGCCGGGCAATCACGCCACCGCTCCAGCCACTCTAAGGCCCTGCCGAAATCCTCCCTTTCGCCGCCACATCCCCAACATCGCTTGCGGTTTCGCGAAAGAATAAACGCCCGCTTCGCCCCCCCCCGATCACCTCCCATCACCCGGCGGATACAACACCCAATCCCCCTTTTCCGGCACACGATATCGATCTTTCTCATCCCCCCGAACCCCACCATCATCCTTCCCATCCAGCCCCAATCCATACAGCAGCGGCTTGCCGTCCTTCAGCTTGTACCGCAGCGGCCCGCCCGTGGAGTAATCCAACGGCATCGTCGGCAGATACCGCGGCACCAATTCCCCCAGCGATTCCGGATACCGCCCCTGTTTCTCCCGATACTCCTCCAGCACCAGCACCACCAGTACCGCCTCATGAGCCGCCTTGGCGCAATCGCAATTCCCACTGGCCCGGTCCAACGCCGGAACCAACAGACACAAGGGCGCCAAACGCACTTTCTCACGCAGTGAACACTCCCATTGTCCCAGAAGCCCCAACGACGCGGATGGCGTGCGGATCTTTTCCCAATACGGCCGGCGAATATCCTGTTCCGCCACCGCATAAAACCGCTCCGCCTGCTCGATCAGTTCCCGCCGCGAAGCCATCGCCGCAACGGCAACGGGCATGAGCAGTGACGCTGTTTTCCCGGAAACGATTTCTTCCTCGCTCCCCACGGGCATGCCATTCATCCGTGTCATACCTCGCAGTCCCGCGAGAGTGATCGTTCCATCGCCATGCCCGTCGTCGCTATAAATTCGCTGGACCACGTCCCGCAGCATCATCCGTTCGCCGGCAAGATCAATCGCGAAAACCGGCTGCGCCCCGCCAAGGCATGCATCAGCTCCACCCGATGCCCGGCAAGCACCGAAGGGGATCGGAAGTTGATCCCGGCGATTGCCTCATCCAGCGTCGAGACAATCCTTAAAGCCACCAGCTCGTTTATCAGAATGGGCAGCTCGCGAAGCTGCCGGGCCAAACCCAGCATCGCCCGGCAATCCGCCAGAATCCGCTCCCCATCCCCGACATCAGCCGCCTCCCGCATATCCAAAGACAGCAAATTGGCCATCATCCGCATGCGGTTTAACGCAGGCAACGGCACGGCAAGAAGCATGGACCGATCAGTTGGATTCTCAGGGCCTGCCCATTTCGGCAAGCCGCCGGGATACAATGCCTTGCGATCCTCTTCGCTGTAGCTGTCCAGAAAACCCACCGGCAACCCCATCGCCGGCTTCATCCCCCCCACCCGCGCCGCCTCCACCAGAACCCGATGCTTTTTCAGAAATTCCCCCACCTTCGGCCAATCCGCATCCCCCGGCCGAAGATCCCGGCTTCGTCCTTCGCTATCCTCCGTCTCAACCTCTTTCCAATTCACTTTCTCAATCCGCCCCTCCACCCACGCCTTGCGGTAAGTCGGCCAGGCGCAATCCCCCGCCGCCAGCGCCACAACCGGGCGGTTCAATTCCGCCAGATAATCTACCGTCACCACCGGATGCCGCAGCGAATACATCCCCGCCAGCCCCACGTACACCACCACAAACACCCCCACCCCCTGCGCCATCCGCCTCCCCGCCCGCCACCACAGCGGCCGGTTGCGCTTTTTGCCCCGGCGAATCAGCTTCGCCACCGTCTTCACCTCCCCAAACGTGCCGACCAGCTCTTCTGCCAACCGTCCGCTTTCCATCCCATCCTGGAAATGGGCGATCAGTTCCATCGCCACCTCCGCCTTCTCCCGCTTCCACAACCGCGTCCGCTTCACCACCTCCGCGATGAGTTTCCCCACCGCCTCCGGCAACCCCGACGCTTCGATCTGCGCCTTCCAATCCGACTTGCCCTCGCGGGCGGAAATGGAGTGAGTCATGCCACACCTCCCCCCAAAGCCAACCTCGACGCCAGCCCCAGCCCGTTCATCGCGTTCAACAGCGCCGCCCACTGCTTGGTATCATGGGCCAGTCGCTTTTTGCCTTTGTCCGTCAGACGGTAGTACCGCCGCGGCCGAGACCCCGACTCCTCCACGCGCGAGGCCACCAGCCCCTTGGCCTCCAGGTTGTACAACAACGGATAAAGCGTCGATTGCCCCATCGCCAACACCCCGTTGGTGCGCTTGGCAATCGCCTCGACCAACTCGTAACCGTACATCTCCCCGCCGGCCAGCAGGTGCATGACCGCCATCGGCCCCGCACCCCGCATCAATTCCTTCTCAATCCGCATAAAAACCTCCTGTATTACATACTATGCTACACATAGCACAGGCTTTGTGCAAGCCTTTTCCTTTGCCCGCCAATGCGGTTTCGTGATACGCCCCGTTGTAGATAGAAGGAGTTGTGGATTAGCCGAAATCGAAATCCGAATGAATGACGAATGCCGAAGCCCGAATGACGAAACGTCCCTCGCCAGCCTCGGATCACCCACCCACAGACACCCCTTTCGTCATTCGGATTTCGTCATTCATTCGTCATTCCGGTTTCGGATTTCGGGCTTTGGGTATTCGTCATTCCGGTTTCGTCATTCGGACTTTCCCCCCCCTTCCCTCACGCGCCCGCGACAAACGAACCCAAATTTTCCCGCATTTTCGATAGCGCCACCCCCGATTCGTGATAAATAACGAACCCACCGTGCCGCACTACTGACTACTGACTACTGACTACTGACCAATGACCAAGGACCAATGACCCCAAAAACAACAATCCGACACCCCAGGTGCGATACTCCAAAAACTCCCCCACCCAACTACAGCAAAATTGACAGGGTTTGCACCCCCACCTATATTCTGCCACTTCGATACAAGGGCGAAGTTCCGTCCTGATGGAAAACGCAGGGAGACGCACAGTTGCCACCGGAATGAACGACTGAAGCGCTCCTTTGACGACCAACGGTTCCACTTAATATCACCGCTCATCCGGGAGCAACAGGAGACCTGTTTCATGTTCAAGCAGAACAAAAAGGTTGCCAAGGCCGCCTCGGCCAAGGGCAAGAGTAAAGTCAAACGCGTCTACTTCTTCGGCGGCGGCAAGGCCGAAGGCAAGAGCGACCAGAAGCTGCTGCTCGGCGGCAAAGGCGCTAACCTCCACGATATGACCAGCGCCGGCCTCCCCGTGCCTCCCGGCTTCACCATCACCACCGAAAGCTGCGCCGAATACAACAAGCTCGGCGGTAAAATGCCCGCCGGTCTGATGGACGAAGTCAAGACCCACCTGGCCCGCCTCGAAAAAGTCACCGGCAAAAAGTTCGGCGACGCCAGCGACCCCCTGCTCGTCTCCGTCCGCTCCGGCGCGGCCGTCTCCATGCCCGGTATGATGGACACCGTCCTCAACCTCGGCCTCACCGACGCCGCCACCGAAGGCCTCGCCAAGCTCACCGGCAACACCCGCTTCGCCTACGACAGCTACCGCCGCCTCATCAACATGTTCGGCGACGTCGTCATGGGCATCGAACACGAACACTTCGAACACGAACTCTCCGCCGTCAAGGCCGCCAAGGGCGTCGCCAATGACACCGACCTCTCCGCCGACGACCTCAAGGAAGTCGTCGCCAGGTACAAAGAGGTCTACAAAAAACACCTCGGCGCCGAATGGCCCCAGAACCCCATCAAGCAGCTCGAACAGGCCATCGAAGCCGTCTTCAAGAGCTGGAACACCCCCCGCGCCGTCAAATACCGCCAGATCAACGACATTCACGGCCTGGCCGGCACCGGCGTCAACATCCAGACCATGGTCTTCGGCAACATGGGCGACGACTCGGGCACCGGCGTGGCCTTCACCCGCAACCCCTCCACCGGTGAGAACATCTTCTACGGCGAATTCCTCATCAACGCCCAGGGCGAAGACGTGGTCGCCGGTATCCGCACCCCCCTGCCCGTCATCGAAATGAAGAAGTATCTGCCCGCCATCCACAAGCAGCTCATGAAGATCAAAGACCTGCTTGAAGCCCGCTACAAGGACGTGCAGGACTTCGAGTTCACCATCGAACGCAACAAGCTCTACATGCTCCAGACCCGCAACGGCAAGCGCACCGCCGCCGCCGCGGTGAAGATCGCCGTGGACATGTGCAAGGAAAAGCTCATCGACGAAAAGACCGCCGTCTGCCGCGTCGATCCCGCTTCCCTCGATCAGTTGCTCCACCCCACCTTCGACCCCAAGGCCGTCAAGGCCGTCATCGCCTCCGGCCTGCCCGCCTCGCCGGGCGCGGCCGTCGGCAAGATCGCCTTCACCGCCGACGAAGCCGAAGAACGCGTTCACAACGGTGAGAAGATCATCCTCGTCCGTCGCGAAACCGAACCCGCCGACATCGGCGGCATGCACGTTTCCGAAGGCATTCTCACCAGCACCGGCGGCATGACCAGCCACGCCGCCGTCGTCGCCCGCGGCATGGGCACCCCCTGCGTCGCCGGCGCTAGCTCCCTCATCATCGACCAGAAGACCAAGACCCTCACCGTCAACGGCCAGACCTTCGGTCCCAACGACTGGATCAGCCTCGACGGCGCTAAGGGTGAAGTCTACGCCGGTCAGATCGCCACCGTGAAGGCCGAACTCACCGGCCCCTTCAAGACCATCATGGCCTGGGCCGACAAGTACCGCACCCTCAAGGTTCGCACCAACGGCGACACCCCCACCGATGCCAAGGTCGCCCGCGGCTTCGGCGCCGAAGGCATCGGCCTGTGCCGTACCGAACACATGTTCTTCGACCCTCAGCGCATCCACAACATGCGCGAAATGATCCTCGCCACCGACACCGCCGGCCGCGAAAAAGCCCTGGCCAAGCTCCTGCCCTACCAGAAGGAAGACTTCATCGGCATCTTCCGCGAAATGAAGGGCCTGCAGGTCACCATCCGCCTCCTGGATCCGCCGCTCCACGAATTCCTCCCCCACAACGCCAAGGACCAGGAAGAGCTCGCCAAGAGCCTCGGCATCACCGCCGACCAAATCCGTCAGCGCGTCAGCCAGTTGCACGAGATGAACCCCATGCTCGGCCACCGCGGCTGCCGTCTGCCGGTGACCTACCCCGAAATCCTGGTCATGCAGGTTCGCGCCATCATGGAAGCCGCCGTCGCCCTCAAGAAAGAGCGCATCACGGTGGTTCCCGAAATCATGATCCCGCTCGTCGGGCACGTGAAGGAACTCAAGTTCCTCAAGACCTTCCTCATCGAAACCTGCGAAAAGGTGCAGAAGGAAGCCAAGACCAAGATCAACTACCAGGTCGGCACCATGATCGAAGTGCCCCGCGCCGCCGTCACGGCCGACGAGATCGCCACCGAAGCCGAGTTCTTCAGCTTCGGCACCAACGACCTCACCCAGATGACCTTCGGCTTCAGCCGCGACGACATCAACAGCTTCCTGCCCGACTACCTCCAGAAGGAAATCCTGGAACGCGACCCGTTCCAGAGCCTGGACATCGACGGCGTCGGCAAGCTGATGAAAGGCGCCGTTGAAAAGGGCCGCGGCGTCCGCGCCGGCCTCAAGTGCGGCATCTGCGGCGAACACGGCGGCGACCCCAAGAGCGTCTTCTTCTGCCACCAGATCGGCTTGAACTACGTCAGCTGCTCCCCCTACCGCGTCCCCATCGCGCGTCTGGCCGCAGCCCAAGCCGCCATCAAGTTCCCCGCTAACGCGAAGGCCTCGAAGAAGAAGTAATTCTCTTCTCGCTGATTCGCAAAGCCGAACTCGAACACCCACGGACTCCAATCCGTGGGTGTTCCTTTCTTTATGCCCCGCAACAACATTAACGACAATGCCATCCACAATCGCCGTTTAGAATCGCGGTATGAATCTTGCTCTCTGCCTGTGTGCCCTTCTTACACAGGACGCTCACATATGAACCTACTCAAGTCTCACCCTTTCCTATCGGGAGCTGTGTTGGCGGTATTGGCGATTCTGGGTTTGCCCCATCCGGCACAAGCCAGCGAGACAAGCCTCGTCCTGCCGGACCTGCGGCAGGTCACCTTCCTCTACGGCATTAACGGTCACGACCTGCTGCTGTGGGGACTGCTGGTGTGTCTCGCGGGACTCGTCTTCGGCTTGATCATTTACCACAAGCTCAAACGACTCCCCGTCCATCACTCGATGCTGGAAGTATCCGAGCTGATCTATAAAACCTGCAAAACCTACCTGATCCGCCAAGGCCTTTTCCTCCTGATCCTCGAAGCCTTTATCGCCGCCGTCATCGTGATCTATTTCGGATTGCTCCGCCACCTCCCGGCACGAGACGTATTGCTGATCCTCCTGTTCAGCCTGGTTGGCATCGCCGGCAGCTACTCCGTCGCCTGGTTCGGCATCCGCATCAACACCTTCGCCAACTCGCGCACCGCACTGGCCAGTTTGGCGGGGCGAGCCTATCCGGTGTACGCCATTCCGCTGCAAGCAGGCATGAGCATCGGGACCGTACTGATCAGTATCGAACTGCTCATCATGCTCATCATCCTGCTGTTCGTGCCGGGCACCCTGGCCGGGGCGTGCTTCGTCGGATTCGCCATCGGTGAATCGCTCGGGGCCGCGGCCCTGCGCGTGGCCGGCGGCATCTTCACCAAGATCGCCGACATCGGCGCAGACCTCATGAAGATCGTCTTCAACGTTCACGAAGACGACGCCCGCAACCCCGGCGTCATCGCCGACTGCACCGGCGACAACGCCGGCGACTCCGTCGGCCCCACCTCCGACGGATTCGAAACCTACGGCGTAACCGGCGTGGCCCTCATCACCTTCATCCTCCTGGCCGTCACCAATCCAGTCGTCCAAGTGAAACTGCTGGTCTGGATCTTCGCCATGCGGCTGGTCATGGCCATCTCCAGCGGCGGCGCGTACCTGATCAACCAAGCCATCGCCCGCGCTCGGTATCGCAACGTCCGCGAGATGAACTTCGAGCATCCGCTGACCATGCTGGTCTGGCTGACGAGCCTGATTTCCATCGCCTGCACGGTCGGGGCGTCCTACCTGCTGATCCGCGACCTGGGCGACGGCTCGCTGTGGTGGAAGCTGGCCGGCATCATCACCTGCGGAACGCTGGCCGGGGCGGTCATCCCGGAAGTCACCACCTTCTTCACCTCCACACACTCGCGCCACGTCAAGGAAGTCGTCACCGCCAGCCGCGAAGGCGGCCCTTCGCTGAACATCCTCAGCGGCCTGGTATGCGGCAACTTCAGCGCATTCTGGATCGGAGGAATCGTGGTGGTAGCGCTGATGGCCGTCGCCTACGCCATCAGCACGCTGGGACTGAGCAGTTTAATGAAGGCCGAAGCGGTCTTCGCCTTCGGCCTGGTCGCCTTCGGTTTCCTGGGCATGGGACCGACGACCATCGCCGTCGATTCCTACGGCCCCGTCAGCGACAACGCCCAAAGCATTTTCGAGCTGAGCCTGATCGAAAAACAGCCCAACGCCCGACAGGAACTCAAGCACGATTTCGGGATCGACGCCGATTTCGCACAAGCCCGACATCTGCTGGAAGAAAACGACGGCGCGGGTAACACCTTCAAGGCCACCGCCAAACCCGTGCTGATCGGAACGGCCGTCGTCGGCGCAACCACGATGATCTTCTCCATCATCGTTCTGCTCACCAATGGCCTGACGCGAGGACTGGAAAACCTGTCCATCCTGCACGCGCCGTTCTTCCTCGGACTGCTGGCCGGCGGCAGCGTCATCTACTGGTTCACGGGCGCCAGCATCCAAGCCGTCGTCACCGGCGCTTACCGGGCCGTCGCTTTCATCAAGCGGCACATGCACCTCAAGGGCGTGCAGCGGGCCTCGGCCGAAGACTCCAACCGCGTCGTCGCCATCTGCACCCGCTATGCCCAGGCGGGCATGCTCAACATCTTCCTGGCCATCTTCTGCATGACGCTGGCCTCGGCGTTTGCCGATCCGTATTTCTTCGTCGCCTTCCTGATCGGTCTGGCCGCCTTCGGGTTGTTCCAGGCCGTTTTCATGGCCAACGCCGGCGGCGCCTGGGACAACGCCAAGAAGATCGTCGAAGTGGAACTGCGCGAAGACGGCACCGAACTGCACGAAGCAACGATCGTCGGCGATACCGTGGGCGATCCCTTCAAGGACACTTCCGCCGTGGCGCTCAACCCGCTGATCAAGTTCTCCACCCTTTTCGGCCTGCTGGCGGTCGAACTGGCCATCAGCCTGAACCGGACAACCAGCCTGGCGCTGGCGGCAACGTTCTTCGTCATCGCCCTGGCCTTCGTCTACCGCTCGTTCTACGGCATGCGGATCGAATCGACGACGGAACCTGTGGAAGTCCCCGACCGGGAAATCGAGCCGGGCGTCGTCCCCCCTGCTGCCGTGGGCGCATCGCACGAAACCTGGAAGAGCGCCGATGCGCCCAACACCAAGAGCAACGGCCACCCCGGCGAACAAGCGGAAGACACCCCCGAGCCCTTGCCGCCGTCCCGCCGCCATACCAAACGCGCCGGAGACGAAATCACCTGAAGCCGATGGTGCGACGCACCGCCACGCCAATCTTGCCGTCTCCGAACGCGCCCGCAACGAGGTGAAGAACGAATCGATCCTCGCCATGCGGGCGAGTTCGTTAGCTTCCGCCACCGGCACCATATTTGCGGAGGTCGGCGTCTTCACGTTCGCGGATACGATCCGACAAGTGATCGGGGGCGAAGTGATCCGGTCCCGTGCAGGGTTCTGACGGTGTTGATCCAACTTCATCAGAGCATTTGCACGGGGCCTGTTTTTAAGAATCTGCGTCTATTTCTTGCGGGTTTTCACGTCCGGCCGGGGATTGCCGCCGCGGGAGGGGTGGCGGGTGTTGTTGGTGTAAGCCCGGCTGGTGTCGCGCCGGTCGCCGCGGTGCGAACCGCCGCCGGCCGTGACAGAACGGGTGGTTTCCGCCCGCGCCGAAACCGGAACATTGGGAGACGTGGGGGAAGGCTTGAAAACGTCATTGATATGGGTCCGGCCACGCAATTTGGAAGAAGGCGGAAGCTTTCTGGCCATAAACGGCTCCTGTCTGTTTCGGAGAGTTCTTGTTTGCAGGATGCAAGGGCCATGCCTTTTACAAGACAGGGAATGTGAATATGATGACCGGCCTTTTCCAACACAAGGAGCATGGATGGCTAACGACGTGAAGATTACCGTGGCAGACCGATTCGGGCGAAGCTGCGCCAGCTCGGGCTCGAAGTGGGAACCGATCCTGGGATATTCCCGCGCCGTTCGCAGCGGCAACGTCATCGCCGTGACCGGCACGGTGGGCATCAACGCCGACGGAACCTATTCGCCGTCGCTGGAACAGCAGGCCCGGCGGTCGCTGCAAATCATCCAGGCGGCCATCGAAGCCCTCGGCGCAAAGCTGGAAAACGTCATCCGCACGCGCATCTTCGTCACCGACGTTTCCAAGTGGGAAGAAGTCGCCAAGGCCCACGGCGGCATCTTCGGCGAAATCCGCCCGGCCATCACCATCGTGCAGGTCCCCAAGCTCATCGACGCCGAAGCCCAGATCGAAATCGAAGCCGACGCGATCGTTTCGTAGCACGGGCTTCCAGCCCGTGCCGTCGGGTTGAAAGAAAAATACGGCGAAAATTGCAGGGGGAAAATTCTCGGCACGGGCTGGAAGCCCGTGCTACGAAATGTTTTTCGCCAGCCGTCTTAGAACATCTGCAACTGGGCTCGCTCGAAGCTGAGCTTGCATTGGGGTTCGTCGATGGGAACTTTGTACTGGCCGCTCCAGCAGGCCGTGCAATAGTCGCACTGGGGCTTGTTCACGCAGGACAGCATGCCTTCCAGGGAGAGATACGCCAGCGAATCGACCTCGAGGAAATCGCGAATCTGCTCGACCGTGCGGTTGTGGGCGATCAGTTCTTCGCTGGTGGGGAAATCGATGCCGTAAAAACAGGGATGCCGGATCGGCGGGCAGGAGACGCGCAGATGGATTTCCTTGGCCCCGGCCCGGCGGATGGCCCGCATCTTGGACCGCGTCGTCGTGCCGCGCACGACCGAGTCTTCGACGATGACAATCCGGCGGTCGCAGATCACGTCGGGGATAATGTTCAGTTTCATCGCCACCGCCCGGTCGCGCTGCTTCTGGCTGGGCAGAATAAACGTCCGGCCCACGAAACGATTGGGAACAATCCCTTCCTCAAACGGAATCCCCGATTCCTTCGCAAAACCCAGCCCGGCGCTGCGGCCGGAGTCGGGCATGGGCATGACGAAATCGGCCGCAACCGGCGCTTCGCGGGCCAGTTGCCGGCCCAGGTTTTCGCGGACGGTGTGAACCGTCTGCCCGAAAATCTTGCTGGCGGGGTTGGCAAAATAAACGTGCTCGAAAACGCAGTGCGCCTGCTCGGGGGCGGGAATGTCGTAGCGCCGGCTGGTCAGGCCCTTGTCGTCGATGCGGACGATTTCGCCGGGCTCGATGTCGCGGACGTAGGTGGCGTCGATGGCGTCGAAGGCGCAGGTCTCGCTGGCCACGCACCAGTGGCCGTCGGGCGTCTTGCCCAGGCACATCGGGCGGATGCCCCACGGATCGCGGGCGGCCTCCATGCGGTCGGTAAAAAGGAACAGGAGGCTGAAAGCCCCCTGCAAATGGCGGAGAACGTGCGGCAGCGCATCAGCCTTGTCCAGATGCGTGGGCTTGGCCAGCAGATGAACGATGATCTCGGTATCGGTGGTGGACTGGAAAATGTGCCCGTGTTCTTCATACTGCTTGCGAAGGAGGTTGGCGTTGATCAGGTTGCCGTTGTGGGCGACGGCCACGGGGCCGAGAAGGTACTGCCGAAGCAGCGGCTGGGCGTTACACAGCTTACTGGAGCCGGTGGTGGAATAGCGGACGTGCCCGATGGCGGCATGCCCGGCCAAGTCCTCGCGGAGCATCCGCGGGGTGAAGATCTGGCTGACCAGGCCCATACCGGTATGACCGTTGAGGTCCGTGCCGGTGGATACGACGATCCCGGCTGATTCCTGACCCCGATGCTGCTGCGCAAAGAGGCCCTGGAAACAAACCTGCGACGCTTCTTTCGGCCCCCAGATGCCGAAAATGCCGCACTTTTCCTTCTTCTCGTAATCGCTGACCAAATCAAGTACTTCGGCCAAGACCGTCTCCGCTGTTATCAAGAGGACTGAATTGTATGCTGTCGTTGTTTGCCCAGCTCTCAGAATGCTGCGACTCGCGTCACATCAAGGTAGAAGCTTAATTGGCAAAGCCGACGCGGTCAATGAGGACACGGTTAGCAGACGACTTCGATCCAATGAGCCAAGAAAACAATGTCGCACTTTTGCGACAATCGATCGCTCGTTTAAGGAACCACCTTACGCAACGTCGCATACCCCACGACGACGTACACGATCACCGAACAGATCGTAATCCACTTTCCGATGACGAAGGAGACGGGCAGATACTGCATCAAAAAGTGATGCTTGCCCGCGGCAAGGGGAACGGCGCGGAGGACATAGTTGGCGGGAAGAATCTGGTAATCGGGCTGAGGCGAGATCATGCTAATGGGCTTGATTCGCCAACCGGCGCTGTAGTTGTCGGTAACGAGGAGGATCGCGGGTTGATCGAGATCGACTTTAATCTCCATCTCATCGGTGGACTGCCGAACGATCTCGGCGCGGCCGGGCGGCGTCGCCGGAGCGGTAGCAGGTGCGGGCAAGGGCCTCGGGACGGGAGGCGTTTCAAGAACGACGGTCTTACGCGGATCAAAAGCGGGCCTGTCCATGAAACGAAAGATGGCGTCACGATCCGAAAGAAGCTCGTAATTTTGAACTAAAAGCAGATGCGGGAGGGAATCGTGGACTTCGAGAACGGAATTTTGAGCATTGGGCACGAAAACAAACCGGCATCGCAACATGCGATAGAAAGGATGAACGTTGCGAACCTGCAGATACTGGGTGGCGCCGTCAACGTCCTCGTGCTGGGTGAACGCCATGAACTGGGCGTAGCGTTTGAGGACGCCGGGATCGTAGCCCCACAATTCGTATAGACCTCGACTCATGGCGAGATTCGCCATCCCGAAATCGACGTGCAATACGCGGTATTCTCCGGAACTGCTGGCAGCGGCGTTGGCCCAAGTGTCGGGATAGCGAACCGCAAGAGGCATTGTACTGCGCGTGCCCCTGGCAAAGCCGAACAATTCAACGGCGGCAAGAACGATCAGCAGATACGCAATGACGCGGTGGTATCGCAACATGAACACGATCAGCGCGAGCAGGAACAGCGTGCCGGCGGCAATAAAGAGCTGAGAGGCGGCAAGGGAAGCCGTTCGGGCAATGAAGTTGGGCTGGGTGTAAAACGACGGGGGAATCAGATAGAGATCCTGTGTTTGAGAGATGCTTTTAAGAAAGGCGGCCCAGAAACCATGGATATCGGCCCCGGATGAACGGACGGCAAAGCCGCCTCGCGCAACCAGCAACGCAACGAAACCAAGTACTATCGCAAGAAAGGTCCATCGGCGCGGCCTGACAGGACGAAGCAAGGCATCGTACCCGGCGGCAGCAAGCATGCAGAGAAAGAGGTTGGCAATGAAATAAACTTTGCAGACGCCTCGGAAGCTGTTGAACTTGGGGAGGTATTTATAGAAAACGCCGTAGAGAGGCGTATAGACACCCGCCGCAACGACAATGGTCAGCACGAGCATCGTGAGAGCGATCCAGCGAAGCCGGCCTTTAAGGCCGAGCAGTCCGTAGATCGCGAGAAACAGGCCGGTAATGCTGATAAAAAGGCACAGTTCCCAAAGATATCCCGGGCCGTAGTAGAAACCCTCGAAGGTTTGTTCAGGCAGTTCCAGGCGTTGGAGGCCTCCCAGGAGACGGGTGCCAGGAGCGTGATGAGGTTGTGGGGATAGAGGCAAAGGGTCTTCGCCATGACGTACGGAATACCGCCGGCGCGGACCCATTCGCCGACAGCATCGATGCCGGAAAGCAACTGAACCGCGGCGACCATCGCGCCGCCGACGTAGATAAGGATGAACCCGAGCAGCAATTTGGCGCGGTGAGGAGAGTGCGAAAGGTTAAGCAGAAGATAGACACCCATGCAGAGTCCGGTGTAATAGACGTACTGGGGATGACCGGCCAGGACGTGCATCGCAACGGCGAATATGCCCACGAGACACCAGCGCAGCGAACCGCCCCGGGCGAGGGCGTCGATGGAGAGCAGCAGCAGCGGAACCCAAACCATGACCGCCACATGGGGTAGATGCCCGGCGTAAATGTGCAGGAAATAAAATCCGGAGAACATGGACATGATGCCGGCCAGAAGTGAAGCGGGAGGTGAGCAGCCTCGGGAACGGCACCAGAGGTGCATGAAATACCCGGCAAGAAACACGTGCAGAGCGATGATCCAGTTGATCGCCATGCCGAGCGGCAGCAGCAGGTGGAGCCAGTTGGGCGGGTAAAGCAATGCGGACTGGAAGCCGGCAAAATAGGGAGTGCCCCCGTAGATGTGAGGGTTCCAGAGCGGGAACTGTCCACGGCCGAGTTGATCGAAACCGAATTATCGCCAGGGGAGAAACTGAAGGGCAAGGTCCGTGCCCTGGTTGCCAAGAACAGTGACATTGATAAGCAGTACGTCGCAAAACATGAAGAGGGTAAGCCCCAGCAGGATGGCAGGAGCAATCAGTAGATCGGTCCGGTAGGATGCGAATCCGCTGCGGGATTTTTCCGTAAGCAAGGGAGTGGTCATAAGATGACTCCTGCCAAAAGGGTTCGAGAGCCGCAGGAAGTTTTACCCTTTGTCGGCAATCGCCAAATGGATGGCGAATCTTCCGCCCTATCGTTTTGAGCAGTTTATCCCATGCCGAAAAATGTGCCACAAGACTTAAACGAAAACACGGGCCGGGAAACGCGAGTTCCACCGGTTTATGATGACACGGCGAAGGTATGGCCGCCGGGGTTGTTTTTTGACTCCATAAACGCGATGATCCGGCAGAACGCATGACCAACCGCCGCCGAAAAGCCTCTCGTGAAAAAGACCTGACCAGCCGCTATCTCCGTGGCGACTTCGAGGAAGACCGCGTCGAGCATCGCCAGATTTTTTCCCAGCGTTCCAAGGAGGCCCAGCAGAATAAAATCCTCCGCACGGCGATCCTGCGGGCCGAAGAAGAAGCGGCGGTTCCCGATATCGAAACCCTGCCCATCGGGCAGGTAGTGCAGGTCTACTCGCTGTACAGCCAGATCGAACACAACGACAAAACCTATCTGTGCGTCGTGCGCAAGACGCTGACGAAGGTGACGGACAAGCCGATTATCGTGGGGGATCGGGTTCGGTTTCGGCCGACGGGCATCACCACCGAAGCCGGACAGGAGGAAGCCGTCATCGAGCAGATTCTGCCGCGGGAAACCGTGCTGACGCGGGCGGACAGCTTCAAGGCCATCGACGCCCAGCCCATCGTGGCCAACGCCCAGCAGATGCTCATCGTGGCCAGCCTGCGAAAACCGTCCGTCAAATGGGGCCTGATCGACCGCATGATCGTCGCCGCCCAAAGCGGCGGCTTGCAGCCGATCGTCTGCCTGAACAAGATCGATTTGGCAAGTCTGGACGCGGAGGCTGAAAAGGAAATGGCCTTCGCCCAGGAGGCGTTGGCTCATTACCGATCCATGCAGGTTCGGACGCTGCAAACCAGCGTGCAACAAGGCGTCGGGCTGGATGAGTTGCGCGAGATGCTTAAGGATCACACGACCGTCCTGGCGGGCCACAGCGGCGTGGGCAAAAGCAGCCTCATTCGCGCCATCCAGCCATCGCTGGACTTACGCATCGGCAAGATCAGCGAATTTACCGACAAGGGACGCCACACGACCACCTCCTCCCGGCGGTACGTCCTGGACTTCGGCGGCCAAGTGATCGACACCCCCGGCGTAAAACTCTTCGGCCTCTGGGGCGTAACCCCGGAAAACCTCTCCGATTTCTTCCCCGACGTCTCGGCGGGAACCGCCCCCCAATGGCGCATGGAAAGCTATCAGCGCATGGCCAAGTCGCTGTGATACGTTTTTTACCGCAGAGGACGCAGAGGAACGCAGAGAAAGAGAAGATAGTTCCCTCTCCCCTTGCGGGAGAGGGTTAGGGTGAGGGGTAAAAGCATTGGATGCAGTTGGCGAACGTACGCCAATGGAATGTGGTGCTTTCGCCCCTCACCCTGCCCTCTCCCCTCGCGGGGAGAGGGAGCTATCGAGGCTTTATCGGCGTGTATCGGCGTTCATCGGCGGTTAATAGTTTCTTCTCTGCGTTCCTCTGCGTCCTCTGCGGTTAAACTGCCTGATTCTGGCAATTTCACTTTTTCGGGAAGTACTGATCAACCGTTTTGCGGGCATCGTCCAGCCAGGTTTGACGCAGGTCGGGGGTGCTGGTGATGACGACGGAATAGTTGGTGCGACGGAACTGTTTGACGCCGCAGAAATCAAAGACGCAGTCCTTCCAGAGGCCCTGGAGCGGGTCGCCGAACAGTTGCATCTCTTTTTCCGGGGGCGTATTGGACGTAGTGAAGACCAGGGCGGCCTTGGCCTTGAGCAGGCCGACCAGCACGCCTTCGCCGTTGGGGCCGGGGAGGAACTTGTAGGCCACGTTCATGCGCAATACGCGGTCGAGCCAACCCTTGAGAATCGCCGGCGGCTGGCCCCACCAGTTCGGGTGAATCACGATGATGCCCTCGGCCTCGACGATCTGATCGCAGTGTTGCTTGATGACGGCCGGGAGAACCGCGTCCTTGACCAATTCGCCGGCCGGGAGGATCGGATCAAACCCCTCGGCGCAAAGGTCGTGCAGGACCACGTCATAGCCGTTAGCCCGCAGCGTCTGGGCCGCCGCTTCGGCCAGGGCGTGGTTGAAACTTCGTGGATTGGGATGAGCGAGAATAATGGAGATACTCATATCGCCGGGGATTTTACCGGCCCCCGGGCAATAAGCGAATAGCCGGCCGGATTTCGGTTTTCAGTTCTACCCCCACTTGAATTCGATGGGGATTTCCACATCCGGATGCAGGCTCTTATGCACGGGGCAGGTCACGACGGCGTGTTCCAGCCGGCGGCGGTCTTCTTCCGATACGCTGCCGGGAATGCGGATCAATACCGCCAGTCGCCCAATCCGCCTGACCGGCTGGGCTGCCATCTCCTTGCCCACGGTCACCGTCGCTCCCGCCAGGTCAATATTATGGCGTTGGGCCACGATCCCCATGATCGTCAGCATGCACGTGCCCAGGGCCGTGGCCACCAGGTCGGTGGGTGAAAAGCTTTCGCCTTTGCCCATGTTGTCCTTGGGGGCGTCGGTCGCCAGGACCGTCCCCGATGGACCGTGCGTCGCCTCGCAGTGTAACTGGCCCTTGTAGATAATTTGGATTTCCACCATGTCAAGCTCCCTGGTTTTGCGACATTTTTGCCACCGGCTTACATGACGCATCTTGCCGGTAATGCAGACTACGCAACGGGGCGGAATTTTCCACTCCAGCCCGGTTCTTCCTTGCTCTTGGCCGTCGAACATTCTATGCCAGAAGCTGGTGACGACGAAGACATAGCCATCCGGAATCGGAGCTATCGAGGGCCGCTTCGGACGTCACGGGAAGGCCCTGTCGGCGAGTCCTCATGATACCGCATCTATCCGCGAGCGCCGTCCGCGCCGCGATTTTACATCTTCCCGCAACCTCGGATACAACGCCCGAATCGGTTGCAAAAAATAGTATCACAAGCCAGATGGCCTATACCGACCGCTGGGCCGGTTAACCCGCTCTTGCGGATTTCGCCGCCCTGCGCAATGCGCATTACACGCTCCGGATCACGACTAATTTTTTCCGGCCAAAGCGCCGATTCGAACATTATGAAAACGAAAACCTCTCATTGGAACAAACCCGCCCTCATGGAACTTCTGGAAACTCGCCGCCTGCTCTCGGCCATCACGCTCGACGCAAGCGGAGTCCTGACGGTCCAGGGCGATACCCTGCAAGCCAACCAGTTGATGGTAAGTCTCAACAACGGCAGCGTCTGGGCCGTCGCCAATTACCGCACCATCAAATCCTTCGCCCTTTCCAGCGTCAAATCCCTCAAGATCGTCGGCGGCGACCAGGCCGACACCATCACCGTCGATCCCAACCTCCGCCTCCCCACCACCATCTACGGCAACGCCGGCGACGACGTCATCTCCGCCGGCAACGGCGACTGCACCGTCTACGGCGGCGACGGCAACGACAAAATTACCGCCGGCAACGGCAATAACTCCCTCTTCGGCGAAAAAGGCGACGACACCTTTACCGTCGGCACGGGCAAAAACCTCATCGACGGCGGCGATGGCACGAACGTTGTTACCGCCGCCAACATGACCGACGTCATCGTCAACTGCGGCATCTACAACCGCAACGTCCCCGTCCAACCCGTCATCCAGGCCGTCAGCGCCACCACCCCCGCCGGCACCGCCATCCACGTTGACGCCCTCGCCTCCAACCTCGGCTCGGGAACATCCCTCACCGCCACCTATTCCTGGAACTTCGGCGACCCCAACGGCCGCTACAACACCCTCACCGGCTTCACCGCCTCCCACGTCTACGACACGCCGGGCCTGTACAACATCTCCCTGACCATCACCAACGACACCGGCGGCCAGGCTTCCCGCACCTTGCAGGTCGTCGTCGCCCCCGCCGCCCGCCGCGCCATCTACGTCGACGCCAACGGCTCCGACGCCAACACCGGCCTCGACACCTCCCACGCCGTCCGCTCCCTCGACCGCGCCCTGCAACTGATGGGCAACGACGCCCAACTGCTCCTCCGCCGCGGGCAGACCTTCCAAGTCTCCACCGCCATTTCCGTCAACTATTCCAACGTCGTCATCGGCGCCTACGGCGCCGGCGACAACCCCGTGCTCATGCGCGTCGGCACCCCCGGTGAGATCATCCGCGCCTGGTACAGCACCAGGAACGTCACCATCGAAAACCTGACGTTCGATTCCGCCTTCACCGGCTCCAGTCTCAACAGCGTCGTCGCCATCTACGGCAACGGCCAGAACCTCACCGTCCGCAACAACGTCGTCCGCCGGGTTGGCACGTTCGTCAACGCCCTGCCCACCAACGGCCTGGCCGTCATCGACAACTCCGTCCCCAGCCCCACCACCCTCGCCCAGTACTTCATCTTCGCCAGCACCCCCAAACACATGAGCATCATCGGCAACGTCGTCACCGGAACGCTCGGGGAGCACATCGTCCGCACCCACGGATGGGACGGCGTTCTCATCGCCAACAACACCTTCACCCTCTCTCACTTCAACGCCGACGGAACCCCCAACTATACCCGCTACCAGACCCTGCGACTGGAAGACGGTTCCAACGCCTACGTCGTCAACAACCGCTTCACTGGCGGCTCGCAGAACATCGGCGGCATCGTATTGCGCCCCGATCTCTCCCGCGTCGTCTACGAAGGCAACGTCTCCACCAACGCGCAGCTCGTCCTGCAGAGCGGCCTGCACACCGCCATGATCCGCAACAACGTCTTCCACTTTGATAACCAGACCGCCATCAGCATCGCCGGAACCGACTCCAACGGCCAGATGCCCTACGGCCTCACCTTCCTCAACAACACCTTCCTCGACTACGGCGCCACCGGCATCGCCTTCCTCTTCACCGGGAAAACCAAGGACATCCGTTTAATCAACAACCTCACCGTCGCCCCCAACCTCCGCAACGACGCCAGCAGTTTCCTGATTTACTACGCCTTCAACGGCACTCCGCCATCGGGAATGGAGATCTTCACCCAGATCAGCGGCAACGTCTGGGCTACCCCCGCCGCTCGCCAGGGCAATCTCTTTGCCATCGGCGACTTCACCAAGCCCGGCTGGAAAAAGACGGCCGCCGACTGGGAAATCCTCAACGGCGCCGGCACCGACTTCTACCAGAACGTCACCCTGACCAACTGCTACCGCATAACGATCAACAATCTGACCATCGGTTCCTCTCTCCCCTGGTCCATCTAACCTCGCTGCGCCCCTGACAGATTCATCCTTCTGTCAGGGGCGCGGCCTTCGGACCTGCGAGGCATTTTTAACCCTAGGCCGCTTTCGTGCCCTGCGGGTAGACTGTCCCCCGCCGCCCGATGTCCGCACCCGCACTGCCTCTTCGTGTCCTTATCATTGCCGAGCACGCCTCGGCACGCTTTGGCGGCGAAGCCATTCTTCCCCTGCACTATTTCCGTGGGTTGCGCCGGCGAGGCATTGAAGCCTGGCTTATCACTCATGCCCGCACCCGTGACGAACTGCTCGGACTGCTTCCCGCCGAGACCGGTCGCATGCACTTCGTCCCCGACACTCCTCTGCACCGGGCCGTCTACCGCCTGGGCCATCCCTTGCCTTCGGTGGTCCGCTGTTTCACCACCGATTTTCTCAACCGGCTTCTGACCCAATTCATCGCCCGTCGCCTGGCCCGGCGTCTGGTCCGCCGACACGCCATCAACGTCATCCACCAGCCCATTCCCGTCTCTCCGCGCGAAACTTCCCTGCTGCACACGATGAACGCCCCCGTCGTGATCGGCCCGATGAACGGCGACATCGACTACCCCCCCGCCTTCCGCCACCTCTCCCGTCGATCCCAAACTCTCTTCCTTCGCACCGGCCGGCGGCTCTCCGGCCTGATGCATCTGCTCATGCCCGGCAAGCGCCGCGCCGCCATCCTGCTCGTCGCCAACGAACGGACTCGCGCCGCGTTGCCGGCTGGACTGCGAGGGCGGGTTATTACCCTTGTTGAAAACGGGATTGATTCAGCCCTGTGGCAACCGGCTTCGCCCGTCGCTTGTCATGGGCCGGTGGTGCGGTTTGTCTTTGCCGGCCGATTGGTGGATTTCAAGGGGGCGGATTTGCTGCTGCAATCGTTCCATCAGGTCCGCCGATGCCTGCCTGCCGTCACCCTCGACGTCATCGGCGACGGCCCGATGCGCAAGACTGCTGGCCCAGGCCCAAACCCTGGAGCTGTCCCAGTCCGTCACCTTTCACGGGTGGTTGTCGCAAGCCGAATGCGCCGGATTTTCCGCCAATGCGACGTCTTTGTTCTGCCCACCCTGGCCGAATGCGGCGGCGCGGTGATCCTCGAAGCCATGGCCTGCGGCCTGCCCGTCATCTCCACCGCCTGGGGCGGCCCCGCGGACTATCTCGACGACTCCTGCGGGGTTCTGGTGCCGCCTGAATCCCCAGAGTCGTTTGTACAGAACATCGCCCGGGCCATGCGCAAGCTCGCCGAAGACCCCGCCCTGCGACAGCGCCTCGGATGTGCCGCCCGGCAGCGAGTTGTAGCGTGTTTCGATTGGGGCAAGAAAATCGATGCCATGATCGACGTTTATCAGCAGGCAATTGCGCTATCCAACAGGGATGCGCGTTGCATGCTTCGCAGATGATTTGCACACTCGCAGCTTCGTTTCGCCGTCGCCTGCAAGGCGACGCGCCTTTTCGTCACAACAAAAGCGTCGCCTTGCAGGCCACGGCGAAACGAAGCTGTCGGCGCATGGTCGAATCAGAAATGTGTCAGGCGTTTTTGCGCGCATAGCGCGCTTAACCAGGCGATCCACCAGAGCGCAAACTCGATCCCGGCGTGTTTGGCGGCTTTGGGCAGCAGGCTCTTGGAGGTGAAGCCCGGCAGCGTGTTGATCTCCAGCAGGTACGGCCGGTGCTCGCCGTCGAGCATCACGTCCACCCGCGACAGATCCCGGCAGCCGATGACCTCGTCGGCGCGCCGGGCCAGTTCCTGCACCTGCCGAACCACCTCATCGGGCAGGTTCAGGTCGAAATGGTACTCGGTGTAATTCCCCTTGTACTTGGCTTCAAAGTCGTAGAACTCGCGGGTGGTGGTGATGCGGATGGGGGCCAGGGGCCGCTCTTCCAGAATCCCCACCGTCAGTTCCGGGCCGCTGATGAACTGCTCGACCATGGCCTTGCCATGCTTGCCGACCACCTGGCGGCAGGCCGACTGGGCGTCGGCAACCGTACGGCAAATGTAGACGTCGATGCTGCTGCCGTTGTCGATGGGCTTGACCACGCAGGGCGCGGCCACGGTCAACGCCTGATCGGCCGAGGTGACCACCTGCCAGGCGGGCGTGGGAAGGCCGGCGTCGCGCCACGCCTGCTTGGCCGCCACCTTGTCCATGCCCAGCCGCGAGGCCCGCGAACCGCTGCCGACGAAAGTCAGCTTGCGCTGTTCGAGAATCTCCTGCAGCTCGCCGCTCTCCCCGAACGCGCCGTGCAGCACGGGAAAGATCACGTCCGCCGGCGCATCCAGACCCGCAAGGTCGGTCGGCGACACGTCGCTGGGGAAGACCTCATGCCCCATGGATTTCAGGCCGTCGATGACTGATTTGCCGCTGACGAGGCTGACCTCGCGCTCCGCGCTGGGGCCGCCGTAAAGGACGGTGACTTTCATCGGGTAAAACTCCTGCTACGGCCAGACCTGCACTTCGGTTTCGAGCGCAACTTGATTCCGGTCGTACACTTTTTCCTTGATGATTTTGATGAGCTTCAGGACGTCGTCGGCCTTGCAGCCGGGATGGGCGACGATGAAGTTGGCGTGCTTGAAGCTGACCTCGGCGCCGCCGACTTGCAGGCCCTTCAGACCGGCGTTGTCGATCAGCGCCCCGGCGCTCAGGCCGCGCGGGTTCTTGAAGATGCAGCCGGCGTTCTTCGTGTTCAGCGGCTGGCTGTTCTTCTTGAACATCCAGATTTCCTTGGTTTTGCGAAGGATGCGATCCGGGTCGTCCTCCTCCAGCTCCAGCGTCGCGCCGAGAATGAACTTGGCCGCGATGTTGGTGGAACGGTAGTCGAAAACCAGGTCATCCTTAAGCCGGTCGAAGACCGTGCCGCTGGTGTCCATGACGGTGACGCGGGTGACGACGCCGCCGATGTCGCCGAACTTGCCGCCGGCGTTCATGCGCACCCCGCCGCCGATGGTTCCGGGGATGCCGCTGAGACATTCGATGCCGCCCAGCCCCTGGCGGACGCACCGCAGAACCAGTTTCTGCATGTCCACGCCGGCCCCGACTTCAACGCCGTTGGGCTTGATCTCGATCCGCTTCCACGATTCGTCATCCAGGCGGAAGACGGCGGCGTTGACGCCCTGGTCGCCGACGAGCAGGTTCGCCCCCAGCCCCAGCACGTAGATCGGTATCCCGTTTTCCATACAGCGCAGCGACGCGGCCTGAAGTTCCTCCACCGACCGCGGCCGAACCAGCCAGCGGGCCGGCCCGCCGATCTTGTACCAGGTCAACGGCGCCAGCGGCACGTTTGCCTTGACGATTTCGTCAAACCCCGAGAATGGATTGGCGATCTGCATAGTCATATTCAACTTCTACCGTTAAGCAACTGCTTCCCAATCTCCCAAACGTTCCCCGCCCCGATCGTCAGCACCACGTCTCCGGCCTTGATCTCCCGGCGAAGGTGCTCGACGATGGCCGGGAAATCCGGCACGTGCAACGCCCGCTGCCCGTTGCCGGTGATTCGCTTGACCAGGTCCGCGGCGCTGACGCGCTGACGCTCGGCCTCGCTGTCGCGGACGAAATAAATGTCCGGCACGATCACCTGGTCGGCCTGAGCAAAACACGTGGCGAATTCATCCAGCAAAAACCGCGTCCGGCTGTGCTGGTGAGGCTGGAAAACCACCAGCAGCCGATTCGGCCGATACTTTTCGCGAACCGCCTTCAGCGTCGCCCGAATTTCGGTGGGATGATGCCCGTAGTCGTCGGCGACGATCACACCATCAAACCGACCGACTTCGGTCATGCGCCGGTCCACGCCGGTAAATCCGCCCAGGGCCTCGGCAGCCTGCCCCGGATCAACCCCGCACGCGGCACACGCGGCGACGGCCAGCGTGGCGTCAAACAGGTTGTGCGTGCCGGCCACGGACAGTTTCAACCGACCGACAAGCTTGCCGTTGTAATAAACCTCGCCCCGGCAGCAGCCGTCCTCGACCCCGGTCGGTCGGGTACTCCAAGTATAGCCTTCGGCCAGCGCCACCGTCTGGATCGGTGTTTTTTGCCCGGTCAGGGCCTCGGCCACCCGGGAATCCTGACCGTTGGCGATAATCAGCCCGTCGGCCGGCACCAGCGATGCAAAGTGGCGGAAGGAAGCGACGATGTCGTCGATGTCCTTGTAGCAATCCAGATGATCGGCCTCGATGTTGGTGATGACGGCCACGCGCGGGTGCAGGTTGTGGAACGAGCGGTCAAACTCGCAGGCCTCGGCAATGAAGGCGTTGCCCGTGCCCGAATGGCTCCCGCCCCCCAGTTGCGGCACCGTGCCCCCGACCACAAAACTCGGGTCCGCGCCGCACCGCATCATCGCGTAGGCGGTCATGGCCGTCGTGGTCGATTTGCCGTGGGTGCCGGCCACCGCCACGCCCAGCCGCTCCTGCATGACCTGCCCGAGCATCTCGGCATATTTGACGTTTTTCAGCCCGTAGCCGCGGGCGCACTGCATCTCCCGGTTTTCATGCTTGATGGCGGCCGTACGCACAACCACATCCACGTCCGGCGAAAGCAATTCGCCCCGCTGCTCGTACGAAATCCGCACCCCCAGCCTGGCCAGTTCCAAAGTTTGCGCATTGGGCTTGGCGTCAGAACCGCTAACGACAGCGCCGGCGTCCAGCAGCATCCGCGCCAAACCGTTCATTCCGCAGCCCCCGATACCGATAAAATGGATCCGCCGGCCGGTGAATCGACTCACCGGCCTGGATTCCACTGACAACGACGCCTTCACTTCCCGCTCCACTGTTACGGCCATGGTACACCCGTCGCATCCCTCATCTAAACGACCGCGTCACGGGACGCCAAGTCATTGTTATTACATCGGTTCAACCGCCCTCGGCGGGTTGAGTTCAAACCCGTATTTCCAAAATAATTTTCGCCACGGCCCCGGCGGCGTCGGGCTGGCCCAGTCGCCTGGCCGCCTGCCCCATCGCCTGACGTCGGTCGCCGTCGTAAAACAGCGACTCCAACGCCGGTCGAAGCTTGGCCACGTTTTTCCGCCGGTCCTTTTCGTCGTCCAGCAGAATCGCCGCTCCGCCCTCGGCCAATACCCGGGCGTTGGCCCGCTGGTGCATGTCCTTGTGAAATGGATAGGGCATCAGGATCGACGGCACTCCGCAGGCCGTCAATTCGGCGCAGCTACTGGCCCCCGAACGGCTCACCGCCAGGTCGGCCACCGCCCAGACGTCGGCCATCGCCGGGGTAAAATCGATGACCCGCGACGGGAGGGACAACTCCCGGTATCCGCCGCGAACGGCGTCGGCATGGTCCCTGCCGGACAGGTGCAGCACCTGCCAGCCCTGAAGCTTCATCTCGGCCAGCGACCCCAGTACCGCATCGTTGACGGTCTGCGCCCTTGCGAGGCCCCGGTCACCACCAGCGTATTGAGCGCCGGTTCCAGACCCAGGCGAGCCTTGGCTTCTTCGCGAGCGGGTAGAGCTTGGATTTCACTGCGGATCGGGCAGCCGGTGACGCGAATCTTGCCGTGCTGACCGGCCGGCAGATAACGCCGCGTGGCGTCGAACTGACAGCAGATCGCCGAAACGTAGCGGGCGAGGTATTGGTTGGCCTTGCCGGGGATGACGTCCTGGTTGAGCAACGCCGCGGGGACGCCGCGGATTGCCGCCGCCTTCACCCCGACTCCGGCCGCATAGCCTCCCAGCCCCAACACCGCCGCCGGGCGGCGCTCCCGCAACACTTTCTTGACCAGATCCTTGGTTTCCCGCCAGCTTTTCCAGAATTTCAACAGCCCCGAAACCGTCTTTACCGGCGGAACGATCGGCTGGGCCAGGAACTCAAATCCCGCCGACTCCAGGATGGTGCGATCAATCGGCCGGGTCGTGCAGAGGAACAGCGGCCGGACGTCCGGGCAAAGCCGGCACAGCGCCTGCGCCACCGAGATCCCGGGGTATAAATGCCCCCCGGTTCCGCCACCGGCGAAGAGAATGGTGATTGGTTCCGCCATCGTCAGCACAACGACAGCCCCAGCGACGTGCCGGAGCGTTGGTTGTTCTCCTCTTCCTGTGTGTGTTCAAACCGTGTCACGCTGTAGAGCAACCCCAGGGCCGCACAAGTAATGACCAGCCCGCTGCCTCCGGCGCTGACCAGCGGCAGCGACAGACCCTTGGTCGGAACGCTCACCGTGGCCACCGCAATATTGATGGCGGCCTGTAAACCGATCATTGACGCCACCCCGAAACTCAGCAACCGACCGAAACTGTCCCGCTTCTGGCGGATGACCTGCCAGGCGACGTACAGAATTCCCATGTACAGCGCCACGGTCAGCATCGCACCAAACAAGCCCATTTCCTCGCAGATCACGGCAAAAATAAAGTCGGTGGTGTCTTCCGGAAGATAACCCAGCTTCTGGACGCCGTTGCCCAGGCCCGTCCCCGACAGCCCGCCGGTGGCGAAGCTGAGGAGACTTTGAATCATGTGATACCCCTCTTTTTGCGGATCGTCGTAGGGGTGCAGAAACGAAGTCATGCGCACCCACCGATAGGGCTTGTGGTGAACGAACCAGAAGGCCACCAGCAGCGCCGGCGGAATCACCACCATCAAATGCCACAGCTTCACCCGCCCGGCCAGCATCATCGTCACCGCGCACAGCCCGATCAGGGCCGCGGTGCCGAAATCCTGAATCACCACCAGCAGGCAGATGATTCCCACCGGAACCATGGTGATTAGAAATCCGCCGAAGAAACGGTCCATGTCCACCGGACGCCGCGCCAGCCACCAGGCCATGAAGACCACCACCGACCACTTGGCCAGCTCCGAAGCCTGGAGCTGAACGAAGCCCAGCGGCAGCCAGCGCCGGGCGCCGTTTTTCTCGATGCCCACGTGGGGAATCAGGACCAGAACGCACGCCAAAGCCGACAAAACCAAAAGCCAGGTCAACGGATGCCGCCAGACCGATCGGGTCCGCCGGCCCAGGCGCGCGTAATCAAAAAAGCCCACGGCGAAGAACGCCGCCATGGAAACGATGACATAGCTCAGTTGCTTGCCCCCCAGCACGCTCCAGCGCCAGCCCACCTGTCCGGTGACGCCCGAGGAGGCCGACTGCACCATGATGACACCCAGGCACAGCAGCGCCAGCACGCAAAACGTGAGGATATCCCGCAGCCGGATTCGATATATACTGGAGTCCATCTTGGTTATTATCGGACGTTCGTCCCGAAAGCTTGAGCCGCTCGACGCTCGCGGCGGAGTTTGCCGCCGGCACGCCGGCTACCGGAGTTTCACCGTCGCCAGGCCCAACGCCGCGAGCATGGCCGTAATCAGCCAGAAACGCACGACCACCTGCGTTTCCGTCCACCCCTTGCGCTGGAAGTGGTGATGCAACGGCGACATCAGGAAGATGCGCCGGCCCTCGCCGTATTTTCGCTTGGTGTACTTAAAATAGGCCACCTGCATCATGACCGAGCACGCCTCGATCACGAAAATACCGCCGAGCATGAACAGCATCAGTTCCTGACGGATGACGATCGAGATGTATCCGATCAACCCGCCCAGCGCCAGCGAGCCGGTATCGCCCATGAAGACCCGGGCCGGATTGCAGTTGTACCACAGAAATCCCAGGCACGCGCCGGTCGTCGCCCCGGCGAGAATCGCCATCTGCCCGCTGGTGGGGATGGCCGGCAAATACAGATACTGCGCCAGTTCCAGCGTCCCGGTAATCAAGGCCAGAACGAAAAATGAAAAGCTGACGATGGCCATGCACCCGGCGGCCAGACCGTCCAAGCCATCCGTGAGATTGACGGCGTTGCTGGAGCCGGTCATGACCAGCGTGCCCATGATAACGAACGTTCCGAGGCTCAAGGGGAGCGACGCGTTGCGGAAAAACGGGAAAAACAGGGTGTGCGACTCGGCCACGTTCGCCCCGTGCTGGTAGGTGAAGTACGACAACACCACGCCCAGCCCGATCTGAAACAGCAGTTTTTCCAGGCCGGTAAGGCCCTGGCGGTTGCCGCCGCGCCGACCGGCCGTCAGTTTCAGCCAGTCGTCGGTGGCCCCCACCAGTCCCAGCCACACGAGGCACAGCAAGCCCATTTGGACGTAAAAGTTGGTCAGATCGGCCAGAAGCAACGTGCTGAGGGTGATCGAACTGATGATGAGCAGGCCGCCCATGGTGGGCGTGCCCACTTTGTTTTTCATCATCTCGTCGATCTCGGCCTGGTCGAACTTGGCCATGTCGCCGATCTTCTGGCGGCGCAACCAGCCGATCACCAGCGGCCCGAAAGCCACGCACAAGGCGAAGCTCAACAAAATGGCGACAATGGCCGGGAAAGTGACGAACTTGGCGAAGACGCGCAAGAACCCCAGGTGGTGTGACTCCAACCAATCCATCGACGATTTGACCAACAGGAAGATCACGAGGCCACTTTGCGAATAAGCTCAACGGAATCACTCAAGACAGCCTTGGCCAAATCTTCCAAGTGCATGCTCCGCGACGCCTTGAGCAACACGACGTCGCCGCTGCGCAGTTGTCCGGGCACCGTCACCGCGGCAGCAGCGGCGCTGGTGTAGTGGGAGACAGCCGACGCCGCCATGCCCGCCTGGACGGCCGCATCGGCCATCAACCGGGCTTGCGATCCGACGCACACCAGGCCGTCGAGGTTGCACGTGGTGGCAAACTGTCCGATCTCCCGGTGGAATCGATCCGAGCTCTTGCCCAGTTCCTTCATGTCCCCCAGCACGGCAATGCGACGGCCGTTCACCGGCAAATCCCGCAACGTCTCCAAGCCCGCCTGCATGGAAGCAGGATTGGCGTTGTAGGCGTCGTTAATCAGTCGGATGTCTTCTCGCTGCTGCATTTGCAGTCGCATCTCCGGGCCGTGGGCCTGGGCCAGACCTTCAAAAATCACCTCTTCGGACAGACCCATCCTGCGGGCCACCGCGATGGCCGCCAGGGCGTTGCAGGCCGTATGCCTTCCGAGCATGGGCACGAAGACCATGTTGCGGCCGTTGTTCATGCGGAACCGCACGCCGTTTTCGGTGCATTCGATGTCGGTGGCGAAAAGATCGTTGGTGGGTTTGAAGCCGAAGGTAATGCGCTTGCCGGGATAGCCGGAGACGGCCTCCAGCAGTTCCGGGTCGTCACCATTGACCACCAGCAGACCCTTGGGGTTCAGGCCCTGAATGATGCTGGCTTCTTCCTGGCGGACGCCCATCAGATCGTCCAGGCCTTCCAGGTGTTCCGGGCCGCAGTTGGTGATGACGGCGATGTCAGGCAAAGCAATCTGCGTCAGGACGGGCATCTCGCCCTTGTGGTTGGTGCCCAGTTCGAGCACGAGATAATCCTGGTTGGGGTCGGCCGGGAAAATCGCCAGGGGAACCCCGATGTTGTTGTTGAAGCTTTTGGGCGAAAACGACCCCTTGAGTTTCATGCACAGGGCCGAGTCGATCAGGTACTTGGTGCTGGTCTTGCCGTTGGAGCCGCCGACGGCGATGACCTTGGCCCGAAGCTGCTGCCGCACGTAGCGGGCGAGCTTGCCCATGGCGATGCGGGCGTCGGGAACCTGGATCAGATGGACGTTGGGGAGGGTGACGGCGGGAGTTTCCTCGACCATCGCCGCGATGGCCCCGCCGGCGGCGGCGGCGGGAAGAAAATCATGCCCGTTGAAGCGATCGCCCCGCAGAGCCACGAACAGGGATGATTTATCCATCATCCGCGTATCGGTACACACCGCCGTGATCGGAGGCACCGTAGCGGGAATGGCCGAAAGAGCCTTGCCGCCTACCGCCTGGCGGATCTGTTGAATGGTTAGTGGCTTCATGATCGCGGCCAGTCGTCCTTGATCAGCCCTTCAGTTCGTGCCCATGCGCCCGCATGACTCCGCACGCAACCAACCGCTGACTTTCAACAACTGGCAATATACCTAGTTTCGACCGGCGAATCGAATCTTTAACACCCGCGCCGCCTCTTCGACGTCATCGAAATGTTGTTTTTGCGTCCCGACGATCTGATAGTTTTCATGCCCTTTGCCGGCTAACAACACCACATCGCCCGCTTGGGCCTCACCCAGGACTCGTTCGATGGCTTTGCGCCGATCCGCCTCAATAATAACCGCTTTTCTAATATCGGCGGAGAACCCCGAAAAGACTTCATTTATAATCTCTTGTGCGTTTTCCGTACGGGGGTTATCGCTGGTAAGGTAGACCACGTCCGCTAATTTCTCGGCCACACGGGCCATCCGGGGGCGTTTGGTGCGGTCGCGGTCCCCGCCGCACCCGAACAAAACCCGAAGCCGACCGCTCGTCAAAGGCCGCAGGGCCAACAGCACGTTTTCCAGCGCGTCATCGGTGTGGGCATAGTCCACCAGAACCGCAAACGGCTGATTGCATCGCACCGCCTGCAATCGCCCCGGAGCGCCCTGGGCGTCGGCCAGGCCGTCGGCCAGTTGCGCCGGGGACAGCTCGAAGGTTTCACCCACCAAGGCCGCGGCCGTCAGAACGTTCTCGATGTTATGCCGCCCGATCAGGTGCATCCGCACCTGGGCCATGCCCCGGGGGGTTCGCAGCATGAAACTGCTGCCCTCGGCGGTAATGGAGACGTCGGTGGCCCGGTAGTCGGCGTCGGGCGTGAAGCCGAAACGCACCACCCGGGACAGACAGTTCTCCAGCATCCGCGGCGAAAAGGGATCGGCGGCGTTGACCACGGCCACCGCGTCGGCCGCCAGCATCTCAAAAAGCTTGGACTTGGCGGCGGCGTAGTTCTCCATCGTCTTATGGTAATCCAGATGGTCGCCGGTAAGGTTGGTAAAGGCGCCGCCGGCGAATTGCACACCGGCCACCCGCTTCTGGTCCAGCGCGTGGCTGGACGTCTCGATCGCACAGGCGGCACACCCGTTGTCGCGCATCCGACCGAGCAACTCCGCCACCTCCGTGGACGAAGGCGTAGTCATCGTCGCTTCCCGGACGCTTTGCCCGTCGTCGATCTGCACGGTGCCGATCATGCCGCACTTGCGCCCGATCCTGGCCAGCAGATGACGGATAATATAGGCGGTTGTCGTTTTGCCGTTGGTTCCCGTCACCCCCAGGACTTTGATCCGCCGGCCGGGAAAGTCGTAAAACGCGTTGGCCAACACGGAACCCGCCAGCGCCGCGTCCTTGACCACGATCTGGGGCAACGTGCAATCGGCAAGACGGGTTTCCGTCACGACAGCCGCGGCCCCCCGGCTTCGGGCGTCGTTGACGTATTTCAGACCGTCGGTTTTGGTTCCGGTTCGTGCGACAAACAGCGTCCCCGGGCCGACTTTGCGAGAGTCTTCCTGCACCCCCGTTATTTCGATCTCGGGAGCATTAGCCGGGTATACGTCGGGATCCAAGCAATGGAGTAGATCGCGCAGCCGCATCGGGACGTCCTTTTCCCAACCGCCTCAAGTCGGCTTCGTACCGACAGAACATAAGGTATCACACCGGCAAACAGGGTTCAACCAGTCCCGGTAAAGAAAGATTGAACCGCCAAGAGAAGAGAATGATGAACGATGAATTATGAATGATGAAGGAGGAAGAAAACCAGCTTTTATTAACTGCTCTTCTTTCCACCTTCATAATTCATCATTCATCATTCTGACTTCTCTTCCTTGGCGCTCTTGGCGGTCTTGGCGGTTCAATCTCTTCCGGAGGTTTCGCCAAAGTAGACGACTTCACCGTAACCGATGGATTTCATCGGCAGCGATCGGCTTTGAAGCTGCCGGGCCGAGGTGGCGTAGAGCGACGAAATCTCCAGCACCGCCGCCGGCTCGCCGTCCTTTTCGGCGACCGTCACCCCGGCGGACTTCAGCCACTTGGCGCACCGGCGGATCTGGTCCCGCCGGCAGGTCGCCGGCGAATCCGTCCCCTCGGCGTTCTTCACCGGTGAAAATTCCTCCAACCGCTCCGTCTCGTACACGATGGCATTCTTGGCCAGCGGAATGGCGTCGAAGACGAACTGTTCGAGTTTGACGGCGTTGGGCTTCTCCGGCTTCACGGGCGAGCCCGAGGCGTCCACGTACGACACCTTCTTCTCGGCCCGATGCCACGGAAGCTGCAACCGGCCGCCGCCGTTCAGCCGTTCGATAAACGAAACCCGCAACACGTGAATCCCGATCGAGCCGGCGTTGAACCGCGGCGTGCCGTCGGGATTGGTTTGCATCGCCAGTTCGTTGGGCAGATCGCTGTACTCGATCACCTGCAAAACGCCGTCGCCGATACAGAAGTTCCCGACCTTTTCCAACGGCCCGGCCTTGGCGATGGTCTTGCTGCTCATCTCGCTGCCGGTCAGGTCGTGCAGGCCTATGTACAGCGGATCGACGCACTGCACCAGCGGGTTGTCCACCTGGAAGTAGGAGACGTGTTCGACGCCCCGCTTTTCATGTCGGCCAAGGCGCCGCTCCTGGCGATGGCGCGAAGGCTGCCGCCGTGGCCGTCGGGGCTCAGAGCCAGCGAATCCTTCTCCGCCAGGAGCATCTGCCCGTCCGCGGAAAAGGCGGGCATCATGCCCTGCTGGAAGAAGATGACGTTGGCCGGATCGTAGCCGAAGTAGTTGTGCTTCTTGAAGAACGCCTTGGTCGGACCATCATTGACGTCGCTGGTCATGATGTACCACGGAATCTGCCGCCCCGAATCGCGCCCGTGGGCCAGAAGCTGTTCGGCAAAGACCTGGAACAACGGCTTGTTCTTGATGGGGGTTACGGGATATTCGCCCTTGGGTCCGTCATATCCCAGGCGAGTGCCCTGGCCGCCGGCCACGAGAAACGCCCCGACTTTGCCCCGGGCTAGAAGTTCGCGGCCTTTTTTCTCCGCGTCGCGATACAGTTGCTGCTGCTCCGGACGAGGCTGGCGCGGATACACCTGCACGGGTTGTATATCCCCGGGCAGCGGAATCACCGCCTTTTGTTTCACGTAAGTTCCAATCAGATCGGCAATGGCGTCCAAATCCAACGCCGAAAGCTGGCCCAGCAGCTTGGCCTTGCCGGTTTCATCGAGCTGAGGCATGAAACGCAGAACGCTTTGCTGTCCAATGTCAGTCAGTTTGCTCTCAAGTTGCTTGTCGTTCATAAATCCTTCCTTTGGGTTCGCACATGCTTATCCAAAATTGGCTCGGGTAGCAACGTCTTCACCGAAATATTGGCCGGCAGCGATCCTCCAATCGCCCTCCGTGCAGTTTGTTGCTTTGCACCGTCTCTCTTTTTTCGTTACAACTGGCCCCGGCGTGTGACGTACATACACATGTACGGATGTACAGGATGTGATTCTGTACCCAGACCGGCAAAGTATGCAACTCTACCCGGACAACAACAAAGTTTTAGCGACGAAAGATTGGCTCATCGCCGGCGGGGAGATGGGTGATCTGATTCGTTCCACAAACTGGTCCGCCACGCCGCTGGGACCGCGCGAGGCTTGGCCGCAGAACCTGCGTACTGTGGTCAACCTGATCCTCGCCAGCAGTTTCCCCATGGCCATTCTCTGGGGCGAAGAATTGGTTTTCATCTATAACGATGCTTACCGGATCATCGCCGCCGGGAAACATCCTTCGGCCTTGAGCCGCTCTACCCGCGAGGCGTGGCCGGAAGCCTGGGAGTTTAACCGGCCCATTTTTGAGAAGGTCATGACGAGAGGGGAAACGGTTCATCTGGAGAACCAGCTTTTCCGCATCTTCCGCCACGGTTATCAGGAAGAAGCCTACTTCACTCTTTCCTATAGCCCCCTCCGCACCGAATCCGATCAGGTCGGCGGGACGCTGGTAACGCTGCTGGAAACGACCCAGCACGTGGCAACGACAAGAAAGACCGAAGAGGTTCTCCGCCGCTACACGCTACTGGCCGGGCACAGCCGGGACATCATCCTGTTCGTGGATCGCGACACCGGACGCATTCTCGAAGCCAACGCGGCCGCAAACACCTACGGCTATGATCGGGAAGAGCTGATGGGAATGACGATCTACGATCTGCGAGCGGAAGATACGGAAGATACACGGAAGCTGACAACCCAACAGATGGCCGAGGCCGATACCCACGGTCTTCTTTTTGAAACCCTCCATCGCCGCAAAGACGGCCGCGTCTTCCCGGTAGAAGTGAATTCACAAGGGGCCGACCTGAACAACCGGCGTGTTTTGATCAGTATGATCCGGGACATCACCGAGCGCAAGCGGGCCGAGGAAGATCAGTCCATGCTGGCCGCCATCGTCAAGACCTCCGAGGATGCCATCCTCTCCAAATCCCTGGACAACACGATCCTGACCCTGGAACTCCGGAGCCGAACGGATGTTCGGATACCGGGCCGAGGAAATCATCGGCAAGCCGATCACGCTGCTGTTGCCGCCGGAACTGACATCGGAGGAAGATCTGATTCTGCAACGGCTGCAACGCAACGAGTTCATTACGCATTACGAGACCGTGCGGCTCGCCAAAGACGGCCGGCGAATCGACGTTTCACTGACGGTTTCACCGCTCAAAGACACCCGGGGGAATGTGATCGGCGGATCAAAAATTCTCCGCGACATCACCGAGCGAAAGAAGGCCGAGGAACGGCTGCGGTCGAGCCTGCGGCGCATCGAGCTGCTGGCCGCCACGGCCAGTGAATTGCTGATTTCGCGTGAGCCTCAGAAAGTGGTCGAGTCCCTCTGCCGGCGGGTCATGGAGCACCTGGACTGCCACGCGTTTTTCAACTATCTCGTGGATCAGGGTGCGGGCCGGCTGCATCTGAACGCCTGTGCCGGCATCCCCGAAGAAGAAGCACGCCGGATCGAATGGCTGGACTACGGAGCCGCCGTCTGCGGTTGCGTGGCCCGCGACGGCTGCCGCATTATCACGGAAAACATCCTCGCCACATCCGACCCTCGCACGGAACTGGTCAAGGGCTATGGCATTCGGGCCTATGCCTGCCATCCACTTTTGGGGCCGGATGGCGAGGTAATGGGAACGCTGTCGTTTGGCACACGAAGTCGCGAAACTTTCAGCGATCAGGATTTGTCCTTGATGAAGGCGGTGGCGGATCATGTGGCCGTGGCCATGGCCCGAGTGCGAATCGAGAAATCGCTCCGGCAGGCCCAAGCCGCCGCCGAAGCCGCCAGCAAGGCTAAGGACCACTTCCTGGCGGTGCTCAGCCACGAACTGCGCAACCCCCTCAACCCCGTCCTGGCCACCGCCTCGATGCTCCGCGACGACCCGCGCTTTGACGCCGACACCCGCGAACAGTTGGAGGTCATCTGCCGCAACGCGGAGCTTGAGGCGAGGCTCATCGACGACCTGCTGGACGTGACCCGCATCGAACGCGGCAAGGTCGATCTGGATCGCCGGCCCGTCGATCTGTGCGCCATCCTTCGCCAGGCCGTGGAAGTCTGCCTGTCGGACATTGAGACGCGGAAACTGCATTTCATCGTCGATGCCCCCGACGGCCCCTACTGGATCGATGCCGATCCCGCCCGTCTTCAACAGGTCTTCTGGAACCTGCTGAAAAACGCCATCAAGTTCACGCCCCAAGGCGGCTGCGTGGGCGTCCGCTGCCGGCCCGACGGCCAAGGCCACATCGTCGTCGAAGTCACCGACAGCGGCGAAGGCATCGAGCCGGAGGCGCTGGATCGCATCTTCAACGCCTTCGACCAGGCCGAACGCTCCATCACCCGCCAGTTCGGCGGCCTGGGCTTGGGGCTGACCATCAGCAAAGCCCTGGTGGAGATGCACGGCGGCGGCATCCGGGCCGCCAGCCCCGGCAAGGGCAAGGGAGCGACCTTCACGGTTCGCCTGCCCTTGCTGGCGGGAAAAGTTGCCGCCCCGGCAACCCCGCCGACACCCTCGACGCCCCCCGCCGCCCCGATCCATCCGCTGCGCATCCTGCTGGTGGAGGACCACGGCGACACCGCCCGGATCATGTGTCGGCTGCTGTCGGCCGAGGGCCATGAAGTCCAAGCCGCCGCCGACGTGGCCAGCGCTTTGTCGCTGGCCGAGAAGCAGGCCTTTGATCTGCTGCTCAGCGACCTGGGGCTGCCCGATGGCAGCGGATTGGACCTGATGCGATCTTTGCGGGCCAGGGGTTTGACGCTGCCGGCCATCGCCCTGAGCGGCTACGGGCAGGAGCAGGACGCCGAGCAAAGCCGCCAGGCGGGTTTCCGCTCGCACCTGACCAAGCCGGTGAGCCTGCCAAAGTTGAAGCAAGCCATTGCCAAGGTAAGTAAATCGCGTGACTGAGAACTGAATCCCGCATCGACACCTCGTTTCGCCGTCGCCCGCAGGGCGACCTGTCTTTTTGCGATAGAAAAAAGTCGCCCCGCGGGCAACGGCAAACCAAGGTTATTTGAACTTGTCGCTCTGCAAACGCGTCCACCACTCGCCTTGCAGGCGGTTCAGGAAGACCCCTTCCGATTCCATCGCCGCCAACAAGTCCGCTCTCCGCGAATGCACGACCATCGATTGGCCCACGTGCGCAAAGACGCACTGGCGATAAATCAACGCCGCGGCAAACGTCGGGTGCGGCCGGCCGCTGACGGCTGCGCTGCCGCGCCGAAACGCGTCGGCAAAGAGGCTGTCCAGAACCGCGCCGGCGGCATCCGGTCGGGCGGCAATCTGCAGAACCTGCGCGGTTTCGCCGGGCTGGCTGTAGTACAGATAACAACCCAGCAGCGCACCATCCTTCGCATACACCGCACGCCGATGCAACTCGCCGTGGCTCCGTTTCCGGGCCGCCTGTTTCAACATCCATCCCAGCGCCGCCAAGTCGCGCACCGGATGCAACGGATCCCGCTCGACAAGCGGGGGCAGGTGTTCGAGGAGGTAATTGTCATCCACCTCGACGTCGCACCAACCGTCCGGCGGACCTTCCTGCCGGAAGGGACTCCGCAGCGGCATGGAAATCAGCCGATCCGGCAGCAAACAGGCGGGGCGAAGCAGTTTCAGCGACCCCAGATTTCTCCGGCCCGCCAGGCAAGCCAGGGCAAACGCCGCCGGACGAAACACGCGATACCACTGCATGCTCCCCGCCAAAACGGTCTTGCCGCCAAGGCGTTCCCACATGACGCGGGAGATGCGGTTGGCCGTGTCGCTCAGCGACAGATCCTGCGAACCGCCCAGAAACTGCTTGAACAGTCGCGCCCCGGCCAGCGGGTTGCCCAGATGCTGCTCCACCATCAGGCTTCCGGCGACGGCCGCACGCAGCGTTTGCCCATGCCAGCATATCCGCAGCGGCAGAACGCCGATGAAACCCGCGACCACGCCCCCGGCGGAAACGTATACCAGCGACGACAACCGCGAATCCTGCCAGGGATGGTGAAAGTAGATATCCGACAGATAAGACTTCAGCGATTCCGGCGGCGCCACGCGGGTACGGCGAAAGATTCTCTGGAACAATTCCGCCACGCGGGGAATGTCCTCGGGAGTGCAATCGCGAATACAACTCATCCTTGTCCCGGCTGAAATGAACGTCCGCCGCGCCACGGATCGCACGGATCGCGGTCATGTCGCACCCTATCCCGACCTTGAAGGCAGCGTCAATGCGAAAACCGCCGTGCGCCCTGTCGCACTTTTCCCGACATCGTGGCTGGGTTCGGAGCGACATGCGCCGCCCTTTCCCACGACAAAAACGGCCGGCGAAAAAAAATAAAAGGAGAATCGGACCTGATTATCCTTGACCAAGTGTCGAAATCAGCGGCGGTTGCGGGACCAGCCCCCGGACAGGCCGCACCGCATCCCCTGCCGGATGGACTCTCTTTTGCATTCGTTCCAAAGACACGGGAATAATCGCGTCTGATATCGGCGGGGGGTGCTCGCTGATTTTATCACATCGCGGAAAACCGAAAGAAGAACGTCATGCGACCGATGCAAGATCGCGATCTTGTGACGACACGCTCGGAGCCCCAGCTTCCGGTGTCCTCCGGGAAAACGGACGCCAACCGGGAAAACCTTTTGCAGATCGTCTGGCGACGCCGGGGCGTGGCGATAATCACCCTGGCGGCGTGCCTGGCCGTCGCGGGAGCGTACCTGGCCCTGACCACGCGGATCTACACCAGCACGGCCCGGCTTTACGTCGCGCAGATCCAGCCGCCCATCGCCTCGGAAAACCTGCGCATGGACGACGATCACGCGGCAACCTATCTGCAAACTCAATCCGAAGTGATCCGCTCCCGCCCTGTCGTAAACGAAGCCCTGCGGCGGGCCGAAAAAGAAGCCCCGCTCATGACGCTGGCCGGGGCGAAAAACCCCCTCAAGCAGGCGCAGGACCTGTTCAAGGTGCAGGTGGGAAAACGCGACAACATCCTCACCCTCACCTTCGAATCCCCCTACCCTGCCGAAGCGCAGCGGATGCTGTCGCGGTTGGTGGAGGCGTACCTCGCCCGCTACGCCACCGAAATGCAATCGGCGACGGGCAAGGTTCTGGCCATCCTCCAAGACGAAAAGGACAAATGCAATGCGGAGTGGAACGCCAAACAGAAAGAGCTTCTGGAATTCCAGCGAGCCAACGGCGAGTTGTCTTTCGAGAACGAACGAGGCAACGTCATCGTGGACCGGCTGGCAAGACTGTCCGAAGCCCTGACGGCGGCGCAGCAGCGGCGGATCGAAGCGGAAACGGCATACCGCACGGCCAGCGAGGCGGCCAAGACCCCCGAAGGCGTCCGCGGCCTGATCGAACTGCTGCAAAGCCAGGGCAACGGCTACACCGCCGATCCCGAATACGCCGAGTTGCAAAGACAACTGCACAGCCTGCAGATTCCCCTCGCCTCGCTCCAACAGCGACTGATGCAGCAGCATGCCCTGGTCCGCGGCACCCAGGAGGCGGTGGCCCAACTGGAAGCCCAGATCGCCGAAAAACAATTGCGCTTTGCCCTGGCTTATCTGAGCATGCTGGAACAGCGGCAGCAGCAGGCGCGCCAGATGGAATCGGAAATCCGGGCGGTCTTTGACGACCAGCAGAAACAGGCCCTGAGCCTCAACAACAAGGCCGTGGAACGAATCCGCATCAAAGCCGACCTGGCGCGAATCGAGAAATCATCCGACCTGCTGGACGCCCGCATCAAGGAACTGAGCCGCGTGCAGCAGGCCGGCGCCATGAACATCCAGGTGCTGGAAAACGCCTACACCGACAGCAAGCCGACCCACCCGCGAAAAACGGTGGTGTTGGGCGCGGCGCTGGCGGTGGGAATGCTGCTCAGCGTCGTGCTGGCCCTGCTGCGCGACTGGCAGGATGAACGCTTCCATTCCGGCCGGCAAATCCAGGAATCGCTCGACGTGGCCATGCTGGGAATGATCCCCCACATGCCCAGCCACTTAAGCCTGATCGAGTGCGGACAGATGGTCTGGCGCGAACCCATGTCCCCGGCGGCCGAAGCCTACCGCATCGTGCGCACGGCCGTCCACTTCAGCCACGCCGGTTCCCAGGCCAAATCCATCCTCATCACCTCGCCCCTCTCCGGCGACGGCAAAACCACCCTCGTCAGCAACCTGGCCATCGCCATGGCCCAGGCCGGGCGGCGCGTCCTCATTATTGACGCCGACCTGCGACGACCGGCGCAACACCTGGTTTTCGGACTCAACCCCGGGGCGGGACTGGCCGGAATCCTGGAAGGACGCATCACGCTGGATCAGGCGATCCAATCCGGCGGCATGGAAGGTCTGGACCTCCTGCCCTGCGGGCCGGTCCCCCACAACCCCTCCAAAATTCTCAACGGCCAGGCCCTGGCCGCCCTGCTGTTGGAACTGGGCAATCGGTATGACGACATCCTCGTTGATTCCCCGCCCGCCGCTTCCGTCAGCGACGCGCGAATCCTGGCGGCGCTGTGCGACACGACAATCCTGGTGCTGCGCCGGAACCTCTCACCGGCAGGCCACGCTCTACGCCCGCGACGGCCTTCTGGGCGTGGGGGCGCGGATGCTGGGCGTCGTCATCAACGACGCCATCCTCCACCGCGAGTACACCCGGTCTTCTTACGGATATCTCCACAGAAACGGCAACGGCGGCCACCTGGACATGAAACCGGCCGCCGCCCGGGGACAACTCCCCGTAACCAATGGGTAGCAAATTGAAATGGTTATGAACAATTCCACCACACGTCCAATTTCTGACCGTTGCGAAGTTCTTGGCGTGGGCATCAGCGCCATCAACCTGACGCTGGCCGTGCAAACCATCGACCACTGGATCGCCGAGCAGCACAAAACCTACGTCTGCGTCACCGGGGTCCATGGCGTCATGGAAAGCCAGCGCGATCCGGGCCTCAAGGAAATCCACAACCGCGCGGGAATGGTCACGCCCGACGGCATGCCGATGGTCTGGCTCAGCCACCTGCAAGGCTACAAGCACGTCACGCAGGTATGCGGGCGGGAGTTGATGCTGGCGGTCTGCGAAAGCTCGGTGCGCAACGGCTACCGCCACTATTTCTACGGCGGCAACGAAGGCGTCGCCGACCTGCTGGCGGAAAAACTGCAAACGCGGTTCCCCGGCCTCCAGGTCGTCGGCACCTGTTGTCCGCCCTTCCGGCCGCTCTCCGAACAGGAAGACCGGCAAATTGTGGCGCGGATCAACGCCGCCCGGCCGGACCTGCTTTGGATCGGGCTGAGCACGCCCAAGCAGGAGCGATGGATGTCCGCCCATCTGAACCGCATCAACGCCCCGGTCATGCTCGGCGTGGGAGCGGCGTTTGATTTCCACGCGGGCTTGAAGCCCTCTCCCCCCCGCTGGATGCAGCGCCACGGGCTGGAATGGTGCTACCGGCTTGCCAACGAACCCCGCCGCCTTTCGGCGCGGTATCTGATCAACAATCCCATGTTCGTTACGTACGTGCTGCTGGAACAACTGCGGCTCCGTGATTTTCGCGCCGTTCCCCAGTGAAGGGAAGGGTTCGGGTTTTAGTGAATGGTTTACCAACTTTGCAAACGAGACGACCTCAAACGATGTCCACCCTCTCCGTCAAAGCCGTCGGCAATGGCACGCCGCTATCCGGCCCCCTGCGCTGGATCAGCAAGGGTTTCTGGGCCGTCAGCGACCAGGCCATGTTCGCCGCCTCAAACTTCGTGCTGAACGTGCTGCTGGCCCGGGCGATGTCGCCCAACGACTACGGAAGCTTTACGGTTGCGTTCACTATATTTTTACTTTTCGGCTCATTCCATATTTCGCTGTTCATCGAGCCCATGCTGGTGCTCGGCGCCAGCCGGTATCGCGACGACCTGCCTCGTTATCTGGTGACGTTAAGCTGCGCCCAGGCCCTGCTCGCCCTGCCGGCGTGCGGCCTGTTCGGGCTCATCGCCCTCTGCTGCTGGCGGTGGGGTTCCCCGACACTCACCTGGGCGGTAGTCGGTTTCGGACTGGCGCATCCGCTGCTGCTGTTCCTCTGGCTCATGCGCCGCGCCTCCTACATCCGCTCGCAGCCGGATCGGGCGGCCCTGGCGGGTCTGGGATACCTGCTGCTGATGATGCTCGGCCTGGGGATCCTAAGTAGCGCCGGCTGGTTGACCATCGGAACGACCCTCATCCTGCTGGCCGCCAGCAGCGCGGCGGCCGCTCTCTGGCTGGCGGCGCGGATGGGGATGTTTCAAACCGGTCTGCCCGACAAGACTCTGCTCGGCGAGGTCGTCGCCGAACATTGGCGCTACGGGCGATGGCTGGTGGCCATGGGCCTGGCGTACGTGATCCCGCAGAACATCGTCTACCTGGCGCTGCCGGTATGGCACGGGGTGGCGGAAGCCGGAACCATGCGGGCGACGATGAATCTGGTCATGCCCGTATTCCAGGCCAACGCCGCCATCTGCATGCTGTTGATGCCCACACTGGTCCGCGAGCGCAACACGCCGGCCTTCGCCGGCTACGTCCGCCGGTTTCTGGTGCTGATGACGGCCGGGCCGGTCTGCTACTGGCTGCTGCTGGGCGTGTTTTGCACGCCCCTGGTCCGCCTCCTTTACGGAGAGCATCATCTGGCGCAAGCCTACCTGCTTTGGGGAATCGGTTTTCTACCGGTATTGCAGATCGTCATGGACGTACTGGGCCGGTCCCTGATCGCACGGGAACGGCCGGACCTGGCGTTTCACGGCGCGGTCGCCTCGGCGGCGTGCGCGCTGACCGTGGGAATGGCCCTGATCGCCTTCGGCGGAGTTTACGGAGCCATCGCCTCCCAGGTGCTCAACAACGCGTGCGCCCTCGCGGTGCTCGTGTACCACGTCAGACGCGACCGCCGGCACCATCAAAAAAAGCTCAAGGAAGGCGACTGGTCTGCCGCGGAATTGGCCGCGGCCGGCAATCAGGAATTGGCCTGACGGATAGTAGCGCATCGGCACAGTTGGAAAGGCATTCGTATGACTCAGCAATCCTGCTTATCCGCTCCTCTCCGCAGGCAACAGCGGGAGTTCCTCTCCGTCATCATCGTCTCCACCGGACGCCCCGAGTGCCTGGGGGAAACCGTCGCCTCGCTGAAACGACAGACCATGCCGGCTGACGAAATCATCCTGTCCGTGGCCGATCTCCAGGACGTCCCCCCCGATCTGCGACAGTCTTCAGAGGTCCAAATCATTACCGGCCCCCGCGGCAGCACGCTGCAACGCAACACGGCGATAGGCTGTCTTCACCCGGCAAGCCGGATCGTCTCCTATGTCGATGACGACGTGGTTCTGGCGGCGGATTACTTCCAGCGCGTGCGGGAGTTCTTCGCGGCCCGATCAGACGTGGCCGCGTTCTTCGGCCTGGTCCTGGCGGACGGGGGCATCGACCGCATTCAAGCAAATCAACGCGTCGCCCAGGGGCCGAAGGTTCGGGAGTGCCCGACCTTCCGGGAAACCGACGGGCTGTACGGCTGCAACATGAACGTGCGACGGCTCATCCTCAAGGACGTGCGGTTCGACGCGCGGCTGGGCGGTTATGCCTGGCTGGAAGACAAGGATTTCGGCATGCGCTGCCGCCCGTTCGGCAAAGTGGGGCAATACACCGGTTGCCGCATGGTCCATCTGAAAGTGCCGGGCGGACGAACCTCGCCCTGCCGCTATGGATTCAGCCAAATCATGAACCCGTTTTACCTGTGGCGTCAGACCCGCTGGCCGCCGCTGCGGATGGTCCTCTGGTTCTGGTCCAGCCGCATTGCCGCCAACGCCGTCGGCGCCGTGCGGCCCGGCCGGCGCGCCGTCCGCCTGAGCCGCCTGCGCGGCAACTGGGTGGCTTTGAAGTTGATCCTGCGCGGCCGCATCACCCCCGAGTACGTTCTGGAACTGCCTTGAGGGAATTGCATGGAGAGCGCACGTGATGCGCTTCAGTGGCCCTTATGACCATCCTCATCGTGCATAACTTCTACCAGCAGTTTGGCGGCGAAGACGGGGTCTTCAACACCGAAGCGGAGTTGCTGCGATCCTACGGGCATCAGGTCGTGGTGGTGACGCGGCACAACGATTCGATCCGCCAGATACGCCGCCCGATGCTGGCGGGGGCCACCATCTGGAATTCCGCCTCCTACCACGAACTTCGCGAGACGATGCGTCAGCACCGGCCCGACGTGGTGCATTTCCACAACACGTTTCCGCTCATCTCGCCCAGCGCCTACTATGCCGCCCGTGTCGAAGGCGTTCCCGTCGTGCAGACCCTGCATAACTTCCGCCTGCTTTGTCCCAACGCCTTGTTCTTTCGCGCCGGCCGGATCTGCGAAGACTGCATGGGCAAAACCGTGCCCTGGCCGGGCGTCGTACACAAATGCTACCGCGACAACCGCAGCGCCAGCATGGTGGTGGCGGCCATGCTGGTAATTCACCGCGCCCTGAGAACCTGGCGGCGCGAGGTGGACGCCTACATCGCCCTGAGCCCCGCCAGCCGCCAAAAGCTCATCGAGGGCGGCCTGCCCGCCGAAAAAATCTTCATCAAACCCAACTTCCTGACTCCCGAACCCACCGTAGGAAAAGGAGAAGGCGGCTACGCGATCTACGTGGGACGATTGAGCGAAGAAAAAGGCCTGCCCACGCTGCTCAACGCCTGGAAACTCATCAACCGTGATTTCCCCCTGAAGATCGTGGGCGACGGCCCGCTGGCGCCGCTGGTTCAGGACGCGTCGCGGCAGAACCCGTCGATCCAGTGGTTGGGTTCCCGGCCCTCTCCGCAGGTGTACGAATTGATCGGCAAGGCCGCATTCCTCACCCTCTGCTCGGAGTGCTACGAAAACTGCCCGCGCACCATCGTCGAAGCCTACGCCAAGGGAACGCCCGTAATCGCCTCCCGCCTGGGCGCGATGGCGGACCTGGTGCGCCACGGACAAACCGGCTTGCTCTTTGGCCCGCACGATTCCCTCGACCTGGCCCGTCAGGTGCAGGCCCTGCTGGCCGACCCCGCAACCCTCGCCCTCATGCGAACCGCCGCCCGCGAGGAGTTCATCACCAAATACACCGCCGCCGGCAACTACCGGCAGCTTCAGGCGATTTATGCACAGGCAATGGCCATGCGACATCCCCAGCGCAGGGTGTGCCAACTGCAAACATAGGAACGACGCCATGGTTTCATCCAGCTACATCACCACCAGTTGGGACGACGGACATCCTTCCGATCTTCGCGTCGCGGAACTGCTGGCCCGTTACGGCCTGCCCGGCACATTCTACGTGCCCCGAAACGCCCCCACGGCCACGCTTTCCCCCGAGCAAATTCGGGAACTAAGCCGACGTTTTGAAATCGGAGCCCATACGCTGGACCACGTCATTCTGACGAAAACCGCCGACGACCAGGCCCGACGACAGATACTCGCGTCCAAGGCGTGGATCGAAGAACTGACCGGCCGAGCCTGCCCGATGTTCTGCGCCCCCCAGGGAAAATTCGCCGCCCGGCACCTGCGAATGATGGAGCAAGCCGGCTATGCGGGACTGAGAACCGTGGAACTGCTGTCGCTGGATTTCCCCCGCACAAACGGTTCGCTTCACATCGTGCCCACGACGATGCAGTTTTATCCCCACGGCCCGCTCACTTACGTCAAAAACACCCTCAAACGAAGAGCTTCGCAAAACCTCTGGAATTACGTGCGATACGGCCACGGCCGCGACTTGGAAGAGATGGCGGCGGCGTTGCTGCAACAAGTGCAACAGCACGGCGGGGTGTTTCATCTGTGGGGCCATTGCTGGGAATTGGACCAACTGAATCTATGGCGACGACTGGAGGCGGTGCTCAAGGTGTTGAGCGAAGCCGCCCGAACGATCCCCGCCGCCACCAACGGGCAACTGTGTCTCTCCCCGGCAACCACGCCGGCGGAGCATCAGACGTCTTTAACCCCATCATCCAGCCATTGAGTAAACCATGACTTTGCAACAGAACCAACCCATTCGCGTCTTGTTGATCCATCGCGATCTGGCGTTTCACGGCGGCGTGCCGCGAGTCCTTTTACGGTTGGCGCGGGATTCGGACCCGCACCGCCTGCAGGTACACGTGGCCAGCTTTCGGGAACCGCCCGACGCGATGGTGGAGATGTTCGCCCGCAAGCGCATCACCCCCCACTGCCTGGGCGACCGGGGCTATCTGCGCCCGATCCGTCAGTTGCGGCGTATCATCCGTACCGAGCAAATCGACGCCGTCGTCTGCTGCACCTTCAAGAGCTACCTGGTCGCCAAGGCCGCCGGCGCCGGGCTGGGGACGGCGATGCTCTTCTGGGCGCAATCCGTCGCCCTGGCGTTTGAAGGGCTGCCGCGCAAGGTGATCTACGCCCTGCTGTCCAGACGCGACACGATCATTTACAACTCGCAGTCGGTCAAAACCGCCCACCATCCATCCCTGCATCGCGGCCTGTCGGGCGTCGTGTACCTCGGCCTGGACGATCCCCTCGAAGACCCGGAACTGGCCCCCTATCCGCGCGACTATCGCGCCAATCTGGACCTGCCGCCGCAGTCTTTGGTCCTCGGCTTTACCGGCGAGTTCATCGGCTGGAAAGACCACCCGACCCTCCTGCGCCTTCAACCGGCTGTGCGACCAGGGCCTGGACGCTCACCTGCTCCTGCTGGGCACTGGACCGCTGTGGGAATCCACCAAGGCGATGGCCGCAAAGCTCCCCTGCGCCTCGCGAATCCATTTCCTCGGCCCCCGGACAGACGCCCGCCGGCTGCTGGGCGTCATGGATATTTACGTCCACCCTGCCCGCGGCGAAGGCTTCGGGCTGGCGATCGCCGAGGCGATGCTCGCTTCCAAGCCGGTCGTCGTCGCACGCGAAGCCGCCCCGGTGGAATACATTCACGACGGCGACAACGGCCTGCTTTTCGAGCCGGGCAACGCCGCCGATCTGGCCGGGAAGATCATGCGGCTGGCCGGCGATATCGACTTGGCCAATCGATTAGCCGCCAACGGCCGCGCCTATTGCCTGACGCATTTTGCTCCGAGCCGTTTCGCCGAGGCCATGTGCCGCCTGATCGAACTCTCGGTCCCGCGTTGCCCGGCGGCTGCGGCCGCCCTTCAGGAGGCGTAATGTCCCAACGCACCGCCGCCTTGTTTCAGACTGGGAGACTGGAGAGACAGCCATGCACGCCAACGTGAAATTCGCCGACAACCTCTGGCCGAGGCCCCACAGCCTGAGCCGGCCGCAGGTTCATCGCGGCCCGCACTGGGGAGAGCGCCTGGCCGACCGATGGTTGACGATGCTGGGCGTGATGCTCCTGGGATACGTCCTGTTCAACCGTGGATGGGCTTACCTGGGATATCCGCCGATCTTCGTCGGCGAACTGCTGCTTTTCAGCGGACTGATGGCGCTGCTCCTGTCCAACGGCTGGCGGTGGGCCTTGGTTCCGACGCCGGCGATCCTGATTATCCTGCTGGACGTCTGGTGCCTGGCCCAAACCCTGCCTTATATCGAGCAATACGGCCTGGATGCGCTGCGCGATGCGGCCATCTGGTACTACAGCCTCTTCGCACTGGTCGTTGCCGGACTGTTGTGCAACAACCCGGAGCGTTTGGTGCATCTGCTGCGCCGCTACCGCCGACTGGCCGAAATTGTCTTACTGCTGATGCCGGTCATCTGGACGCTTTACAACGCCTGTCAGGACTCGCTGCCGCGCTGGCCGTGGGCCGAAGTCCCGATTCTGGTCGTGAAAGGCGGCGACTACACCGTCCATGTCGCCGGCATCATCTGCTTCCTGGCCATCATCGAAACCCGAAGCGTGCCGTGGAAGCTTTGGATGCTGCTGCCGATAAACCTGGCGTTAAACGTGACGGGCCGCTCCGCCGTGCTCGGTTTCCTGGCCGGGGTTCTGCCGGTGAGCCTGCTCCATTTCCGCAACCCCCGCATCTGGGGACTGTGGCTGGCCGTGCTGCTCATGGTCGTGGTGCTGGGCTTGAGCAACTTCCGCATGGAACTCGACAATTCCTCCCGCAACGTATCCTTCGAGCAGTTGGCCGCCAACGTCTCCAGCCTCTGGTCCAAATCCGACGTCGGCGACCTGGACGGAACCAAGGAATGGCGGCTGCAATTCTGGAACACCATCATCGGCTACACGCTGCACGGCCCGTATTTCTGGACCGGCAAAGGCTTCGGCGTCAACCTGGCCGACGACGACGGCTTCCAGTGCCGCGAGGACGGCACCCTGCGCAGCCCGCACAACAGCCACCTGACCGTCCTGGCTCGCGCCGGAGTGCCCGGACTGCTTCTCTGGGCCTCCGTACAGGCATCCTGGGCCTACGGCATGCTCGCGAGCCTGTTCTACGCCTACCGCGACGGCCATCCGCGATGGGCGGCGCTGTTCCTATTTCTGCTTTCCTACTGGGCGGCGTTCATGATTAACGCCAGCTTCGACGTCTCCTTTGAAGGCCCCATGTCCGGAATCTGGTTCTGGTGTGTCGTCGGAGTCGGCATGGCCGCAACGTGCATCTATCGCCGACGTCCGACGCTTTTCGACGGCGGCCTGGAACCGACCCTCCCCGCCCCTCCGCATACGCAAGCTACTGAATGAAAATACTGCTCGTCCATAATCATTACCAGCAACCCGGCGGCGAAGACCAGGTCTTCGCCGACGAAGCCAAACTGCTGGAATCGCACGGGCATGAGGTGTTCCGGTTCACGCAGCACAACGACGCCATCCGTGATCTGAACCATTGGAAACTGGCCGCCCAGACGATCTGGAACCATTCCCTGGCCCGCCAACTGCGGCACCTGGTCCGCCGCCATCGCCCGGAGGTGGTCCATTTTCACAACACTTTCCCGCTGATTTCCCCGGCGGCCTACTACGCCGTCCGCCGGGAAGGGGCGGCCGTGGTGCAAACCCTTCACAACTTCCGCCTGCTCTGCCCCAACGCCGTCTTCTTCCGCGACGGGAAAATCTGCGAAGATTGCATGGGCAAGGTCTGCCCCTGGCCGGGAATCATACACAGGTGCTATCGCCACCACCGCCTCGCCACCACCATCATCACCCTGATGCTCACGACGCACCGCTCGCTGGGCACCTGGCAGAAAGCGGTCGATCTATACATCGCCCTGACCGAAACCGGACGCCGCAAATTCATCGCCGGCGGACTGCCCGCCGACAAGATCGTGGTCAAGCCCAACTTCCTGCTCGCCGACCCCGGCGCAGGATCAGGCGGCGGCGGATACGCCCTGTTCGTGGGGCGCTTGACCCCGGAAAAAGGCGTGAAAACCCTCCTGCAAGCCTGGAATTTGCTCGGCAAAAGCATCCCCTTGAAGATCGTGGGGGATGGTCCGATGGCCGATACCGTCCGGCAGGCCGCCTCTCATCCCGGCGTGCAATGGCTGGGATGGCAATCCCCCGCCGAAGTGCTCCGCCTGCTCGGGCAGGCGATGTTTCTTGTCTTCCCTTCCGAGTGGTATGAGGGATTGCCGCGGATCATCGTCGAATCATTTGCCACCGGAACGCCGGTGCTCGCCTCCAACTGCGGCGCTATGTTGGAACTGGTCAAACCCGGCCGCACCGGCTTCCACTTCCAGGCCGCCAACCCCTCCGACCTGGCCGCACAGGTGCGCCACCTGCTGGCCCACGGCGAGACGCTGGCCACGGTGCGCGCCGCATCCCGTCAAGAATTCCTGGCCAGATATTCCGCCGACTGCAACTACCCCGTACTCCAGGAAATCTACGCACAGGCCATCCACCGTTTCGCCGAATCGTCTCCCCCTCCCCCCAAGAGGACAGAGCCCGTGTGAGGAGCAAGCTCCCCGCATTCAACTAGCGCCCATTCGCCCCCCCATCCAACCCTCCCCCCAAGTGGATATCCGTCGTAGGGGCGACGCATGCGTCGCCCCTACGAGGTCAGGAGGGCGTCGATGGCGCGGTGGAGGTCGGCGGAGATGGGGTCGGTGCTTTGGGTGAGGTGGATGAAACGGCCTTTTTGCTTGATGGTGACGGGGAAAGGGGAGGCGGTGGTGGGTTTGATTTGTACGGGGGGCGTGGGAGGGGAGAGCGTGGGATTCGCGAAACCGCAAGCGAGAGGGGGAGCCGGGGGGCGAAGGAGTGCCGGAGGGGAATCGATGGACGCGGTGGGTTCGATTGGTTCGGGGGAAGACGCGAAGAGGCAAGCCTTTTCGGGAGTCGGGGGGCGAAGGGGAGCGGATGCGGGTTCGGGGGGTAAGTTGGCTTCGATTTGTTCTTCGGGGTCCTGGGGCTGCTCCTGCTGGAGGCGGCGGAGGGCGGAGCGGGCTTGGGTCAGGGAGGAGTTGAGGGAACGCTCGTAGCGGGCTAAGCGGAGGAAGGGGTTGGACGAGCCGTGGGCGAACTCGCGGGCGAGCAATTGGGCGGGAGTCAGGGGCGTGCGGCCTGCGGCGGGGTCGGGGCGGCCCATCTCCATCAACAGGTCGCGGGCGGGCGGGTCGAGGTATTCCTGGTGCAGGGTCTCGAAGAGCTGGGCCTCGGCCTGGGGGAGGCGGCGGAGCCGCCAGTGGAGCTGGACGATGCGCTCGGCGAGGAGCTGCTGCTCGGGGGTGCGGGGGGCAAGGTCTTGCAGGAGGGCTTGGGAGAAGGCATCGTAGTGCTCTTGGGATTCGCTGGAGAGGAGGGGAGTGGAGGAGGCGGTCAGGCCGTGGGAGAGGGCGTTGCGGGCGGAGCGGGCTTTGCCTTGGGGGGTGCGGGGGCCGGTGGATTTTTGGGCGTTGCGGCGGTTGGCTTCGATTTTCTTTTGGCTGGTCATGGGACTCCTGTGAGTAAGAGAAAAGTAGGGGCTTCTATTACTAACGCGGAGTATCACGAAACGGGGTTTTTGAGGGATGGGGGAGGGGAGGAGGAGGGCGACGCATGCGTCGCCCCTACGATGGGACGTCCACCGGGGGGAGAGGAAGAGGTTTTTTAACCGCGGAGGACGCAGAGGTTCGCAGAGAATGAAACCGCCGATCAACGCCGATCAACGCCGATAAAGAAAAGATTTCTTTCTTATCTGCGTGTATCGGCGTTCATCGGCGGTTCCAACCTCTTCTCTGCGTTCCTCTGCGTCCTCTGCGGTTAAAGACCGCCGGGTCTCCGTAGCCTATTGGTTCCCCATAAAAAGCGCCGGGCGAACTGAAAAGTCCGCCCGGCGCAGGTCGCTTCAACGCGACATGTTATTCCCGGCGATCAATTCCCCGTCGGGCCAACCGTCCGTCCGGCGCTGGACAGTTTCTGCTGCCAGTACGTCAGCTCGTTGGCTTCCGTGGTGGTTGTGATCGGGTCGGAATAGTAGGTGGTGTTGGTCCAGGAGGAAGCGTCGGGCGTCCACCAGTCGTTGCGACCGCTGCCACGCACCCAGCCGATCAGGTTATCGTGTCCGCTGTCGTTGGTGAAATTGGTGCTGCCGCTGGAGTTCCAGATATACACCCCGATGTTCTGGGCCGTGATGTACTGCCCGGTGGACAGATAGCCGCTGGAAAGAACACGGTTGTTGTAGATCTGGTTGTCGTGACCGGACGAAATGCCGATGCCGTAGTTGGTGGTGCTGACGACCTCGTTGCTGAAGGCGTTGACGTACGATGATCCGTTATCGCTCAGCAGGATGCCGCCGCCGGAGAAGCCCCAGTCGTACTTATACGTCGCATCGCTGTAACTCGACTGCCAGGGCTTGATCGTGTAGGCCCCGTCAATGTAGTTGTCATGAATCTGAATCGGGCTGGAGGCGGTGCCGCTGCTGGCGTAGATGTTGATCACGTCCTCGACGCGGCTCTTGCCCGGCTCATTAATCACCTGGTTCCAGGCGATCTCCGCTCCCGGAACGTTCTGCACCTTGTCAAACTGCACGAACTGCACGCGGTAGTAGCCGTCTTCGGTGGACCCGTCGCTCAGGCGCGTCCGGCTGTTGAAATCCAGGTAGCCGCCGTTGCCGTCGCTCTTGCGGCCGTCGATGTCCTTGGCGTAATTGCCCGTGATCTTCACCGTTTCGCCGAGGCTGGGGTTGCCGCTGTAGTTCAGCAGGTAGATGCCCGAGGTGCCTTCCATGTAGTCGTTCTTGAAGACCACATTGCTGAAGGATTGGAGGCTGGCAAATCGGCCGGCATGGAGCCCGTACACGTTGGGATTCAGCCCATAGCCGTTGGTGTTTTGCACGGTCAGATGAACGTTGGACACCGACGCATTGATCAAATCGCCCTTGGAACTGATGTTGGAATTCTGGATCACCACCGGGGAAGAAGTGGCGATCTTCACGGCCGGCACGTTGGGATCCAGGCTCTGCCAGTTGCCGGTGTAGGTTCCGCCCTGGGTAATGGTGATCGGACCACTGTAAACGATCTGGGAAGAAGCGGCCGTGGTGGCGCTGGCGGTGTTCGACCAGGCGGAACTGCCCGCGGCGTTGGTCGCCGTAACGCGATAGGTATAGGCGGTCGCGGCGGCCAAACCGCTGTCGCTGTAGGTGGTCGCCCCGGCGGCGGCAGTGCCGACGGACGTGAAGTTCGTGCCATCCGTGGAACGCTGGACGGTGAAGCTGCTCTCGTTGGTGGAGTTGTCAGTCCACTTCAGATTGATGGACGAAGAGGAGGCCGCCGTGGCCGAAAGATTGCTCGGGGCGGCGGGAACGCTCAGGGTTGTAGCCGTGCCGTAAACGTTGAAGTCATAAAGCGAGTAGCCCCATTGGGTGTTCCGCTGCGTGCCGTACATGCGCACGTACCGGCCGATGCCGCTCAAACCCGTCAAATCCTGCTTGCCGCCGGGGCCGGACGTCGTGGAGTAAATGCTCGTCCAATTATTTCCGTCGGAAGAAACCTGAACGTCAAAACTCTTTCCCGAGGCCGCTTCCCAATTCAGCACCACCCGGTTGACGGCATAGGTCGCGCCCAGGTCCACCTGAATCCACTGGGGATCGGAAAAGGCGCTGGACCAGCGGGTTGAAGAATTGCCATCGGTAGCGTTAGAGGCCGGATAGGAACTATTTTCAAGGGAGGAGGCGGTGGTGGGATGGTTCAACGCCAGATCGGCCGTCACGGCCGCCGGTGTGGTGACGCTGGCCGTATTGGACGGCGACGAATTGCCCGCGCCGTTGTACGCCAGCACGCGATAGGTGTAAGCGGTGCCGCCGGTCAGGCTGTTGTCGGCGTAGGTCGTGGCGTTGGCGGCAACGGTGGCCACCTGGCTGAACGTGGTTCCGTCGGTGGATCGCTCAACCTTGAAACCGGTTTCGTTGCTGGAATTGTCGGCCCATTGGAGATTAACCTGCGAACTGGACGCGGCCGTCGCCGTCAGACCCGAAGGCGCTGCCGGCACGGTCGCCACCGGCGCAGTCGCCGGAATCAGCCGCGCATCGGCCCAGTCGGCATGATCGCAGCCGATGCCGTCGCCGGCGCCGGTCACCACCAGTTCCAATTGCTGCACGCCGGCCACGTTGAGATTCAGGCTCTTGGTGGCGGTGGAACCGGTCATGGTGCCGCTGTCGTAGATTTTCGTTCCGTCGGCCACCACCTGAAACACAACCGATCCGTTGGTTCCCACTTCGTCATCGACCCCGACGTCGGAAAGGAACGTGGCATACTTGCCCGCCAGGTTGTAAACGACGTGGGACTCGGCATGAGCGCCCAATCCCTTGGCGTAGCTGACGCCGTTGAGCGTGATCGTATGACCGTCCCCCGCCGCCTGCTCGCCGACACTGGTGTTCTTCTCAACCGGACCCCAGCCGTTGGTGGACGACACCATCGGCAGATCGCTCATAAACACCGGCGTCGGTGTGCCCGGATCCACCTGCGTGATCTGGACGAAGTCGATCTTGTTGTTGCTCGATCCCGTGGCGTTGCTGATGGTCAAACGCCCGTCAGTCACCGGCACCGTCACCATACCGGACATGAACCGGTTGGCCGACGTGGGCGTACCGTTCACCGCCTGTTGCCCCTCGACGTTGATCTTGTAAACGCTGTCCCAGTACGACGGGTCACCCGCCACCGTGTACACCTGGTAGGTGCCGTTGGGGACGGCCATTTCCCAGGTGTATGCGTTCTTCTGCTGCATCTGGATCAGCGTATCGAATCGCTGATCGGCCAGGACGTTGCGGTCCCGCGTATTGGCGCTGTTGTTGGCGTTCCAGCCGTAAGTGAACCCGTTGCCGCGATCGGCATAGGCGGCGCCGGAATCCTTCAGATAACTCGTCGGCACCGGCGAAGCGCCAGGCTGAAAATTGACGCTGGCGGAAAAAGCAAATAGTTCCCGCGCTTCCAGCGATTCCACCAGGCAGCAGGCCGCCAGAAGGGCCGCCTTGGATGACTTCCCAACGCGGTCCTGGGATTTCGTACGCGACTTGGCGGGGATGAACCGAGCCATTAGCTGCTGAAACTGTTGCGTTGTCATGGTACCTCCAGTAGGGAAAAGAGACAGCCGTAAAACATCCTGCATGGCCGCGGACAGACCGCGATCCATGCCCGACTCCTTCCCTAAAGGAGCAATCTGATTTCGCCCCCGGCTTGTGATGACCCCATATGCCCTGTGGCCATCCGCCGGACTTACATGTAGCAGCTTCAGCCGTTGAAGCAAACAATAAACCCGCGCCGAGAACCTTTTTTTTCTTCTCGGTAATCCGATGCACAATCGAAGATGTGGTGGAACGTCCCCGTCAGTCGATTTCGTGGGCCGCCTCGGCCAGCGCCGCCACGTTCGCCGGGGGCACGTTGGGCAAAATCGCCTCGTGACTCGGGCTGATGATCAGGTTCGGTCCCAGGATTTGCTTGACCCGACGGACCTCGGCCTTGATCTGCTGGGGCGTGCCGTTGGTCATCAGCTCCTGGGCATCGATCCCGCCCATGAACGCAACCTTGCCCTTGAAGTCCCGCGCCAAAGTTTCGGCGTCCATGTGGGCCGCCAACGCTTGCAGCGGATGCAGACAATCCGCCCCCGCCTCGATCAGTCGGGGAATCACCCCATGAATCGAGCCGCAGGAGTGCAGGATCACCTGATGGCCGTGGCGGTGCGCCTGCTCGGCAAAGCGGCGGAACCAGGGCAGCATGAACTGATCGAACTGCTCGGGACCGCAGATCAGACTCAATTGCGTTCCGAAGTCGTTGCCGAAAAAGAAGCCGTCCACCATGTCCCCGACCAGGCGGAAAAACCGCTCGTTGGCCTCGTAGTAAAACCGGCAAACCCGATCCGTGACCGCCTCCACGATCTCGGGATGGGTGTACATCTTCACCAGGTACTCTTCCATGCCCAAGAGGTCCGAGACGTTGTGGAAAAAGCAGGTCCAGAACCCGCTCATGCGGTACACGTCCCCCGCCTGCCGCAGATCTTTCAGGCAGGAATCGAAGTTCAAATAGTCGGGATTGGGCCAGGGAAACTGCTCCACCTCCGCGACGGTTTCGCAGTGGGCCAGCGGCGGGCGTGCGTGCTTTTCCCGGTCCAGACCCGAATCAAACAACTGCCGGCCGGAGGGATCGCGATAGGCGTCGGGATACGACTGAGGCCGAATCCACGCTATATCGTCCCCGATTTTCTGGCGGAACTCCTGCTCCGTGCGGGTGCCGAAATATCGATGCAGAATGGGCCAGGCGTCCACGTGGGGCTTGCCCACCCAAAAGCCGCACCGTTCGACTTTTTCGCCGGCAATCAACCGCTTGACCAGTTCTCGCTTCATGGTTTTTTCCCTTAAAGTGTTCCCGTCCGCACAAACGCCTTGATCGTTCCGCATTCTTTACCGCAGGCCGCGCCGTGCGGCCGGATCGTGTACGGCCCGGCCGCCGCCGGCACGATAAAGGTCTCGGCGTAATGCACCACAAACGGCTCAAACGCCCCGCCGGGACTCTCCACCACCGCCTCCTCGCCTTCCACCAGATTTAACACGTTCACCCCGCCTTGCGTATCGTGGGGCGTCGGGCCGGTGAACCAATGCCGCCGGGTTTCGATGAACTCCCGCTCGTGCAGGCCCGTCCGCTCCTCGCGCCAGCCGGAGCCGCTGCCCACGGAGGTGATGTGGTTGACCAGTTCCCGCTGAACCCACTGCGTCGTCCGATCCCACTGGATGTTGGCCAGCCCGTGATCCACATGCACCGGCCGAGGCTTGCCGTCCAGCCCCATCCGGCCCCAGTCCCACATCTTGAAAGTGAAAATGTACGGCGTGGCGCTGATCTCCAGCACCATCCCCTCGGATCCCGAGCAGTGGCACATTCCGGCGGGGATTAAAAAATGGTCGTGCTTTTTGGCCGGCCAGCAGTTGACGTATTTTTCATCCGGGAACAGCTTCTCCCCTCGCTGGGCCGCACGCAAATCCTCGGCCATGGCCCGGCGATCCACCCCTTCCTTCAACCCCAGATACACGCACGCGCCCGGCCCGGCGTCCAGCATGTAATAGCTCTCGTCCTGCGTGTAGTGCATCCCGAATTTCTCCTGGATGTACTCGGTGAGCGGATGCACCTGGAAGCTGAGGTTCCCCCCGCCCATCGTGTCCAGAAAGTCGAAGCGAATCGGAAACTCCGTCCCGAAACGGGCATGCACCGCCTCGCCCAACAGTTCCCGCGGCTGATAGAAGACCAGGTCGATCGAAGGCTGCTCGATCGTCACATCGCCGAAGCCCAGCCGCAGGCTGTTTTCCTCCGGCACGCAATCGAAGCACCAGCCGAAATTCGACACCGAGCGGTCCAGGCCGCAAACCTGTTTCATCCACTGTCCGCCCCACGGAGCCGGATCGAAAAACGGCGCCACGCGGAACGGCCGCCGAGCCGTCTGCCCGAGCCCCTGGCGAACCGCCTCGCCACTGGCCAGCTTCGGATCCCCGGCCACATTCGTATCCAGCACGAAGTCCCAACGGTCCATCAACGGCTTTTTGTGCTTGTCGCACACCCGCCAATCGACGAAAAACGCGCGCTTGTATTGCAGCGAGGCTTTGAGCGTGCGATTCTCAACCCCCAGATTGCTGACCTCGTCGCGCCGCTGGCGCAACTGCGCCTCCCACCGCGCCAGATCGGCATAGACCAGCACATCGACCTGCTCGGCCACCAGCGCCGCCCCGACGCCGTAAACCAGCACCAACCCCTCGGACGCCGAAGCAATCCGCCGACGCAACTGGCCGACGCGGTCGGCGTCAAAAAAGTCCTGCAAAGTCAGGTGCGTCAGTTTCCCGAAAACCGGATCGTCCCCCAGTTCCGGCTCGACCATGGCATCAATTTTTTCCGGCGACTTCATCGCCTCGGCCACGTTCACCACCCGCGTCGGCGACAACTGCTTCACCAATGCCGGCAAAACCTCCTCGTCCAGCACCCCGGTGTAGCAATCCACCGCCATCACCACGCGAGGTTTTTCGCACGCCTCTCCCGCCTCGCGCAACCGCCGGCCAATCGCCTCCCAGCCGCGCCAGGCGCAAGGCTGGGGAAACCTCACCGGCACCACGGGAAACTTGTCGTAATTGCTCTTGTTCATGAAACTTCTCATCAACTTTCGACCATCGGCAGGACGCCAGGTACGCGACACCCAGCAATCTCGCATTCTATTCAAAAACGAATTGGTGAATATGGAATAAAAGCTATTTTAATGTATCATTTTCGCCATATGCCCAAGCCACGGCGAAAGCGTCCCCGAACCCGGCATCGATCCCCGCGCATCCCTTCCCGGCCCCATATCCTGGTCGCCCTGTGGTGGTGGGATCCGCGACTGCTCCAGGGCATCGCCCGCTACGCCCATGAGAAAAACTGGTTTTTAGATACCCGCGTGCGATTTCTCCATCGGCTGCCCATCCGACGCCATTACGACGGGGCGATCATCTTTCCCGGCCGGGACCAGCGTATCCTGAAAAATGCGGGGAAAATAGGCGCTCCGCTGATCACTCTCGACCAGCACGACAACCTTTTGAGCAGTTCCCGCGTCTTCTGTGACGATTTCCAGATCGGGCGCACCGCCGCCGACCACTTTCACGATCGCGGGTTGGAACAGGTGGGCTTTGTCGAATTTCAAGGCCCCGCCAGCCGGGCCGAACAGGCCCGCGGCCAGGGTCTGCGGGAACAATGCCGCAAGCTCGGCCTCCGTTTTCACCTGCTGCCTTTTTATGGTTTACAAAAGGCGCTCCGCCGAATTCCCGCGCCACTGGGCCTGCTGGCGCCCAGCGACGAGTTGGCCGTTGAGGTATTGGCCGACTGCCTGGAAGCCGGGCTGAGGGTTCCGGAGCAGGTATCCGTTCTGGGAGTGGACGATTTTGAAACCCTCTGTCTGCACACGCCGGTTCCGCTCTCGAGCATCAATCTGAATCTGGAGTACTGGGGCTATGAGGCCGCCCGCGAGTTGGATTTGCGATTGCGCCGGCCCAAGGCCCCCGCCTCAACCGTGGTCATTCCCAATCTAGGCGTCAGCGAACGGGCTTCCACGGATATTGTCCACGTTCCCAACGAGCATCTGGCCGCCGCATTACATTACCTGCGCAATAATTTCATCCAGCCGATTACCATCGCCCAATTGGTTCAAGCGGTGGGCGTCTCCCGGCAATCTTTGCAGAACTACTTCCACCGGTATCTGGGCCGAACCATGCACCAGGAACTGATGCGTCTCCGCGTGGAGCATGCCCGGCAGTTGCTTCAACGAACCGCGCTGAACCTGGAGGAAATTGCCTCCGCCAGCGGCTTTCGCGACCGCCAGCACCTGCACCGCGTCTTCCGATCCAGCACAGAAACAACCCCCGGCCGCTACCGCCGCCGGTGTGCGAAAAGCTGAAGCCCGCCGACAACGACCTATCCGTCAAGCCGGTTCTCCACCTTCAACCCTGCGGCCTGGATGAAAAACGTTACTCGGTGATGAGGGTGAAGACTCTTAAACAAGGCCAGACCGCGGGATGGTTTCTACCGCTTTTCGGCCGGGAAACGGATGGCCAATTTCCAGCCCAGTCTGGGCGCGGTCTGGTAGACGGCTTTTTGATCCCCGCCGGCAAAACTGTAGGCGACTTCGCCTTCGTCACCCGCCAAAAGCGGATGACCGTGGACGGGGAGGATTGCGGACCCGGGGCTTGGCCAGGTCCGTCAAATCCACCACCAGCGGCGTGTCCCAGGCAAGCAGGGAACCGACCCAGTGCCGGTATTGGTCACGAAACAGCGAGGGCTTCCAGTCGCGGCCGCCCAGTTGGTTCAGCAGTCGTTTCTGGCGATAAAACGGTTCTTGGCAGGAGTCGGCAATCCAGCGGCACCAGCGGCGGACGATGAGGCTGCCGGAGAGGATAGAGAATCTGCTCCGGCGATACGATAGAGGTGGTGCGGTGACTCTGGCCACCTGGGCATAATCAATCCCCGCCGCCTGAAGCGCCTTGCGATAGCAGCCAAACCGCCGACGGCAGGCCCGCAGCAGTTGCGGCCAATGGGCCTCCAGGCGAGCCGGCTTCAGCCGGGCCGGATCGCGGCGGTGCAGCAGTCGTTGAACTTGTGGGGTCACTTGCGGGGCCGCAACAATTTCGGGCCGCCAGAGGGTCTGCCCGAACTGGCCGCCGTCCTGCCAAAATTGCGGGGGACGCACGCCGGCTGGCCGGCCGGTCAAATCACCATTCGAGATAACCTGCCGAGGTTCATCATTCCTCGTGCTCTTGCCCGGAGGGAGTTTTCGGGAGGGACAGCCAGACAGAACCAACCGGAGACCAAACGTCACTGCCCGACAATCGGCTGGGCCGTTACACCGGTTGAAAAACCTATATCCGTACGCGGGTTACTTTTCCTCCGCCGGAACCTTGGCATAGGTAAAGCCCATCGTGGCCATCTGCAGTTTTCGGTTGGCTTGGGCGATCAGCCGAATCAGCTTCGGCGTGCGATCCCAGTCCACGTCGAACCGCTGGGGATTGGTCTGGTCCATGGTCCGGTCCGACTGATAGCACCACCAGTGCGTCAGGTTCGGCTTGGCCGCCAGAACCTGCTCCAAGGCCGTCTGCACGATCTGTTCGGCCTTCTGCCGATCCGGCCCCTCGTAGGACTCGAACCACTGGGGGTTCTGGTCCCAGAACTTTTTCTGTTTTTCCGTCCGCGCCACCGGCATGGCGCTGTACTCGCCGATGTACAGCGGCTTGCCTTCGCCGTGGGCGATCTTCGTCCAGTCCGCCAGGTTCACCGCCGTCAGCTTCCCGTCCGTTCCCATCACCTCGTGGCAGCCGTACGTCAGGCTGTGGTAGTAGTTGTGGATGCAGAACACGTCCACCGGCTTCTGGGCCATGGCCACGCCCCGGCCGATGTCGGCCATGGTGTCCACCCCCCACATATCCTTGCCCAACCCCTGACCGAACTGATACAGGTGCCAGATGCCGTTGCGGTAGCTGTCGCCGGTGGTCACCGGATGATTGGGGTCCAGCGAACGGATGAAGGCGGCTTCCTGGGCATGGAAGCGGGCGATCTCTTCCAAGGTGGGGATTTTCATGTGGTTCCAGGTGCGGCTTCGGCCGCCGATGTCGGCCTTGAGCAGCAGTTCGTTGCCGTGCTCCCACAGGGCGATGGTCTTGCGGTCGCGGTAGCGCAGGACCATCTCCTTCACGTACTGGCGCATCTTCCGGCGGGAGGCGGAGTCCTCGCGGCAGATCAGGTCCGCAAACGACTCGCCGCACTCTGCGGCGTAGTGCGGCTCGCAATTGCCCAAAGAGAAGACCAGGCGGATGTCGTAGCGGTCGCACAGCTCCAGCATACGGTCCATGGTCGCCAGGAAGCGGGGGCGCTTGAGGGGATCAAAATAGTCCGGCGAGCTGGTGCAAAAGACGCGGAGGGTCTTGAAGCCAAAACTATTCAGTTCCTTCAGGGCCTGCTCGGCGGAAGCGGCCGGATCTTTGCCGAAGCCGCCCCGGCCGAACTCGGCGGCGAGCAGTTGCCAGAACAGGTCGAACTTGTTGAAGCTGATCTCGTAGAAGGGCTTGCCGTGCAGGTACAGCTGCGTGCCCCGCACTTGCAGAAAGTCGTTCTCCGCCTTCGCCGGTTCGGCGGCGGCGAAACAGCGCCCGACAGGACAATCGCCAGAAAGCTCACGAAAACAAAAGAACAGCGGTTCATGGTCATGTGTTTCCTTCCCTTGGTTTTCAGTTGTGGTTGGCCGCCCAGGCCAGCAGGTTGGCCAGCAGGCGGCGGGCGATGGGATCGCTGGCGGCGGCCGAGACCCGCAGGTCGCAGACGATCACCTGGCCTGTACCGCACTTCGCCGCGAACAGCGGGGAGCGGAACGCCCGCGCCCAGCTTTTTTCCCCGATGTGCGGTTCGATGTACTGCGTCAGATACGTCAAAGCCGGGTTGGCCGCGTCCAAGGTGTAGACGGCCGACGCCGCCTCCGGCCGGCCCCCCTGCCCGTTCCACCAGCCCAGGTCGTGGCGGCCCAGCCCCGCGAAGATCGGGTGCTGCTCATTCAGCACTTCCACGTACTCGCCGAACAGGTAATCTTTCTTCTTCTCCGGCAGGATCACCCCCGGCAGCAGATTCCCCGCCTGGCCGGTCTCCAGCAGCAGCAGCTTGCCGCCGCTCCGGGCGTAGTTCAACAGCTTGCGGCCTTCCGGCGAATCGGCCGTCGGAACCGGTTTGCCAGCCCAGAGCACCGCACCGCATTTCCACGGCTCTTGCGTCTCCAGCTTCAGGCCCATCGCCGTCAACGTCTTGGCCAGCTTCTCCGGCAGTCCCACCGCCCCCACCGTCAGGCCCTTGGCCGGGGCATCGGCCCAGGCGGGCGAGCCCAGCTTCAGCGCGTAGCGGTTTTCGCTCAGCGTCCACCAGCCGGCGCGTAAGCGCAAGGCCAGGGTGTAGCAGCCGTAAGGAAGATCCTCCGGCACGGCCAGTTCCATCGCCGCCGTGCTGGATTGGAAGTAGGCGCAGTCCGGCAGCGCCGCCTCCGTGCGGCTCAAAACCTGGTCCTGCTGATCGCGCAATTCCACCGCGCAGCGCAGGCCGCTGAGATCCCGACCGTCGGCATCGTCATTGATGACGTGCAGCGTGCCCTGGAGCGTGGAGCCGGCCAGGGCGTGGCGGTCGCGCATCTCCAGCGAGATCAGCACCGGCTGCAACGCCAGACGCGCCGCCTCCACCACCGGGTAGGCTTCGATGGCCTCCGCGTCATAGGGGTGGCGGAACCAGTTGACGCAGTTGAACAGTTGCCAGCCGGCCGTGTCCCGGTCGCGCCGCACCTTCTCCATCCATTCCTTGGCCATCAGCGCCACGTGCTCCAGGTACGGCCGGGGGTTGCGGTGGTCGTAGGCGTCGCGCCCCACCCACGCCTGCGGCACGTACTCGGCGATGTACTTGCGCTCCAGGTGGCCGGTGTCGCCGTTGGGATAGCCCGTAGAGGCTTCTTGGGAGATCACCGGCAGGCCCATGCCCACGTTGCGGCTGTGCTCGAAATAGAGATAGCTGAAGATGGAAGGCGAGTAGTGGCCGATGTAGCGGTGCTCGTCGGAGAAGTCCCCGTCGCCAATCCGATTGGCCCGGATGAACTCTTTGTAATAGTCGCTGCCGCGGTCCTTGTACCGGCCGGCCCCGTGGCGGTTGTCGGCCCGCTCGTAGCCGGAGGTGGCGCAGACCGGACGGGTGGGATCGGCCGACTTGACCAGCCGGATCAGCTCCTCCCACAGCCGCCATTTGGCCAGCCGCCGGGCCGGGTCCGGGTCCCAGTCGATGTGGTTCTCGTTGCTCAGCGTCCAAAAGAGGATGCTGGGATGATTGCGCAGGTCCTTGACCAGGTCCAGCAGTTCCTTCCGCCAGGCGGCCCAGAGCTGGGGATCGGGGATCTCCGTCTTGTCCGCCAACACCCACGGCCAGGGGCCTTCCAGACTCACGCCCACCCCGTTTCGGTCGGCGGCCTCCAGCCAGGTGTGGGTCATGGGCGTGCCGTGGCTGCGGGTGCAGCGCACGTGGGCCTTCGCCAGCAGCGACAGGAAGCGGTCGGCCAGCTTCGCATCCAGGGGGGCCAGACCGTGCGGGGGCGTGTTGGCTCCCCCCAGCCAGTAAGGCCGGCCGTTGAGGTAGAACTTATCGCCGCGGGTCTCGACGGTGCGGAAGCCGACTTGCGTTTCCCGCTGATCCAGCGTGACCGAACCGTCACTCAGCCACAGCGTCAGCGGATAGAGGTTCGGATGCTCCGGGCTCCAGAGCTTTAAATTGTCCGCCTTCAACTCCAGGGTCACTTTCACTTGCCCCCGCGGAGGAATCGTCACTGCCTGTTCGGTTTGCACTCCGGCAACCTTGGCGGCCAGATTCATCTTTGCTTCGGCCTCCCGACGATTGAACAGCTCCACCTCGACACTCGCCCCGTCCAGACGCGGCTTGAAGAAGTAGTTGTCGATGCGAGCCTCCCCACTGGCCAGCAGGCTCACTGGCTGCCAAAGCCCCCCCGGCCGCTCGTTGGTCACCTGCCCGCGCAGGTCTTGGATCGTGGAATAGATGATCCCCCGCGGCAGCGAGCCGACGTGCTCGGGGGTGACGATCATGGTGATCATCTGCCCCAGCACCTTGTCGGCGTCGCTCTTCTGCTTTTGCGGCTCGCCGATCACCTTCACCGCCAGCAGGTTCGGTTCTCCCCAGCGGATCTGCTCGGTGACGTCCAACTCGAAGGGGGCGAACATGCCCACGTGGCCGCCGACGTGCTTGCCGTTGAAGTAGACCTCGGCGACGGAGGCGGCGGCGTCAAAGCGGATCGTGTAGCGACGGCTCTTCTGCGGTTGGCCAAAGCGCAGCCACTGGCGGTACCAGGCCTCGCGGGTGACGCGGAAATCGAAGGTCTGAGAAGCCACGCGGGCGTAGTCGCGGTGCTGGTAGCTTTCCCCCGCCCGCCGACCCCCGGTGTAGATCCACCAGCCGTTGGGATTCCAGAAGGAGGGGACGCTGACCACGTGCCAGTCGTTGTCTTTCATCTCCGGCGATTGGGGCTGAGCGCCGGCCGGCAGGTCCTGAAGCGGCATGAACAGCCAGCGGCCGTCCAAGGGCAGGCGGGCGGGACCGGCGTCGGAGAGCGTCACGACCTGGGGCTGGTAAGCCTTTCGCTCCCGCTGACGCTGCAATTCCTTGTCCCCCACGCGCTCAGCCGCCTCGGCCCACGGTTCGATCACCAGGGCGTTGATCGCATTGCCCACGCCGGGCGGCTCGTTTTGCACATTGAACAGCTTGAGTTTCAGCAGGCCGCCGGTCACCCGCACGCGGGCGGTTTCGGTGTCGTACTGCAGGGGCCTGAGCCGCACGTCCATCAGCGGCCGATCCTGCACGCTGGCGTGGAAGTAGTTGTAGCCGTCGGGGTCCCCCGCCAGCACGGTCACCAAGTACTCCCCGTCGGGCACCGCCGCCGAGAAGACCGCGTCGCCGTCGCTCTGGACCAGGCGCAGCAGCCCGTCCTGCAAAGCACTGGGCACCTGGCCGCGCTGGATCACCCGCGGACGCAGGTCCCGGTCCCAGCCGAAGCCGCGGGCGGCGTCGAACGGCTCGCCTTCGGAGCGTTGCCAGCGGCCCAGCGACGGCTCGGACCGCTTGCCGAAGTGAATCTTCAGGGCGTGGGGGCCGTACAGGTCCAGCGGCTCGCCGCCGTCCAGTTTTTCCAGCGTCACGTCGGCGAACTCGCAGGCGTGCCAACTGCCGCCCAGGGCGATGCTCCCGCCGCTCAGGGGCGTCGGATCGGCGTAGTCCAGCTGGGGGTGCTTGGCGTCGCCCACCCACGCCAGAATCCGCGGGCCGCGGACCTCGATGCGGAAGGGGATCCAGTTTTCCGTGTCCGGCTCAAAGCCCAGCGGGTAGCAATTGGCGATGCCCACGGTGCTTTGGGGAAAATCCCGCTCGCGGTAGCGCAGCAGGAACAGGTCATTGAGCAGCCCGTGGCGCAGGGCCAAGGCGTAGCGGGTGAACTCCCCTTGGTAACGGAAGGAGACCCAGATCTGCCCGAGCTTCCCCTCGCCCCGGCAGCGGGCCTTGAAGCTGAGGCGGAAGCTCTCGGGAACATCGCCCTTAAGCACCGCCGGACGGTCCTTCACCAGCAGCGAGCCAGCTTCGGACTTAAGCGTGCCCGGCGGCTCGATACTCCAGCGGCTTGTCTCCGCAGCCAGATCCTTCCCTGCTGAAGAGCGTTCCGCCAACGCCATCGTACACCCAACCCAACAACACAGCAGGACTGCCGCCAACGGCACCTTTCGCCACCTCTTTCTTCTTTTGCACAGTCTATTGTTTTGCATAAACGATTTCCTATGAATGTAGATCCCGTTACTCCCGCCCGCTCAGTTGTTTTTGCAGTTCTTCGAGCGACACGCCCTTGGTCTCCGGCAGATACTTCCACACCAGGAAGAATTGCAGCACCATCATCACCGCGAAGAACCCGAAGACGCCGGCACCCGACTTGCTGGCGATCACCGGGAACGACCAACTCACTCCCGCGCACAGCAGCCACATCAGAAAGCAGACCGCCGCCCCGCCCGACGCCCGAATCGCGTTGGGCAACAGTTCATTGATGATCACCCACACCACCGCCCCCTGCGAGTAGGAGTGCGAACCGACGATCCCCATCATCGCCGCGATCACCACCCACCCTTGGGCGTGGGTCAGGAACACCCAGGCCGCCAAGCCGTGGGAGAGGACGAACGTCACCGACCCGACCAGCAACAGGGCCTTGCGGCCCAGGCGGTCGATCAAGGCCATGGCCACCAGCGTCAGCACCAGGTTCGTCAGCCCCACGATCATCGACTGCTGCAAGGCGCTGGCCTTGTCGGCCCCGGCCATGCGGAAGATGTCGGCCGTATAGTAAATGATGGCGTTGATTCCGTCCAGTTGGTTGAAGGTCGCGATCATGATCGCCAGCAGCAGCGGTTTGAAGTATTTGCGCTGCAGCAACCACTGGCGCGTGCCGCTCATCTCCCCCGTCAGCGACTGGGCGATTTCCCTGACCTCGGTGGCCGGATCCTCATGTCCAAAGCGGCTTAGCACCCGCTCGGCTTCAGAGCAATGGTTGCGCTTGACCAGCCAGCGCGGGCTTTCGGGAATGATCAACGCCGTCACCAGGAAGGCCAGCGAGGGGACGGCCATCACCCCGAACATCCAGCGCCAGTTGGCCGCGTGTTCCGCGCCGAAAACAGCGGCCACGGCATAGTTGGAGCAGTAGGCCAGCAGAATGCCGACCACGATGTTCAACTGCGCAATGGCCACCAAGATGCCCCGCCGCCTGGCCGGGGCGATCTCGGTGATGTACATGGGAGAGACCACCGAGGCTCCGCCCACCGCCACGCCGCCCAGAAAGCGGAAGGCCAGCAGGGCGTACCAGTTCCAGGCCCAGGCACAGCCGAAGGCCGAGAACACGAACAGGACCGCCAGCACGGCCAGCACCGGCCGCCGGCCCCCCCAGTCGGCAGGACGGCCCACCAGCAGCGAGCCGGCCATGGTGCCGATCAGGGCACTGGAGACGGTAAAGCCCAACAGATTGTCCGAAAGCCCGAAGCCCTGCTTAAGGGCTTCGGTGGTCCCGGAGATCACCGCCGTGTCAAAGCCGAACAAAAGGGAACCCAGAGCCGCCACCGTCACACTGACGATCAGCATGGCGCTGGTATTCTGCGAACTCGTCTGTTGCTTATCCCCAACGTCCACGTTCATCATCGCCATCGTCTGCTCCTGTATTGGTTGCGCTCTTCTATCCTCGGCTCCCCGCGAGGCCGCCGCCGTCAGTTGATTTCACGGGCCGCCTCGGCCAGCGCCGCCACGTTGGCCGGGGGCACGTTGGGCAAAATCGCCTCGTGACTCGGGCTGATGATCAGGTTCGGTCCCAGGATTTGCTTGACCCGACGGACCTCGGCCTTGATCTGCTGGGGCGTGCCGTTGGTCATCAGCTCCTGGGCATCGATCCCGCCCATGAACGCAACCTTGCCCTTGAAGTCCCGCGCCAGGGTTTCGGCGTCCATGTGGGCCGCCAACGCTTGCAGCGGATGCAGACAATCCGCCCCCGCCTCGATCAGTCGGGGAATCACCCCATGAATCGAGCCGCAGGAGTGCAGGATCACCTGATGGCCGTGGCGGTGCGCCTGCTCGGCAAAGCGGCGGAACCAGGGCAGCATGAACTGATCGAACTGCTCGGGACCGCAGATCAGACTCAATTGCGTTCCGAAGTCGTTGCCGAAAAAGAAGCCGTCCACCATGTCCCCGACCAGGCGGAAAAACCGCTCGTTGGCCTCGTAGTAAAACCGGCAAACCCGATCCGTGACCGCCTCCACGATCTCGGGATGGGTGTACATCTTCACCAGGTACTCTTCCATGCCCAAGAGGTCCGAGACGTTGTGGAAAAAGCAGGTCCAGAACCCGCTCATGCGGTACACGTCCCCCGCCTGCCGCAGATCTTTCAGGCAGGAATCGAAGTTCAAATAGTCGGGATTGGGCCAGGGAAACTGCTCCACCTCCGCGACGGTTTCGCAGTGGGCCAGCGGCGGGCGTGCGTGCTTTTCCCGGTCCAGACCCGAATCAAACAACGGCCGGCCCGAGGGATCGCGGTAGGCGTCGGGATAGAACTGGGGACTGAGCCACACGAGTTCATCGCCGATTTTACGGCGGAACTCCTGTTCGGTTCGAGTGCCGAAGTACCGGTGCAGGATCGGCCAAGCCTCTACATGGGGCATGCCCACCCAGAAGCCGCAACGTTCAACCGGTTCGCCGGCAATCATCCGTTTGATCATTTCTCGTTTCATATTTATTCCCTGCCTTCCCGCTGGCGCAGTTCCCGCCCGGCGCGAATCATCGCCAGATACCCTTCCGGGGGCACATAACCGGGAATGGAGTTGCCCGAGCCCAAGGCGTAACCGTTGGCCGTGCGGCGGAAGCGGCCTGCTTCCTCCAGCGTAAATCGGTAGATGTCGTCCGGCTTCATCCGGCACAGCCGATCCGTGTCGATCCCGCCGAACAGACCGATCCGCGAGCCGTAGCGCTCGATCCACTCGTCATAGGGCGCAATGGCCTCTTCGTTGGAGTGCTTGGCGTTGATCCCCGCTTCGATCAGCCCCTCCATGACCGGAAAAATCCTGCCGCAGGAATGCATCAGAAACGGCTTGCCCGAATCATGCACCACCTGGATGATCCGCCGGTATTGCGGCACGACGTGTTCCAGCAGCGTGTCCGGCGCCAGCAGTGTCGCCGTCTTGAAGCCCATGTCATCGCCGATCCGGCAGACCGCAAACACATCGCCGAACCTGGCCAGCAGTTGGCTCCACAACCTCACCAGCAGATCGCCGATCCGATTGTACAGATCCCGGAACAATTCTGGGTCATCGGCCATCAGCAGGCACAACTCCTCGTAGCCGACCAGGTCCTCGCTGATTTCGAACACGCCGTTGCCCACGCCGCCAATGACTTTCATGCCCGCCGGCAGGGTCGCCGCTAGCGCCTCAAAGCAAGGCTCGGCGCGTTGCCAGAAGATCCGGGGCAGGTCCGCCCAAGGATATTTTTCAAAGTCAGCCCGGCTCTGGATCGGCCCGGCCTGCCCGCTGAGCAACGCCCCCCCGCCGGGAAGAATGGAGGTGACGCAAACCTCGAAGGAGACGGTGTCGTAGCCATGGTCGCGGAAAAAGCCGCTGTACAACTCGAAGAACCGGCGGCGGTCGGCCTCGTCGCCATGCATCAATCCGGCGAAGGGCCGGTCGAGAATCTTCTCCATCGTGTCCGTGCCGATGATGTGCTCGTAGAATGGAAGCCGCGGCGGCCTCCGATTGCGAGCGGCCAGTTCGACGTTCCGATAATCGGGTGTAAATGTATCCATTGGGATATCCTGTATTCGATACCAAACCGTTTCGATTGACTCTACAACCTTGCTCCGCGAGCAGCGGCGGCGCCGAATTGGCTAACTCCGGCTCCGCCGCAACCGATTCGGGGCTACCATAGCCCGTCAGTTCTCTGGGCCTACCACAGGCGGCGATGTCGTGGGCATGGAAAGCGAATCCGGACCGTTATCCGCCTTGGTCGTGGCGGAGGCTTCGGTGGAGAACGCGCCGGGCCGGCCGGCCCGGGTGACGGCGCAAACCTTGTAGTAGTAAGTCGTGGCGGGAGCGACCTGGGTGTCCAGGAACATCTGGTGATCGAAGCCTTTGTAGCCGGTGGCCCTGGCGGAGGTTTGGACCGCCTGTTTTGTCAGCAGCGTGGCTTGGGAAGGCGTGAAACCGGCCTTCGATGAGCGGTGAATTTCATAGGCGGCAAGGTTCGGCTCGACATTGCTGCGCCAGAGCAGGTTGATCTGATTGACTGGCGCCAGAGGGCTGACTTGGATGGCGTGAAGGTCTTCCACCGGGCCGGGCGGGCAGGGCTTTTGCGCAGTCGGCAACGTCGATGCCGCCACGGAGGCGGAGGCGGGGCCGCGACGGTTGTGGCGGCTGACAGCCTCGACGCGGTAGTGGTACGTGGTCGCCGGCGCAAGGCGGTTGGAAATCCAGCTTGTGCCGTGGTTCCGGACGCGATCGCGCAGGCGGGGTGCATCGGCGATGCCGACGAGCGTGAGGGCCGAGGGGGCAAAATCGGCCTGGTCGCCGCGGTAAACGCGGTAAAAGGTCGCCCCCTCCACCGGCTCCCACGCAAGCTCGATTTCCATGTCGGAAATGCCTTGGGCGGCGACCTTTCGCACCCGGGCACACGGCGCGGCGGCGGATTGGACGCGCAGCGTTTTCACGCCGAAAGGCACAAGGGCGACTTCGACGGCGTTACCGGCGACTTTCAGCGCGAGAGCGTCGGCCACGTCGGTTTCGGTGAGCGTGGTTTCATTGGCGGAAACCGCATCGCCCAGGAAAGGCAATTTTACCCTGGCGGTGGCGGCGCGGCCTTCGGTCTCCACGAGGCGGACGATGAAGCCGTCGCCGTTGATCTCGGCGGGCTTGAGGGTGGAAACGGCCACGTTGTCGGCATCCACGGAGGCGAAGAAATGGGTGCCGGCCGGAAGGCCCCGGCCAGTCACCGCATCCGATGACCCGCCGGGGCGGTTGACGAACCCGGCGCGCAGCGGCTGGTGGACGCTCTCGCCGAACTGAGCGGCCTTGCCCCCCTGCCAATCCCCGCCGTGGCTGCGCAAGGCCCAATGGAACGAGTGCTCGCCGCGCTGGTCAACGCGAACGTTCGTCGTGAACATGTTGTCCATGAGGTAGAGATAGAGCGAGGAGTCCTTGGGATAGTCCCTGGCCTTTTCGTAGACGGATTCGGAACCTTTCATGGCGCGGGAGAGAACATCGGAACGCGGAAAACCGAACTCGACCAGGGCGCAGTCCACGGGGCTGACCGTGACGCCGAATTGCTCGTTGGACAGATCGGCGAAATGCTGGACGGCGTGGAAGGCGGTGCCGGTGTCCCGGAACTGATCGCGCACGGGCTCCGCCACGCCGCCCCCGCCGGTCTGGTACACGGCCTTGAAGCCGGGGATGTCAAAGGGGAGGGCAACAAAGACGGATTCCTTGCCCTTGAGGTTGTTGGCCGCGTAGTCCAGAAGCGAACGCCCGGAGGGTTTCTTGTCCAGCCGCAGGGCAAAGTCGATGCGTTTGACGGCGTGCCAGAGGGTGATGGTCTGCTCCAGCCATTCGACGCCTTCGGCCTTGGCGCGGACGCGAAGGACATCCGCCACCGGGCCGCGTTCAACGGCAATCTGGGCGTCCGCCTGCGGCCCGCTCCAGTGGCAATCGGTTTTCGCCTTGGCGGCGGCGTCGAACCACTGGTGCAGGTACTGGTTGAAGCCGTGCGGGGCGGCTTTCTTCACGAGGTCGCGGCCCAATTCCTTGTCCACGAGGCTGGCGACGGCGCCGGTCGCGGGATCGAGTGCAATGCGATAAAACGCGTTTTCAACGGCACTGGCGGCCGGCGGCGCTGCCGGCAAGGCGGATTCGATCAAGTGGAACGTGCGGTAGCCCAGAGCGGGGACGTGGCCGGCGACGAAGGCCAGCGTATCCTTGCCGACCCACTGGCAGGGAGTGACGGCGCCGGTGGCATCATCCATGGCCGCCAGGTTTTTTCCGGCGTGAGCGGGAGCCTCGAAGATCACCACATCGGTTCGGGCTTGGCCGAGGGAATTGAAGACGACGAGGGCGCCGTCTTTGGCGTCGATGCGCTGCGCCAGGCGGCCAAGGGCATCGGTCAGGGCGCCATTGGCTTTGGCCGAGGCGATGCGGCTTTCCTCCCGGTGTTCGACCTGCTCGGTTTCATAGTGGCGCCATCCTTCGGCGTTCCTGCACCGCCAGCAGGCGGCGCCGACGGTGTGCTCGCAGTTGGACAGAAGGTTGTGCCAGGCGAGGGTGAGGTCGAACCAGGGATAGGCATACCCTCCGCCTTTGGCGGGCTGGGCCGCCAGTGCGAACGAGCCAAGCTTTTCGGCGGCAGGAAGCGTTTCGGCGGCCAGGCGGGCGCGGCCGAAACTGAGGGCGTCGGTAATCGGCTGGTCCATCCACTGGCACGGGCCGGTCTTGGAGACGGTCGGCGTCTTTTCCGCCGTCTGCCGCCTGGCCAGTTCCGCGAGGGCCATTTCCAGCGTGGCGATTTGCACATGGGGAACGTTGTTTTCATTCCACGCCTTGGCGGCCCTGGCCAGGTCCAGGCTGGCGAGGGAAAAGTCGTTGGCTTGAAGGAGAATGGGAAAGCGATCCGGCTTCACGCGCTCGGCATTTTTGGCGACATAGTCGCCGAGCACTTTCTTCGGATCACCTCGCAGCGCCTGGTTGTAGACATTGCTATAAACCAACACCGAACCGCTGCCCTTCGGCCCGGTCCAGCAGGTGATGGGAGCGGTTTCCAGTTCCCGGCAGCGGCCGCACGCGTTGTGGCCGTGGAAGAGGTAGGGCACACGGGCGGCCTCGCAATAGATCGGCAGGCTCCAGGAAAGGCCCGTGACGTCGTCGATCATCGCCACCTTGGGAGAATCCACGCCGAGCAGATCCGGCAGGTGCCGGCCCGCGACGTAAAAAAGGCGGGCGGCGGACTCGCCATTCAGGCGGTCGGTGAGCACGGTGGTGTGCGTGGCGGCGATGGCGATGCGGCCTTCCCGGATGTATTGGGCGAGCTTGGCGCGATCGTCGGGCGAGGCCACGCTGAGGAACCAGGGCAGCGGCTCGGCCGTCTCCTGCTGGTAGCGGTACTGCGATTCAAACGGCCAATCGGCGGTCTGGTCGCAATGGCGGATGGCGCGGAAAAGATTTTCCAGCCGGTTTTCCGTGCGCAAGACGTGCGGGTAGTTGGCGTAGCCCAGATCCTCGTGCGAGTACTCCACCGCATAAATCTTGCCGGCGGCCACCGGCCGCGGCTCCACCGCCGATGCCCCAGACGAAATCCAACTGAGGATGATCAGCATTGCCGCGACGGCCTGTTTTCGGCGCATGGTCTTGTCCCTTTCAATCTCGGTGACGAAACAGAACGTAACATCCCGTCTCATTTGTTGAAAATTCCAACACCCCGTCCCGTTCCACCACCGGCACCGACTTGCCGTCATTGGCCCGCACCGTCACCGGCTGGCCCGGCCAGGGGTTCACGACCCGGCACGGCCGGCCCTTCTCGCTGGTGATCGTCAGCTCGGCCACCGTGCCATTTTTCAGCGAGGCGGAGACCAAAAACGCCCCCACCGCGCCAAGCGGTGGAAATGGGCGTCGGAGCCGTCCCAGTTGGGGAACAGCCGGATGACGCCCTCCTGCGACTGCATCAGCATGCTGTTGACCGCCTCGATGGCCCCCACGCACTCGAAGTAGCCGCCGGCTTGGATTTTGAAGTTGTTGGAGGTCATCTGGGACAGCCACCTCTTGAACTTGACCTGAATTTCGGCAAAGTCGTAGCCCATCCGCACCGCCTGCACGGGGGTATGCACGAAGGAGTTGGGCTGGGACCACCAGACCCGGCCGCACTCGCGGAGCGTGTCGCGGTAAATCTTTAGCTTCGCCGGATCGGAACCCAGCCCGATCAGTTGCGTCGGAAAGACCGGGTACAATGGGATCGTCATGCTGGCCCCGAGGGTGGGATCAATTTTCTCCCCCTGATCCTCCGCATAACAAGCCATGGTTTTGCCTTCGTGAGTCCGCGTGGGGAAATCGGCCAGATTCGTCAAGATTTCCTGCCATTTGCCCCGGCGATCACTATCCACCTCCAGCGCGACGCTAGCGTCGAGGATGCCGATATAGAACCGCCTCACGAAGGCCAAGGCACTGGCGCAGTTGTAATTCTGCGGCCGGCCTTCCCAGATGGACGTGCCCTTGATGACATACCGCCCCGACGGTTCCTTGATGAGGAAGGCGTCCCAGAAGTCGGCCACCTGGCGCAGGTAGGGATACACCTTCTGGAGGAACTCGGTGTCGTAGGTGTAGAACCAGTGATCGATCAGCGGCAGGGCGATTTCCGTGCCGTTGGTCCTCATCCCCAGATCGGAATGGACCACCGCGCCGTCGATGCCGGTTCCGCCGGGCATGACAACGCCCGGATAGCCCAGCTTCTTGGCCTCTTTGACGCCATAGCCGTCGGCCAGGGGCTTGATGACCCGGAAGTACGCCGCATCCAGATCGGCCCGGTTGGATGAGTAGACACCGTAATAGATCGCCTCCAGGTTGTAGTTGAGCGTGTAGTTGCCGGCCCATCCCGAAGACTGGGTGTCGTAGGTAGACCAGCCGTTCAGGCCCGGCGACCAGCCGCTGTTGTCGAAGCGATGCGAGGCCCCAAGCCCGTAGAGCGCCCCATAGTAATAGCGTTCGAACTCCGGCTGCGACGGGATCGCGATATAGGCCCGCAGCCAATAGTCATCCCATGACGCCTGATGCGATTTTTCCTGCATCGCCAGCGACGCCGGCGTTGCCTTAGCGACAAGCTCCAAAGCGGCAGGAATCGGATCGGCGGGATCGGCCGTCCGCGGCACGCCCGTGCTGGTCACGGCCGTGACAAGGGTCACGGCCTGGCCCGGTGGAATCCGAAATGACACCGCGGCCGCGTCGGCGCTGTTGGTGTATGCGCAATCCTCGGCATCGAGCACCCGCGTCGCCAGACCGATCCACATCCGGTACTTGTGCGCGCCCGCCTGACTCCGGCGGCTCGACCAGAAAATGTCTCCTTTGACTCCGGCGAAGCGATCGATTTCCAATGAGAGCGGTTCGTCACTGGGCAAGGCAAAGCTGTTGATCGTGACGGCCAGCGGCTTGGCACCGGTGTTGCGTAAGACGGTCAGAATCAGATCCGGGCTGGTCCGCAGCGCCTTGGAGCTGACCAGGACGGCGCGGTCGCCCGAGGCCGCTGCCATGCGCACTTCGGCCCGGTACAGGTCCTGTTCCTGCCGGCAAGCAGCGCCCTTCAAGGCGGGCATGTCAAACTGCAATTCGCCGGCCACAAGCGGGCTGAGCTTCCAGTACCGGCCGTACTTCCGGCCGTCCTTGGTTTTCCCGCCCCGCCCGACGTCAAAAAAGCAATCATCCCGCTCGGCCAGGATGCGGTAGGCGTCGGGCGTGCCCCAGGCGCTGGCCCGGATCGCCCCGCTGCCAAAGTAGTCGGCGCCGTTCTTCATCCCCGGTCCCTTGGCCATTTGCGTGCGCACGGCCAAGTTCCGCTCGAGGATCGCCTGGACCTCGGCCAGACGCCCAGTCGCGGCCTGGGCCGCCGCCATCGCCAGCGCAACCGACATCATCACCGCCCCGGCCGCGCATGCTTTCAGTTTCCACTGAACGGACATGATAACTCTTTCCATTGATTCACCTGTTGCGCGAAAATCGCATGTTTTCGCTGGCTGCCTTGATCGCCTGGATGACGACAGAGCCTAATACAGGCTGACGCTCTGGATGACCAGCTCCCGGCCATCGGCCTGTTTGCCGTCGATCCGCAAGTTGTCAAAAGGGAAGCAGCTCTCCTGCGGACTGGTCTTGCACTTGAATTCCGACCAGGGGATTTCGATCCGCTGCTTGCCCGGGCCATAGCTCGCCACAAAGGAGAACTCACGCTGGGCCTGCACGGCCGTGAAGTTCCGAACCAGCGACACCGTCAGTTCCCCGCCCCCTCCGGCCGCGTCCAGATCGATCCGCAATCCCTGGTGCATCTTGGCGGAAGCCGCGGCGAGCACGATGCTGCCGTTGACCAGTGAAAAGGCGTTGCGCCCGGATTGGGCACAATGCAAATGCCGCCGGATTCGTGCCGGCTCACCTTCGCCGCTGCCACGCCCGAATGCTTGTTGGGCCCCACCGGTCGCCACGAACCCAGCCCGGTTTCGACGTCCCAAGCCTGTTCGCCCGGCCACCAGTTGCCCGCCGTCTCCTGGGGATTGACGCCGGCGGCGAAGACGGGGACCGTGGACGCCGCCTTCCCTTTCTCCCCGCGGAGGGTCATGAACGCACAGCGCTCCAAGGCGGCGTAGCGGGCGGGGATTTCCGCCTGCCAGAGGCCGTCTTTGCAGGTGGCGGGAACTTCCAGCCAGTAGCGGGCGGGCCAGACGAGGTTGCGCCCGGGCTCCAGTACAGCGAGGCGCTCTGGATGCTCGCCCCGGACTTGGCGCGGACGCGGTAGACGGCGCCGGCCTGGGCAAACGAGTCGATGGCCGGATAATTCGGCTCCCGCCCCAGGGCATAAGGCAGCCAGGCCATGGCGTTGTGCTTGGCGGCGCCGTAGCTTCCCTCGGTGTGGTTGAAGTTGGCGCTGAGGCACAGGGTCTTTTCGCCGGCCAGGGCTTCGTAATTCTTCAGCCCATCGCCCAGCCAGAAGAAATAGTCGTTGGCCGCCAGGTTCATCAGCATTTTGGCGCGGGTGTTTGGGGCGTGGGAATAGGGGTCGAAGGCCTTGATCCAGAGGGCTTTCTCCGCCGGGGACAGCTCGAATTGGCCGAGGCTGCTGTCGGTCTGGGCCTGGTAGCCGGCCCCCAGTTCATCCATGCCGAAGCGGATGCGCGCATCCACGCCCGCCGCCAGCAGCGTGTAATAGCCGCCCATGGACCCGCCGCCGCAGCCGAGGCGATCCAGGTCCGTGCCCGGCTGTTGCGCGGCGAAATCGATGGCCCGGCGGATGCCGCTCACCAGGCGGAAGACCATGTTGGCCTTGAGCGAACCCAGATCCTTCATCGAGCCCAAGCCGCCGGCCGCCCATTTGGAGCGGAATTTGTTTTTGCTCCCGCGCCATTCGATGTCGATGACCGCGCACTGGTAGGTGCGCGCCATCCACGGGCTTTTGTCCGCCTCCCCGCCGCCGGTCAGTTCAATGTAGAGCGGGCATTTTTTGTCGCTTGGCTCCGGGCGGGAGTAGTAGAAGAAGAGGCGATCCTGGCCGGTGGCGTCGCCGTAGCCGTTGATGTAGATGCCCTCGGTGCGATAGCCGTTGGCGACGGATGAGTAAACGATTTCCGGGTTGAGCGGGCGTTTGGCCTGCTGCTCCCAGTCCCACAGCGTGGCCAGTTCCGCCTCCAGCTTGCCGAGGCCGGCCGCGTTCTTTGGCGGGGAGGCGACCGGCTTGAGCGTGTCGATGTTGTTGAGCAGCCGGCTGTCGGTGTGGTTGCGCGCTTCCGGCTTCTCGCCCGCCCGGGCGACACACAGCAGGACACCAAACGCGATTGCAAAACAAATCGTGTTTTTCATGCTTCTATCCCTACGTAGATGTTTCTTCAAATCGCAAAACGGTCATGAAACCTGTATCCCAACTTTAAACCCTTGTAGTCACAGTCGCGGACACCGGCGGCAAGATAAATCCCGCCTCAATGCCAAAGAGTTTACCTTCCACCGACATCACCGTTTGCATAATCTTTTGCACGGATCATTTTTGCATATTTCCACAAATTACTTCGCTGCTGTTTTCGGCTCCGGTGAAAGGGGCCAATGATCGCCGCGGAAAGGAAATGCCGGCAGGCCCGACCAATTGTAAAGTCGCATCCCTCGGGGTCGAAACCGCCGTGCGGGTTTGACCGGCGAAACCGGCACTGACTTCTGCCCCGACCTTATCTCGTCCCCAGATCGTGACCGGCTTATCCCGCTGCAGGACCATGTGATCCGAGAAGAAGCCGGGCAACCGCAATTGATTGTGCTGCGCCCATGCTCCGGATGAACGCTGCAACAGGAATGCAATCAGCAATAAGGCATGGCCATCAGCAGAGGACGAGAATAAAGGGCAGCCTATCGTTTTCATGTTATCCTTTAAATCAATGTTTGGTGGTATCCAGCTTTCCCTCCGGCCCTTTGTCGGTGACATTTTCCTTCAGTGCCCGCTCCGCTTCGGCGGGTGACGCCTTGTTGGCGCCCAACAGTTTACGGATGCAATCGGCCACGGCCTTGCCCTGCAGGCGAATTGCCGACGGTTTGAAGTGGAACATGTCATTCCAGGTCGTGTTGCGATCCAGTGGGTCCATCAGGGCAAAGAGGTCGTTGACGGGAATGTTCTCCGCGGCCATCACCCTCGCCGCAATCGAGTTGAGTTCCTTGACGGCGTTGGCGTCGGGGCCGGCGATTTTCAAAGGAGTCGAACTGGCCCAGACAATCTTGGCGTGGGGGGCTCGCGACTTGATCAGCTTGATCGCCGCTGTCAGTGTGCTTTCATACTTATCCCGTTCGCGGCGGGGACAATGCAGTCCATTATTGAAATGGATCACGTCATAGTCGTATTCGCCCAGGAAAAACGCCAGGAGATCGAGGTAGGTCTCGTCCGTGACGCTCTTCGATGTGGCAAAATAGGTGACGTATGCCGTCCCGGCCAACTCCTGACAGACCGCGCCGCTGTACCCTTCACAAATCGAGTCGCCTACCAGCAAAACCCGCGGAAGTTTTTCACGGCTGGTGGCGTTGTAGGCGTACGACTTAACCCATTCGATACTTTCCCTCGGCACCCTCGCAAAAACCGAACTGGTCAGCATCAGGCAACTGATGATGACCCAAACATTCCAAAACCGGCTCCATGAAGTGAATGACATATTCATTTGGCCTTTCTTGATCTTCCTTATCCGGATAATTTCATTTGGGCGAGTCCACCGCCGGATATTCACCGGACTCACCGCAGTCACAGGTCACACCCCATTCGGCTTTGCGACTGGTACTTGATTCAACTTAACATCATTTTCTTTGGCTGACATTTGCCATTCGGATCATGTTGCAAAAGAGCTTTCTCACCACATGCCCGGCGCCCCGCTCGGATTGGAGATTCGGAATCAGCGGCAGCGTGGAGAGGATGATCCGGCCCTTGCCGTAGTCCGCAGCACACACCCCCGCACCCATGACCTGCGAGGAAATATAGCTATTGCCACTTCGGGCCGAGGTGTCGGTCACAGCGCCAACCAGCACCGGCACTCCCGAAATGTCCAAGGCGATGTTCCGCTTGCTCTCGGCCAACAACTGGTATTCCCAACTGAACGCCTGCCGGTCGGGCAGTCCCTCGAAAAGCGGTCCGGAACCGGCGATGTAGCTTCCCACCAGCCAATCGGCGGCCAACACCATCCATTTCCGATAGCCGGGGAAAACGCCTCTCCGCGCCAACTGCCGCACCAAACCGTCGTTCCTGCTCATGGCCCAATGAGCCTTGCTGGAATCCAGCCCTGGAACAGGCTCGAAGAAAATCAGCGTTGTGCCATCCTCCTTTGCCCGCTTGAGCAGCCCATCCAACAGTTCAGGCGACAATGGCCCCGTTTCCCGCAATGCCGGCTGAGTGGTTTGGGTTTCATCCTGGACCATACGCCCCACCAGCACATAGTCGAGCTTGCTCAACTGCTCCGAATACGCCGGCAAGTCCATCCTTTTTTGTGTCTTGAGGAACTTGGCAATTCCGCCGTCGGCTTCCAGCACCGCGCCCCGCGTCGGCAGCGGAATCGATTTCCAATCCACAGCCAGCAGGTCATCCCGTCCTGTGACAACTCCGGCCCCATTTTGTACCAGGGTGGCTTGCACAGTGTAATAACCGGCCTCTCCTTTCACCGGGACGTGGATGCCTTCCAGCAGCAGTTCTCCGTAGCAGTTCCCGCCGCTGATTTTGACCGGCTTGGTTTCTGCCACCATTATCTGCTTCGACGGCGACAGCACTTCAATCCGCAACTCCGCCTCACCCTTGACGCCCTTTTCATTGACAATCCAAAAGTCCGCCACCTGTTCCTCGCCCACATGGGCAATCTTCTGACGCAGCTTGACCGCAACGTAGAGCGGACGCGTGTAGTAGCGGATCAGGTCTAGATTGTCGGTCTTGGGATTTCGCCCCAGATCGACCAGCCCGCTGAAGCTGGTGCAGATGTCATTTTCCCAGCCGTTGACAACATACCCATCGCCAATATCGTCAATCATGAAGTTTTCGATAATCCGGCCCTGATAATAATACTGCTTGGCCCCGATCGTTTGAGTCAGGGAGTCAACGCTGAACCATTGCCCCAATCCGCTCTCTTTCAGCCAGTCATTCAACTGCTCGTAGCGCAACAGCCATTCGGAACCATCCCATCCTGGGAGGTAGCCCGGCTGGGCACAGCGTTCCTTAAGCAGTTGCAAGCGGGGGAGCGTTCCGATGGCGCCTTCCTCGCCCCACCAGAATATCTGGTCTGCCCGGGAAGCTTTGCAGCGAAACGATTTCGGCCCGTTGTAGTTGCTGTCCACGTATGTTTCCGTACCGAAAGAATTGTGAGGTTCCACCCAACCCGTGTATTCATCCGTCATGCTTTCCGGGCGACGCCAAAGTCCGTCCACCCGGTTTTCAGGCGTGCTTCGCCGTTGCGGCCCGGACGCCCAGGTTATGATCCGGCTCGGATCCAGCGTGTGCGCGTCGCGCAAAGTGCGGATCTGCCCTTCCGTCGGCGCGTGTATGGGTTCGTTAATCATGTTGTAGCGAATAACCGAGGGATGACTCCGGTCCCGCTTGACCATCCGTAAAATCTTCTCGCGCGACATTGCATAGAAGAAGGCATCGCCCTGGTAGCCTTCGCATCCGCCCGGTTCAATATAGTACATCAGCCCCTGCCGATCCGCCTCATCCAGCGTCTTGGGATCGCCGATGCAACGGTGATGATTCAGGCAGTTCAGCCCGATCTTCTTGGCGATCGACACCTGTTTGGCCGCCAGTTCCGGCGTGGCAATCAGTCCCGACTGCGGCCAAAAGCCCCAACTGATCGCCGACAATACCCGCACCCGCTTGCCGTTCAGCAGGTTGCAGGCATTCTTGCCGACACCCTGCACATCGAACCAACGGAACCCGAACGTCTTCTCCGCCGCATCGGCGACGGTTCTGTTTTCCTTCAACTGTACGGAGCAGATGTACAGGTTCGGCGTCTCCGGCGACCAAAGCTTGCCCTCCGGCACACTGACCGGCACGGCCACCATCGCCTGCCCCGGCGGCAGCGTGACGCTCTGGGGAACCCTCGCCACCACTGCGCGGCTTTCTTTTTCGCGGATCACCACCTCCACGTCCCGGCGGACTTCTTTGTCCGTGGTGTTCTTCAATGTCAGCGTGGCCACGATGTCACGCATCGCCGGGGTGTTGCGAATCCACAAATCCTCGATAAAGACCGGGTCCACTATCGAAAATACGACCGGCCCGGTGATCCCGCCAAAGGCATGGCCCAAATCGACTCGGGTCTGAGTGTCGCCCCAGCGCAGCGTCGGGTTGTCCGTCCAGGACAGGTTGCCGCCAGGATTGGTGATTCGGAAAGCAATTCGGTATTTCCCGCCGCCCTGAACAAAAGACGTCACATCAAATTCATAGGGCGTATTGCCCACAGCGTCGTATCCGCAGAGCTTCCTGTCGATGTAGATCTCGCTGCGGTGGCGGCACGCCCCGACCTTAAGGATAATCCGCTTGCCAGCCACCTCGTTCGGCAAAGTAAATTCCCGCCACCACCAGCTCACGGGAAACGCTTTGCCTGTGAACGCAAGCTCGCGGGGAACCTTGTTCCACAGATATTCCTCGACCGTCCCCGGCACGGCGACATCCGCCTCGGCGTTGCGGTCCAAAGCCTCCCAGCCGCCGGTGGGCGGGTTGACGGGCAACTGCTCCAGCGGGATGGTCCCGGCCTTGTCCGGGTCCGACAGTGCCGGATCATCGTCGCGTTTGAACAGCCCCGATGCCTCATGGCGAATGTACAGATGGTCCTTCCGCCAGGTTGCCGACCCATCTCGCCAAAGTTTCCAGCCCGCCCCCGACAAATCAATCTTCACGCCTTCAGCCCGGGCTGCAGTTTGAGACAACAATCCGATCAACAGAATCAGCATCCCAACGCATTTGGATTTCATACACATACGATTTTCCTTAATTCGCGACAGTATTCCCGTCACACTTTATTTCTCCGGAATTTCATCTTCCAACACAGACTTCTTTCGACTGAACACGATATGTTGTCCTGCTGTAACGAATTTGCTATCACAGGGGTCATCCGGCTAGTCATATTTACAGCTTCATCACCCAAGGATCCTCACTGACCCGCGCCCGACCGCACCGGTTCATAGCGGATCGTAAAAGGTCCTTTGTGGCCGGACGGATCCAGCGTGAAGATATTAAAACCGCGCACGTCCTCGCGGACATTCTTCGGCTCGATCGCCACGCCGGATTTGTCCTGAATCGTAATCCGCGCGGGCCTGGGGACGCCCGGCGCCGTGCGCACCGACAACGGCACCGGCGTCTCCACCACCATCCCGGCGTTGGAAATCTCCGAAACCCGAATCCAGACCGGTTCGGTACCCTGTCGCCGGGGGGTGAAAACGTACTGTAGGAAACGAACCTCGACACCTTGATCGAACTGGACTTGGACCGGTGGCCGGGATGCCAGAGGGCCGTCAAAGGCGGCCGCGACAGCTTGGGCCATCACCCGTGCGCCCGCCGCATTGGGATGAATGACATCGGCATACAACTGCTTGTCGTGGTTGATCGCCCGGTGCAGATCGGCCACCCGGCAACGGTAGAGGGCGGCGATTTCCTGGATGGCGACGTTGGCCTCGCCGATCCAGAGATCGGAATGCTCCGGCCAGCGGAAGTCGGCCACCAGTGTGCACAGCACGATCGGCATCCGCGGCTTGGCCTGCCGCAACCCGGCCACCAACCGCTCGTAACAGGCCGCGAAATGGGCCACCGAACAGCCAAAGTACTGATCATTGACGCCCCACTGGACCACCACCGCGTCAGGGTTCTGCTTGAGGATCTCTTCCGGATAGGAGGCCGGCTGCTGGCTGAGCGCACAGCCGCTCCGCCCGCAGTTGATCTCGGTAATCCGCGGGAACCGCTCCTTGAGCAGGGCCGTGGCCACGGTCGAGTACGCGCTGCGCGGGACTCCCCGCCCCGCGGCCACAGGTGATGCTGTCGCCAACGAACACGACCCGTTCGATCACCTCTTGCGCCCCGCCCGGCGGCGGCTCCGCCGCGTCCAGCGACAGCGACACCAACGCCATAATTACTCCCGGCACGCTCATCGCCAACAGCATCTTTCTCATTTTGTCACTCCCTCTGAACGCATGATGGAAACTCCCGCCACGCTTTATTACTCCGGACATTCACGTTGGTTGCCTACGAACCGGATTTTCCCGCTTAACACTTGTCAACATTCGCGTCTGAACTACTTTCCCGTTTTTCCGGAATTCAGGTCGTAGTCCACCTCCAATCGCAACGCCTGACCGGATGGAATCGGATGCGCCACACGCACGGCGGGACGCCCGTAGCGAGTTGTCGCCAGGCATTCTATCGTTTTGCGCCCGTCCACACGGCATTCCATCGCTCTCGCCCCCGGCGGCAGAGTCAGTTCGATAACGCCCCTGTACGGCTCGGCATTGCGGTTGACGACCATGGCAGTGAGCCTGCCGTCGGCCTTCTCGTACCGCACGTCAAAGCCGGCATTGCCGAAGGGGCCGTCCTTCCATTCAAACGAGTTCCACGGGCAGAACGGACGTAACGCCACCTGCCGAGCCGGGACATCGACCTGAACCCCAATAATGTCGTGAATAAAACGACACAGATACACCCCCGCAGCCCAACCACATTTGCCGGCGCCACCCCCCCGCCGCCCAACCCTCTGAACGCCCCCCAGCTTCGTTTGAGGCCACCACCACGGCGACCCATCGACGTCGGTGCGATTCACAATCTTGTCCAGCGCCACCGCCAATTCCGCTTCGTCGTGCGCCCCGGCCAAGGCTGTGGTCCAACCGGGAAACGTCACGCCGGGATTGTTTCCCAGCGGCGTCAATCCGTAATCAACCCATGCGATCCCATCCGCCTCTTTCACATACAACGGATTGCGTTCAGAGAGCGCCAACCGCGAATGGGTCAACAGCAGCGAATCGTCTGCTTCCGTGAACTCGTAGAACGGCATTAGCCCCACGTCACTCTCTTCTCCATCGTGCCCCGGAATGAACGTGCCGTCTTCATTGGCGCCTTCAAAGAACCGTCGGCCGTCGGGCGAATCGCCGACACAGTGCGATAGAATGTCGGATTTGACCTTGCCGGCAAGATCGGACCAGGCCGTCGCCGACGCCTCGTCGCCGTAAACCTCCCGGGCCAACCGCGCCATCGCCAGCAGCGCTTTCCACGCCAGCACATTTGAACCGGTATGGTAATCGCCGCGCGCATCGCCGTCGGAGATGTACATTGACGGAAACAGCCAGACGTTCGCATGGGTCCGGCTCCCGATCAGTTGCTCGAAACGCGTTTTCGCCGCCGCCAGCAACTCGGGATGCATTTTCAATCCGGCGGCGTCGCCCGTCATCTGATAATACGTTCCGGCAAGTATGAAGGGCCCCATGGCGTTTTGGATCGAATGCGTGATGGGCGGGGCGTTCTTGAAACGGCTCTTGCCGCGGCCGTATGCGCCCGCGGGCTGACCATATTCAAGGTAAAAGGGAATGGCATCCAGACACAGGTTGGGCTGGGACATGCACATCGGCAGCATGTTGTAAAAGACGAGGGACGGCCAACTCCAGCGTGTCGTGATATGAGGCCCTTTCGCCGGGCCGTCATTGAACGTGATCATATCCGCTGTGGCCAAATAGCCATCCGGCTTATAGAGCATGTCGCTTCGGCATAACTCCGCATAGCGGACGAGCATCTCCGGCAGATACGGAGCTTCGGGGATCGTCAGGCGACCCAACCGACCGACTCTCCATAGGGTTCGGTTCAACCAGACAAGCGGATTGACCTCGGTCAATCGCCTGGCCGTCGCCTTTATTTCATCGCTGTTGTTGCCCAATATGAATGCAAAGGAACGGACGGCGCTGCCGCCCGGCGGAAGCATAACCGCCACCGTTCGTCCGGGCTGAGTCCATTGCAACCCGTCAAGGCCGACAATCGCCTGATAGGAATCCGCCGGCAGAGCGGGATCGTTGATCTCCGGAAGATCGCCGGTTTTAATCACAGCCTCAGTCGAGTTTGTCGCGGAATTGGTTAGGCGCACGACCAGGATCAAGGCCCGCAGAGGCGAACGCAGCTCGCCGGGAGCTTCCGGCGCAAAGATCAGCCATTCGGCTCGAATCGGCCCCTCCGCCCGTCTAAAAACTGGAATCAGCCCGTCCAGAAGATCGACCGATGTTTTTCCGGTCGCACTGACAGCCGGGAAGCCGGCGGCCTTGACCGTAATCCCCCATGGGCCGGCATTCAAGAGATGCAACAGGGCGTGCATACCAGGAAGCGCATTTTTGCGTTCGATTTTTTCCAGTGCCTTTGCGTTGCGGATGGTCCCGTTTGGATCGAGCGACGCACGCAGACCGTTATTGGTCAGGTCGAAACTCAACCATGTGTTCCCTTCGGGTTTGACTTGGAACCACGATTGGCTGGCCTTGGACTTCCCGTTCTCATCAATCCCAAAACGCTGAAACACCGGCCCGGCAAAAGCCGCATTCCAGCCAGGATAACGGCCCGCCGGTGACAGACCTTGTTCCGCCGCACATGTGGCCCGGTCCGGCATCCACGACAAAGCAGCAACGAGAAACGTGGTGAAAGCAAAACATCTAATCAATGGTTTGAAATATTTCATGCTCCAATCCTTTCGTCGAACTCAATTTTCTGTCATCACCCGCACCGGCCCGAGCAGCCCCGAAGGCAGCAGCGCCGCATCCTTCTTATAGCGGATGTTGGATCGCGTCCGCTGCTCCGCCTTGGGCAAGTTGGCGTCGCCGATGAGCCGGTTAGGCCAGAGGTTGACCACTTCCACCTCCAGTTGATTCGCTCCCGCCTTGGCTTGGCTGGTGATCTCCACCCGCCACGGAGCAGACCAGGCCACCCCCACATCCTGGCCGTTGAGGCGGACGCGAGCGGTCCCATTGGCCACACCGCCCAGATCGAGATACAGCCGCGGGCCACCGGCGGCCGCCAAGGTAAACGCATTCCGGTACACCGCCGTGCCGCTGAAGTACTTCACCGCAGGCTCCGGCCGCTGGCTCCAGTCCTCCAGCTTGGCGAAGGCGACCAGTCCTTTGACGGCATCACCTTGAAGCCCGGCAGTGGGATAGAACCACCGGGGGTCGAACTGCACCGTCCAAGCCCCCGTCACCTCCACCAGCGGCTTCAGCTCGGCAAAGTTCTTCCCGCCTGTGGATGGAGCGGCGGGCTTGCGGAAGACGAGGAAAGCTGACCCATGCGGTTCAAACTGCAGCGGCACGCGCGTGCAGCCCTCTTTCTGCTCAAACACGGGCAGGTCGCGTCTCTCGCCCGTGATCGGGTTCCACCACTCCGGCTGCCTGCCGCTGACGCGGAAGCGGCAATCCACCGACTCTGCACGGTCGTTGCGGTTGGCCAGGAAGTAAACCTCCACCCCATCGTCCGTGCGGTGAATGAAATCAATGAACGCGTCTTCCCCCGTATGCGTGAAGTCCGGCGAAACGCCGTCCGCCGTCAGCACATCGCGCATCGACTTGCCCCAGACCACCCGGCCCTGGCCACACGTCCGCTCGGTTTTCTGTTTGCCGTCCAAGTCGCCCCAAAGCTCGGCGGCGATGGCTTTCACCGCCGCATCGCAGTTGGGATAATCCCTCAGCCCCGGATCGGACTCCGGCTTAGGCCCTACCACCGTGGCCCCGGCCTGCACCAGTTGTTTGATCTTTTGGATTACCTCTATCGGCATGCGTTTGGTATTGGGCAGGACCAGCAGGCGGTAGCTCATCCCATCGGGCAGGACGATTTTTCCGTCCTTGACCGAGAGCCGGGTTAGCAGCACCTCGGCATTGCACACGTCATAGTCATAGCCTCGGCCCAATGAGGGGTCCACATGCCTCGGCTCCACCAGGTTCGGCGCCCAGTCCCCGTTGTAGTAGAGCACGTCAGCCACGAACAGGCCCGACTGGAGCAGCGCCTGGCAGCGGTTGATGTAGCCGATCCACGGCCCGGCCGCCTGGTTCCACCAGGTGACGTTGGGGTTGAAGTGGGTCCCGGCGCCATACTCATACCCGGGCACCCCATCTTTCGGGCGCAACGCTGACAAGGTATGGAAGAAAACACGATTAATCCCCTCGCAGAAGGCGCGATCGGCAATCGGCTTGAGAAGCGACGGCGATTCGCTCCAGTGCGGCAGGAACGAGGTGAACGCCTCGGCAGAAACGAGCTTGCGCCCGTAGATGTGCGCCGCCGTGGCAGTCTGCTTGCCAACTTGGTTTTGCTTGATCGGAGTCGCCTGAGTCCCCACGTTTTGGGTGAAAAGATCCGTCCAGAACTCGCCCATCGGACGGTCGGTGCGTCCCAGGTTTTTCAGCCCGTCCATGCACACGGTACCCGACCAACTCGGCCCCGCCGCCTCGCATTGCAACTCCAGCCCTTGCGCGTGGGTCCGCTGGGCCAAATAGCCGTAGTTGTTGTCAGCCATGCAGTCAGCGACGGTCTTGCGATAGTCGTGCAAAAAGCGTTCGGACATCTCGGCGCTACCGACAATCCGCCCGGAGAGCACGGGCAGGTACGGGGTCATATCATACCCACGGTAACGCTTGAATTCCTCCAGCAGTTTGGGCGTCCAATTCGGGTAGCCGTCCTCGAAGCTGTCGGTAGTAAAATACTTGAGGGTTTTGCCCACCCGTGGCCCGGCATCCGCCAACAGCACCTTGACCAGGTGTTCCCAGTGCAGATCGACCGCCGCTTTGCTCAGCCAATCCACCTCCAGCCCCTCGCCGCCTTTCACCCCCAGCGCGACGGTAACACCAAGCATGCGATGTCCGGTGCGGAGGACCGTCCAAGTTCCTTCCGGCACGTCCCATTCGAGTTTGCCGTCCGGGCCGAGTTTGCTCGTCAGATCAATCACCTCGCCGGGGAGAATCGGATGATCTGAAGCTTGATTTTGCCAAGGGACCAGCGTCTGCGCCATGATGTCTTGCGGCCGGCTGAAGCAACCTCCATCCAGGCGGTTGCTTTTGGCGGGCAGGTGCTTCTTCCGTTTGTCATCCAATTTGGCGCCGCCGGCGGGTTCACGAAAGGCAATGACTACACTGTCGCGGTAATCAATCTTCTCGAAGGGCAACTTAAGGCCCTCCCGTACGCGCATCGTTCCAGGCACAGAGTATCCATCCGTCGCCCCCGGAAGTGGTAAGATGCCGGAGAATTTCCGGGGACCGACGATGGTCGTTGCGGACTGGAGATACCACCGGCCGGCATGTTCGGGCGTGATCCACGGCCCACCCATGCACCACCCGCCGCAAAGGTTGACCCCCACTTCCAAGCCCAGACGATCAGCCTCGGCCAAGGCGAATTTGTAATATTCGCGCCACTGGGGGGAGAGGTAATCCGGTCCCCTTTGGCGACCGCCCCAAGTGGACACGACCATCAGCACGCCACCCAGCCCCTTGGCCTTAAACTCCTCCAGATCGCGTGTGATACATTCCTTGTCCACATCGCTGTTCAGCCACCACCAGTAACCAAACGACTTGGCCGAGTCCGGGGGATGAGCAAAATTCCTTTCAAGCTCACTTCCCACCGCCAACCCGCTCCATGCCAGACATAACATTGCCGCTAAAGCCCATTTTCCGAGCATCCGATAGCCTTTCTCATCTGTCACCGATTTCACACCGGAATATCCGTTTCCCCCGTCTTCGCCAATCACGCAGTGACCGCCTCCGGGGATCCAGCGTCAGCCAACCGTGCTCGACGCTCGGTCAACTCAGTGTGAATATGCCCTTCCATCGCCTCGAATCGGCGATAGAAGAAAACCGGAATAACCGCCAGGGCATAGGCGATGGCTGGGAGCCAGATGAAACCAATGTCGATTCCCGTCAGTGCCCTCGCCGATTGCTCCACGTTGGGCACATAGCCGTAAGCGCCCATGATCCACGCCGGCAACGCTCCGCCCAGACCGCTGCCCGCTTTCACGCAGAAGGCCACTCCCACGGCACTGAGCAACCCCACCGCCCGGATCCCGGTTTTCCATTCCCCATAGTCCACGCTGTCCGACAACAGCGAAAACGGCATGGCCATGGCAATGCCGCTGGTGATGATCCCTGCCGTCCATCCAGCCATCAGCAGCGGCAGCGAATGCGTGGCCCCACCGGCGTAAATGAGGAACTGGCACAGCACCGAGCCGATCAAACCCCCGATCCACACCGTCGTCTTGCTTGTCCGCCGGCACAGCCAAGGCAACAAAAAAATCCCGGCCAGTGAGATAAAATCCAAACTGTTGACCAGAGGCACCATATCTTTGCGGTGCCAAGTGTACTCGAAGTAGTACGGCACGATTGAAATGCGGGCGATGAACGCCACCCAAAACCAAAGGCTGCTGGAGAAGATGATGATCCAGGGCCAGTTGCCCTTCAGGGCCGCAAAACCCTCCCGGATGGGTAAGGCCCGCTTCTGTTCCGGGACGGTTTCCCTGAGATTGCGGAAGGCGAACAAAAAGAGAATCACCGCACCGATGGCAAATAGGGGCATCACGAGCATGAAGCCCCGCTTGTCGTTGCCTTGGCCCAGCCAAGCCACTAGCGGCCAGGCGGTGGCGTTGACCAGCAGCACCCCCGCCTTGGAACCGAAGAAGCGGTAGCAGGTCAGGGTGACCCGCTCCTGGGGATCGGGGGTGAGGGCCGAAAGAATCGAGGTGATCGGCGTATCAATGCCAGTATAGAGGATGCTGCAAATCACATAAGTGCTCCCGGCGTAGAATGCCTTGGCGATCGGCGAAAGGTTTGGGGTCAGAAAGGTGAGAACCCCAAAGATGGCGAAGGGGAAGCAAAGCCAGAGGAACCAGGGCCGACTCTTGCCCCAGCGGCTGTGGGTCTTGTCGAAGATGATGCCCCAGACCGGCGCATCCACCGCGTCCACCATGCGGGCGATGAGCAGAATGGTGCCGGCGACCGAGGCGGAAAGCCCGACGACGTCGGTGTAGAACTTCAGCAGATAAAAGGAAATAACACAGAAAATCAACTGATCAGCCGCGGCGGTCGAAGCGTAGCTCAGTCGTCCGAGAAAAGGGACGTATTGGACAGAGAAAGGTGTTTTCATGTTCGACAAGACTCCACTGCGATAGTCAGCACTCCACGTCAACGTAAAGCTACTAATTGGTCGCCAAGCGGCAAACGGCGGCGGACTCCGCGATCTTTTTCCCGGCTTCATCCACCACAAACAGCTTGTAATTCCCAGCCGCCGACGGCAACGGAATGCTCGATGCCGTCCCGTCCGCCGTCGTCATCTTCGGCCCTTCCGCGAACTTCGCCGTCCCGGCCGGCGCCAGCCACAACCGCCTACCCTTGTCATTCAACCCCTTCACCGGCAGGCTCTTTTCCGTTTGCGGGTTGAGGAACACGCCGGCCGGAAACGCCTGGTCGGCCAGTGAATATACTTCGGCGGGAATGATGTCCCGGTACGCGGGTTCAAGGCCGGCCTGGAGGGCGATTTTGTATGCCTCCACGGGCCAGACGGCATCCGCGTAGACCTTCAGCGGCTCCGACTTGCCGTTAAGGATGAGCGGATCCTTTGGGCCAACGTAATAACGGCTAATGGTGGCAAAGTTATTCTCCCAGGTCAGATCGTGGAGCCGACCGCCCGTATTCGGGGCAATGGCGGCTTTGGTCCGTTGGCTGACGTTGAGGAGATTGTCCCGCATGGTGATGTAGGCCGACCCGGCATCGCTTTGAATCCCGTAGCACAGGCCCGCCCGGCGCATGCCAGGACGTTGCCGCGGATGACCGTGCCGGGCTGCGCGCCCAGCGTGTAGACCGGCCCGCCATCCTCCATCTTCGTCATGCAATCGACGATGATGTTGAAGCTGACGTCGTTGGCCCGGCAGGTCGTGCTCGGCTTGCCGGGGAAGAAGGAGCGTTTGCCGTTGAAGCCGTCATAGAGTTCCCAGCCCCACCCGAGGCTGACACCGCTGTAGGTCGCGCCTTTGATCAGGTTATGCTGGAAGATCAGCCGGTCCACATAATAGGCGTGTACTGCCGGATGTCCCGGGAAGAGCACCCCGACATCTGAAATGACGTTGTTGACGACGGTGTTGTTCGTGCAGATGCCCTCGATGCCGGGCGCGTACTTTTCATGCTCGCCGCCATCGCCCAGATAGACGTGCTGTGGATGTCCGACAACCAGCGCCGAGCCGGCGATGTCGCTGAAGACATTGCCAACCAGCTTCGTGTTGACCACATCGTTGGCCAGGCACACACCCTCCGCACCGGTGTGACGGAAGGTGTTGCGTTCAAAGACCACGCCTTCCGCGGCATCCACCTGGATCATGGCCGGATTCAGATCGATGGACCGGTCTATGATTCGATGCGGATTGCCGTCAGTGAAGGCGATGAACGAGCAGGCGCCCTGCATTGCCGATTTGAACCGTGAATTGCCCACCTTGGTCAGATTCCAGTCTGAGTACTCAAACGTGATGCCCTCGAAACGCACGTTCTTCACCCGGTTGGTCGGTGAGACGCCGGCGATCTTCACCAGCGTCTCCAACCCGACGGGGGCCACCACCTGGGCGACGGCCATGTCCTCGGTGGCTTTCTTGAAGTAGTAGAGCATCTGGGCTTTTCGGTCAAAGTAGAACTGACCCGGCTTGTCCAGAAATTCATAGACGTTACGCATCAGGCCCCACTTGGGATTGAACTGGACGCCGTAGATGCCGCTCTGGGCGATGCAGCCGCCGGGCTGCTGCAGCAGCATGACCCATTTATCCTCGGTTTTCACCATCTCGCGAATGCAGACGATGTGCGTGTTCCAGACGTTGCGGCTTTCCAATTCAATGTCCTCCGGGTTGCGCAGCAGGCCCGGCAGATCAGCTAGCACAAAACTCACGCCATCAAATTTCTCCCCGCTCTCCCAAGCCCAAGGCGCTTCGCCCTTCTGAATCTTATGCGTGCCGTACCCGCCCAGGCCGCCGACCGTTGGGGGCGCCCAGGGATGCGTTTGCCCTTGGCATCGCCAAACGGGCGTGACGTCATGGCGGCGCGCTGGCCGTTGACGTAGAGGCTGCGCAGCTTCTCGGATCGCTCCAGCCTGGCCTTGTAGATGCTCCCTTCGTGCTGCTGCCAGCCGGTCACCGGAATCCCGCCGCAAATGATCGGCTTTTCCCCCGGCACGGCCATCCAGGTCACGCCCGAATGCTTCGGCTCGATCAGCAGCGATTCCGTACGATAGTACATCCCGCCCTTGAGCAGGATGCGATCTCCCGCCTGGGCCTGATCGCGGGCCTTCTCCAGTGAATCGCCCGGCGACACCACGATGTCTTTGGCCAACAGCGGAACCGACAGCAGCGGCAGCAAAACCATCACGAAAAATCGCATGGTGAATTTTTCCATCGTCCTTTACTCCTTACACAATTGAGGTCTCACGAATCACACCTGAATCCGCAGCGGGAATTTCCGCCGCGTCTTGTTGTCCTGAAATTTTGGACAGGAACGGGAAAGCTTGAGAATGTCGCACATTCCAAAGATGTTCTTCTCCAGAATGTCCAACACTTTGGCATTCATCGTCCGTTCCCTTTTTCACACACCGCTTCCACAACGGAATCGCACGCGTCGTTGTCCGTCAGCCGCAGGTTGGCGCCGGCGGCATACCCCGAAGGAATCTTCACTATCGGGCAGTAGTTGCCCCATTGCAGCGACGGATAGCCCAGGACCGTGTTGATCCGCAGCTCGATCCTCCCGTCGGCCGCCACCTGCGAACGCACCGCCGCCGTGGCGTCCGATTCCACCCGCACCCGCTTGTTTGATCCAGCCAGTTGCGCCGAGTAGAACCAGACGTTCTCCTTGGTGCTGCGGAAATCGTTGCTGCCCCGCCCGCCTTTATCCTCGGCCCCGAAGTAGTAGAAGGTCTTCTCGTCCTGCGACCACGGCCAACTCGGCTCCTGCCGATACACCGGCACCTGCCCGGATCGCGTGGCCGTGCCCCGGTTGCGGCCGATGTGATCGGCCGGATACGCCGACCACAGCCCCTTACGTTCCCAGTGGATCCGGTCGATCCCGGACGGCAGCAGGTACGTCACCCCCACCTCGTCATACCCCGTGTTGCCGTACTGGCTGGCGTTGGGCAATGGCGGATTGGTCACGGTGAACTCCGTCGTGATCAGCCCTTGGCCGTCAATCTTCACCACGAAGACCACCCCCACCGGCCCGCTCGGCTTCTGGTAATAGACGCTTTTTTGACCGGGGATGGGGATTTTGTCCTTCCAGCCTTCGATCTCCACCTTTTCATAGCGCCCGGCGAGAGTGATCACCGCCTGGGTTGGGGTCGTGGCATGGCTGAGGCTCGACAAGGACCAGCCGGAGAGCACCACGGGAGCCAGGTTCAGTTCCGGTCCGCCTTCGATCAGGTTTGTCCCGCCGTAGGTGGCTTTGGTGATCGTGCCTGTGGCCTTGTTGAAGACTACCGCGAAGCCCTTGCCGGTGACGGTGATCGAAGCAGTATCTTCCGTGACCTTGGGGGCCGGCCCGGAGGCGGCGGGGAACACCTTCTTGATGCTGCCGCCGACGGGCAGGTTGTATTCGTCAATCATCATCCCCGGCCAGTCGAATTTCAGGTTAAGTATCTCCCCAGCCCGCCACGCACGCGCCGGGATCATGAAAGTTCCGCTGCCGCCGGGGGCGACATCCGGCCCCGGGAGCGTCCCGGACTCCTGGCCCACGGCCCAGCGGATGCTCACCTCGTTCAAGTTGGCGTGATTGAACCAGTTGCTCACCGCAACAGATAAGGGGCGGCCGTCGGCCGGACGCGCCAAAGGCTCGTCCTTGATCCGCACGGGAGAAAAAGCCTTCTTGACCAACCAGTATTCGGGCTTGGCCCGACGCCAGCCGTCGATGATCCCCCACTCCCCGCCTTGGCTCTGCTTGGCCGTCATTTCCTGCAGCGACCGGGGAGGCGGATAGTAAAAGACGTCGTCGATCGCGCTCCAGATGGCCCCCCCCAGACAGCCCTCCGCCGGATACATTCCTTCCCAGAACATCTTCATGCCCACACCCCAGTAGTTGCGGATGTTGGGGTCGCGTTTGATCGTGAAGACGCAGTAGTCCGTCACATGGGCAAACTCGTTGTAGATGGTGGCGAAAGACCGGCCGCCGAAGTTGCCCGTCGCCCCCGGATAATGCTGGTCGTGGATGATGGTCGGGTTGGGGGATTTGTTGTAGGACGGCCATACCAATATCCGGCTGGAATCCTCCCGCGCCAGGTAATCGCGCATCTTGGGAATCCTGGTGCCGACCGGGGTTTCGTTGCCCAAGGCCCAGAGGATGATGGACGGATGGCTCCGGTGCGACTCGACCTGTTCGGCCCACGTGCCCAGGGCGATGGAATCCGGCGACTTGGAGCGAAGATCAAAGCCGTCATGCACCAGCGCCGCGTCGTCCTCCACGTACATGCCGATTTCGTCGCACAGGTCATAAAATTCATCGGCCCGGGGGTAGTGCGACATCCTCAGGTAATTCACGTTCGCCTGCTTGAACATCCGAATCGCACTGGCCGTCATCTCCGGCGAAACCGCCCGCCCGGCCAGGGCATGGGCATCATGCATGGCCACGCCGCGGAGCTTGGTGTTGACGCCGTTGACCAGGAGCTTGCAATCCTTCAATTCCACCTTGCGGAAGCCCACTTTTTTGGAAAGCGCCTGCACCACCGCGCCATCGACGATCACGCTGGCCTCCAGCGTGTAGAGGTTGGGGTGCTCGGCGTCCCATTTCAGCGGGGATGCCACCGGCGCACACAATGTTGCCTCAGGCTTCTCCTGCGAAAGAGTCAGGGATGCGGGATTCAACGCCACAACACCCCCCCGCGGATCTTTCAGCGTCAACAGGACCGTGGCGCTGCCGGCCTTGTGGAAGGCCATGGCACAGGTGGCCTTCAGCGTCGCGTTGACGTAAGAGGCATCGAAGTCGGCCTCCACATGGAAGCGTGTGGCGTGATCCGCCGGCGCGGCGAAGAGCCTCACACTCCGGGTGATCCCAAGCAGAGAATGCCGCGCATAGCTGCTCATGTTCTGGATGTACTCATCCAGCTTCGCGTCACTCACCCCCACAGTCAGCCAGGCAGTCTGCCCCGGCGTCACCCGATCGGTGATCTCGCAGTTCCAGGACGTGAAGCCGCCGTGGTGGTCGCGGACGAACTGGCCGTTGACCCAGACCCGAGCGTAGGTGTACACACCGTCGAAGCGCAGGAAGACCCGCTTGCCGCTGAAGTCGGCCGGGATGGCGACGGTGCGCTTGTAGGAATACTCCTGGTCGTAGCCCTGCACATCAAAGCCCTGCATGACCGCCTCCCCCGGCACGGCGATGTCGGACCACTTGGCCGGATCGACGCCGTTGGACCAGAACTCCGCCGGCGGCTTGAGCGTGAACTTCCAAGTGCCGTCGAGGCTGATGACCGGACTGACCACCCCCGCCGTCGCCGCCGGCAGCGGCACGATCACCGGACGCGAAAACAGCTTACCGTCCGGCACGTCTGCCGGGACGGTGGCGGAACCCGGATTGGTCTTGGAACCTTTCCCTTGCGCGGAATTCGAATCCTCAATCGCCCCCGTCAGCCGCTCCGGCGCCTCGGTCGCAGCGGTGCTCAATACCAATGGTTTGTTACTTTCCGCTGCGTGGCTGGCCAGCCCCCATACCCCGCCTGGGCCAAAAAGCACAACTAAAAACAGGATTCCGCGCATCACGTTCCTTCTTTCTTCCCTTCTTCAACATCCCAAGCCATGCGTCGCCAATGCTTTCCCCCGTCGAGCATTCCTCACGGATTAAAGGTCCAAATCGGCCAGGGATACATTGCCTTATTCATATTCAAAGGATCCGTAATATAACCTGAAGGAGGAATCATTTGCCGGAACACGGTTTCCACATGCCCATCCAGAAACAGCACATTCACCGACCCGGTTGTGAGTTGATTGGAACCCGAATTCCCGTGCCGTCCGAGAATATTGGGCATATAGCCGCTTGTCATCAGCCCGGTCGAGGTCGTCCCTTGGATGTCACAGACAAGTACCGTGTCTGCCGGTTGACGGCATTGCAATATCCTATATGGTTGCCGAAATCCAGTTTGTACGGGGACGCTAACATATGCCTTGCTGTTGGTTGTCGCCCCGTTGATCCCGTAAGGGAAGAACGTATCGTCGCGCAACGCAGGACAACGGGCAATCGGCGATTTATTAGAACTCTGAGTTGGACCCAAAAAACCAGTTTCCGCCAATAATCCAAACCAATCAAATATGGTATTATTACCGTTTATCACCCTCATCACATAACAGGGTAAAATAATCCCTTTCGAGTTGGTACTATAGCTCGTGGCAGCGAGGCCAATCTGCCTCAAGTTGCTCATGCAGGTTACGCTCCAAGCCGCCTGCCGGACATTGTTCACCGCCGGCAGCAGCAGCGACATCAGCACCGCGATGATGGCGATCACCACCAGCAGCTCGGAGAGGGTGAAACCGGCTGGGGATTTGCAATTTGCAATTTGCGATTTGCAATTGGAAGGCATGGGATTGGTCCTTGGTCATTGGTCATTAGTCATTGGTCATTAGTTGGCAGTGGTCAGTGGTCAGTGGTTCGTGGCTTTCCCTTCGATGTTCAATGTTCGATGTTGAATGTTCGATGTTCCCTCCCCTTTCCGTCTTTCCGCCCGTCGCCAAGAAGAACAGGAGATCAGGAGAGCAGTAGACCGCGGTGGAGCGTCCAATGGTCAGGTGAGTTTCCCCGCCTCTCCTGCTCTGCTGTTCTCCTGCTCTACCGCTCTATCGCCGCTCCTGCGGCGATAAACCCCCGGCCAGGGGAGGGCATCCTGACCGGGGGTCGGAGGCTTGTCCGCCGGGGGAGGGCGTCCCGACGGACCGCTATGGAATCGGGGGAGATTTGCAATTTGCAATTTGCAATTGGAAGACAGGAGACGTTCCTGGTTTTCAATTGCAAATCGGCAATTGCAAATTGCCAATCTCATCAGGCTTTCTTCATCGCCCGGCGGCGGCGGGCCAGCAGGCCCAGGGCCGGCAGGGCCATCAGGCCCAGGCTCGTGGGTTCCGGCACCACGCCGATGGCCGAGACGGAGGCGGCTCCGCCGTCGATCTGGCTGAAGTCGAAGGCCAGGACGCCGTTGGCGGCGCTGTAGCTGTCGAACTTCACCAGCACGTCGAAGTCGCCGATGTCCGTGCCTTTGTAGGCGCTGTAGCCGGACCAGTCGGCCAGCATCTTGTTGGTCGCCAGGTCTTCGCCGTTGTAGGTGGCGTGGACGCCGCTGAGGCCCGCGGCGTTGATGGCGTTGGCCACATCCACCGCGAGGGTCTGGCTCAGGCCCGACACCCCGTTCAAGGCCAGCAGCACATATTCGGGGGCGGTAAAGTCGCTTGGCGTCTGCACGTTGACGTACGCCTGGTTGGTTCCGCCGGTGTGGGTGGCGGTGGCGAAAACGTAGTTGCCGTTGGAGCCGCTGACCTGCACCGTGTTGCTGCCGCTGTTGAAGGCGTTGTACCCGCCGGTGCTGTTGTTGGCGATCATCTCGATGGGGTTGAAGACCGAGGCGGTATAGCCGACGGCGACGTTGTTGTAGGTGTCGCCCAGGCCGCTTTCCAGAGTGTTCACGTTCAGGCTGGCGAAGGTGCCGCTGGTGGCGACGGTGGCGTTCTGGCCGGTGACGCCCGAGAGGCTCTTGCTGGCGGTGGCATCGGTGAAGGTCACCGACCCGCCGTGGCCGTTGTTCACCTGTACGTCCGTCAGGCTGTTGTGGTCGCCGGCCTGGCTGTTCAGCGTCACGCTCTGGGCCGCCAGGGTGTTGAGGTTGCGTCCGGCCATCACCCGACCCAGAACCACGTCCTGGGCGCTGATCTGCCGCTTGTCCAGCACGGCAATCTGCACGGCGGTGTCGCCGGTCTTGGTGGCGTTGCCGCCCAGGGTGGCGTTGGTAGCCGAGGCGACGGTGGCGTTGATGGTTTGCAGACCGATGGAGCCGCCGGTGAAGGTCAGGGAGCCGGAGTCGTTGGAGCCGCCGCCCAGGGAGCCGTTGGACTTGGGCAGGCCGGCGCCGCTGAAGGAGCCGCCGCCGCCGCTGAGGTTCAGGCCGGAGTAGTTCAGGGCGTCGTTGGTGCCCAAGGTGCCGGTGTTGTTGATGGCGGCGGTGACGGTGGCGGTCTGGCCGGTGAGGATGCGGCTCTTGTCGGCGCTGGCGGCCAGGGTGTAGGTGGTGGCGGCGAGGGAGGAGTTGTCGCTGATGGTCAGGAAGATCGTGCCGCCGTTCAAGCCGGTGTTGGTGAAGACGTACTTCTTGTTGCCGGTTTCGGCGGTGGTGCCGAAGTTGGTGGGGGTGGTGCCGATGGCGAAGGTTTTGTTGAAGTCACTGTTGCCGCCGACGAGGCTGCCGTAGGTGAAGAGGCTGTAGACGCCCTTGTCGATGTTGCCTTTGCCGGCGTCGTTGAGGTTGTCGATGACATTGAGGGTGATGCCGCTGGCGTTGGTGGGCAACGTCAGGGCGCCGGTGACGGCGATGCGGTCGCTGTTGCCGGGGCTGGCCAGGGTGCCGGCGGTGCCGAACTGGAAGTCGAGGATCGAGCCGCTGGCGAGGGTGAGGCTGGCCTGGGTTTGGGTGCCGATGGAGTTGCCGGGGGCGAGGTGACCGCCGGAGGCGACGCTGACGGCGCCGCTGAGGGTGCCGGTGCCGCCGAGGGTGCCGGAGTTGTTGACGTAGACGTTGGCGCTGGCCAGGGAGCCGTTGACGCTGAGGGTGCCGGCGGAGACGGTGGTTGTGCCGGTATACCCGTTGGTTCCGGTCAAGTTCAAGCGGCCGGTGCCCAGCTTGGTCAGGCCGGCGGTGTTGGTGCTATCCAAGGCGCCGAGGGTGACGGCATTGGCCTGGGTGTCGAGGACGATGGCCGAGCCGCTGTTCTTGATACGGCTGGCCCAGTCCTGCCCGGCGCTGTTGGCGGTGTACTGAAGCGTACCGCCGCTGAAGGTGATGGTTCCTCCATTGCCTAATGCGTTGGCATGGTCGGCCACCAGCGTGCCGGTGGTGATCTTAGTCGGGCCCTGATAAGTGTTGTTTCCGCTGAGGATCAGCGTTCCCGTACCTACCTTTTCCAACGTTCGCTTGGTAGCATTGCTATCGCTGATGGCACCGCTGATTTCCCCGCCCGCCCCGTTAGCGTTATCAACAACAGATATCTGGCGGGTAGTGTTAGTCGTTCCTCCCAAATCAATAGGGCTGGCCCAGATGATCTTGTTAGTGGCGTTGGCATTCCCCAAAACCAGTTTGTCGAATAAAGTAACGGAAATTCCATTCCCCCAAGTGAATGTAGCCGCCGGCGCGTCAGAGGCCGTACTGGTCCCCGTCCACGTTACTGTACGATCCCCATTAAGGGCGGCAAAACCGACACTAGTAACTGAAGTCCCTCCGTCCGATAACGCGAAATTAGTACTGTTTATTCGCAAATCAGCGGAAGCCAACTCAAGCGTGCCTCCCGCCCCCCGAAATGTGCCTTTTGACGTCGTCTTCCATGCGTTGGCATTGGAAATACGAAAGGTTCCAAGCAACTGCCACATTTTGGTGGACTGATTGTCCCCTGAAAAATCAAAATAACAGCTATTTAAATTGAGCGTGACATTTTCTCCAATGGTACCACCAAAAGTACTTGAACCACCCAATTTAACATTGTAAGCGCCGTTACTAGGCGCGGTACCGCTGTTAATGATGGAACCCGTTCCGCCAGCAAGTATCCCACTATTGAATACGATTGAGTTAGCTGCGGATGAATTCAAGTTCAGAGTTCCGTTGAGAACGAGCCCCCCTCTCGCGTTAGAGAATGTTTTCCCCGATACCATCTTAACCGTTACGCCGCTGTCAATCGTGGTGGTAACCCCCGCCGTCGTCGGATTGACGAAGTTGCCCATGTTGATCGTCGAATTGGGCGTGCTGCTTGAGTTGGTGATCTTCAAGTTCACTAAGCTGTTTGTTATGTCACTGCTGATCGTGCTGCCACTGGCGGCATTCTTGACGTCGATAGTGGCCGCAGAGCCGACGAAGTTGATCGTCCCGCCGGAGATGGTGGCGGTATTGTCAAGGATAATACCGTTGGTGTACACGTTTGCGCTGACGGTGGCGGTAGCGCTGGCGGTGTTGAAGTCAGCGATGCTGGATGAGCCGTTGGCGCTGGTCCACGGGTTAGTGCCGCCGGGCCAGTTGGTGGCGGTCGTGTCCCATGTCCCAGTCCCGCTGTTGCTCCAAGTATAGGTTGAGGATGCCGCCTGGACCGACTGGAACAGGCCCAGAATCCCCACGCCCGCCGCCGCCGTCGCCAGCAGCAGTTGACCCCGCTTGTTGCTCTTCCGATTGCTTGACTTGCGAACCATAGCTCCTCCGAAAAGTGAAATGTTTGACGAACTCCCGACCGATAGACCCAAAAACCGGCTTGAGGCCCAAAAACACCCTATGGCTAAACCCAAGCCATTTTCACGTTGAAATGTAATTCCGATTCAGGCGGGAGACCATAGACTATAATTTTTTTTTGATGGACTTTCTCACCGCCATCAAACTTGCCCCAGCCGACACAGACGGTATATTCATCACCGGTCTTTTCGGCTTTTCCCGCAGAGGAAACGATTGGATTTGTAATATATCCCCATCGTTTCCCGGAAGCAAGTCGGCTTTGGCACTAGAGGTAGAATGGCCACCGAACCCTTTGATCTGATCCGCACGCCATCGGGCAGAACCATCCGGGACGTCCTGCAGTCGGCCGGGTACGATTACCAGGCCCTCAGCCCAGGCGATGTCCGCGACATCCGCAACGCCATGAGCCGCGGCGGCTCCGCGGAAACGCGGTCGATCGTTCTGCCCCCGGATGTTGTTCACAAGTCTTTGCAACAGCCATTGTTGCGCGACCTGCTGGTGACCCGCATCGGCTATTATCACAAAGCCGCCGGGCATTACCTCCCCCAACCCGAGGGAAGCCAGGACCACATCATTCACTATTGCGCCGAGGGCAAGGGTTGGCTGCAAATCAGGGACACCCGATGGGTGGTTCCGACGGGAACGGCTTTGCTGATCCCCCGCGGCCAGCCCCATGCCTACGGCGCCGATGCCGAAGATCCCTGGTCCGTCTACTGGATCCACTTCACCGGGGCGCAGGCCGGCCACTACTTTGATTTCCTGAACGTCAAGCCCAATGCCCCGCTGATCCACCTGCCCGACGCGGTGGATGTTCTGGCGGCATTCGAGCGGATTTATTCATCCATGCAGGTCGGCCATACCAGCGAAAATCTGATCACCGCTTCCATGTCCTGCATCGGTTTGCTGTATGGGCTGGCGAAAGGCGCCCAGTCCATCAGTGCCCAGGCCCATCAGGTCCGGGAGAGGTTGGAACGAGTGATTGAGTTCATGAGGCAGAACCTTGGCAATCCCATCCGCCTGGAGGAGCTGGCGCAATTGGCCTGCATGTCCCCCAACCGATTCGGCGATGCCTTCCGCGACAACTTTGGTTGTCCGCCCGTGGACTACTTCAACCGCATGCGGATCCAAAAAGCCTGCCAATTGTTGACCAAAAATGACCGCCGGGTGCAGGACATCGCCCGGGAGGTGGGGTATGAGGACCAATATTATTTTTCCAGGACATTCAAACGGTATTTAGGAATGTCCCCCCTGCAATTTCGCAAACGTTGAGCGATCAGAGCCTAATCCTGATGAAATATTTCCTGCGTCTCGGCCCACCATGCGCTTTTAGGGCGGTTGGGGTGCGGCACCTGGCACTGTTCGCAGACGTCCCACCACTCCTGGGTGATCGGATCGGCCGACATTCTGGCTATGTCCGCGGCGAAATCATTGCCGGTGTACTCCAGGTAGCCGAATAGATAATGTCTCCCGTCAGGCAGCTTACACAGATAGATGGAGTAGTTGCGGATGTGGCAGGCGGTGATCGTCTTCCGCACCGCCGGCCAAGCCGTCGCATGCAGCTTTTTGCACTCTTCAACTTTCTCGGCCCTGATCTCAATGACCATGCTGTAGCGTTTCATAGGTTTCTCGCTATTCCCACCCTGACGGTTACTTACATCGTTCACGGCATTGCATAGCTCAGGAATCGGTACCCCGGCGCATCCGGGATTTCCAACTCAATCAGGCCGTTTTCCGACACCTGCGTCTGCCATTTTTCACCGCTTTGCAAATCCTCCAACAGGATCGTCTTTCCGGCCAGGAATTTCAAGCCGATTGTGCGCCGCGGCTGCCGGTTGTGCAGTTCCCGGAAGATCAGCAGATGCCCCTGCCGGCCATCCGGGCTGAGCATTTGGAATCCACTCCAACTGGCATTGTCGGGCAGATCGCCGATGGGGAAGGTGCAACTGGTGAAGATCTTTTCCCGATGCGCCTTAAACAGCCGGATCAGGCTTTTGATTTCCCTTCGGCCCGCCTCGTCCAGGAACTGCGCGCTTTGGAAGAAACAGGGCACAAACGGCAAGCCCATGGCGAAGCAGTAGCCGTGGCCGTGCCGATGGGCATCGCTGATGTCCGTCCGCACGCGTTTGGGATTCTGCAACAACACCTGCAGCTTGTTGGCCGGGAAGTATTTGGCCATCAGCCAGTGCTGGCGCAGCACCTGAAAAGGCACCATCGTCAGGTGCGGTGGAAGCCCCTCCTGGATGTTCTGGAAATAGATGCTGCCGTATTCCTTGGCGAAATACCAGCCGTAGCGGGGGTCGTCGTATTCGGGGCAAAGCGTGAATTGCGTTTTCATCCACGCATGCTTCATCACTTGCCGGAAGCTGGCGATGCGCTGCTCGTAATCGGTCCGATTAGCCAGACGCTCAAAATCGGCCTTCCAGGTGACAAATCCCAACTGGTCCAGGTCGTATCGCAGATCGTCGATGTTGGCGTTGCGGATGGCAACCCACAGCCCCAGCCGCACCCCCGCCTTTTCGGCGGCGGCCTTGATGGCTGACCAGCCGTCGGAATACTTGGGCAAAAAGCCCTGAGCGTCGGGTCCGAGACCGCTCTTCTGCCAGCCGTCGTCAATCTGCAGCACATCGACGCCCAACTCCGCCAGCGCCGGAATCTCCTTCAGCACAAATTCCTCACTGGTGAATTGATTGCCATAGGGATCGGCCGGCCCCCACGTGTTGGACAGGATGAACATGTCGCGGTCGGGGAAGACGGGATAGCGGATGGCTTCAAACTGCTTCAACGCCAGTTGCACGCCGTCGTCGCCGCCTTGAAACACGATGGTCCAGTTCGCCCAGCATTCCCGGAAGCGATCAGGGAGGATTTCCGCCGGCGTCAGCCCCCAGCCGGTCGCCGCCAGCCCCGCGGGATTGGCGTAAAACGCGCCGGTGTTGTGCCCCTTCTGATTGACGCACTTGGGGGACTCCTTGACCACGATCACGCCGGCCTGGCCGTACTTGACCGCCACGCCGTTGGCCCAGTCGATGTCCTCCCGCAGGAAAATCGGCCAGCCTTTCACCGTCTGCTCCCGGAGCATGTCCTGGCTCTGGTCATGCCGGTTGCCCGGATCATTGTAGTAGCCCCAGTAAAGCCGCTCGTTGGCTACCGCGAAGTTCAGCGGCAGGTATTCCGAACGCGCGCTGGACTTGAGAAACGTCGCACCATACTCGCCGTGGGTCGATTCGCCTTCCGGCAGCCCCTTCGGGTCGAATCCGGGAATGGCTTTGACCCGGAGCTGCGTCCGCACACCGGGGGCACCGGGGAAGACCCATACCACGTGCCGCACCTCCAGTTTCGCCGCCGGATAGCGGATCGAGGAAATGACCTGGAGGTGTTTGCCGGTGAACCCCTCGTCATCATCCACCGTCACCGCCGTGGAAACCAGTTCCGCATCACTGTTATCGTCGATGGCTCCCGGCAAATCCCAATCGCACTGCCTCGTCGGCTGATGAGTGATCCAGTTGGTTCCGCTGGACAAGTCGCGCAGGGACACCGTCACCAGCCCTTTGCCGGTCCAGCGCCAGGTCCGCTCGAAGCGGCCGGTGGAAACAACAATCCCATTCTTCTCGCCTCGAACCGTCGCGCCGCCCAGACTGGCGTTGAGGTTGACCAGGGATGGCGGAGTCTGAGTTGCCGATTGCGCACAAGAGGTAACAGTTGAATTCATCATGATTATCCAGAGTAGATAGCCTCGCGCTTGCTTCATTCCTCACTTTTTATTTGGTGAACCCGACCGTAGCCCGCCGGGACCACGCCTCCAGCCGCTTGAGGATCTCCGGCTGGACATCCTCGGCCGCCGGGATGCAAAGGTACAGTCCCCGTGGGTTCATCGCCTCCATGAACGGCTCCAATTCGGCAAGCTGCAAATCCACGATCACCCCCTTGCCGACCGACTGAATCCGCTTGATGACCGGCAGCCACTGCAGGATCGGCGCGTCGTCGCCCACGCCCTGCACCCACTGGATGGCCTGGATTTCGGGAATCTCCAGAAGGCGGTTGAGGTGCCGCAGCATCCCCTTGCCGTCCAGGTGAAAGACGTTGTGCGTCATGTGCTTCACCTCCCGCAGCAGCGAAGGCAGGTAGAACTCGTCGAACACCTGCTCGGAAACCATGTTGGTGAAGTCGCAACTGGGGATGTGCATCTTGCCCGTGGACGGGATGGCCATCCACGTGACGGACAAGTGCCCGTGGGCCTTGAGCAGGGCGTCGTAGTGGTCGTAGACCGGCAGGAAGCTTTCGTCGGCCAGGCGGACCAGCTCGTGGACCTTCTCCGGGCAGTCCGCCAGATCGAGGCACAACTGCTGCGGGTTGCGCCAGTCGGCGGCGCAGTCCAGGCTGCCGTGCAGGTCAGTGTAGCCGACCAGGTAGCGGCCGGCGCACTTCTCCAGCGCCAGGCGGGTCATCCCCTCGATCTTTCGGAAGTAGCTGTTGTCCCGGCTGAATTGGAGTTTCGGGATATCGCTCCACTCCTCCACGCAGTGGCGAACCCAGGAGGTGACTTCCCCGTAGTCCAGTTCGGCACCGTGGAAGGCGGCGTAGACGTTGGGGCCGAGGTTGGGCCAGAACACCGGGAAGGTCTCGCCGTGAAAGGTGCGGTGGCGGAGGGACTGGATGAACTGGTCCACCTGAAATTCCGCGTCGAACCAGCGCGATTTCAGGTCCGGCCAGCTTCGGCCGGCCAGCGCCGGCCCCCCGGAATACTCCGCGTTGTGCTCCGAGAACCGGACTGGCGGCCGGTCCAACAATTCATGAGCGAACCAGGCGTCAATTCGGCCCATGGCTTGGGCAAAATCGGGTTTGGATTTCAGTTCCATAAGGCATCCATAGTGCAGGTTACATGGAAATTAGCGACAACGTTCCCACGCTTTTGTGGTTGTAGTCTGTTTTCGGTAAAAGAAAATGGACGATTTGACTGTTCTCTTGCACTTTGACACGGATGCCGGGAACGGTGCGAAAGAATTCGCCGGCTTTCTCCATCGCCAGTTCGATCTACACGGTATGGAAACTCTTGCCCAGTTCCCAGTGGAACAGATGCGAGAGAGTCGTGGGGCGGTGGGCCGACGGCTCCAGCCGGGCAATTCTCCCCGGATGCCAGGGCCTGCAAAAGACGCTCGACCGGGTCGCCCGACTTAGTCGGCGACTTAGAAACTGTTTCAAAAATAGCCTCCTATACTGTCTTGGGCATGACGCGCGGCAAGGAGGCATCCCTTGGTGGATGTTGCCGACGGAAATGGGGTGCGGATCGGGCGTCACCTGTTGGCGACGGCTGCGATACTGGCAGCGCCGTGGCATCTGGAAAAAACTGCTGAGCGAACTACTCCAGCGAGTGGGACGGGAAAAGGGGATCGGCTGGGACAAAGCCGTAGTGGACAGCCAGTCCAACCGGCCTGACTCCCCAAGCCTGCCGAAAACAATCCGGCCGGCTCTGAGCCGATCCGGCCAAAACACAAGGGTCGCCCCCAAGGAAACATCCGACTGCAGAATATCCCTCGGCAACATCTCCGGGAAATGCCGTTTATCACACCTGATGAACGTATTCCCGCAGCAAACGGAGATAGCCGCGGTATTGCTCGAGGGAGACGCCCGGCGGAGTCTGATGATCCACGCTGGGGATAAAGCCGCCGGTCTTCTGCAGCGGCACCAGCCGTTCAAACTCCTCGCGGATGGCCTGTTCGCCCTGGTTCATGACCAGCTTGTTATAGTGGCCGACCATCGCCAGCTTGGGGAAGGCCTTGCGTAAGGTCATGCCGTCAACGTTTGCCTGACGTTCCAAGGGCAGGACGCCCTTGATTCCGGCATCCAGCAGCCACGGCACCATCTGGGTTACGTCCCCGTCCGTATCCACAATGGGGATAATGCCCAGTTCCTGAACCAGCGGCAGGAACTTGCGATAGTACGGCAACAGGAACGTTTCGAACGATTCTTTGGAGAGCATCGGTCCGTGGTTATAGCTCATGTCTTCGGCGAAGGTCATGAACGTGGGCACGCAGACCTTGGCGATCTTCTGCAACATGCGGACGTGGTAATCGCAAAGGTCCTGGTTGATCTGGTGGATCAGTTCCGGGTCGTCGTAGAAGGCCAGCATCTGCCGCTCGATGTTCATCAGCGTGCGCGGGAACCAGAAGAAGCCTTCGAAGGTGATCCAGACCACCGCCTCGCCCCGCTTCTGCCGCTCGGCCCAGGGGGCCATGGATTCGATGGCCTTGGTGTGCCGGGGGAAGATCTTCGGCCGCAACGCCAGATAATCGTCCATGTTGGCCACCACGCCCTCGACGTGGTGCTGGACGGCTTCGATGGTGTCTTCGGTGGTGCTGAACCAGAACTGCTGGTAAGGGTCCAGCCCGAAGTACTGGGCGATGTCGAAAACCGTGTTCAGCTCGGCAGGCAGCCCCTCGCCTTTCCACCGTTCGATGGTCTTGTCCCACCACATGGCCCATTCCCACATGGGCAGGCGATCCACCGGCTGGAAGTTCATGACCGCGCGAAAGCGTTCGACGTGATTCATGGCAGGCTCCTGTTGTATTTTCTGCTTCGGACAATAACGTCCGATTTACAGCTTGACGATGCAGTTTTTGACCATAAATTTGTGTTTTATGGCCAACCCTCTTCACCCAACCCCGCAGACCCGGTTTCGCTACCTGCCTGTTAACGTTTCCATGCAGCGTTGGGGCTTTTACGTGTTCAACGTGGGCTATTCGCGCATTCCGCCGGGTTGCGTTTATCCGCCGGCGGCGCATCCCCAGGACCACCGCCTCTCCTGGCAACACGGCCGGACGCTGCATTCGCCGGCCCTGGTTTACATTACCCGAGGCGGCGGCGTGTTTGAGTCGCGTTCGTGTGGGCGGATCGAGGTTCGGGCCGGCGACTTGATGACGCTGTTCCCGGGGGAATGGCACCGCTACCGGCCCGACCCGGCGACGGGATGGGATGAATACTGGATCGAATTCGACGGCGTCTGCGCCCGGCGGTTTTTGAAACGCAAAGAGTTCACCCCGGGCAGTCCGGTTCTAAACGTCGGGGTGGACGACGCCGTGGTGCAACTCTTTTCCGAGATGGTCGAGATGGCATTCCAGGAGCAATACGGGCTGGAGTATCTGCTGAGCGCCGCGGCCATGCGAATCCTCGCACTGGTGCTGGCGGCGTGTGGTGGCCGGAAGTATCAAGGCAACGACACGGAACGAATCATCAACCGGGCCAAGGAGCAATTGCTTAAGGATGTGACGTGCAACGTGGATCTGCCGGCCCTGGCGAGCGACTTGAGTGTCAGCTACACGTGGCTCCGCCGAATGTTTCGGGACTATACCGGGTTTTCGCCGCGGCAGTTTCAACTGCATCATCGTCTCCGCAAGGCCTCGCTGGCTTTGGCCAATACGCAGATGCCCGTCGGGCAGATTGCCGCTGAGTCGGGCTTTGAGTCGGTGTATTACTTTTCGCAGTTTTTCAAGAAGAAGATGGGCCTGTCGCCGGCGGCGTTCCGAAAATCCGCGCGTTTGCCGCTCGGTTCCTAGTTCGGATTCGAGCTTCACGATCAAGCCCGCCGGCTGTTCCATTCGCCGATCGGGCAAACGTACGAAGGGTCATCCGCTCCGGTATGTCGGCCCGGACGGAGTTTTCGGGAGCAACGGCAGGGCCGGAAGGATGACCCGCCTCGGGTCATTTTCTCACCGAGAAGCGGTATTCGGTGACCTGCCGGTAGACCTCGCTCGGATGCAGGATCGTCCTGGGGAACTTCGGCTGGTTCACCGAATCCGGATAGTGCTGCGTCTCCAGGCACAACCCGTGGTACTGCCTGTAGACCGCCCCCGCCTTGCCTTCGATGCTCCCGTCCAGGAAGTTGCCGGAGTAAAACTGCACGCCCGGCTCGGTGGTCCAGACTTCCATCACCCGCCCGCTGTTCGGCTCGTACACCTCGGCCGCCTTGGCCAGCTCGCCGCTCTGGTTTCGCAGCACCAGGTTGTGGTCGTAGCCCGCCGGGTTGCCGCCCATCTGCCGGATCCGCGCCCCGATGGGCGTAGGGGTCGTGAAATCAATGGGCGTGGCCTTCACCGGCGCAATCTCCCCGGTGGGGATCAGCGTCTCATCCACCGGCGTGTAATAGTCCGCGTTCACCGTCAGCACGTGCTCCAGGACGTCGCTCTGGCCGGCGTCCTTGAGGTTGAAATAGCTGTGGTGCGACAGGTTGATGGGCGTGGCCTTGTCGGTCGTGGCGTAATACTGGATCTTCAGCGCGTTGCCGCCGGTCAGGGTGTAGATCAGGGTGATCTTCAGGTTCCCCGGATAGCCCTCGGCCCCGTCGGGGTCCAGGATCGTGAAGCGGACGCTGGGGCCGTCGGCGGCCATGAAGCCTTCCGCCGCCCACACCCGCTTGTCCAGGCCCTGCAGGCCGCCGTGCAGGTGGTTCGGCCCGTTGTTCACCGGCACGGCGTACTTCACGCCGTCCACGGTGAAGCGTCCCTTGGCGATGCGATTGGCCACCCGCCCCACCACGCACCCGAAATACGGGCTTTGCTGCTCGTATTGCTTGAGGTTGTCAAAGCCCAGCACGACGTCGCTGGTTTTCCCGCTCCGGTCGGGCACACACAGGCTGGTGATCGTCGCCCCGTAGGTGATGACCCTCAGGCTCGCGCCGTTGGCGTTGGTCAGCATGTATTGCTGGACTTGCTGGCCGCCGCTGGTGACGCCAAAGGGGCGGGCCATTTTGTCCACGCCGGCCGTGGCGGCAACGCTCATTTGCGCCAACCCGACCAGCGACACCATCGCCAACCCCACGCCGACCCATCGCACCGAACCGTTATTCATAGCAGTCTCCTTGAAGTAAGTTGAAAGTCCATGTCAGGCAACTATCTCTGCATGCCGCACAAATGTCCTCAACCGGTCTATGCTCCAGCCTCCTGCCCTTGCACCGCCCATTGTTCCCGCAACTGCCGCATGCGTTTTTCCGTCAGCGGGTAGGCGGCCACCACGAGCATCGCCAGCACGGCAAAGGTCGCCGGCACGATCATGTACATCAGGCGGAGACGGCCCACCACATCGGAACTCAGCAGTTGAACCTCCTCGCGATACCCCGCCCCGGTGGCCATGAAGGCGCTGAGCCAGGAGGAACCGACGATGGCGATCTTGATCGCCCAGGAGTACACCGCGTAGTACATCCCTTCCTTGCGCGCTCCGGTTCGCCTCTCGTCCAGCTCGCACAAGTCGGCGATCATGGCCGGGGCCACGATCCACATGCAGGACAAGCCGGGGGAACACAGCCCCAGCGTCACCATCTGCAAATACGGCATGGCCGGCGTGTACGTCCACCAGCTCAGGACGTAACCCGTGGCCACCAGCGACAGCCCCACGTACAGCGTCTTTTTCTTCCCGATCCGGTGGCACAGCCAGTTCGCTCCCGGGGCCAGGGCGGCGCCGACCAGTTGGAAAACCAGGTTCATGTAGAAGCCCAATTCCGCCTCAAGTTTGCGGTCGCCGTGGAAGACGTAGTGGACGTTGATCAAAAAGGCCATCGGCTGGATCAGGAACAGGCCGACGAGCACCAGGAACACGAACCCGATCACCAGCAGGTACTGGCCATTGCGGAAGGTGCTGGAGATGGCCTGGAGGAACGGGACCTTCTGGTAGGTCCGGGTTTGCGCCCTTTCCCGGCTGCTGAGAGCGGAAATCAGCCCGGCGATGCAGATGAACGCACCGACCAGCAGGCTGACCCACCGCATCCCGGCCACCCGATCGCCGCTACCGAGCCAGAACGCCATCCACCACAGTCCGCCGATGGCGATGCCGCCGACGGTCTGGATCACCGTCTTGTACGTCTGGACGCTGCTGCGATCGCGGAGGTCGGGGCTGAGCTCCAGCCCCATCGCCCCCCAGGGAACGGTAAAGACGGCGTAGGCAATCTGGTAGGGAATGTACAAGGCGATGAAATAGGCACAAACCCAGAAGGGCGACAGGCCGCGGGGCGGTCCCCACAGGAAGACGAACAGCACGCTGCACAAAACCGTTCCGACGAAGATGAAAGGCATTCGCCGGCCCCAGCGGGTGCGGAGGTTGTCGGAGATGCTGGCCACGGACATGCTGACGACCATGTCGAGGATGCACATCAGCATCGCCACCGCCGTCAGCACCTTCAGGGGCATGTGCAAGCCGTCAGTGTACAACCGCAGGGCCAGATAGCCGTAGGCGTTGCTGACGATCACGTCGGTGAGAGCCCCGACACCCCAGCCAATTTTGCGGGCGGCGGACAAAGGGGGAAGCGAATCGGCCGCGGTTTGCGCCTGGATCGAAAGACCTTGTTCCACGGCAGCGCCATTCCCGTCATCCGTCATCGTCACTCCCGGCTGAAAATCCACCCCCGAACCTCGGAACGGGTATGATACCCCGATCCGATCCGATCCGCATACCCATTGTTGCGTCATCGAAGTTGATTTTTGCGTCATGCGGCCGGTATCATCACCGGCCGTTGCGGCGGATGAACCATGCAAAAAAAACGATTCACGGCGGCCATCAACCTGTCTATCGAGGGCGGCGCTCAGCGGGGCATCATCCGGGGGATCATCCGCTATTGCCAGACGCACACCATGTGGCATTTTATCGAGGATAAGGGCCAACCCATGGTCCACCCCCGCCGTCTGACCCGCTGCCGGTACGACGGGCTGATCACGTCCCTGAACGAACGAGCCGATCTGCGGGGCGTAAGAACCCGAACCGTCCCGGTTGTCGCCGTCACGCAGGGCCTGCACGCTAAGGGCATCCCCTGCGTCACCAGCGACGATGCCGCCATCGGCCGAACCGGGGCCCGGCACTTTCTGGATCGCGGGTTTCGCCATTTCGCCTTCTACGGCTCGCAGCGATTCTCCTGGTCCTTGGATCGCGAACGGGCCTTCTGTGATGCCGTGGGGCAAGCGGGTCTCCCCGTAGCGGTACGCCGGGTGCCCCACGAGCGAACTCTGGACAAGGAGCAACCGGGACTGAGCCGATGGCTCGGCAAACTGCCCCGCCCTCTGGCGGTGATGGCGTGCGACGATCTGATGGGCCGGCATGTGCTGGCGGCCTGCGGCGAGTTGAACTTCTCGGTCCCGGCCGACGTGGCCGTGCTGGGGGTGGACAATGACGATCTGATGTGCGAGTTGGCCGATCCGCCGCTGTCCAGCATCGTGCAGGACTGCGACCGGATCGGCTTCGAAGCCGCGGCCCTGCTCGATCAGATGATGGCGGGCAAGGTCCGCCAGGTCCGGCATCTGAAAATTCCCCCGCTGAGCATCGTCACCCGCCGATCCACGGACGTGCTGGCCATCGAGGACCGGGAGGTCGCCGCCGCCCTGCAGTTGATCCACGCCCACGTCGGCCAATCCCTGAACGTCAAGCAACTGCTGGCCAAAATGCCGATGTCCCGCCGAACGCTGGAACGGCGGTTCCAGGCCGCCTTGGGCCGAAAACCCGCCGAGGAAATCCGCCGCATCCGCCTGGAACGGGCGATGCACCTGCTGCGGACCTCCAGCTTGTCCATACGGCAGGTGGCCGCCCAAGCCGGGTTCCTCGATGCCCGGGGGATGGACGTGGTCTTCCGCCGCGACGTTCGGATGTCTCCCAGTGCCTACCGCCGACAGTTCCGCGACCGATAAGCCCGGCGTGGATTATTGAGCGTACCGCCGGTTGAAGGCCGCCATCCGCTCCACCAGCCTGGGGTGTGTGGCGAGGGAAAGCGTGCGGTCCGGCTGCCAGGGGAAATGCCACACCCACAGGGCGATCAAGGACACGTTTTCACTCTCCAGCATGTCAATGGCTTGGAGCGTCCACTTCGCTTCCGGATCCTCCCGGAAAGACGGTTTCTCCTGCCCCAGTTCGCCGACGAAGACCGGCCGGCCGGTCGCGTGGGCCGCCCGCACCACGGACCGCCATTTTTCGATAGCGGCCAGAGGCCAAGGGCTGTTCGGCTCCGGGTCGCCGGGATAGCCGTAGATGTGGAAGCTGTAAAAATCCAGCGGCTGGGGCTGGGCCAGCAGGTTGTTGGCCAGCCATTCGGAGAAGGTGTCGTTGCGGAATTTGAAATTCGGGAACGTTTCCCGGCGGCTGGTGCATTCGGGGCGCACATAGCCTTCGCCGCTGGACAGCGGCCGCTGCGGATCCAGCGATTTGACCAAAGCCGCCTGCTGCTGAACGATCCGCAGGACCGCGGCCCAGGAGAGGCCGTCCTTGCGGCATTTGCGATCGCGGTAGAACGGCGATCCTGGTGGGAAAATTTCCTTGTAAAGTATTCTCTCGTCCCCGCCCTCCTTCGACCAGTCCACGTCCGCTTCCAGCATGGGCTCGTTGGACAGTTCCCACGCCAGCACGACCGGGTCGTCTTTGTAGCGGGCCACGAACTGCCGGATGTACTGCATGACGGCGGCGTGGGTTTGGGAGGACGGATCGGCCAGGGCGTCGGCCGTTTCCCCGTAGAGCAGATGCCATGAGAAATACGGCGGGTAGAGACAGGGCACGACGCGCAGATGATGCTTGCGGCACAGGTCCATCAACTGGTCGGTCTGCCGCCAGTACCGCTGGGGATCCTTGTCGTACAACGCGGCGATTTCGCGAGGAACGCCCGGATTGGCGAAGAAGCGAATGAACGCCGCCCCCGATTCGGCCGCCTCGGCCACCGCGGTTTCGATAGCCGCCCGGGCCGCCGGTTGCGAGGGATAAACCGATCCGCAATCATTTCCGGCAATGTGGATCCATGTGCCCTGCCAGACCCACAGCAGATGCGGCATGTTCACGCCCATGGCGCGGTATTCCCGGCCATTGAGCATCAAGCGGTTGCCCTGTCGGCGCACGACACTGTCATCCGCCGCCGCACGCCAGGCCCCTCCCCCGATCAGCACCGCCATCAGCAAACAAAATGCGAACCGTATAGACATCATCGCACATCCATCCAAAGCGTTTCGTTGCCGGACCCCTGGCCAGAGAATTAGCCGACATTATCCATACAGACAAGGGGATTATTTGTTGAAGAAGAATTTTAATTTCGATCCCGCCGGGCGTTTCCACCCTTGGCTCCGCGGTTACCTTGCCCACTGCGGGAAAATCGTCGTCCCGCCGAACCAAACAATTATCCAACAGAACAGCGATGCCGAATAGGTCATTATGCGTCAATCGAGTATATTTTTGCGTCACGCCCACTCTTCGGCTCCGTTGATAAAAAATCATCTTGATCGCCCGGCGTATTTGCCTATGTTCGTACCTTAAACGCCGGGTGAGTCTCCCGGCATGCCACATTACCCGGAGCAATCAATATGGCCCCAAGATCGAATCCCGACCGCGTCCCGCCCACCGCACCGCTGATCGTGCGTCACCCGGCCAACCCCATCCTCACGGCGGCCGACATGCCCTTTGACGCCGAATGCGTCTTCAACTGCGGCGTGACCGTGCACAACAACCAGGTCGTCATGCTGGTCAACGCCTGGGACAGCGAATGGGTTCCCGGCTTCTACGTCGCCCGCAGCGACGACGGCGTCCGCTTCACCGTCTCCCCCCGCAAGTGGATCGGCCCGCTCAACGAGCCGCTCTACCGCCAGACCGACGGCATCTTCGACACCCGCATCACCCAAATCGACGGCTGGTATTACATCACCTACAACACCTCCAACCACCTCGGCGGGCGCATCCGCCTGGCCCGCACGCACGACTTCGAATCGCTGGAGGACATGGGCTTCATCACCCAGCCGGACCACCGCAACTGCGTCCTGTTTTCCGAGAAGATCGACGGGGCGTACGTCCGCCTGGAGCGGCCCAACATCAACGACTGCGGCGACATCTACATCAGCTATTCCCCGGACCTGATCCACTGGGGACGCACCAAGCTGCTGCTGGCCCGCTTCACCCGCTACTGGGAGCACGCCAAGATCGGCCCCGGCTGCCCGCCGATCAAAACCCCCCAGGGCTGGCTGTGCATCTACCACGGCGTACGTCAGGGAATGAACGGCTTTACCTACCAGGCCGGTTGTTTCCTGCTGGACCTGAAAGACCCCAGCCGGATCATCGGCAAGATGAACAAGGTGCTCCTCTCGCCGCGGGAACTCTACGAGCGGGTGGGCATCACCGCCAACGTCGTCTTCCCCACGGGAGCAATCCAGTTCGGAGATAATCCGGACGAGTTGAAGATTTACTACGGCTGCGCCGACACCTGCATGGGGCTGGCGACGGCCAGCATTTCCCGACTGGTGGACGAGTGCCTGCGTTCGCCGTGGAAACCGTATTGATTGGGAGATTCGACGATGGATGGATTGAATCTGTTATCGGGTCAACTTTTGAAAAACCTGGTGACGGCCGTGCTGCTCGGCTGCCTGGCCCCCCAGTGCCTGCGGGCGGAAAATGCCGCCCCATCCCAGCTGGGGCTGACGGTGCGGGATGGCCGGTTCTTCAAAGACGGCCGGCCTTACCGCGGGGTCGGAGCCAACTACTTCGATCCGTTCTTGCGCCTGCTGCGCAAGCCCAATGACACGTCCGGGTTGGAAGGGCTTAAGCAACTGGCCGCGGCGAAAGTCCCGTTCGTGCGGTTTGCCGCCTGCGGCTTTGGCGCAAAGGAGTGGCAGTTCTACCTGAAAAACAAGGAAGAATACTTCCGCCGCATGGACCAGGTGGTGCAAACCGCGGAGCGGGAACAAATCGGGCTGATCCCTTCGCTGTTCTGGACGCTGGCGCTCTCCGAGGCGGCCGGTGAACCCCGCGACCAGTGGGGCAATCCCGACAGCAAAACTATCCAACTGATGCGTCAGTACGTCGCCGAGGTGGTCTGCCGCTACAAGAACTCCCCGGCCATCTGGGCCTGGGAGTTCGGCAATGAGCTGAACCTGCAGGCCGATCTGCCTAACGCGGCGAACTTCCGCCCCAAGGGCGGCTCGGAACGCGACGACCTGAAATCCCCCCATCTGGTCGTCGCCTTGACGGAGTTCGCCAAGGAAATCCGCCGCCACGACCCATCCCGCGCCATCATCTCCGGCAACAGCCACCCCCGCGCCTCCGCCTGGCACAATACCCAGGAGCGCAGTTGGAAAAGCGACACCCAGGAACAGACGCTTTTCACGCTTTTCCGCGACAATCCCGCTCCGCTGGACACCATCGGCATCCACATTTATGGCGATACGCCGGTCAAGCAGGTGGCGGCCTGGGCGACGGACTGGCCGCATTACCTGCGTACGCTCAAGGCCGCCGCACGGCAGGTCGGGCGGCCTGTTTTTGTCGGGGAATTCGGTCTGGCGGAAAACGGCAAGCCCGAATCGGTGCGGACCACTTTCGAGCAGATCCTCGCGGCCATGGAATCAGAACAAGTGGATCTGGCCGCATTCTGGGTCTTTGACCTGCCCGGACAAGCCAAAACCTGGAGCGTGACCTTCACCAACGGTCGGGCCTACATGCTGCAACTGTCCGCAGAGGCCCATCAGCGCTGGAACAAACAGTAGGTCAACATGCCCACCCGAAAAACATCCCGCCCCCCCCGTCTGACCGCACAGTGGATATGGTGTGCCGGACAGGATCCGCACGACTACAACCTGACGGCGCTGTTTCAGCGACAGTTCACCCTGCCGGCCATTCGCCAGGCCCGCCTGCGCATCACCGCCGACAGCGGCTATCGCCTGCTGGTCAACGGCCGGTGGATCAATGATGGGCCGGCCCGCGCGTATCCCGAACACTGGCTCTTTGACGAGTACGACCTGACGCCCCATCTGAAGCGCGGCTCAAACACCCTTCGCATCATCGCCCGCTACTACGGCGTGGGCACGTTTCACCAGATCCCCCAGCATGCCGGTTTACTGGCGCAACTGGACGTGCAGACCCACTCACGCTGGGTGTCCATCAGCACCGACAAGGCTTGGCAAGCCGCCCCCGCCCCCGCCTGGCAACAGTGGGTTCCCAAGGTCAGCATTCAGATGGAACCGGCGGAACTGTACGACGCCCGACTTGAATCCACGCAAGACTTTCAACCGGCTGTCGAACTGTTTCCCGCCAATCGAGGCCCCTGGAAAAATCTGACCCCACGCCCCGTGGCCCCTTTGGCGAAAACCCCCTGCTCCCCCGCAGCCTTTCGCGGCGCAGCGATCGTCCGGCGGGAACCGGCGCGGGTATGTGTCCCGGTCGCGCGTCTGGCCCATCCCGGTCTGATGGAGGCCAATTATTTCACCAGCCGCCCCGTGGGGCTGGCCTCGGTCCTGCAACTGAACCGGGCACAGACTCTCGATTTCAATTCCCCGCACTGGATCGCCAGCGTCGATGGTCAAACCAAACCCGACGGGCGCTTTCGCCTGAAGCCCGGCCAACACCGGGCCCTGTTCTTCTGCAACGAATTTTACGGCCATCGCAAGGAACTGCCCTTCCCCTTCCTGCACCTGCCCAACGCCCGGTGGATGCATCCCTACGATCCACAGGCCGACTCCGCGTGGGTCGTCTTTGTCCTGCGCCCTTATCTGCTGAGCCGCATCGACCGCCCGTGGATCAGCCAGGACAACCCGCAGCCCAAGAAAGTGGAGGCCGAGTATCGTCAGGCCATCCAGGAATTGGCCCGCACCTGCCAGGATCCCGCGAAAGCCCGCCGCACACTGCAACCGCTGGCGTTGAACCGGCCCGACGAGCAGGTGTTTTTGCCGGACTTCTCGGCCGATTTTGCCCAGCGCCAACCGCGGGCAATCGCAGCCCGGCTGGTCCGCAACGCTGCCGGCCCGTGCCAAGGCAACGACAAACCGGTGAAGGTGCATCCGGCTCCCGACGGCGACGTCGAACTCTGCTACGACCTCGGACAGCAGCGCGTGGGCTACCTTGAATTCGCCCTCACCGCCCCCGCCGGCGTCACCGTGGATCTGCACCTGGTGGAGCACATCAATCCCGACGGCCAAGTCCAGCACTCCTATCCCGACAACCGCAACGGCCTGCGCTACATCACCCGCCAGGGCCGCCAGCGTTTCACCTCCCTGAAACGCCGCTCCGGGCGGTATCTGTTCCTCACGCTCCGCGGCCCAAGGGAAGCGGTGGAGTTGCACCAACTGCGACTGATCGAATCCACCGCGCCGGTGAAGGCGATCCGCCCGCTGACCTGCAGCGATGCCACTCTGTCCAGGGTCTGGCAAATCTCCGCCCGCACGCTGCAACTGTGTATGGAGGACGTCTTCACCGATTGTCCCCTGTACGAGCAGACGCTGTGGATCGGCGACGCCCGCAACGCCGCCCTCTACGCCTACGACACCTTCGGCAACACCGACGTCTCCCGCCGCTCGCTGGAACTGGGCGCCCAGTCCCTGGACCACTTCCCCATGGTCGGCTGCCAGGTGCCCTCGGCCTGGAATTGCCTGCTGCCGGCCTGGAGCTTCCTGTGGGGCATCCAGGCGTGGGAATACTACTTCTACACCGGCGACAAGCCGCTGCTGAAATCCCTCTGGCCGGCCCTGCTGAAAAACCTCAAAGGCGCCTGGCGCTACGTCAACCCGGACGGCCTGTTCAGCGCCGCGGAGTGGAATTTGTTTGACTGGGCCGACATCGATCAGGAACCGCCCACCGTGCTGCACAACAGCCTGTTTTTCGTCGGGGCCTTGCAGGCGGCGCAGAAAGCGGCTGAGATGCTCGGTCACGAGGCCGACGGCCGCTGGATTGCTGATTGTATTACAAAGCTTAAAGGTTCAATCAATCGTCAGTGGGATCCGGCAACCGGAGCTTATCCCGACAGTATCCATGTTGATGGGAAGCCCAGCCCCAAACGCTGCCAGCACACCAGCCTGCTGGCCTTGCTGTACGACGTCGCCCCCCCGGAACATCGCCCGACCCTGCTGAGCCACCTGTTGAATCCCCCCGCCGGCATGACCCGCATCGGCTCGCCGTTTGCCATGCAGTTCCTCTTCGAAGCCCTCGAGCAGGCCGGCCAGCCGGATGCCATTCTGCAGGCCATTCGCCAGCACTACGCGCCCATGCTCCGGCAGGGCGCCACCACGGTCTGGGAACACCTGCCCAGCAGCCCTTTCGTCCCCAAGCCCTTCCCCACCCGCAGCCACTGCCATGCCTGGTCGGCCGGTCCGCTGTATTTTCTCAACCGCCTGATCCTGGGCCTCCGCCAGTGCGAGCCCGGCGGCCGGGCCTTCGGAGTCAGCCCCTGGGTCCACGGCCTGACCCACGCCCGCGGCGCCGTCGGCAGCGCCCGTGGTCCGGTCTTCTGCTCCTGGCGCAAGACCGGCCGGCAGCTGACCCTCCGCGTCCAAGCCCCCGCCGGCGTCCGCGTACATCTGGTCCCCAATGCCAGCCTCGCGAACTACACGGTGCGCTGGGCGATCAACAACCGAAGCGGTGAGTGAACCGTACCCGGCTGACTTACACGATTATGGCGACTTGCACCACCAATCAGGAGCCGCCTGAGCAGTGGTAAGCCTCGGCGTGTTGCACATCGCGAGTGGATATCGCCTCACTCGCCGATAGCTCAAATCCTCAGATGTGATGACTTGTATGGGGGCGCCGGTCATCGTGTTCTGACTCGGAGGGAGTTTTCGGGAGGGACAGGGGACACCCAGCCACAAATCGCCAGTACACACTTGTTCATGGCGTGAATTTCTTGCCTTCGCTCTGCCGCTTTATTATGGGTACGGAATCGGCACCGTCAATCGTTTCCAGTCGTCGGTCAGCGCGGCCAGATCCTTGGGCACCGGCCCGGCATAATCCTGAAGCACGCCATGCCATCGGCCCTTAGCGTCGCGCCACAGCGCCAGGTCGATCCGCTCCGGCAGCTTGATCGTCACGCCGCCGCCACGGAAACTCTTCAGCGCGCCGCCGGCCAGCGATTCGAGCCGGCCGTCTTTGTCCAATCGCGCCGCCGCCACGCCCACGGCATCGAAGCTCACCTCTTGGCCACCAACCTTGACGGTCTTCCGGATCGGATCGCCCAGCGCATCCTTTTCACCCGAGGCCAGAATCACCGTCCCGTCGAGCAATCGGCACCAACCGCTCAGACCGAATTGATACGATTCGACCCCCATCTCTTTCAGCTGCGCGATCACGTCCCTGGCGCACGCGTCGGCTTTCACCGGCTTCATTGCCGCAGGCAGCGCCGTCTTGCCATCGATCGCGTTGCCGTCGAAGTCCAGCGTCCAATCCCCAACCCGATAGAGTGTCGTCTTGCCGGCGGCGGCCGCCTGGCGAAAGAACTGCCCCGCCAACGGCCGCTCGTATTGCGGCTGGTAAAACACCACCGCGGCGTATTTCTGCGGGCCATATTGCACGTAACCGTCTTGCGATAATTTCAGCGCCCCGGAGACGATTTCGCTGCTGGGGATCAGATCGGTGTAGTACCCCTGTTTCCAAAGGGCGTCACATAGCCGCACCCCCGCATCGCCCCGTCCCTCGTCGGCCCAGTTGCACACGCGGGGATGGCTGAAGACGACGGCCACCGGACAATCCACCGGGCGCGTCGAGATGAAGTTCAACAATCGCACGCGGCAATCGGCACGCAGGAGCTTATCGCCGATAGACAACAGTCTGAGCGAAAGGGGCATTTTTTGAAGTGGCAGGGGCATTTCCTTCGTGGCCGGATACGGGGGATGGTAGTTGATTCGCCCGCCGCTCAAGGCGTTGCGCCAAAGCTCCTCCTCGTAAGGCTTCAATGACTTGCCATAGTACATGTTGTACCACAGGGGACTATGCCATTTCTTGGCCAGTGCGGTGCGCACGCAGTACGGCGCCTGCTCATCGGTCTGCGCCAGGTCGCGCGTGACCGCCCACCAGTCCAGGCCGTTCTTGAACACTTCGGCCATAGACGGCATCGATACCCAGGTCGGATGCGTGGCCGACATGGCTTGGGGGCCGAACACCTCCTTGATCGCGTGGTAGTATTCTAATTCCACCTGTGCATTTTGCTGCCAGATCATCTCCATCCAATGATTGATCGCCGCCGCGCGCTCGCCGCCCCGGCCTTTCTCGCCCTTGACCATCAGCAGCAGATCACGGATCAGATCATGGCCCGCCCGTCGTTTGGCGTACGCCCCGGCCATGGATTTCGAAAAATAGATGTCGTCATAGAAGTTTTTGTAGTGGGCCCGCCCGGGAAAACCCCACTCGTCCTTGCAGGCGCCGGCCAGCGGCACGTCCGCATACTGCTTGAGGATGTCGCGCTGGAACTCCGCCAGGTGCGGCGAAAACACATCCGGAGTCAACAGCGTGAACGCCGCCATCACGCAAGCCGTGCGTCCCTTGCTTTCGTTTGTCCCGGGAATCGACAGCATCACCCCCTTTTGGTTGTCGGCACAGACCACCGTGGCCTGCGCGGTGATGTCGCGCACCGAATCAGGTTCGATGCCATCGGCGCCGGTCACATACGAATAGACCCGCAACAACCGGCCCGCAATGCACTTGTAATTGTAACGGCCATAACAGTAGTGGTCGCCCGCCTGAAAAGGCTCGATGGTGATGCTGGATTCTCCCGCATCGCTCAACGCAAGCTCCCGCAACCGGACGATCTCCTGCATCTCGTCGGGATACTTATCCAGAAAGGGCTTACGCGCCATCCGGACATCGAGATCCAAGACCAGCGCCATCCCTTTCTGTCGGGCGTATTCGGCCGCCGCTTTAACATGGTCATGCACCTTAGGATCTGTCAACTCGCCTTGCCAGCGAAACGAGGTTGTAAATAGTTTGAATGGCGAATGCCTGGCATACAGGTCAATGAAATGCTTGTAGCCGTCCGGCTGAAACTCGTCCTTCTGCCAGAACCAGCAACCGATGGCCGGCCAGGAGGTCTTGACGGCGTTCTCTTCCTGGTTGGGCAGTTCCACCTGCATGGCTCGCTCGATCACAGGAACATCGGATGCGAACAACACGCTGGCGATTGAACTCAGCCAGCCTGCCAGGCATGCGAGACGGGTTCGCCTAGCGGTCATTCTCCATTGCCGGACCAAATTCAACAGATCCATCGCATGCAAGTTTGCGAAGTATGCGTTCAGTTTCATTCTGACGCCTTTCCATTGTTTGAAGGGGTTTTGCCAAAGTTCCTCAACTAGCGGGTAAGGCTGATTTGTTTCACTTCGACCTCGTTCAAATAGCCGTTTGCTGCCGAGCGCCATCGAACACGCGACCATTGCGCTAATCTTCGCCTTAATTCATCATTTTTGTGGTCTTTCACGTTTTCCCGCAAGGCGCAGCAGTGTTCACTGTGTCCCGCCCGATCCCAACAAGTTCTGAATATTGGGGTTCGGTGCGGTCGTATTCATCGGCTTGACAGCCGTGGAAGCAGATCCCACCTCGATCTTCCGGCGGCTGACCGTGGGGCTTTTGTGCCGCGAACCGTCGGGATAGGCCACGGCTTTCAAAATGCACCGGCCGTCTTTCGGGATCGGTAGCGACAGTTCGTATGCGCTCTTGCCGATGCCTTCCAATCGGAACGGTTTTTCAGCCGACGCCAGCGCCTTGCCCTCCAGCGTCTCGACGGAAAGCACCAGTTTGCCGGCGACGGGTTCCTGATCGTCGTTGACCATCATGACGGTGAAGGCATGGTCCGTCCCGCCGCGGATCGGAAACCAGGAACCCTTGTTTGCGGCCTTACCCGGTTCGCCGTCGCCCCAGAACGCCAGATACACGCCCAGCGGCTTGAACGCCTCGGTCATGTACTTCTCGAACTCCGGATGCAGTCGCAAGCTCGCCACATCGGCAAAGTCGCCGAAATGATAGGGACCGTTTTTGCGCGGCAGGTAGGAGCCGCAATACTCGTAATCCAGCACGGCGACGGCACAACGTTGCGCCCGCCACATTTCAGTCAGGGCGGCGGTGAGGTAATAGCGGTACTCCTGCCGCTCGGCAGCGGGGATACTTCTGTAAATGCCGGCGGCGATGTCAATCGGCTCGTTGTCGGGATAGAGCCAGAGCCATGCGTACTCATTGATGATTCGACAACGGGTGCCAGGAAGGCGTTTGCGACCGTCGAAGGTATTGAAGGCACGGAAATCTTTGACGCTTGCATTCAGGTACGGATGTTCCTCAACCGGATCGTTGGGCGATGCGGCCGGACTCCAACTGTTGTCCCACGCCCGGCTCGATAGATCCAGCGGACGCACCGCATTGACGATCTTGACCAGTTCCGGCCAGCGGCTTTCGTTATTCGAGTCCCACATGAAGATGCAGGGATGGTTCCAGTTGTCGCCCATCCAAAGTCCATATTCTCGAATAAACTCCTGGGGATCCCACTGCGAATGTACATTCCAGATCTTCATGGTGTTGACTCCGCCGATCGCCCACAACGGCGGCTCGTACTGGATAAGCATGCCCTCTTCGTCCGCCATCTCCAACCAGAAGTCCGGTACCGGGCTCATGCTGAAACGGAAAGCGTTCCAGTTTAGCTTCTTGGGGATCGCAATCAGCGCTTTGCGCACCCATTCGCGGTTCCAGGGCGTGTCACCGCAAAGGGGATCCTCAAAATGCAGGTGCAACTCGATGTTGCCGCCGCGCAGGTAATACGGCTTGCCGTTGAGGTAGCCGATGCCCTTGGCGTTGTCGAAGCGGTACTCGCGCATCCCAAACCGCGTTTGCACGCTGTCCCCGCCGCTGCGGCTCTCGAGTGCGTAAAGGAACGGGTCCTCCGGCGACCAGAGATGGGCATCCGGGAGCGCGAGGGTCTGGGTATAGGTCTTCTCCTCCCCGGCCCCGATCTGCTCAGCCTGGGGGTGCAAGCTGGCGACCTCTTTTTTCTCTTTGCAGGCGTGGATCGTTTGAATCAACTCGAAGCTGCGGGCCGGGCCGTAGTTTTTGACTTTCGTCTGGACCACGACCTCGGACGTGGTTATGCGCGGGGCGACCTGAATGCTCTCAATCACCGGGTTGTCGCAGAGGATCAGGCGCACGTCGTCGTAGATGCCCGGCGCCCACTTGTGTTTGGAGCTGTACATGCCGGCCCCCGGAATGTTCTCCGGCAGCACGGCCGGGTGCGCGCCGATGCGCACCAACAACGTGTTCTCGCCCGACCAGTTGATCGCGTCGGTCAGGTTGTAGGCGCTCGAGGTCCAGCAGCCCAGGTGTTCGCCCACGTCCTTGCCGTTGAGCCAGACCTTGGTCCCGAACTGCGCCTTGCCGATCCGCAGCAGCGCCACTTCCCGCCTGGCCGGCGGCGTGAAGGTTTTCCGGTACCAAAAGTAGTTGCGCTTCTGCACGGGAATGCCGATCACCGGTAGCGGGGCATCCTTGGCCAGGATTTCCGGCCCGCCCCACGGATACCGCCGGCCCCAGCGCTCCAGGTACTCGCGGCTGGCGAACCAATCCACCTGCGGAAAGGCCGGCTGGGACAGGTTCACCAGCCCCGGCACCACCACCGTGTGGGTGAACGCCGTGGGCATCTCGGTCGCCCCGACGCTTTCTTCGATCTGCCACGTGCCGTTGAGGGAGATCGTGGTCCGTTCCCTGGCCATGGCATCCCAAGGGTTGCCCCATGCACCGATAACCAATACGGCCATATACCACCACATGGACTTCATCGCCGACCCCGGTTTCTGTTTTAGCTTACCCACGTTTTTCACCTCTGGGTTGTGTTGTGGGGTTTGTAATCCGCCGGCAACGGCGGCCGCACGGCTGGGTTGGCGTTCTCCGCATGGTAGATCCTGATTAATTCGGAAAACGCCTCGTAACAACGATCATTGGGCTTGCCGCCGTTGGTCTTCAATTCGGAATCAAGCAACGCCCGCAGATATAGCTGACGCCAGCGCCATGAGCAGCGAGCCTGGGGTGTGAGCTTGGCATCGATCCTCTGAACGATCGCATACGCCTCTTCCGCCCCCGGATCGGCTTGGGGTTTGGCATTCTTCGACGGGAACCAGTTTAGATCGAGTTTCACCCCTTCCAACTCCCCAGGCCACCAGCGACAGTGGTGATTCTTCTCCAGAGTAGCGACAACCTTCGCGATGTCGTCCACCGCCTCCGGCGAGAACTCGAAGGCAATGTACTCACGCACGGTCTCGGCCGCCGGCCGGTCGCTGAAATAGAATTGGCTGATGGCCACCTTGGTGAGGTCTTCGAATTTCCCTTCCGAATAGGGAAACCCACCGCTGGATACCTTCTTGATGCGGTTCCACTGTCCCTGCACCAGGCCGGTCAGCGGCGTGGCGCCAAAGCCGCCCCACGGGAAGGTGTTGTACATGCTGATCTCGGGGAAGCCGACCAGCGGCAGTCCGCCGGGAATCGGGCCTCTAACCGGTTCGGCCATAACATAATCAAAGAAAGGCTTCTTCCCCGCAAATTCGGTTTCCAAGCCATGCCAATCGGCTCTGTCAAAAAACCATGTGGAGAGGACTATCTTCGCATCCGGCAGCTTTTGACGGACCAACGCAGCCAGCGACTCCGCCGTTGTCAGAAACCCGTTGGTGGCCCAAGGCCGGCAGTTGGCGCACCCGCAGCCGCCCTGATCATATGGCCATAGCCACATGTAACGAGGATTGTAACTTGCGATCCAGTCAAGCTCCTGCCCGATGACCTGCAGAAGATACTCCATCCCTCCGGGTTTACTCGGGCAGATTTGACAATCATACCACCCCCCGCGTTGTCCACCGGCGCGTTGCGCCCGCATCTTGGCCGGCGAATTGTTGTAGCCCTCATTGGCGATCACAGTCAGCCCCACATCCAGACCGATTCGCCTGGCTGTAGCGCAGATGGCGCCCAACCGCTGACGGACGGCCTTGGCTTCGGGGTCGTCAAACCCGTCGAGGTGATGCATGTCATACCAGAACGCGACCGCATTGAATCCCCACAGTCCGAGGTCCTCCACATACCGCTCCACCTCTTCGACCGGTGCGTCGTGATAGAAGTTGTGGAAGTGGGTGCATAAATAAATGCCGCGCACCGGCTTCTGTGGAACCGACGTGCCGCGCCAGTTTCCAGGAGTGAACCCGCCCTGGTCATAACGTGAGGTGCGCAGGAACTTGCCCACACCGTAGAGCACACCGCGCACGTCATTGCCGACGATCCGCACTCCGCCACCCTGCCGGTCCTCAATGCGGAAGCCTTCCTTGCCGATCCCTTCGGCAACCGCCAATTCCACCGTCAGCGGGGCATCTCCCTCCGTGACCACCTTGCCCTCGCACCGCTGCTGAACTTGCCGCGTGAAAATCCCGGCAATATTCTTCAGCACGACCGCGGAATCGTTGCTTTTATCCACGACAGTCATACCGTAGACGTCCACCAGCCCGGTGTCACCATCCACTGCCAGACCGGACTGCGCCGGCAGAATCAACCGGACTGACTTCACCGCCGGGGTGCCCCTTGGCGGTGGACTTCCTGCTGGCGACACTGGTTCCGCCGCCATAGCCGCACTCACTAGACCCATTGCCAGCAAGTTTGCGAAGTATGCGTTCAGTTTCATTCTGACGCCTTTCCATTGTTTGAAGCGGTTTTGCGAAAGTTCCTAAAACGTGCGCAAGGCTGATTAGCCTGGTTGTCATTCTCCAATGCCGAGTATGTTGCTGTCTGCGGATTGCCTTCATAGGTTCCTTGTTATTCTTGACTCATCACCCGCACCGGACCCAGCAAACCGGAGGGGAACAAAGTCTGTTCCTTCCCGTCTTTTCCCGGGTTGTACCAGCCGGTGTAATGGGTCTTGGCGATCCGCTTCTCCGGCGGCAGCTTGCCGTCGCCGATCAGCCGGTTGGGCCAGTTGTTCACCACGTCGATCTCCAACTCATTGCCCGCCGACTTCACCGCCTCCGTGATCTCCACCCGCCACGGCGGACACCAGACCACGCCCAGGCTCTTTCCATTCAATCGCACCTCGGCCATCTCCTTCACCGCGCCCAGGTCCAGGAAGATTTTGGATTTTGGATTGCGGATTGGGGATGGCAGATCGAAGCTCTTGCGGTACGTCGCCGTGCCGGAGTAGTACTTGATTCCTTCTTCCGGCCGAGCCGTCCAGTCCTCCAGCTTCGCGAACGTCACCGGCTTCTCCGGCCCGCCCCACTTGGGGTCGAAGCGCACCGTCCAATCCCCCTCCAGGGTTTGCACCGGGGACAGGGCCGGGAAGTTGCCGGCCGTCGCCGCGGGGGCTTGCGTGGCCGGGTGGCGGAAGACCACGAACAGCGAGCCGTACGGAGCCAACTCCAGCGGCACGGCGGTGCGGCCCGCCACCGGCTGGAACTGGCCGGCCGGGCGGGTCTGGCCGGTGACGGCGTCCCACAGCTCCGGCTGCTTGCCTGAAACCCGGAAGACGCCGGTGAACTTCACCGCTTCGGCGGCCTGGTTGCTCAGGAAGTAAATCTCCGCCTGCCCGTCGCGGCGGTGCAGGTAGTCCAGTTTGTCCACGCTCTGGACCTCCCGCGCCTCAAAGTCGGGCGGCACGCCCAGCTTGGCCAACACGTCCTTGGCCGGCTTGGTGAGCACCTGGCCTTGGCCCCACAGCTCCTCGCACAGTGCGGCGAATTCCTGGTCGGCGGCTGCTCCGCCCGAGAGCGAGGGATTGCACTGGGGGCGGGGACCGACCACCGCCGCCCCGGCCCGCGCCAGTTCCCGGACCTTCCTCAGCGCCGGCAGCGACAGCACCTTCAGGTCCGGCAGCGCCAGCAGGCGGTAGCTCATCCCGCAGGGCACGACCAGCCGCCCAGCCCGGACCTGCATCTGCAAGAGCATCTCCTCGTTGAGGTAGTCGTAGTCATAAGTCGGCAGCACCTTGGCCGGGTCGGTCTGCTTGCGGCCGGGCACGTTGGGCACGTGATCGCCGTAGTAGTAGCAGACGTCGGCCACGAACTGGCCCTGCTGCAAGAGGAACTGGCAGCGATCCAGGTAGCCGATGAAGCCGTGGGCCTGATTGGCCCAGGTGATCTGGGGATTGAAGTGCGTCCCGGCAAAATATTCCTGACCCGGCACGCCCATCGAGGCTGGCGAACAGGTGAAAGCGTGCCAGTAGGTCAGATTCAGTCCCGCGCAGGCCTCATGGTCGAAGGTGGGTTTCTGCGAACTCCAGAGCGTGTCGTCCCAGTGCGGCCCGACGGAGGTGAAGCCTTCACCGCAGGCGACGGGCTTGCCGTAGAGGTGGGCGGCGCTGGCCGGGCCTTTCATGAAGAAGCGGGCGTCCTCGGCCGACCGGTGCGGGGATTGCACCCAGAACTCGCCCATCGGCCAGGTGCAGCGGCCCCAGTTCTTGATGGCGTCGAAGGGGCCGGCATGGGGGCCGCCGGCCTCGCAGTGGATCATCAACCCGCGCTCGGCCGCCAGGTTCGCCATCACGCCGTAGTGGTTCTCGGCCATCAAATCGCCCACCGTCTTGCGCCAGTCGTACAGGAAGCGGTTGGAGGCCTCGCGGCTTTGGATGATGCGCCCGGCGAAGACCGGCAGGAACGGCAGCGGATCGTAGCCGCGGCGTTGCCGGAACTCCTCGGGCAGCCGGGCCGTCCAGTTGATCCCGCCGCCTTCCCAACTGTCGGTCTCGAAGCCTTTGAAGGCCTTGCCCAGATACGGTTGGATGTCGTCCAAGAGCGGATCGACCACCTGACGCCAGTACGCCCGCAGGGCCTCGGGGTCCAGGTAATTGACCACATATCCTGTCCACCCGGCGCAGGAGAACGAAACCCGCCCACTGTTGACCGTGCAGCCGAAGCGGAAGACCTGCCACGTCCCCTCCGGCACGTCCCAGCGCAGCGTGCCGTCCTTGTCGAGCTTGGCCGTCAGGTCGATCACCTCCTCCGGGCGGGCATCCTCGTCGCCGGGCTTGTAAGGCAGCGGGTCGGTCACCGTCGCGTTGGCCGCCTCCTCGTACATCGCCTTGCTCTCCAGCAGGTACACCGGGGTCAGAGGCTTGCCGAAATCCAGCGGCTTGCCCTCGGCGTCCAGGAACACCACCTCGCCCACCGACACCGACTCGGCATCCGGCCAGCGGTCGAAGGCCTCGTGGAACACCAGGCGGAAAGTCTTTCCGCTCACGGCCGGGAAGGCCATCTCCACCACGCCCTTCTTCTGGCTCGCAAAGGGCGCAACCGACCGCAAGACACCGTCTTCGCCTTGGACCTGCAGTTCGCCTTTGCGCGGCTGCCACTTCCAAAGCCCCGGACTAAGAATCCGCAGGCCCGTGAGCGTGACGGGCGCGGCAAACTCGAATTCCAGCCATTCGGTGTTGGTCGCCGACAGCCCTTTCTTGCCCTTTTCCCCCTTCCACCGCAACGCGCTGGTCCAGGTCGTCCGGTCGTTGCCATCCACCGCCGCATCGGTTCTTTGGGATTTGGCTGTGGAACTGGCCTTGACCTCAGGCCGCGGCACGCGACCGACCGCCCCGGGCTTGATGCGATAGGCCAGCACCCGCGTATCCCGGTAGAATTTGTCGCGGCAGGGCGGCAGCGGCAACGGTTGCTGGCAGGAGCGGGGGCCGAGCACCTGCGCTTCGGACCAGGTGATGTGCTTGGCCGCCTGATCCGGCGTGACCATCGGCCCGCCGAGATTCCAGCCGCTTTGGGGGGAGAGGGTCAGCTCCAGGCCCAGGCGGTCGGCCTCCCGCACGGCGTGCTTGAACAGCTCGCGGAATTCCGGGCTGCCGAAGGCCACGCCGGTCCTGGGCATGACGCCCGCCCGCCCATCCGCGTGGAAGATCAGCCCCCCGCCCATGCCGATCTTCTTCATCCACTCCAGATCCTTGGTGATGGCGGCCTTGTCCACGTTGCCGCACAGCCACCACCAGTAGGCGCGGGTACGGGCCTGGAGGGGAGGATCCGCGAACCCCCGGTCCAGTGAGTCGGCGGCCAACGCCACCCCAGCCCAGACAACGGCCACCAGCAGGATCATCAGTCGCTTCATCGCTGTTTTCCTTTCACAACCACGCAAGAAAGTTTATTTCTTGAGAGTCCATATGCAATACCCTGACTACTCTTCCGCCATCACCCGCACCGGGCCGAGCAGGCCGGATTCCAGCAGGGGACTGTCCTTGCTCCAGGCTTTGTGGTTGGAGAAGGTGAAGCGGCCGCTGGGGCGGGGCCGGCCCTTCACGAACCAATCCGGCAATCCCTTCAGCAGCACCCAGGTTCCCGTGCCCCACTGGCAGTCGGCCGGCAACCGCTCGTCGCCGATCATCCGGTTGGGCCAGAGGTTCACCACGTCGATCTCCAGCTCATTGCCCGTGGGTTTCACCGCCGAGGTGATCTGCACCCGCCACGGAGCGCACCAGACAATCCCCAACGCCTGACCATTGAGTCGAACCTCCGCCACGTTCTTGATTCGGCCTAAATCCAAGTAAAGCTTGCTCCCTTGAGCGACGGCTGGCAGATCAAAGCTCTTGCGATAGGTCGCCTTGCCTGAGTAATACTTGATCCCGCTCTCGGGCCGCTTCGTCCAGTCCGCCAGATTCTCGAATGTCATCTGAGCCGGACCACCCCATTTGGGATCAAAGCTTACGCTCCACGCTCCGGTCAATTCGCAGATCGACTTAATGCTCGGGAAGTTCGTTCCTCCGCTCCGCCCCTCGGCCGGATTCACCTGCTTGCTGAACAGCACGAAGTAGCTCTGTCGCGGCTCCAATTGCAACGGAAGGATCGTCCGCCCGCTCTCTCGGCGATACGCTGGCAGCGGACGAATCCGCCCCGTGATCGGATCCCACAGTTGCGGCACGCCGCTGTCCGTTCGAAACGCAACATCCATTGCCTGGGGCTGAAGGGAGGAGTTGGCCAGGAAATACAGCTCTCCTTCTTTCAGTTGCCGATGGATGTAACGCACCAGCGGCTTATTGGAAGGGGTTTCCACATCCGCTGGAATGCCGCAGCTTATAAGCACTTCATTCAGCGGTTGGCCCCAGAAGATTTTCCCCTGGCCATAGGTTCGCCGGGTTACTCTCTTGCCGTCGCAGTCGCCCCAGATCGTCTCGGCCAGTGCCCGCACCTCTTGATCGGCCTGGGGCTGATTAACCAGACTCGGCGAGTAGGTGGGTTTGGGCCCCACCACCGTCGCCCCGGCCTGCACCAGTTCTCCGATCCGCCGCACCATCGCCGGCGTCATAGCCCGATCATCCGGCAGCACCAGCAGCCGATAGCTGCCGCCTTCGGGCAGGACCAGTTTGTCGTCCTGCACCTGCATGCGATTGAAAATCACATATGGGTCGCACACATCATAGTCATAGCCTCGGGGCAGGGTCATTGCTCCAGAGGGGTTGAGGCTTTCGTTGGGCGAGTTCTCCCCGCAGGAGTAAAGCACGTCGGCCACGAACTGACCCTGCTGCAGCAGGTGTTGGCAGCGGCTGATGTAGCCGGTAAAGCCCGGCATCTGCTCCCACCAGGTGTTGGTCCGCTCAAAGTGCGTGCCGTAAACCGCCAGCGTCTGGCCCGGCGCCGCATTCATCCACGGCTGATGGGCGTAGACGTGGAAGACCATCCGGTTGACGCCGCCGGCGAACATGGCGTCGCCGCACTCCTTCATCGCCCAGAAATCCGTGTCCCACTTGCCGCCGCTTCTATCACGACCGGTCGCGGTGAAGGCCTCGCATCCCACCAGCCTCTTGCCGTAGACATGGGCGGGAGAGGCCCCCAGCTTGGTCCAGTAAGGACTGGCAATTCCGTCGCCCATCCAGAATTCGCACATGGGAATATCCGCCTGCCCGCCGGCGGTGACATTGTTGAACTGGGTCTGGTGATAGGCTTCACAGGTGAAACGCTTGCCGGCCTTTTGGCAAAGCTGCTGCATGTGGGCAAAGTAGTTCTCGTGCATGAGGCTCGTCAGCGTGTTGCGGAAGTCCCACAGGAACCGCTCGGATTCGGACACGCTGTTGACCACCCGCCCGGTCAGCACCGGCAGGTAGGTCCGCAGGTCGTACCGCCGTCGCCGCTGGAACTCCTCGGGCAGCCGGGCCGTCCAGTTCTGCGCCCGCGCTCGTAGCTGTCCACGTGGACGTACTGGATGAGGGGATTGAGTTCCCGGTCCTCGAACCACGGCTGGAGGGAATGCTTGAAATGAACGTCCAGCGCGGCGGCGTTGAACTTGTCGCACTCCAGGCCGTTGTAGCCTTCGGGGGAGGGATTGGTCCGCGAGCCGGTGGGCGTGAAACCGAAACGCAGGATCGTCCAGTGGCCGGGCGGCACATCCCAGACCAGCCGGCCGGAGGCCTCCAGCCGATCCGTCAAATCCACGATCCGCTCCCGGTAGATCAGGCCGCTTTCGGGAGCCGCCTGGGCCGGATCGGTGAAAGCGGGTTTATCCAAGCCGTAGGCATCGAACATAGCCTTGCCCGTCCACTGGGAAATCCGGCAGCGGGCGCTGAGTTGCAGTTCCGTCAGGCGGATCGATCCCTCCGCGGCGAAGACCACCCGCCAGTACCGGACCGGGGCGGCGGCGAAGGCCAGGTCCACCGAGGCGCGATTGCGCGGGGCAAACGATTGCACCGGCCGCCAGTGGGTTCCATCCTCGGAAGCCTGGAGCGTTCCCTTGCTCCCGGGGCCGTCGAAAGCCAGATGCAGCGAGCGGGCGGCAAAGGGCTGGGGGTATTCCATCTGGACGAAACAGGTCTGTCCCTTGGGCACGGCGGCCAAGAGGGCCGCCGACGCGGGCGTGGCCTGCGGCCCGTCCCAATTGCCCCCGCCCACGGTGGCGGACTGGTCGGCAAGCAGGCGGGCGGGATTGAACCGCGGATCGCTGGCCGTGATGACCGGAACCGGATCGGGCCGCTGCTCGTCGGGGGGCGTGGGGAAGGCCAGCACGGCCACATCCCGGTAATAGCCGAGTTTCGCCGGCGGCTGCGCCAACACGGCGTCGAAGATCGTTGCTCCCCGGACCGCCGTCTGGCTCCAGGTGAGCTTCTGCATGGCCAGGTCCGGGGTGATCCACGGCCCGCCGCTGGAGGACCAGCCGCACATGGAGTTGTTCAGGTTGATCTCGATGCCCAGCCGCCCCGCCTCGCGGATGGCGTGGCCCATCAACTCCCGCCACTGGGGGCTGAGCACCTTCACCGGTCCGGCCGTGCCATGGCCGCCGATGTTGAAGATCACCGCCCCGCCGATGCCGGCGCGTTTCATCGCTTCCAGGTCGGCGGTGAGGCCTTCGCGGCTGATGTTGCCGCTCATCCAGTACCAGAAGGTGTGGGGCCGAGCCTCCGTCGGCGGACAGGAAAACGTCTCCCGCAGTTCCGTCGCCATACCGAGGCGGCTTGCGGACAGCAAGCCCAACACCATCGCGGTCATCCATCGCCATTTCATGTTGCTTCTCCAATTTCCATGCTTATTGATACACCCGGAAGAAGTCCCAGTCACCGTTGACTTCCGGGATCCCGGCGGCGTTGTCGTTGTTGCCATACAAACCAACCTTCACCTGATCGCCCAAATCCATCCGCAGTTCACCGGCGGGACACCATTTTTCTCCGTCGGCCGAACAGGCGAACCGGTAGATGTCACCACGCTTCTGCAGGCGGAAAAAAATTGTCCTGGCGTCCATCTCGCGAGTGAGCTGCACGAGGGGAGCGGGGACCGTGCGGTTGGAGTAGCCGGTCAGGATGGCAAAGATCATCACCGGGTCTTTGGAACTGAAGAACATCCGTGCCGTCAGATACGTTTTGGCGTCCTTGCGCACCTGCAAGCCGAACTGCTGGCGGGCCGCGGGCGAGGCGGGATTGCCGGAGGCGTCCTTGAGATCCAGTTTCGCGACAAGGATCCAGTCGCCGGACAGATCCCGCATCAGAATATTCTTGCCGGAATCCTTCTGCGTCCGAATTCGCAGGCCGCTTCCAGTCAGACTCCAATGCGTGGCATCCTCATTCGCCCACCGCCAGCCGGGAGCCAAATGAGCGGCGTTGAACTCATCACTGGCGGCGGTGCGTAAGGGGAAGTGCGGCGGGGTCTGACCCGCCGGCGGCGTCAGCAGCCATTGCGCCTCGCCCATCGGCTTGCCGGCCGGGGCCGAGACGTGGATTTCCAGGTCGCACATGCCCGCCACCGGACCGGAAAGCGGGACCGCCAGAATACGCGCCTCGTCCAAGCCGCACTCCGCCGCGGGGACATCCAATCGGGCCAACACCGCCGGCGAACCCGCGCGGCGCAGTTCCAGCACCCCGCCGGCCATGGGCTTCAGCTTCACCCAGAGCTGCCGGGCGTTCTCGGGTAGTTGCACATTCCGCAAGGAAATTATTTCTCCATCGCCGGCCACCCGGTCCAGCCAGAGGGGATTGGAAGCGGATTGCACCACCGAAAGCTTCGCCTGCGCCGCTTCACCCACATCAACTCCCGCCTCCGCAGCCGACGCCCGGATCACATAATCCCCGCCCTCGCGCAAAATGGCCGACGAGGACCATCGTCCGGAGGCATCCACCGAGGCCTGTCCGCGTCCGATGAGCTTTCCGCCGCCGTCGCGGATCTGGAGGGCCACGGCCTGCATCCCGGCGGCCGTGCCGCGGATTTCAACCGGGCCGCTGGGAATGGTTGCATCGGAAGCGGGCGAGGTGAGTTTCACTTGCGCCACCGGGGCGACAGCGCCTGCGGACGCTTGCGGCGCGGGTTCCACCGCCCACTGGTTGCGGCAACCCATCGCCAGCATGTTGAAGAACAGCAGATCCGCAAACGCATCGGCCCGCCGCTGCATCGCGGCCGCTTCCGCGATCGTGCAGCCCTTGGTGGCTATCGTGTCCAACGAACTGCCCAGCGGGTAGGCCGGGGCCAGAACGATCCGCCCTTTGCCATAGCGGATCGTGGCGTTGAGAATCAGCAATTGATTGTCCCGGGCGAAAAACGCCCCGTAGACGTTCGTGGGATACCCGCTTTGCAGGGGGTAGAACCCGTACGGATCGCAGGGCACTTCCCAACCATTGGTGCCGATGGTGGATTGGGAAGGCACGGCCTGGTTGCCGATGAAGTGATCCAGATAGCCCCAGCCGTTGCCGGTCCAGAAGCCGGTCTGCTCCCCGCCCCATTCGGTGACGGGCGACGAGAGAATGCCCGCCTGGTGCAAGGCCGCCGCCCACTCGGGGCTGAAGCGCACCAGCAATACGGTGCCCTCGTCTTGTACGCAGCGCAGGGCCGCGGATAGCTTGCCCATGTCGGCAGTAGCGCCGGCGGCAATATACTGGAGATTCTTCTGACCGGGGACAAACTCCGGCGACACCGCGCCGGCTTCCGTCAGAGCCGTTTTCGCCTCCTCCCAACCAAGGACCGCGCCTCGAAGCCCTTGCAGGTCCGAAGCAAAAGAGGGACGGTTCTTCAGCAACACCTGCTCGGCGCCATCGGCCACCACCTGGCCGGAGGAGGCCAAAAGCGTGCCTTTGACCGTGATGTATCCGCCGTGCCAAGTGGCCTCCAGCGGAACGGAAAGTTCCTCGATCAGCGGCTGGGCGAACACATCGCCCCCCACCACCGTCACCGGCAATTCCCGGCGGAAGGCCGTCGGTTTGCCAGCGCCATCGGTGACCGTGAGTTCAAGCGTGTACGCGCCGGCCGGCAGGCGGTGCTCGTTGATCAGGTGGACGGCAAAGATCGCCTTGTCGCCGGGCTGGAAATACTTGCCGTTGCGGCGCTGGATCGCCACCTGCAGCGGGCGCGTCCAGTAGGCCATGTCCTGCGCCGGTCCCTTGAGGTTCCGCGCCTCGTCCAGGATCGCCGAATCCCAGTCGGCCCCCATGCGCGGGTCTTCGCTGCCGTTGGTCCAGCCGTTGATGGCATAGCCGTCGATGCTGTTGCTCAGCAGGATGGACTGGGCCACGCGGCCGTTGCAATACATCAAGCCGCGACCGGCCTGCGTGGACACATCCGCCGGGGAAGCGATCCGACGGCTGCCGGTTTCCGCCAGCCGGTGCCGGGTAAACAACTCGACGATCTTGTCGTGCAGCGGCAGGTAGGTGTCGCGGTAATCGTAGCCGATGCCGCCGTCGAGATTGGACCGCTGCTCCTCGGCGGTCTTGAACCAGTTGGACGGCCCGGTGAAGCAGCCCACCTCGCCCCAGTAGCGAAGCTTGGCGTCGTCCTTGAGCGGATGGCTGCCCAGGTCTTCGGCTTCGCTGAAGCGGCTGTAGCTGTTGACCGTGTGGTAGTCCGAGAGTTCCAGACGGATGTCGGACTCGTACGGCCGCATGTGCCGGATATGGGAAGACCAGGGCGAGGAATTGGTGACCATCCGCGTGTCGTCCAGGCCGTGCAGCAGGCGCCATGGCCCGCTCGCGCAGGCTGTCCCAGCGGTCGTTTTCGTTGGCCAGGTTGAACCAGATCATGCTGGGATGGTTGCGTTCGCGGATGGCCATGCGGCGCAGCTTCTCCAGGGTGATCTCGCCGCCGAAGACCTCGCTGGCGGCGATGTGGAACGCCCCGGGTTCCTCGTAGAGAAACAGCCCCAGTTCGTCGGCGGCGTCCATGACCGCCGGCTGACCGACCTGGCGATGGAAGTTGATCCCGTTCTGGTTCAGGGCCTTGGCGGCCGCCACGCTGCATTGCGCCAACTCCGGCGTGGCGTCGAGAACCCGCCCTTGCTGTAATAGCCCCAGTCGATGGCCGAGCGATGCCGGATGCGCTGGCCGTTCACATAGAGGTTCTGCTTGCCGTCCACCGCCTTGGCCTCAAAGACGCGGAAGCCGAAGCGCACGGCGTGCGCGTCCTCGATGCCCGCCCCGCGCAGGGTGACGCGGGCGGTGTAGAGGTTCGGCTCCTCCACGCTCCAGAGCCTGGCGG